>JAHAKU010000025.1:0-4382 GCA_018371535.1 Campylobacter concisus
ACTTGAGATTGCATTTTTAAGAGCAAGTTGTAGATCTTTAAATGTGCTTTTTAGTTGGTTTAGAGCTGGGTTATTAGTATCTGCTTCTAAGCTTGCTTCGTAGTTGCCATCTTTTATCTCATTTACAAAGGTGTTGGCTTTTTGGATGAAGGTGTTCTCTTTTTCTTTAGATGTTTGTATCTTTTGGATGTTTTCATTTATAAGAGAAGACATGATGCAAATTTCATCTTTACCTTTTAAGCTTAGAAGTTTGGCAGAATTTGTCTTGTTGTTTAGATATAAGAAAAACTCGCTTAGCCCGCCCTTTACGCTATCGATACCTGAGATGATATTTTTACCGACAAAAAATGAAACCAAAACAAGCAATAGTATAAAACAGGCAAGCAAAATAACCATAGAAACAGCTAAGTTGCCAGCTTTGCTCATATCTTGTAAAGCTTTATCTTTCATATCATTTAACAAGTAAAGCTCATAGCTTCTAAAGCTATCGATCAAATTTGTGATGCTTTGAAACCAGCTAGCTGCTTCGAACTTGCTAGCTGTCTCATCTGGAGTAGCGATAGCACTTTTGATGATATCATCTATCTTTTGAAACTCATCACTTTGCAAGATCTCCTTTTGCAAGCTATCTGCGTATGTGCCTGCGTTAAATTTCATGTAGTCATTTAAGAGATTTTTGATATTTGCGTTAAATGAAACTAAATTTACGTATGTGTTTTTATCGATGCTATGTTTTATAAAGGCAGCATTTAGCACCGCCCTTGTGATACCAAAATACTCTTTGATCTTTGATATGCTAAAAATTCTAGCCAAGTTATCTTTCATATCAGGCTCAGAGCTGCTTGCGAGGGAATTTTCAAAGATAAGTGTATTTTCGATCATATCGTGAAATTTAGGAGCTATGAGAGCAAAACTTTCTTTGTTATCTACTTTGGCTCTTATGCTATTAAGCTCACTTGAAAGTTCATCTTTGTTAGAAAGTTTAGACAAAACGCCATCAACTTTAGCTCTTTGCTCTTTTAAATTTTTATCAGCATCTCTGCCATTAGCTATAAAGCCTGCGCTATAACCGCGCTCTTTTTGAAGTTCATGGATAAATTCACTTTGTTTTATGATGTCTTCAGCTGTATTAAGGCTTGATACAGCTTGGCTTCTAGTCTTAAAAACTCCATTTAAAATATAAATACTTGTCGCACTTAAACAAATAAGACTTAAAATTACAATTAGTAGGATCTTTATTTTTATACTTAGATTATTCATTTTTCATTCCTTTGCATTACAAGATACGTTATATTGGCTGTTTCTCCCAAAAACGAAGCGGATTTTATTACTTTAATAATTAAATATAACTTGGAAATGTAAATTACATTTAAGCAACAATAATTTTACTTTACAAAACAAATGCCCTATTTTAGGTGATTTAAGAAAATTTTAATTACAAATAAATAATATTAATTAATAAAAAATATTTAAATTTTCTCTAAAATTTACGAAAATGGATAGATAAATTTGAAAAAGTAGTTAAAATTATTTTATAAGCAAAGATAAATTTAAGCAGGAGATCACTCCCCTGCTTTGAAATTATTTAGAAAATTTTGGCTCAGAAAACGCTGTAAGTTTTGGTGCTTCATCGCCTTGATATTTTCTGATATTTACAAGAGCTGTGTGGCTGATGTTGCCGTTTGCTAGCTTACTTGTTGGGATATCTATGGTTAGCACGTTTGCAGAGCCGTTTTTGCAGATGCCACTATCAAATCCATCATACCAAGCGCCCTCAGCTAGTTTTACAACGCCCTCTTTGATGTTTTTGGTGACATAAGCACCCGCTAGCACCTCGCCACGAGCGTTAAATACACACACCAAATCACCTGTTTTTACGCCAAGCTCTTTTGCGTCATTTTCGTTTATCCACACTGGCTCGCGATTAGCGATAGCATACTTCTCACGAAGTGAAGTTTGGCTTAGCTGTGAGTGCAAGCGGTCAGTTGGGTGAGAGCTTATCATGTGGTATTTTGCTGGTTTATCTTTCATGCCTAGCCACTCGATCGGCTCAAACCAAGTTGGGTGTGCTTTGCAGTCGTCATAGCCCATTTTCTCGATCGTATCTGAGTAAATTTCGATAAGACCGCTAGGCGTTCCAAGAGCGTTTAGCACAGGATCTTCTCTAAACTCGCCAAGCCTTACCCAATTATCACTATCTTGAGATGAGGCAAATGTGACTGGTTTGTTTTCATTCCAAAACTCTTCAAATGGTTTCATATCGCTTGCAAGCTCTGGCACAGCCTTGACCTGAGCATAGGCTGCATCATAGTACTCTTTGATCCAGTCAAACTCATCTTTGCCGTTATCTGTATAGGCAACGACTAAATTTTTAGCATAAGCCTTGCAAAGATCAGTGAAAATTTGATAGTCATCTTTTGCCTCGCGGTATTTTTCAACGACTTGTTTCATTGGTACGATGTTCATATTTGAGTAGTCACCTGTCATCGTGATATCGTTTCTCTCATACTCTGTAGTGACTGGAAAGACGATATCAGCCATTTTTGCTGTCGGTGTCCAGTAAGCTTCGTGAACGACAACGGTTCTTGGCTTTCTCCATGCTTTTAAATTTGTATTAGTATCTTGGTGATGCACTAGTGGGTTGCCGCCGACCCAGTAGATAAAGTCGATGTCTGGGTAGGTGATCTTTTTGCCATCATGATCTATCACTTTGCCAGGGTGAAGCAACGCATCAGCGATACGAGCTACTGGGAAAGCGTAGTTGGTTGCTTTTTGTAGCCAGCTTTGACCTGTGCCTGCTACTGCAGCTGCCTTTGCGACGAAGCGACCGTGTTTGTCAAATTCGCCCGTATCAGTGCCGATAAACTCGCCTTTTTCGTTAAATTTACCCACACTTGCGCTATTTACACCGCCGATGACTGCGCCTTTGCATGTTGGTGCGCCGCCGTTTGAGTAGTGGTAGCTTAAGCCAAAGCCTCCACCAGGAAGTCCGATCTGACCGATCATAGCAGCTAGCGTTACCATCGCCCAGTGTGGTTGCTCGCCGTGGTGAGCGCGCTGCATACCCCAGCCACTCATTAGCATTGTGCGGTTGCTTACAAACGTATCAGCTAGCTCTTTTAAGGTATCTTTGTCGATACCACAAATTTTGCTCGCCCACTCTAAATTTTTAGGAGTGTTGTCTGTCTTGCCTAGTAGATATGGGAGGAATTTATCAAAGCCATAAGTGTAGTTTTCGATAAATTCTTTATCGTATTTGCCGCTTTCATATAGGTAGTGCATCATGCCTAGCATCATCGCTGTGTCGGTGTTTGGCACTGGAGCGATCCACTGAGCTTTGTCGAAGTATTGCGCTGTTTCAGACCTGATAGGATCGATCACGATCACTTTGATATCTTTTTTGTTTTTTAGCTCTTCAAAGTATTTAAAGCCTTGTTCATCAGTCGCTGTCCAAGCTATACGAAGTGTCGCAAGTGGGTTTGCACCCCAGATGACTACGACTTTTGAGTTTTCTAGCACGACTGGCCAGCTAGTTTGCTGCTCATAGACCTCGATGCTACCTACAACGTGAGGCATGATGATCTGGCTAGCGCCTGTTGAGTAGTCGCCTAGCGAGCCAACAAAGCCGCCACTAAGGTTCATAAATCTATGAAGTAAAATTATTGAGTTATGCACATTGCCGCTTGATTTCCAGCCGTAGCTACCTGCAAAAACGCTCTCTAAACCTTTTTGAGCTCTTGTTTTTTTAAGCTCCTTAGCAACTAGTTTGATCGCTTCTTCGTAAGGCACTTCGACCCACTCATCGATGCCGCGAAGCTCTGGTTTTGGGCTATCTGGGTTTTCAAGGTAGCTCTTTCTTACCATTGTGTGTTTGATACGACTTTTGTAGATCATATCTGGTGTGTAGTGCTGAAGTGGGTTGTAAATTTCACTTGTCTTTTGGATAGGCTCTGACTTTACAGCGATGCCGTTTTTAGTTGTAACTTTTAGCATGCCCCAGTGAGCAGCTGTAAGAGTTTCGCCATTTTTTACAACGCCCTTTTTAACCTCATCAGCAAACAAATTTGAAGCTGTTACGCCTGAAAGCAAAGGTGTAGCTGCAAGCGCTGTTGCACCTTTTTTTAGAAAATCTCGTCTGTTCTCGTTCATTGTTTTCTCCTTTTATTATCTTTAACTTCTCGCCTAGGCAAAGCCTATGCTCCGACAAACCCCATCGGTTTGATCCCACACTAAAGACTAAGATCGCAAGTCTGCGATCTAAATTTTGGTTTTTCTCCCTGAGTAGCCACCCATCGCTCGCATCGCTAGCGATATGCTTCGCTCACTCTCTCCCGCACGGATACCAAGCAGTTGGTATCCTCTAAAGGCGGTCGTTCACCCAC
>JAHAKU010000005.1:0-146180 GCA_018371535.1 Campylobacter concisus
TAAGCTCGTCCTGGCTGATGATACTCTCCCTTACTGGGATGTTGGAAAAGTAGGTCGTTGCGGGCTTTGTTGTTAATCTGCTTTAATTCTTGTATTATTTAATCCTTTTTTTATCATTGTTGCTTCCTGTCTAAATATTAAATTTTTTATTTTTATTTTTATATTATTGGTTTAGCGGCCTTTTATTTTGTGCTGCATGCTGTAATTGTGTGTTTTTGGTGTGTAAACACAATGCTTTGTGCTAGGGTTGTTGATTATTTAATTACATTCGTCACCTATCGCACAAATATCAGACCAACAACTTGTCTAATTGGTTTTCTGTTATGTGATATTTATTTTATTGCTTATTAAAAATGCTGAACCTTAGCTATTTGATATTAGCATGACCTCTAAGCTGATCTTCAAAAAGTTATTTTTGAGGTGACGTGTTGATAGTTTATGTATTTATCGTTCTTGTTAAAGTTTTATTACATACTAACGAACACGATGCTAAATTTATTAAATTTAACACTGCCTCATGCAAAAGCGTATACTTATATTAAGCTAAACAAAAATTATTAAGTTATATTATTTTTTTAAGATTTATCAAATTTCTTTAAAGGAGAGCGTATGAAACTAGCATTTTCAAAAGCTGTTTTGGTAACAGCTGGCGTTGCCTTATTCGCAGGCTCACTCTTAAACGCAGAGGATAAATTTAGCCCAGTTATTGTCATACATGGTGGCACTAGCGGACTTGAGCTTACCAAAGATGAGTTTAAAGTGCGCGAAGAGCCTATGAAAAAGGCGCTTTTGGCCGGTCAAGCAGTGCTTGAAAAAGGCGGTAGCGCGATGGATGCAGTTACGGCAGCCATTATGGTGTTAGAAGACGATCCAAATTTTAATGCTGGCAAGGGCGCAGTATTTACAGCTGATGGCTTTAATGAGCTAGATGCTTCTATTATGGACGGTTCTACTAAAAAAGCAAGCGCAGTTGCGATGGCAAGACATATCAAGAATCCGATCCTTGGCGCAAGAGTCGTAATGGACAAGACCTGGCACACGCTTGTTGCTGGCGAGGGAGCTGACAAGCTAGCCAAAGAAAACGGTCTAGAGATGGTCGATCAAAAGTACTTTTTCACACAGTTTAGATATGACGCACTCCAAAGGGGTAAAGAGAAACAAAAGCTAATGCTTGATAGTGAAAAGACAAAGAAAACTTCGCTAAATTTATATGAGCGACCATATCTTGGTACTGTTGGAGCGATAGCACTTGATAAAAATGGCAACCTAGCTGCAGCAACCAGTACTGGCGGCATGACAAATAAAATGACTGGCCGTATAGGTGATAGTCCGATAATTGGCTCTGGAACCTATGCAGATAATGACTCAGTGGCAGTCTCTTGCACAGGCACAGGTGATATTTACATGCGTGTAAATGCTGCTCATGAGGTCTCAGCTCTTTATAAATACAAAACTTCAGATGTGCAAAAAGCAGCCGAAGAGGCTGTAAAAGAGGTAGCAGCACTAGGTGGTAGTGGTGGTATCATCTCTATTGATAAGTTTGGCAAGACTGGCTTTGCTTGGACTAAAGATAAACTTGGTATGTATCATGGTGAGGCAAGACTTGGGGCTAAACCAGTTGTTTACTGGCCACTTGGCGAGAAATGATTAGATAGCTAGGTCGGATTATATCCGGCCTAGTTTTAAAGGGAGAAAGTTTATTAAAATATATAAATTGCTCCAAGAACGATAAATGCTCTTAGGCAAAAACCGCCGATTAAATTTATATTAAGTGTTGTCTTATCTAGCCAACTTTGATAAAATTCTCTTGGTTTTTAAAAAATGGTTTTAGTGCCTCGTAGGCTGCTTGGATCTTTTTAAATTTAGTGTTATACTCGTTTTTTATGCTTTCGCTCTTGTTTGAGTGTCTGTCTGGGTGATAAATTTTAGCAAGGGCTAGGTAGCTATCTCTTACGGTTTCGAAGCTGTCGCTATTTGAACAGCCTAAAATTTCAAAATTTTCTTCTAACAAATTTGCCAAAGCGCTAAAGCGACTTTTAAATTTGGCCGAGTTTTGGATCTTGTAATTTCTCTTGAACTCTTTAAATTTGACTTCATTGTAGTTAAAATTTACTATAAATTTTAGATGTTCGCGTCTTGAAATGATCTCTTCTATCAAGTCAAAATCGCTTTCTTTTTTTATCTTTAGGCTAAATTTATGATTTCTCTCATCAAATGTAGACTCATTGCCTTTAAAATTTTGCAAAATGTAGCTAGCAAAAGCTCTTGGAGTGTTATTTAGTGTAAAGATCATCTCGTCGTTAAGAAACTCAATGTCGATGTTGTAGATGTTTGTCAGAGCGTTTCTTTGCACTAGAGATAGTTTTATGGTTTTGTATTTTGCAAAGGTTACATCAAGCTCGTTGCCCTGTTTTTCGTAAAGTTTTTTTAGAAATTTTAAAAAGCATTTTCGCTGTGGGATCTCGCTCTCTTCGTAAAAAGAGATGATCTTGTCTTTGTTTGCTAGTGTTTTTGTGAAATTTTTACTTATCAGTGCGCGAAGCTCGCAAAAAAGGGCGTAGCTATCGGTTAAAATGCTTAAAGATTCTAAAGTTTGGGTTATATTCATGGGTTTCTCCATTCAAAATATCCCCATTTAAAGCAACTAGCGTTCCAAAGTTAAATTTTCCTGATATTGCTATCTTTTGTATATGCCAAAAATTCATCTCTTAGCTTTTGTTCTTTGTGTAAGATCGCCTCCTCTTTTGTGTGAGAAGCGGCTTCTTTTTGGGGCTTTTTTGCCACGCCTTGCTCTTTTGTAAGCTCTTTTTTGATCTCTTTTAGACTATCGAAAAAATCGTTCATTTTTGCTCCTTTTATTCAAAGGATTTTACTAAAAAGGTTATAAATTTAAAATGAATACAATCTCTTTTTAAGGAAAGTTTGGTTAATATCACAACTTAATTTTTCATGTGCGCTCGTAGCTCAGCTGGATAGAGCATTTGATTGCGGTTCAAAAGGTCAGAGATTCGAATTCTCTCGGGCGCACCATCTTTTTCTCCACAAATTTTATTTTCAGACTACTTTTGAGATTAGTTAAATTTATAAAAAACTCTATTTAGATATAGCCCTTCTGCAGGTGCTGGTATGCGAGTTATAGCAGGACGTCCATTTAGTGAAGCTTTGATGAGCTCGCTGCCGTCTTTTTGCTTTAGTGCCTTTAATAAATTTGCAACCATTAGCCGCACCTGACCGCGCAAAAAGCCATTTGCTTTAAAAACAATGATAGTTTGCTCTTTGTGTGTGTAGCAAAATGCTTTGTAAATTTCTCGCACTGGGCTTTTTGTGTCGCTTCCAGTTTTCATATATGCGCTAAAATCATGCTCGCCGATAAAATTTCTCAAAATTTCATTTGCTTTTTTGATATCAAATTTTGGTAAAAACACCTTGTAATTTGAGCTAAAAACATCAAATTTACCGTGATCTATCACATATCTATACGACCTTGCGACCGCGTCAAATCTCGCTTGAAAGCTATCATCCACCAAATTTATGCGTTTTATATGAATGCTTGGATGTGCGTGGCGGTTTATAAGATCTCGTAAGCGTCTCAAGTCTTTAAAGTGATCGCCGCAAACGACGCTTGAGCTTTGGTTATTTGCATGCACGCTTTTGTCGGTGCGCGAGCTAGAGACCACTCTTTCGAAAATGCCAACGTGAGCTAGGGCGCGCGCAAGCTCATCCTCTACGCCGTTTTCGTGCGGCTGGGTCTGTGAGCCTTGAAATTTCGAGCCATCGTAGCTGTAGATTAGCTGAATTTTCATCAGTATCTTCGTGTGATCTTGGCTTTATAAAGCAAGACGCCAGCTAGCAAAAATACGAAAAATATGAGCGGTATCGCAAGCGCTGGCTTTGACGAAAAGAGCATTATGAGCGTAAAATAGCCAAACAAAACGCCAAAAGTGCCCACATAGACCATGCCCTTTTCGTATCTATATGTGACGATGCCAAGGCTGATCGCAAAGAGCGTGCTAGCAAGCGGGAAGAGAGCCACTAGGACGTAGGTGCTAAGGTCTTTTCGGCGTTTATCGCTGCTAGCTGCATCCATCCAGTACTCTTTGATGCTGCCAACGTCACTTATCTCCTCGCTTTGGGCGGTTCTTATCTTCATTGATTTGAAATTGCTTTGGTGATAAATTTCGTCTCTGATGTCATACATTTTGCCCTCGTTTAAAGAGAGCTCTACGCTTTGGCCCACGTTTATGATCTTTGCGTTTTTGGCGGTTATTAGGCGTTGTGAGTCTTTGACAAATGGGTTAAACATCACGATATCTTTGTAGGTCGTGCCATTGCTATCCTCCACCTCGCTACCCACATAGACCATCCAGTCAGAGAATTTTTGTCCAAACTGGGTTGGCTTTAAATTTAGCTTTGCGACTGTCTTTTTATAGTCGATGAAATTTGCATTTAGCTGGGCGGCTATTGGTATCATGACGATGGCAACTACCAGCAAGGCAGCGCTTAAAAGGGCTGAAAAAGCTAAGAAAAATCTTGCTATTTTGTTTGGCGAGCCACCAAGTGTGAAGATAACGATGCTTTCATTTTCTTTTGATAGCCTAAAAAGCGTCATCGCAAGTGAGACGAAAAACGCGATAGGCACGACAAAGAGCAGCACGCGTGGGAGCATAAATGAGTAGAGTTTAAAGAGCTCGCCAAAGCTGATCTCAATGTATGAAGTGATACGCGCGATCTGGATGAAAAAGACGATCGACATGATCAAAAAAAGCGTACTAAATAGCGATGCGAACGTGCCTAAAAAGTTAAACAGAAGATATTTATTTACTCTACTCATAAATGAACCTTAAAATTTCTAAAATTTGCCCGTCAAAAGCGTAGGTGACAAGCAGCCCCAGGCTTAAAAATGGCACAAAGGCTAGCTCGTAGCCTTTTTTGCGAACGAGCGCATAGACTGGAAGCGTAAGAAGTGCCGCCAGATAGATCGCCACAAGGGCTAGCTTGGCAGGTAAAATAGCTCCGATGATCGCTGCGATAAATATGTCAGCACTGCCCATGGCTTCTTTTTTCATCGCATAGCTCACGACAAATCTCAGCGCCCAAAAGATAAATCCAAAGAGGATTAAATTTAAAATTTGAGCAAAATTTCCTTTAAATATAAAAAGCAGCAAGGCATAGGCAAATGCAAAAAATAGCGCTGTAAAAAGGAGCGGATCTGGCACGGCTTTATACCTTATGTCTATGACGCTAAGGGCTAGTAGTATGATAAAGCAAAGCCCTAAAAATAGCGCATAAAGCAAGGTTTCTACGCTTAAAATTTCGCCGCACTCTTTAAAAAAGCAGATCAGAAAAAGTAGCCCAGAGGCTAGCTCAACCAGCGGATAGATAAGGCTTATCTTTTGTTTGCAAAATGCGCATTTGCCGCCTAAAAATAGCCATGAAAAAAGTGGGATATTGTGATAAAAATTTAGCTTGTGAGAGCATTTTGGACAGTGTGAGGCTGGGAAATTTATGCTTTCACTTCGTGGCAAGCGGTATATCAGCACATTTGAAAATGACCCCACGCAGATGCCAAAAACAAAAGCAAAAACGGCAAAAAAGATGACCAAAATATCCATTATCTCACTAAACTCCGCCAAATCTTCGCTCTATATCTTTAAATTTAGCTACGATGCTTGCAAGCTCATCCTTGCCAAAGTCAGGCCAAAGTGTCGGCGTGAAAAATAGCTCCGCGTAGCTTGCCTGCCAGAGCATGAAATTTGAAAGCCTGCTCTCGCCACCAGTTCTAATGAGAAGATCCACCGGCTCACTCTCATCAAGTGCCGCATTTAGGCTCGCTTCATTTATCTCGCAGCCTTTTAAATTTAGTTTTCGCACAGCTCTTATGATCTCATCTTTTGAACCGTAGTTTATAGCTAAATTTAAAAGCAAATTTGCATTTTCCCTTGTTGCATCTTTGGTGATCTCTATCTCATTTTTTAGCTCGTCACTAAATGGCGAGATATCGCCGATCGTGTTAAATTTGATCCCATTTTTTATAAAATCATCACGCTTTAAAAGAAGAAATTTTTTAAGCAAATTCATCAAAAAATCAACCTCTTTTTGCGGTCTTTTCCAGTTTTCGGTGCTAAATGCGTAAAGGCTTAAAATTTTCACACCATTATCTATGCAAAATTCGCACATATCGCTCACCACATTTGCCCCAGCCTCGTGCCCATTTGTCCGCAAAAATCCACGCTTTTTCGCCCAGCGTCCGTTGCCGTCCATGATGATAGCGAGGTGGTTAAGTTTGTTCAATGTCTAGCCTTTAAAGTCAATTATCTGCTCTTTTTTGCTCCAAAGAGCGCTTACGTTTTGCACCAAAACTGTGGCGTCAAATTCGCTTTTTAGCAAGCTTGCGACGTTGCTAAATGGAGTTGCGATCTCACACAAAATTTCATCTTTAAATTTAAAAATAAGCGGCGCAAAATTTGAAAAAACAAGAAAAACTCTCATCTCATTTTTCTCTTTTTTAAGCTGGAAGATGCCGTTTGTGCCGCTATACGCAAATGGTATATGCACGACGTTTTCTTGCAGGGCAAAGAGCATTTTTGCCAGCACTCTCATCTCATCTTTTGTTTTAACTTCGCTTAAGTTTTTAAATAAATAGCTGTAAAGCCACGATAAATTCTCATTTTTTACTAAATTTTCTATCAAATTTAGCCCGTCAGCCAAAACGTCCTCATCTAAAATTTTTGGTTTTTCGTATAAATTTTTTATGACGATGTTTTCGCCCTGACTATGCACCTCGCCCCAGTATCTAGAGCCTACGTTTAGCTCTTTTACGCTTTTTGTGTTTAAATTTCTATTTGCGAAATTTAAGATATATCTGTTAAAACCGACTTTTTGGCTCACCAAAATGCTAAGTGGCAAGGACGAATTTATCGCTACTAGCGGAGCTTGGCTGTTTTTTGCTATCTTTTGGACGCGTGAGATTTGCTCTATCATAAATTTGCTGCTAGCTCCACGATACGCCCTGCGATCTCGTCTTTTGAGGCAAGCGGCAATAAAATTTCACCACTCTTTGTGATGAAATTTACCTCGTTTTGCTCGCTTGCAAAGCCATTTTTCTCACCCAAGATATTTAGACAAACCGCATCAAGCCCTTTTTTCTCTAACATCGATCTAGCGCTTTTTAGAGCGTTTTCGTTTGAGATTTCAAGCTTAAAGCCGATCTTTTTACATTTAAGCTCTTTTAAGTTTTGCAAAATATCGACATTTCTCTTTAGGTCTAAATTTAAGCTCTCTTTAACGTCCTCTTTTTTTATCTTGCCGTCTATCTTTGTGGGCACAAAATCACTCACCGCAGCGCACATTACAAGTAAATTTGCGCCCTCGCACTCACTCTTGCAAAGCTCTAAAAGCTCGCTACTTGAGCTAAATTTAAAGCTATCAAATGGCTCGTTTGCGGTTTCAAAGCTAGCAAGCAGTTTTACCTCTGCACCTGCGTAGTAAAAGGCTCTAGCCAAGGCTCTTGCCATCTTGCCACTTGAGAAATTTGTAATGGCTCTTACATCATCTATCTTTTCGGTTGTTGCGCCGCCCGTGATCACCACTTTTTTGCCAGCAAAAAGTGGCCTGCTAAGCCTTTTAATGACAGCTTCAACTATCACTTCAGGGCTTGCTAAAGCACCCTTGCCAACGTCGCCGCAAGCTAGAGTTTTAAGAACTGGCTCAACCACTAAAGCGCCGTTTTTCTTTAAAATTTCAAGCGAATTTTGCGTAGCAAAATGCTCGATCATATTATTATTTGCAGCAGGGGCAACGACTAAAGGTACGTGCGAGGCGGCGATTAGCGTTTGCATAAAGACATTGTCGCAGATGCCAGCTGTTAGCTTATTTATCGTATTTACCGAGGCAGGTGCGATGAGGACTAGATCCATTTTAGAGTAGGCTATGTGATTTACGCCATCTTGCCAGTTTTGCGTTTGTGAGCTTAAAATTTTATGCTCGCTTAGTGCCTCAAAGCCGCTTACACTGCAAAATTCAAGCGCTCCGTCACTTAAAGCTACATAAACATCAGCGCCTTGCTTTTTAAGCAGAGATAAAATTTCGTAAGCTTTATAAAAGGCGATACTACCGCAAACGGCAAGTAAAATTTTCTTATTTTTTAACATCGTCTTTGCCAAAGAATTTCTCAAAAAAGCCGCTTTTATTCTCTTGACGACCTCTGCTGATAGCTAGAGCGCCACTCTCAACGTCTTTTGTGATGGTGCTTCCTGCTGCGATGATGACGTTATCAGCGATATTTACAGGGGCAACTAGCTGCGTATCTGAGCCAACAAAGACGTTTTTGCCGATCTTTGTTTTGTATTTTGCTTTGCCGTCGTAGTTGCATGTGATCGTGCCACAACCGATATTTGTGCCACTTTCTATCTCGCAGTCGCCAAGATAGCTTAAGTGTCCAGCTTTTACGCCATTTAAAACGCCTTTTTTAACCTCGACAAAATTTCCTATGTGCGTGTCAGAGATTTCAGAATTTGGCCTTATGTGAGCTAGTGGGCCGATGTCTGAGTTTTTGATGACGCTGCTTTCTATCACCGATGAGCTTTTGATGATGCTCTCAGTAATAACGCACTCGCCAAGGATGCTTACGTTTTCTTCTAGCACGCACTCGCCTTCAAATTTGGCCCTGCTGTCTATGAAAATGCTCTCAGGCATGCGCATCAAAACGCCAGCTTTCATCAAATTTTGCTTGATCTCATCTTGCATGATTTTTTCTGCGATGCTTAGCTGAAATTTATCATTTATCCCCATGAAATTTTGCTCATTAACATTTACTGCAACGCACTTTAAGCCCTTTTCATTTGCTATTTTTATGGCATCAGTTAAGTAGTACTCTTTTTGCGCGTTTTGGTTGCTTATGAGCGGTAAAATTTGCTCTAGCGCCTCGCGTTTAAAGCAGTAGCAGCCAGCATTTACGCTTTTTATAGCAAGCTGCGCTTCGCTCGCATCTTTTTGCTCGACGATGGCCTCAACTTTGCCGTTTTTTATGATAACTCTGCCGTAGCCAAAAGGATTTGCCGCTTCAAATGAGCTCATAACCACATCTGCTTCGGCATTTGCTAGACGCATAAGATCAGTTGATCTAACAAGTGGCATATCGCCGCAAGTGACAAGCACCTTTTCGCCGCTTAAATTTACGCTCTTTATCGCGCCAGCAGTGCCTGGGAAATTTGCTAGATCTTGCTCGAAAATTTTAGTTTGAGGGAAAATTTCTTTTATCTTTTTGCTAATTAACTCTTTTTCGTAGTGAAGCACGACGCTAACGTCATTTGTGATCGCATAAGCTTGCTTTAAGATGTGAATGATCATTGGCTCGCCACATAGCTCAAATAGGACTTTTGGGCGTTTTGATTTCATCCTGGTACCAAGACCAGCAGCTAGGATTATGATTGAAGTATTATTGTTCATTTTTAAGCCTTTTAACGTTAAAAATTTCGCAGATTGTAGCAAAAAATGGCAAACATTTTTTTTAATTTAACGATTGTTTCAACAAAAAGCTAATAAAATAGCAATTCTTAAGAATTTATAAATAAAGCGAGTTTAAATGGATTTAGGAACCGTCGTCGGCTGGGTTTTGACCCTGGTGCTTTTGTTTGGATCAATGGCGATAGGCGTTGGTATAGGACCATACATCGATATCCCTTCTGTGATGATCGTTTTTGGTGGTACTATCGGCGTTATGATGGTTGGCTTCAAGATGGAGACGCTTAAAGGTGTTGGTAAATTTTATGGTGTCGCTGTTAAACCATCAGTTGTTGTAAATTTACCTGAGACTATAAAAAAAGTAGTTGATTACTCAACCAAAGCTAGGCGAGATGGCATCTTAGCACTTGAGAGCGAAGTAAATAACGAATCAAATCAGTTTTTAAAAAAAGGTCTTTCAATGGCGGTCGATGGCAATGAGCCAGATGCGATCAGAGCGCTTTTGGAGATCGATATCGATCAGACTAGCACAAGGCATGCAAATAACATCAAAATTTTCGAGCAAGTTGGTGGTTTTGCGGGTGCGATGGGTATGATCGGAACGCTCATTGGTCTTGTTGCGATGCTTCTTAACATGTCAGACCCTAGTGCGATCGGTCCATCTATGGCGGTTGCTTTGCTTACGACACTTTATGGTGCGATGATAGGTAACATCATCGGCTCACCTGTTGCAAATATCCTCTCGATCCGCGATGCTGATGAGGCGCTTGAGAAGCAAGTCATTTTAGAGGGTATCATGGCGATACAAGCAGGGGATAATCCAAGAACACTTGAGGCTAAGCTTTTAGCATTTTTACCTCCAAAAGATAGAAAAAGTCAGTTTGAATAATGGGTAAATTAATAAAACCAGAAGAGTGCCCAAAGTGTATGCCTGAGTGGCTGGCTGCCTTTGGTGACCTTATGTCGCTCCTACTTTGCTTCTTCGTTTTGCTCCTTTCTATGGCGACAATGGATGCTAAAAAGATGGAGGCTGCTGTTGGCTCACTAGCTGGTGCGCTAAGCGTGCTAGAGGGTGGTGCAAGACCAGATAGTCAGGTAGAAAAAGAGACAGACCCTGAAAGCAGACGCACTCCAAAGCCAAAAGCTCAAAAAGGCGCTCAAAACGAGGTTACTTCGACTGTTAAAAAGATAAATGAGCTATTAACGGCTAGTGGGGCACCTGAGATTACGATGGAGGAGAGCGAGGATGGCTTTATCGTTAGGCTTCCAGCTGCGATGCTCTTTGACAAAGATAGCGCTGAAATTTCTGGCGAGGATGCGAAACTCTTTTTAAAGCGAATAGGCATGATCATAGCCAAAATGCCAAATGAGGTAAAAACAGATATCATCGGATACACTGATAATACAAATCCAAGTAAAGACTCTATATATAAAAACAACTGGCAGCTCTCTACCGCAAGAGCGCTAAGTGTGCTTGAAGAGCTAGTTAGCGATGGCGTGCCACAAGAGAGGCTTATCACTTCTGGCAGGGCCTCTTTTGATCCGATCGCTAGCAACAGCACAGACGAGGGCAGAGCTAAAAACAATAGAGTGGAAATTCACTTCGTCTCGCTTGAGCCAAAAAATAAAGAGGCTACTAAGAAAAGTATCCTTGATACGAGGAATTAGTCGTGAAAGCACTGCTTAGCTTAGCGGTTTTGTTTTGTGTGGTTTTTGGCGCTGATCCTGCGCTACCAACTATAAATTTAAGCCTAAATTCACCGCAAAATGCCGAGCAGCTTGTAAATTCACTAAATGTTTTACTAATCCTCACTGCTCTTGCGCTTGCTCCTTCGCTCATTTTTATGATGACGAGCTTTTTGCGCCTTGTCATTGTATTTTCATTTTTGCGTCAAGCGATGGGCACGCAGCAAGTGCCACCTTCAACGGTGCTTATCTCGCTTGCGATGGTGCTTACATTTTTCATCATGGAGCCAGTTGGTCAAAGAAGCTACGATGAGGGCATAAAGCCTTATATAGCTGAGCAGATAGGCTATGAGGAGATGCTTGATAAGAGTTTAAAGCCCTTTAAAGAATTTATGGTGAAAAACACTAGAGAGAAGGATCTTGCGCTATTTTTTAGGATAAGAAATTTGCAAAATCCAGCAAATATCGAGGATATCCCGCTAAGCATCGCGATGTCAGCCTTTATGATAAGCGAGCTAAAGACATCTTTTGAGATAGCATTTTTGCTCTACCTGCCATTTTTGGTTATCGACATGGTCGTAAGCTCTGTTTTGATGGCGATGGGTATGATGATGCTGCCTCCTGTCATGATCTCGCTGCCATTTAAACTACTTATCTTTGTGCTAGTTGATGGCTGGAATTTACTAATAGGAAACCTCGTAAAGAGCTTTCACTGATGAAGAAAATTTTATTAGCACTTTTGCCTTTGGCGCTATTTGGATCAAATTTAAGCGAGATAGCAAACAAGGCCACTCAAAACGAAATTTCAAAGATCAAAGAGCTTGAACTAAAAAGAGCAAATTTAAGTGATGAAGCGACATCAAGCGCCTATTTGCCAAGCCTCAGCCTAGAGGGCTCATACGGCAAAAACGCAAGCACCTTCCCAAGCATAGTCGCCAAAGAGTCAGCTGGCGTGCTAGCAAGGATTGATTTTTTACTATATGATGGTGGAGCTAGAGAGGCTAGGCTAAAGATGAGCCAGCTTTTAAAAAACAAAGCCGTTATCGCAAGCGATGAAGCCAAAAACTACCTTGCCTTTAAGGCTGTAAATTTATACTTTAACGCCTGCGCACTTGAAAATATAATAGCCGCCAAAAACGCTCAGGCAAATTTCTTAAAAGGCGTCTTAGACAAGCTTGAAAAGGCAAACAAAGCAGGACTTGCCCCAAAAGATGAGCTAGAAAATGTGCGGGCAAAATACCACTTGGCAAACAGCACACAGCTTGAATATAAAAATAAAATGGAGCAAATTTTAAATGAGATAAATTTGCTAACAGGCGAGCAAATTTCGCCACTTAGTGGGGCAAAAATGGCTGAGATTAGCTCAAATTTAGCTTCAAAAAACGCTGAGCTTGACAAGCTAAGTCAAGATATATCTTTAAGTGAGGCTAAGCTTAGTGAGACAAGAGCTGGCTTTTTGCCACAAATCATGCTTTATGACACCTATGGATTTTACAAAAATAACTACGACATCGACCTTGGCAAATATAGCGCTTACCGCCCATATCTTGACAAATATCTAAAAGAAGATACGCACGGCAATAAATTTGGCGTTAGCTTTAGGTGGAAAATTTTTGACTTTTTTACCACTAGCAAGATGAGCCAAGCTAGCAAGATCGCGCTTGATGAGGCGAGACTAAATTTAGAGTATAAAAAGCGCGAAAACGAGACAAAACTTAAAAATTTACAAAACGAGATCATTTCGCTTAGCTCAAAGATCGCCTCGCTAAATGAGTATGTAAAAGCAAGCGATCTAGCACTTAGAGCGAGCTTTGAGAAGTATAACTCTGGGCTTTTGGGATATAGCGACTTGCTTGAAGCACTCTCGCAAAAATTTGACGCTATTAGCCTTTTTGAAGGGGCGAAAGACGAGCTGGAGATAAAAAAGGCGGAGTATTTTTTTGAAAGTGGCGAGAGTATTTTAGAGAGGATTAGGGATTGAAAAAGCTGATAATTTTAATGATATTTTGCATCTTTTCATTTGCAAGGGAGGAGATTTTTGCTGATTTTGAAGTCTATGCTAGGCAAAGCTCAAAGCTTGCATTTGAGAGCAGCGGCAAGGTGGATAAAATTTTTGTAGATGTCTCAAGCCACGTTAAAAAGGGCGACACTTTAGCTAGCCTTGATCAAACAAGCCTTGAGATCGCTCTGAAAAAGGCAAAAAGCGACCTAGCACTTGCCAAAAATGCCAAAGAATTTGCTAAAAGCACCTTTAATAAATTTAGTCAAGTAAAGGACGTCACTTCAAAGCAAGAATTTGATGAGGTAAAGTATAAATTTGATGAGGCAGCTCTAAGAGTTCAAGCAGCTGAGATCGCCATTTTAAATGCAGATGATCATCTTAAAAAGGCCGTTTTAAAAGCTCCTTTTGATGGCGTCATAGCTAGTAAAAATGTCGAGCTTGGCGAGAGTGCTTCGCCGCTTCAGCCAGCCTTCGTTCTAAACTCCGAAGAGGCTAAAATTTTAATAGCGATCGATGAAAAATATGCAAATTTAGTAAAAGTTGGCGACATATTTAAATTTAAGCTTGATGCAACAAACGAAGAAAAAGAGGTTAAAATCGCGCTAATTTACCCAGAAATTAAGCGAGAGACTAGGAAATTTTACGCCGAAGCTTACGATGTGGGGATGAAGCCAGGCATGTTTGGTCAAGGAAAAGTGATAATCGGCGAAAATAAATGATAAAAACAGCCATCAACCGCCCCATAACTACGCTTATGATATTTTTAAGCCTCGTTGTCTTTGGCATATACTCGCTAAAGACGATGAACGTAAATTTATACCCGCAAGTAAATATCCCAATCGTTAAGATCACGACCTACGCAAACGGCGATATGAACTACATCAAGACAAAGATCACGCAAAAGATCGAGGACGAGGTCTCAAGCATCGAGGGGATAAAAAAGCTTTACTCAACCAGCTTTGACAACCTAAGCGTGGTCAGCATCGAATTTGAGCTAAACAAAGACCTAGAGAGCGCTACAAACGACGTCCGCGACAAGATGCAAAAGGCAAGGTTAAACGCAAACTACGAGATAGAAAAGCTAAATGGCCTCTCTTCAGCCGTCTTTAGCCTTTTTATCACAAGACTTGATGGCAACGAAACTAAGCTAATGCAAGAGATAGATGATGTGGCAAAGCCATTTTTAGAGCGCATTAGCGGCGTTTCAAAGGTCAAGACTAATGGCTTTTTGGAGCCAGCGGTGAAAATTTTACTTGATAGATTTAAGCTAGATAAAAACGCCCTTAGTGCAAACGAAGTGGCAAATTTGATAAAGGTTGAAAATTTAAAAGCGCCACTTGGCAAGATAGAAAATGAGCAGATCCAAATGGCGATCAAGTCAAATTTCAGCGCCAAAAGCATAGATGAGATAAGAAATTTAACGATCAAACAAGGGGTATTTTTAAAAGATATCGCAAGCGTTGATCTTGCTTACAAAGACGCAAACGAAGCAGCGATAATGGATAAAAAAAGTGGCGTCTTACTTGGTCTTGAGCTAGCTCCAGACGCAAACGCCCTAACCGTGATAGCTCTAGCTAAGTCAAAACTAGATCAGTTTAAAAGCCTGCTTGGCAGCGAATACGACGTAAAAATAGCCTACGATAAGAGCGAAGTGATACAAAAGCACATCGATCAAACCGCCTTTGATATGATTCTTGGCGTATTGCTAACCATCGTGATCGTATATCTGTTTTTAAGAAATTTCTCGATCACCATCATCTCAGTCGTGGCGATACCAACTAGCATCGTGGCTACATTTTTCATCATAAATGCCCTAGGCTACGACATCAACCGCTTAAGCCTTATAGCGCTTACGCTTGGTATCGGTATCTTCATCGATGATGCGATAGTTGTCACTGAAAACATCGCTAGCCGGCTAAAAGATGAGCCAAATGCCCTAAAGGCAAGCTTTGCAGGTATAAAAGAGATAGCATTTAGCGTCTTTGCGATCTCGCTCGTGCTGCTTTGCGTCTTTGTGCCAATAGCCTTTATGAGCGGTATCGTTGGCAAGTACTTTAACTCCTTTGCCATGAGCGTGGCAGCTGGCATCGTCATCTCGTTTTTTGTGAGCATCTTTCTTGTGCCAACACTTAGTGCTAGGTTTGTAAATGCCAAAGAAAGCAGCTTTTTTCTAAAGAGTGAGCCCTTTTTTGAGGCGCTTGAAAATGGCTATGAGAAGCTTTTAACTTTAGCGCTTAAATTTAAACTCATATTTTTAGCCATAACGCTTGTGGTCGTTGTTTGCTCATTTGGACTGGCTAAATTTGTAGGCGGTGACTTCATGCCAAGCGAGGATAACTCGGAGTTTAACATCTACTTTAAGCTTGATCCTTCGCTTAGCCTGCAAGCTAGCAAAGAGAGGCTAAAAGATAAAATTTCACTCATAAATGCCGATCCTCAGGTCGCTTACGCCTACTTCATCCTTGGCTACACAGATGCCAAGCAGCCCTATCTTGTAAAGGCTTACGTTAGGCTAAAGGAGCTAAAAGATAGAGCTAATCACGAGCGGCAAAACGCCATCATGCAGAGGTTTCGTGACAAGCTAAAAAGTGACGATATGAGCGTCATCGTGGCTGATCTTCCGGTTGTTGAAGGTGGCGATGTGCAGCCAGTTAAGCTTACTATCACCTCTGAAAATGGCAAAGAGCTAGAGAAATTTGTGCCAAAGATTAGCAAGATGCTAAAAGAGATAAACGACGCAACGGACGTAAATTCGCCCGAAGAAGATCTGCTAAAACGCGTGCAAATTTCTATAGATGAAGATAAGGCTAAGAGGCTAAATTTAGACAAAGCTAGCGTTGCAAGCGCCGTTTATAGCGCATTTAGCCAGAACGAGGTCTCTGTTTTTGAAAACGAAAATGGCAAAGAGTATGAGCTTTACATGCGCCTTGATGATAAATTTAGAAGCGATACAAATGATATCTTAAAGACCAAGATAAGAAGCAATGAGGGCTTTTTCGTGACACTTGGCGATGTGGCGACGATTAGTTTCGAGCAAAAGCCAGCTAGCATTTCAAGGTTTAATAGAGCCGATGAGATCAAATTTCTAGCAAATACCAAAAACAACGCTCCGCTAAATAGCGTGGCAAATGAAATTTCAAAGAAGCTTGATGAAATTTTGCCAGCAAATTTCAAGTATAAATTTCTTGGATTTGTCGAGCTCATGGACGATACGAACGCTTCTTTTATCTTTACGGTAAGTGCGAGCGCGGTGCTTATTTACATGGTGCTAGCTGCACTTTATGAGAGCTTTTTGCTGCCATTTCTCATCATGCTCGCCATGCCGCTTGCCTTTTGTGGCGTCGTGATCGGACTTTTTATAAGCGGCAATCCATTTAGCCTATTTGTCATGGTTGGCGTCATCTTGCTCTTTGGCATGGTCGGTAAAAACGCCATTTTGGTGGTTGATTTTGCAAACCACTTTGCAAATAGCGGCATGGAGGCAAACGAAGCTGTGAAAATGGCTGCTAAAAAGCGGTTAAGAGCTGTTTTGATGACCACTTTTGCCATGATATTTGCTATGCTGCCTCTTGCTCTTAGCAGGGGTGCTGGCTATGAGGCCAACTCGCCGATGGCTATAAGCATCATCTTTGGGCTCATTAGCTCGACCTTGCTAAGCTTGCTTGTCGTGCCAGTGCTTTTTGCATGGGTCTATAATCTTGATAAATTTATAAGAAAATTTTATGAAAGGGAGAGAATTTGAAGAAGATTTTGGCTGTTTTGCTCTTTGCTTTGCCTCTTTGGGCTGGAAATTTACTAGAGATCATCGCTCTGGCGCAAAGTGCGAAGCTTGAGAGTTTGAAAGAATTTAATAAAAATGAATATATAAATAAAAACAAGAGCAACAAGCTAAATTTATCCCTTGATGGCAGATATACCTTTGTGCCTGATGAGCTAAAGGGTGGATATATGACAAAGGCTGGATCGATCACGGCAAAGGTCGAGTATCTCATATTTGACGGCGGTGCGAGCGAGGCTTCGGATAAAATTTTAGACCACAAGGGTGTGGAGAAAATTTACAAAGATGAAGAGCTAATGAATTTAACCGCTTTTCAGGTCGCAAAGGTCTATTTTAACGCTGTTGCACTAAATTCGCTGATAAATTTAGAGACAAAATTTGTAGATAGCTTTACCAAGGCTGCGGCTGAAAATGAGTTTTGGTTTGAGTATGGTGAGATAGATAAGAGCGAATTTGATGCTATAAATTTCACTCTTAATAAAAAAAGAGCCGAGCTAGATGAGCTTGGGCTTAAGCTAGCGGAGCTAAACTCAAGGATAAATTTGCTCTCAAACGGCGAGATCGGCTTTAATGCTGGCTCAAAGATAGTGATGCCTGATTTTAGCAAAGATGATATAAGCGCCAAACTTGGGGCTATGGAGCAAGAAAAATATATAAAAGAGCAAGAAAATGAGAAGCAAAAGAGCAAATTTGCTCCAAAAATTTACTTAAAAGATACGCAAAGTGTGAATAATAACAGCTTTAAAAAAGGTGAGAGGACGACTTCACAGATGGCTGAGGCATACGCTGATGCGAACAAGCCAAGAGTGGAGTTTGAGTGGAAGCTGCCAGATAGCCTAAGCCTTAGCAAGCAAAGCCAAACTAAGCGCATAGAGGAGCAAAAGGCCGCGCTTGATCTAAGCGACGAAGAAAACAGGATAATAGCTAGGCTAAAGGATCTAAGGGGCGTGATAGAGGGCCTAAGTGCTAGGCTAAATTTAGACTCACTTAAGCAAGATAGCCTTGATAGCGACTTTAATGACCTGCTAAATGGCTATCTTAGCGGCAAGGTAAAATTTGAGCAGTTTTTGTTTGTAAGCGAGAAAAATTTTAGCGACAGAGCAAATTTCATCCTAAATGGCGATTTGCTCGAGCTAAACAAGCTTGAATACTTTTTTGAATGCGCAAGAAATATAAATGAGGTGGTGATAGAATGAATAAACTGATCTTCGTGACCATTTTGTGGGCGTTTAGCTTTAGTTTGATAGGCGAGTTTTTAGCTGGCAAGGTCGATAGCTATCTGGCTGTTTTTGTGCGTGTGGCGCTTGCAAGCTTGGTCTTTTTGCCATTTACGAAATTTCGCGGGATAAATCCAAAGCTCGCCATTGGCATAATGGGCATAGGAGCCGTGCAAATAGGGCTTATGTATCTTTGCTACTACAACTCGTTTTTGTATCTAAGCGTGCCTGAAGTCGCGCTTTTTACCATTTTTACGCCGTTTTATGTCACGCTCATATACGATGCTTTTAGCTTTAAATTTAGGCCGCTTTATCTCTTTAGCGTTGGTGTTGCGGTCTTTGGCGCGCTTATCATCAAGTATGGCGCGATAAACGAAGGGGCGATAAAGGGCTTTTTACTGGTGCAAGGGGCAAACATCTGTTTTGGAGCAGGGCAGAGTGCGTATAAGGCGCTTTTGGAGAGATTTGACGTGGATCAAAAAAAGGTCTTTGGCTACTTTCACTTTGGAGCGTTTTTTGTAGCAGTGATCGCACTCATAACACTTGGCAATCCAGCTAAATTTCACGTTGATCTAACCCAAACTTTGGTGCTTTTGTGGCTTGGAGCGGTCGCTAGTGGGGTTGGCTATTTTATGTGGAACAAAGGCGCTTGCGAGGTCGATAGCGGCGTGCTTGCCATCATGAATAACGCCCTCATACCAGCTGCCATCATCGTAAATTTGGTCTTTTGGCAAAAGGACGCCAACCTAACAAGGCTCATTTTAGGCGCTGCGATAATGTACATCTCGCTACTAATTCATAATAAAATCATGAAATTTTACGGCGTAAAGGCCGCGTGAGTTTAAATTTGAGCTATTTAAGCGCCTTGCATCTTTACAAACTGGGCGTTTAGCTGCATTATCTGAGCAAAGATAGCTCCCTTTTTGGTCTGAAGCGAGGCGACCAACTCCTTTGCGTATGGATTTTTACTCGCACTTGCTTGCTTTATCGCAGCTTCAATCTCTTTTAGCTGTTTTTGCAGTTTTTCTAACTGCTTTTTTATGACATCGGCGCTACTCTCGCTCTCATTATTTGTCTCGCTAACTAAATTTGAAGCGTCATGCAAGATAGCGCTTTTGTCGTTTTGTGAATTTTTGCTCTTTGAATTTGCTTCATCAGCCTTTAAATTTGCGCTGTTTGAAGAGCTATTTTTGTTTAAATTTATAAAATTTGAGTTTATCTGCATCGCCTCGCCTCGCCTCGCCTTTAAATTTAAAAGCATATCGGCAAATTTAAATAAAACTTTGGCTACGAAAAATTTAGCAAAAAGAGCAAAAATGATGCCACGCCAAAGAGCGGTGGCAAAAGTGCTGCTGGCTTAAATTTAACGCATAAAAGCGTGATGGCGTTATAAAGTAAAAAGATAAATGTGCTTATGTGAAGATTGTCTGAGCCTAGCTTAAAAGCTAGCATTTTGCTTAAAATTTCATCAAAAATGCTGCCATATCCAAAGAGGTGAAGTAAGAAGCTTAGTGGATAAAATATGCCAAATAGGTAGTTGATAGCTAGCACGCTAAGCTGTAAGAGGCTAATGAGCGGGAAAAAGTAAAGCACCGCAACCTCCATAGCAAAAAAGACATATAAATTTAAAAGTAGCGAGTTTGCTAGCAGGCTAAATTTAGGCGCAAAGTATAAAAGATAGACGAAGATATAAAAGACGCCAAGGCATGAAAAATAAAAGCCAACGCTAAAAAGAAGCTGCGGAAATAGGGCGACGCTAAATAAAATAACGCCAAAGAGCGTGTAGAAATTTAAGATATTTATCTTTTTGCAAATCATGTAAAAGCCAGCCACGCTCATCAAAAATGCCCGTAAAAAGCTTGCTATAAAGCCGATCATATAAAAATAAAAGCAAAGCACCAAAAATATGACGACAGTAAAGTCAAAAATGTATGAGCGGTAAGGCATATATCTTGCGTAAATGGGCTTAAAAACGAGTTTTAAAAGAAAGAAACAAACCGCACTTATAACGCCAAGGTGATAGCCGCTAATGGCGATGAGGTGCGCCACGCCCCAGTTTGAGACGTCATCTCTTAGCTCGCCAAAGACATTTGTGCCAAGAAAGAGCGCTGAGAAAAGCTGCGAAATTTTAGCGTTTTCGTGCTGGGCGGAGATGAAATTTATAGCTCTTTGCCTTAGACTATCATCTCTTTTAATAACGGCTCTATCGTAGCTTGGCATGTAAAATGAGCCAGAAAGATAGTTTTTGAAACTAACGTCTATTGGCTGAACGCTAAGCGCCACGACATCATAAAGGCTGATCTCATCTTTTTTAGAAGTGGTTGTGTAAAAGCTAAAATTTGAGGTGTCGATCCTGATGATCTGGCGCTTTTTGCCGTTTTTCTCTTTGGTGAAATTTACGCTTACTTTGCCAACGATATCTTGCTCACCAAGCTCCATAAAAGCGTTATATTCATGAAATTTAAGCGCTAAATTTATGCAAAAAAGCAAAATGCAAAGCAGGAGAAAATAAAATATACGCCTGCTTTTTGGCAAATTTACTCTTTAAATTCAGTTGATTGCACTGGTGTGGTGGCGATATCGCAAAAGCGTGAGTATTGCTTTTGAAATAGCACGTCGATAGATCCGACTTCGCCGTTTCTGTTTTTGCCAACGATGATCTCGGCGTTTTCTTGAAGCTTGTTAAAAACATGCTCGCTTTTATACTCTTTACCCTCGGCTGCTGCCTTGCTCTTTTTCTCGTTCTCCTCTTGCTCCAGATAGACCTCGTGCCTATAGACAAAAAGGATGATGTCGGCGTCTTGCTCGATCGCGCCTGACTCTCTTAGGTCACTTAGCATAGGGCGCTTGTTCGCACGTGCTTCAAGGCCGCGGTTTAGCTGCGAAAGTGCGATGATAGGCATATCCAGCTCGCGCGCCAGAAGCTTTAAGCCACGAGAAATTTCAGCTATTTGTATGTGGCGGTCGGCGTAGTTGTTTGTGCTCATCATAAGGCCGATGTAGTCGATGACGCAAAGCGAAATTTCAGGGTGAGCTGACTTTAGCTTGCGAAGCTGCGTCCTTACTTGGTGGATATTTACGTAGCCGCTATCGTGCACGAAGAGCTTGGCGTGCGAAAATTCGCTGCATGCGTGGCTAAAGTGAGCGAGCTTCTCGTCGTCCAAGGTCGCTGTCATTATCTCTTGAAGTGGGATCGAGGTCTTGTCGGCTAGCATCCTCATCATGATCTGCTCTGCTGGCATCTCAAGTGAGAAAAAGACGACGCCGGCGCCACTTTTTAAAACGTGCCCCATGAAATTTAGACAAAGCGTTGTTTTACCCATGCCAGGGCGCGCTGCGATGATGATGAGGTCGCCATTTTTAAAGCCTTTTATCATCTCATTTAGCTTTTTAAAGCCGGTGTTTAGTCCGATGATATCGCGCTCGTTTAGGGCAGCTTGCTTTTGCATGTGTACGATCAAGCTTTTTATGATATCTTCGCTATCTCTGATGCTGCCAGTGCCGCTGCTATCGACAAGAGAGTAAAACTCCTGACTTAACTCATCGACCATATCACGGCTAGCTTTGTCTTCATTTACCTTGCTTGGGATGTCGTGAGCGATCTTGACTAGACTGCGTTTTATCGACTTTTCTTTTAGCTCGTTTGCATATCTTTGGATGTCGATGATCGAGTTTGTGGCCAAAATGCTCGCCATGACGTTATCATCGTAGCTCTCGCCAAGCTTGTTTTTGATAAATGTCGATGCGATAGGCACGTCGCCGTTTAGACAATCAACCATCGCTTTGTAAATTTGCGCGTGAGCCTTTAGGTAAAAGTCCCCAGCCTTGATCGTGTCGAAAATTTCGCCCAAAGCGTCGTTGTTTGCGATGATCGAGCTTAGTATGGCTCGCTCCATATCAAGGTCGTAAAGATTGCTAAATTCTATCTCGTTAAGTCTCTCTTTTGCCACTGCTTTATCCTCTGCTCTTTATCTCGTCGTCGATCTCTTGTAAAAATCTATCCACAAGCTCGCTCTCAGGCAGCCTTGCGACCACTTCGCCGTGGCGCATGATCATGCCATTTCCCTTGCCAAATGCTATGGCTACGTCTGCACCTTTTGCCTCGCCGATAGCATTTACCACGCAGCCCATCACTGAGACGTTTAGTGGCTCTTTTATCCCTTTTGTCTTTTCTTCTAAGAGCTTTACTGCTGCCATGAGATCAGCCTGCAAACGCCCACAAGTTGGGCATGAGATGATGTTTAGTCCCTCTTTTTGGCGGCCGCTATCTTTTAAGATCGCCTTTGCGACTTTGATCTCCTCTTCAAGCTCGCCAGTGATGCTAACCCTCATCGTATCGCCGATGCCCTCAAGCAGCAGTCCGCCAAGTGCGATCGCGGACTTGATAGTCGCGTGAAAAGTAGTGCCAGCCTCCGTTACGCCTAGATGAAATGGATAGTTTGTCTTTGGGCGAAGCGCTCTATATGCTTGCATAGTGCGCTCGACGTCGCTTGATTTAAGCGAAATTTTAATGTCCGTAAAGTCAAAATCCTCAAGAAGCTTGATGTTATACATCGCACTCTCCACCATCGCCTCCACTGTGCGGCCGTAGCGGTCCTCAAACTGCTTTTCAAGCGAGCCAGAATTTACACCTATGCGGATAGGTAAATTTCTCTGTTTGCAGGCATCAACGACTGCTTTTATGTTTTTGGCTGATCCTATGTTGCCTGGATTTATGCGGATAGCATCGACAAATTCACTAACGATGAGCGCGTAGGTGTGGTTAAAATGTATGTCTGCAACGACTGGGATGGGTGAGCCAGCGACGATTTGCTTTAGCGCGCTGGCGTCCTCTTTGTCAAAAACTGCGCAGCGCACGATGTCGCAGCCTGCAAAATATAGCCTTTGTATCTGCTCTAGCGTGCCTTTTACGTCCTTTGTCTTTGAAAATGTCATCGACTGCACGGAGATCGGTGCGTCACCGCCTATTAAAATATCGCGAATTTTTATCTGTTTTGTCGGGTATCGTTGCAAAATTTTGCCTTTAAATTTTATTGGGGATTATATAAAATCTTGGCTTTTAAATAAATTTGTTTAGCACTAATCTCCAAAAACTTCGCGTCTATATTCTTGCGTGTTTATAAATTTGCTTCTAAGGCTCTTTTGCTTTTCTATGTGGGCATCAATGTTTTTACTAGTTATTTCTACGCCAAAATCTTTGTATTCGCTTTTGCCCATAAGTCTATCTAATACTATATTCCCAAGTTCAGGTGTATAGTGACTACTTTCAAAATAATATTTCATTTTGGCATTATCTGTAGGTATTTTTTCATTAGTTATCTCGTGATAAACGGCAAAATCAACTACTCTAAATGGTTTTTTGTTATATTTTTTAGCCACCTTTTCTACTGCTAAAACAATATCTTTTTTCCATTTATACCAGGTATCAAGCCCAATAAAATAATCAAGAGATTCCCAAAGTCTTATATGAGAAGGATTGAAGATTATATCCATATTTATATTGTTTTTATAGGCTATTTCTAAAAGATCCTCAAAATCTTGAATGCTACTTTTGCCAGTATTTGTATATGTGTAATTTTTTGAGTTCTTTTTGTAATAGTTCTTTTCTACTGATTTGAAAGTCTCTTTGTAATCTTTAACTTTAGCTAATGGTATAGCGTTACCGTTATCTAAAACAGTGGACTCTCCTATTCCTAATATCGTTTTTAAACTATCTTTTAATGCATCTATACTAAATATATACTTCATTAAGTTAGTGTTATTTTCTATTTCACTCCCTTCTTTATCTTTTGTACTAAACATTAAATAATCTAGCCCTAATAAGGCATATTTTAAATTTTCTTGTTCGATTGACAACTTAAGCAATCTTTTGTTTTCATATATAGTTCCAGATGGAATTGCGAGATTATATGATGGTTTTTTGAAATATACATAATTGACATCTATGCCATGTTTTGGTCTTGAAGTTCCTAAAATAATCGAAGATGGTTTTACTTGTGCTATTCTTATCGGTTCTATCTCTCTTAACTTTTGATAAGCGGATGTCTTTGGAAAATTAAATGCATATGTTTTATATATATCATATGGATTGATTATAAAATTAGTTGCAGGAATCAATGTAAGGAAAAATATTATTATTATAATCCAAATTTTTATCCACTTTTTAGGTTTCATTTTTATCCTTAGAAATTAAAATATAGAAATTCAGAAATTTTATTTAATGAAAGAATAGCCCAACTAAAAATAGTAGCCGAAAATATAAGATACTTAAAACTAAAATCTAGTTTTTCTAAAATTTTTATACTATTTTTAAATGCTAAAGTTAAAATAAAACCAAGCATTATGAATAAAAGAGTATTTTTATCTCCAACTCTTTCTATAAAACCATCAAATCCAACTCCATATTTAGTTAAAAACCCAAGTTTTGTTTCTAGAAAATTTGGTAAAACAATACCACTAAGCCCAAACATCCCTTTTAAAACTTTTAAAGCATCGTCCCAATCTTTTGCTCTAAAAAATACCCAAGTAATATTTATGAAGTTAAATGTTATAAACCAAGCCAAAAATTTATTCATCTTAAAGCCAAGTTCGCTCCAAATTCTGTGAATAACCAAAGCAACGCCATGCAAAAATCCCCAAAAGACAAATGTCCAGCCAGCCCCGTGCCATATACCACCTATTATAAAGGTTGCCATTAAATTTGCATATGTTCGAAGCCTGCCTTTGCGGTTACCACCTAGCGGGATATAGATATAGTCTCTTAAAAACCTGCTTAGTGTTATGTGCCATCTACGCCAAAAGTCTTGAATGTTTAAGGCTTTATAGGGTGAGTTAAAATTTATTGGAAGCTTGATATTAAAAAGAAGTGCCGCACCGATAGCCATATCGCAGTATCCGCTAAAGTCAAAGTAGAGCTGAAATGTATAGCTTAGGCTAGTCGCCCATGCTTCAAATAAATTTAAGATAGTCGCCTTGTCAAACCCATTTGTTGTCCAAACAGCAAAACTATCAGCGATAACTACCTTTTTAAAAAGTCCTATCGAAAATATAAATAGACCAAGTGCTATATTTTTATAGTTAATTATTTTATTTCTAACATTTGCAAACTGTGGCATCATCTCTTTGTGATGCACGATCGGACCAGCGATTAGTTGCGGAAAAAAGGTAACAAATAAGCAGTAGTTTAAAAAATCATACTGCTTCGTACCCCCCCCGTAGCACTATCGACCAAATAAGCTATTTGCTGAAAAGTAAAAAATGATATCGCAAGAGGTAGTAGCAAATTTAAATGAGGTATCTGGGTATTAAAGATAAAATTTACATTGCTTATGAAAAAATCTGAATATTTAAAATATCCAAGTAGCATTAAATTCGCCACAATGCCTAGTATAAGAATAAATTTCTTAGAAATTCTACTATTTTCTTTGTTTAACTCCACCCCAAAGCAGTAGTTAAACACCATTGAGCCTAAGATTAGCGGCAGATAAATGACATTCCACCAGCTGTAAAAAAATAAAGACGACAGAACCAAAAAGCCTTTTGCCACTTCTGTGAGGCGCTTTTTATTTAGATAAAAATATACAAAAAATGTAAATGGCAAGAATAAAAATATAAATTCGTAAGAGTTAAAAAGCATTGACGCATCCGTTAAATTTTTGGTGAGATTATAATAAACATTAGTTAATCTCTAGCTAAAATTCACCGGATCTATATCGATGTCGCTAAGTTCGCTTTTGCAGAGGTTTGCAGCCCTTAAAAGTATGGTGTGTGAGTTTGAGCGAAGTAGAATTTCATATCTAAATTTACCCACAAGATACTCAGCCTGGCACTTGCCGTATCCAACGATCTCTAGCTCATCGCCTTTTAGTGGCTCTAGCCTTTGCACAAATTCGTCCATTGCGCCCTTTGCCGTGCTCTCATCTTTGTGCGAAACGACCACGCGAAGCAGCCTAGTAAATGGCGGATACAGTCCCTCTCGGTAGTTGATCTCCTCCTTTAAAAACGCATCATAGTCGCTGATATAACTCTCAAAAAACTCCCTTTGTTTGCTTTGGATGATGACCCTGCCAGCTCCGTTTCTGCCGGCTCTGCCAGCTACTTGCATAGCAAGGGCTAGTGTCCGCTCTCTGGCTCTAAAATCAGGAAAATTTAAAAGCTCGTCAAAGCCCATGATGACGGCTAGCTCGACATTGTGATAATCATGCCCCTTGCTTAACATCTGCGTGCCAAGCAAGATATCTATCTTGCCATCGTTAAATTCTTTTAAAGCCTTGACGAGCTTATTTTGCGTCGTGATCTCATCTCTATCAAATTTAGCGATCCTAGCGTTTGCAAACTCAGCTTGAAGCCTCTCAAGAAGCTCACTCGTGCCGATCTTTTTAGCCTCTATCATCTCGCTGCCGCACTGGTGGCAGGTCTTTGGCACGGCCATTTTGTGCTCGCAGTATTGGCACTTGAGCACGTTTTGCTTTTTGTAGTAGCTCATACCGATGCTACAAAATGGACATTTTACCGTCTCGCCGCAGTTTTTGCAGACAAGATATTTGAAATTTGCCCTTGTTGGCAGGCAGATGACGGCTTGTTTTTTGTTTTCAAGCGTCTTTGCGATCTGCTCTTTTAAAATTTCGCTTATGCCAGTCTCGCTCTCGTCAAATATATAGCTCTTTTGCGACGCAAAATATGTCCCTTTTAGGCGAAAACATTCTTGCTTGTAAAAGCTAGTAAGGCTTGGCGTGGCGCTTCCAAGTACCACTTGCAGGTCAAATTTGCTAGTTAAAAAGAGGGCTAGATCCCTTGCGTTGTAGTGTGGCTTTGAGCCTGTGTTTTTGTAGCTATCGTCGTGCTCTTCGTCGATGATGATGAGTTTTAGCCTCTCAAGTGGCAAAAATAGGGCAGACCTAGCTCCAGCTATTAGCCTTGCCTTGCCGCTTTTGATGTCTTTTAAAATTTGCTCTTTTTTCTTTGGCGTGATCTTTGAGTGCCACACAGTCACCGCCTCGCCAAAGAAACTCTCTAAGCGCTTTTGCATCTGCGGGGTGAGTGAAATTTCAGGCATCAAAAATAGCGCTTGGCTGCCTGCGTTTAAAATTTCTCTGATTTTAGCGATGTAAATTTCACTTTTACCACTTCCCGTGTCGCCAAAGATGAGTGAGCTTTTTTGCTCGTTTATAAAATTTAGCGCTTCAAGCTGCTTTGGGCTTAAATTTGGCGGTTTAAAGTCAGTTTTGCCACTATAAATTTCATCATCAGTAAGGCTTTGTGGTTCAAATAAATTTATAGCAACGCCAAGCTCGCAGGTGTAGTAGTAGGCGATAAATTTAGCTAATGTTGCCTGTATCTCATTTAGCTTAATGGGTAAAATTTCATCAATAAAGCTTGTTTTAAAGCTTGGCTCATCCACTTCACGCAGGATAAAGCCAACTAGACTTTTACCCCTAAGCTTTGCAGTGACGGCGCGAAATGGCGCAATATCTAGCTCGCTTTTATATGTGAGCGCAGCTAAATTTACCCCGCTAAATACGACCTCGTAGTATCTCATCACTCAAGAGCGCTGCAAAGTCCGTCGCTACTCTCGCAGTCAAATTCGCCAGTGGTTTTGTTATAAGTGAAATTTGCTGTTTGTCCGTCTAGTTTGAAGGTATAAGTTGCTGCTCCAGTTTTGTGCCAGCCGTTTTTTGTGCCGCTGTCTGCGATATTTACGCTTATTACTTTGTTGAAAAGTTTATTCCCATCATCAAGCGCGTCTGGATATGCTGGATTGCCCTTTAGGACGCTATCGTTGTATTTTAGTGAGATGCCGCTTTTTATGGCAGCGATTTGCGTTTTTGCGTTTGCGACTATGGCGTCGCTTCTAGTAAAGAAAAGCTTTGGTATAGCAATAGCGCTCAAGACGCCAAGTATAACGATGACAAATATGATTTCTATTAGGGTAAAAGCTCTTTTTTTCATTTATTTTCCGGTTTTAGTATCTCTTCTATCTCTTTTGTGACGTCCTTTACGACGCGTAAATTTGTGTAGCTCTCGTAGCTCTTTTCGACAAAGGCATTTATAAGCTCACGAGGCTCGATAAATTTCTTTCCACCCATAAATTTCTGCCAGTCACGCTCAAAAACTTCAGCAAAATCATCATCAAGCGTTATCGTGTAGTCGCGAGATGATACGGTGAGCGTGATCTGTTTCATCTTTTATGCCAAAAGTGCCTAGCTTATCTACCAAGGACGGCTTCGATCTTTTTCATTACATCATCAGCTTCGCTATTTTTCTTATCTAGGTCTTCTTCTAGACGCATTATTTGATTGGTCTTTGCCTCATTTTGTGCTTTTAATGTTACGATCTCGTTACGTAGCTCTTCATTTACTCTACAAACTTCATCGTATTTTGTGATGAGGTCATTTACTTTATCGCTTAGTGTGGTTAAGATCGCATTATCTTCAAACATAAAGGTTCCTTTAAAATAATAATTAATGCCGTATTCTAACACGCAGAGGCTAAATTCTTTTTAAAATTCTCATTTGACAAAGCACTATCTTTGCTATAAAATTCGCCCAAATTTAAAGGCGATCAATGAGTAAATTTGAAATTTCATCTAAATTTAGCCCAAGCAGCGACCAAGCAAGAGCTATAAAAGAGATAGTAAAAAGTATAAAATCAGGCAATAAATATCAAACACTTCTAGGCGTCACAGGATCTGGCAAGACCTTTACCATGGCAAATGTCATACGCGAGCTAAATATGCCAACGCTCATCATGACGCACAATAAATCCTTAGCCGCTCAGCTTTACAGCGAGTTTAAGGGCTTTTTTCCAAAAAACCACGTGGAGTACTTCATAAGCTACTACGACTACTATCAGCCAGAGGCCTACATCCCACGAAGCGACCTATATATAGAAAAGGATAGCTCGGTAAATGATGAGCTTGAGCGCCTGCGTCTCTCTGCGACGGCTAGCTTGCTAAGCTTTGATGATGTCATCTGTGTGGCCTCAGTCTCTGCAAACTACGGCCTTGGTAATCCAAGCGAGTATAAGGGGATGGTGGCGTATCTTAGCGTGGGTGAGAAGATAAGCCAAAGAAAGCTTTTAGAGCAGCTCGTGGATATGGGCTATAAGCGCAATGACAACTACTTTGACAGGGGGGATTTTCGTGTAAATGGCGATGTGGTGGATATTTACCCAGCTTATTACAACGACGAAGCCCTAAGAGTCGAGTTTTTTGGCGATGAGATCGATGCGATGTATCATTTTGACGTGCTTGATAACAAAAGGCTAAAGGATATCTCTAAATTTACGCTTTATGCGACCAGCCAGTTCATCGTGGGCGCTGATAGGCTAAAGATCGCTATGAAAGAGATCGAAGAAGAGCTTGATGCGCGCTTGAAAGAGTTTAATGAGCAGGGCAAGCTAGTCGAGGCGCAGAGGCTAAAGCAAAGGGTGGAGTTCGACCTTGAGATGATGGCAAGTACTGGCATGTGCAAGGGCATCGAAAACTACGCGCGCCACCTAACCGGACAAAAGCCTGGAGAGACGCCATACTCGATGTTTGACTACTTTGAGATAAGTGGCAAAGACTATCTAGTCATCGTCGATGAGAGCCACGTGAGTTTGCCGCAGTTTAGGGGCATGTATGCAGGCGATAGGAGCCGTAAAGAGGTGCTTGTGGAGTATGGATTTCGCTTGCCATCAGCGCTTGATAACAGGCCGCTTAAATTTGACGAATTTATAAGCAAAAAGGCTAAATTTCTCTTTGTCTCAGCCACGCCAAACGAATACGAGCTTGGTATCAGCCAGGGGCACGTCTATGAGCAAATTTTGCGACCTACGGGGCTACTTGATCCGATCATCGAGATAAAAGATAGTGACAATCAAGTAGAGGCGCTATTTGACGAGGCAAAGGCGGTCATCGCTAGAGGTGAGCGTGTGCTAGTTACGGTGCTAACTAAAAAGATGGCTGAGGAGCTAAGCCGCTACTACATCGAGCTTGGCATAAAGGTCAAGTATATGCACTCAGACATCGACGCGATCGAGCGAAATGAGATCATTAGAGGGCTTAGAAGTGGCGAGTTTGATATGCTAATAGGCATAAATTTGCTCCGTGAGGGGCTTGACCTGCCTGAAGTGAGCTTGATAGCGATCATGGACGCTGATAAAGAGGGCTTTTTGCGCTCGACCACGAGCCTTATACAGACGATGGGGCGTGCGGCTAGAAACGTAAATGGCAAGGTGCTAATGTTTGCCAAAAAGATAACAAAATCTATGAAAGAGGCGATCGATACGACGACTGCTAGGCGTAAATTTCAAGATGAATACAACAAAGCTCACGGCATAACGCCACACTCTGCCAGCAGAAATATCGAAGAGAGCCTGCACGTCGAGGACGGTACGGAGATCTTAAGAAAAGGCGCAAATCTGGAAAAAATGCCTGCGAGCGAGCGAGCCGCGATAGTAAAAGAGCTAAGAAAGCAGATGCTTGAAGCGGCGGCGCAGCTGGAGTTTGAGAAGGCGGCGGCGCTGAGAGATGAGATAGCAAAGATGAGAAAGTTATAAAAAAGACAAACTCTTTTTGTTTTATACTGCGTTGGATATCGCTTCAAACTTCGGTCACGTATCATATATACGCTCCCTTGTTTTTGCTTATCCGCCTTGTCTCCTCGTAGCGAAGTCTCGTTGCGAGCAAAGTGAAGCAAAAAACAAAAATTTTCTTGTCTTAATTGCTTAAATTTATTTGTTCTATCTTCGGTCAAAAATTTCTTCGTAGCATTTAAAATCATCACAATATACTTTGCCTTGATGCTTTATTGATCGAAATTTAAATTTTCTATTTGTCTAGTCTGCGCAAATTTTAACTGTGCAACATTTAAATCTATCACAAAATACTGCCGTTATATGAATTTAAATTTTTTCTATGCAAATTTAAAGTCTAAAAATAAAATTTACAAAATCAGCGCTGGGGGGTGAAAAATTTGGTTATATCTCTCGTAGCTTTGCGCCAAAGTTGGGTGTGGCAAAGGATTCAGTCTGTGGCTCAAGGCATTGTCATCTGGTGCCATTTTGAACAAAAGAGCTTGGAGAGAGCCCGCAGCATTTGAGGCGTCATAAAGAGGTGACAAGATCGCTTACAGCATCAGAGATGATGGCAAGGCTGTGCTATACGCTGTTAGCAAGCTATTTTTGTAAATTTATATCTTGCTAACTGGCTTTAAAAAGTAGCTCGACATCGCGCAGATGAGCGAAACTGCGGCGATAAAGTAAAATGAGTGCGTTAGGCTAAAGATGTCAGCGATCTTGCCGATGACCGTCGCAAATATACCGCCGATCGTGATGCTAAGACCAAGCGTTACGCCAGAGGCTAGGCCGATTTGATTTGGCAGATAAAGCTGTGCAAGGGCGATTGAGGGGCTAAAAGATAGGCTGATGCAGGCACTCACGCACATGGAGGCCGCTAGAAATAGCGCGTAGCTGTCGATAAAGAGCATTAGCACGACTAGCGGCGCGGCGATGCTTAGACTTATTTTGATGAGCCTAACTAGGCCGTATCTATCAGCTAGAGCTCCGCCAAATAGCGTAGAGATCGCACCTGCAGCAAAAAACATACTTAAATTTACGTTTGCAGCCTCTTTGCTAAGGCCAAAAATTTTGATGAGATAGATGCTAAAAAATGCCGAAAAGCCAAAAGCGACGATAGAGCGTGAAAATATACACAGACAAAGCCTCAAAAATGCGCCCAGATCGTCTTTTAGAGTGCTTGTTTTTTGTGAAATTTGCTTTTTGTGATTGTCTTCTAGCGCTTTTATAAATTTGCCTTTTTTAAGGTATAAAAGTGTTAGTAAAATTTGAGGGATTATAAAAACTAGCGTCCCTTTTAGGCCAAAATTTCCCACAAAAACGGCGACTAAAATGGGCCCAACTGCAAAGCCCACGTTACCACCAAATGAAAATATACTTATGCTTTTGGCTCTATTTTTGGCGTTTGAGGCGTAGTTTACGATCCTTGCGGCGCTTGGGTGAAAGAGCGCGGCGCCGATACCGCTTATCATCACGCAAAGCAAGATGATGTAGTAGTTTGTGACAAAGCCAGTGAGGCTCATGCCCCCGCCTGCCAAAAGTAGTCCAAGCGGGATGACGTAGGGCAGCTCTTTTTTGTCGCTTAGGCGACCGATAAGCGGTTGGATGAGCGAGCTTGCTAAATTTGTGGCGGTCACGAGCGAGGCAGCTGTTGCGTAGTCGTAGTGGTAGCTCGCGATGAAAAATGGTAGCATCGCACCAAGCGCACTTTGGTTTATGTCGCTACAAAAGTGCCCAAGCCCCATTAGATACTTTAAATTTTCCGCCTTTTTCATCTAAAATAGCCCTTTTAAAAGCCCCTTTAAATTTTGCTTTTCGCCGCTTGCGTCATCATCTTTGCCAAGCTTTTTGTCTAAAAATCTACCTATCTCTTTTTTGACCTTATTTTCGAGATACTGCGACCTGACGTCGTATTTTAGCTTGTCTGTCGTGCCTGAAATTTGCACGTTTAGATCGGTCTTTTCGAGCCTGCAAACAAGTGGCGCGTTAAGCATTTTTGTAGCGGTATTATAAGTGCCGCCTGCAACCTTTATGTCGCTCTTTGGCGAGCTTAAATTTACGTTAAAGATGACGTTGTCGCCCTTTATATCGCCGTAAATTTTGCCGTCTTTGTAAATTTCTTTTGTGATGTCCTTGCCGGTGAAGATTTTTATATTGTTTGTGAGATTTGTGCTGGCTAGGTGACCCTCTTTTAGTAAGATGTCAAATTTACCGAGCTTTTGCTTTGTTTCGTAGTCAAATTTAGCATCGCCGTTGCCATCATAAAGATGCTCTAGCCCCAAAGTCTGCGTTAGACCCTTGACTTCAAAGTTTTTTAGCGCCGCATCAAGCGCGCCACCTTTGTAGTTTGCCTCTAGTTTGCCCTTAAATAGATCATCTGAAGTAGCTTTCACGCTTAGATCATCCACTTTGCCATTTGCTGTTACGAGGGCTGCAAATTTACCGTGAAGCTCGCGACCAGCTAAAAATGCAAGCCTATTTAGCTCTGAAACTACCGCTTGAAGCTTTAAGCTTAGCGTACTTTTGCCCACGTCAAAACTGCCGTCTATGCCCTTTATATCAGCTAATGAGCTAAGAAAGTCGCCGCTAAATTTCGCCATTTCGCCTTTATAGTCTAGGCTCAAATTTGAGCTAAATTTCTCGTTTTCTGGGAATTTTTTATCGAGCATTTTGCTAAGCGCTGTGACGTTAAATTTACCATCATTTAAAGCGATCGTTGCGGTGACGCTTGGGCTTTTACTAAAGATATTTTGCCCCTTTGCTTGGACATTTGCCTTAGCGTTTGCCAGTCTGTCGTTGCCGCTAAGTGCTAAAATTTCTCCTAACTGCGCCTCATTTAGACTAATATCAAGATTTTCGTTCTTTATGGTGGCGTTTAGCTTGCCAGCAAAGGCGTCGCCGCCTAAATTTAGCTCATCTATCTTGCTCTTTTTAACCTTCACATCGCCCGCAAGCGCCATCTTTGAGCCCACCTCAAAGCCGCTAACTGCCTTAAATTTCTCAGGGTCGCTAATGAGCAGGGCAAATTTGCTAAAAATTTGGCTGTTTTTTAGGTCATAAACGCCCTTTATATCCTTTAACTCGCCAAGGTCGCTAAGCACATTTGCGTCAAAATTTACAAGCTCACCCTTTGCGACAGCGCCGCCTTTTAGCTCAAATTTTGCCGCATTTTTAAGCTTTGCAAGACCATTATCTATAAGACCGTTTTTTATCTCAAATTTAGCCTCGCCCGCAAGTTTTTTTAGCTCATCAAAGCCGCTAAAATTTGCGTTTAAATTTATCTGCCCGTCTGCGTAGCTAGGCTGCAAGGCAAGCGCTAGAAGCTCTTTTAGCTTGATGCTAGTTGCATTTAGTGCTAAGTTTTTGCTATCGAAATTTGCATTTATCTTGCCACCAAGCCCGCTTATCTCAGCCTTTAGGTTTTTAAGGGCATTTTCTTGCATTGTAATTTCGCCGTTTGCATCCACAGCGCCACTTAGTTGCTCTCCTAAGAGCTTGCCAAAAAGGGCAAGATCAGGCACATTTAGAGAAAAGTCGCTCTTTAAATTTTTGCTAGCTAGATCATAAGTCGTCTCGTTTGCTTTTAAAGTGGCTTCAGGTGCGATGATAAGGGTTTTTGCGCTCACTTTTTCATTTGCAAATTTAGCATTTACGCCACCTTTAAAGCTTATGTCTTTTGCTAAATTTAGCCCAAATTCATTTTTAAGAATTTCTTTGTTTATCGCCGCGTCGCTTGCTAAAATTTGAGCATTTATGATGGGCTCATTTTTCTCATCAACTCCTTGCATATTGCTCGTTAGATCAAGCTTGCCGCTAGCTAAATTTGGCTTTTTGGCAAGAGCTGATATCTCAGAAAGCTCGATGTTTTTAGCGTCAAGATTTAGAGCTTTTGGCAGGTAGTCTTTTAAATTTGCGTTTAAATTTATGTTTGAGCCAAGCGCCGTGCCAGTTGCCGTTAGCTTGAAGTCGCTAAATTTACCAGCCACGTTTGCTTTAAGAGCGACGTCCTTTTTTAGCCCAAGCTCGCTAGACTTTGCCTTGTCGGCATTTATATCTATGTTTAAGCTCATACTTTGAGCAAGCAAGGAGAACTCGCCATTTGCCTTTAAATTTATGGCGTTCATCACGGTCGCCTCTAAATTTAAGGTGCTAAAACCTAGGCTAAAGTCTTTAAATTTGACATCAATACCGCGAGCGAGTGCCTCTTTTTCTATTTTACTGGCTATAAATTTATTGCCAAAAGAGCTAAAGATAAAGCCAAAGATGCAAGCTACTATGAGCACAAGCGCGCCAACTATGTAAGCTACTTTTTTCATAAAATTCCTTTATATTAGTTTTACATATCATAAAACTTTAGTCACTTAGACTAAAGTTTTTAATAAAATTCACTATAAATTATTGACTTTTTCAGAAAAAAATGCTAGGATTTCATCACTCAAAAATAAAGAGTGCTAAAAAAGACAATTAAACTAAAAGGATGAACAATGAACTTTCAACCATTAGGCAAGCGTGTCCTAGTCGAACGCGTAGAAGAGACAAAGACGACAGCTTCGGGCATAATTATACCTGATAACGCAAAAGAAAAACCTTTAAGCGGCGAGGTAAAAGCAGTTGGTGCTGAAGCTGAGGGCGTAAAAGTTGGCGAAAAAGTAGTATTTGCTAAATACGCTGGCACTGAGGTAAATTTAGATGATAAAACATATCTTGTTTTAAACATCGACGATGTTTTAGGCGTGATTAAATAATTTAAAAAGGAAAGACAATGGCAAAAGAAATTTTTTACTCTGATGATGCAAGAAATCGCCTATACGAGGGCGTAAAAAAACTAAATGACGCTGTAAAAGTGACAATGGGACCAAGAGGCAGAAATGTCCTTATCCAAAAGAGTTTTGGCGCTCCAAACATCACAAAAGACGGCGTTAGCGTGGCTAAAGAGGTTGAGCTAAAAGATACTATCGAAAACATGGGTGCAAGCCTAGTTAGAGAAGTAGCAAGCAAGACAAACGACCAAGCAGGCGATGGCACTACAACAGCAACTGTGCTAGCTCATGCGATATTTAAAGAGGGTCTTAGAAACGTAACTGCTGGCGCAAATCCTATCGAAGTAAAACGCGGCATGGATAAAGAAGTAGCAGCTCTTATAGATGCACTAAAAAACATCTCTAAAAAAGTTTCTGGCTCAAAAGAGATCGCTCAGATCGCTACTATCTCTGCAAACTCAGACGAGAGCATCGGTAAGCTTATCGCTGATGCGATGGAGAAAGTCGGCAAAGACGGCGTCATAACAGTAGAAGAGGCAAAGTCTATCCAAGATGAGCTAAGCGTTGTTGAGGGTATGCAGTTTGACCGCGGATATCTAAGCCCATACTTCATCACAAACCCTGAAAAGATGCAAGTTGAACTAAGCAATCCATTTATATTATTATTTGACAAGAAGATCACAAATTTAAAAGACCTGCTTCCAGTGCTTGAGCAAGTACAAAAGAGTGGCAAACCACTTCTAATCATCGCTGAAGATATCGAAGGCGAGGCACTTGCAACGCTTGTTGTAAATAAACTTCGTGGCGTGCTAAACATCTCAGCTGTTAAAGCTCCTGGTTTTGGCGACAGAAGAAAAGCTATGCTTGAAGATATCGCTATCTTAACAGGTGGCGAGGTTATCAGCGAAGAGCTAGGCAGAACACTTGAGAGTGCCACTATAAACGACCTTGGACAAGCTTCAAGCGTAGTTATAGACAAAGATAACACTACTATCGTAAATGGTGCGGGCGAGAAGTCAGCGATCGATGCTAGAATAACTCAAATAAAAGCTCAAATCGCTGAGACTACAAGCGACTATGACAAAGAAAAACTTCAAGAGCGCCTTGCAAAACTAAGTGGCGGCGTGGCAGTTATCAAAGTAGGTGCTGCGACTGAGACTGAGATGAAAGAGAAAAAAGACCGCGTTGATGATGCTCTAAGCGCTACTCGTGCAGCTGTTGAAGAGGGCATCGTAGTAGGTGGCGGTTCAGCTCTTATCCTCGCTTCAAAGAGTGTAAATTTAAATTTACAAGGCGATGAGGCTATCGGTGCTGAGATCGTTAGAAGAGCGCTTCGTGCTCCACTTCGCCAAATCGCTGAGAACGCTGGCTTTGACGCAGGTGTGGTAGCAAATGCAGTTGAGACAAGCAAAGATGCAAATTTTGGCTTTAACGCTGCAACTGGCGAATATGTAAATATGTTTGAAGCTGGCATTATCGATCCAGTGAAAGTTGAGAGAGTTGCTCTACAAAACGCTGTTAGCGTTGCTAGCTTGCTACTAACAACTGAGGCAACTATCAGCGAGATAAAAGAAGAAAAAGCAATGCCTGCAATGCCTGACATGGGCGGAATGGGTGGCATGGGCGGCATGATGTAGCAGCCCTTTTCGAGCTAGAGTCTTTTCTAGCTCGAATTTAAATTTTAACCTCACTAAATTTATAAAATTATTTACTCCTTTTTAAATTTATTCTTGTATCATTTTTGCATTCTTTTAGGGAGAATTTACAATGAAATATGATGAAATTTTTAGAGAATACGACATCCGCGGCATTTTTGAAAAAGACTTGACAGAGGACAGCGTCAAGGCTATAGGGCTTGCTTTGGGTAAGAAATTTAACGAATTTGGCGTGAAAACTTTAAGCGTTGGCTTTGACGCAAGGCTAAGTGCTAGCACGCTTTTTAGGTATTTGTTAAGTGGTCTAAACAAGGCTGGTGGCTTTAAAATTTATAGTATCGGCTTGCTGCCAACTCCTGTTGGCTACTTTAGCGTTTATGCTGATTATTTTGACGCAAACATCATGATCACAGGCTCTCACAATCCAAAAGATTATAACGGCTTTAAGATTACTATCAAAAAAGATAGTTTTTTTGGCAAAGATTTGCAAATTTTAAAAGATAAGGTGAATGAGATAATCGCCTCTGGTGAGCAAATAGCAGACGATGAGAGCTGTGAGAAATTTAACATCTTAGAAAAATACGTTGAGTTTTTTGTAAAAGAATTTAGTGAGCTTAAAAATTTCAAAAAGCCTTTTGTCATCGACTGCGCAAATGGCGCTGTTGGCGTGAGCTTGGTGCCTATCGTCAAGGCGCTTGGACTAAATGCGAAAATTTTATATGAAGATCCAGATGGAAATTTCCCAAATCACCACCCAGACCCAAGCGAAAAAGAGAATTTAAAAGAGCTATTTTCGCTCATTGAAAAGAAAGAATTTGACCTTGGATTTGGCTTTGACGGAGATGGTGACAGGATCGCCGTTATAACGCCAAAAAGAGATATAAAAGGCGATGAGCTTGCCTATCTTTATGCGCTAAATATGAAACATCCAAAGGTGCTTGGCGAAGTAAAATGCTCACAAAATATGTATGATGAGATCGCAAAAATCGGCGAAGTCTTCATGGGCAAGACTGGACACAGTAACATAAAAAAGATGATGAAAGAGCTAAACGTAGATCTCGCAGCTGAAGTGAGCGGTCATATATTCTTTAAAGAGCGCTATTTTGGCTTTGATGACGCGCTTTATGCGATGATGAGGGTGCTTGAGCTAGTTCATAAGGGCTTTGATCTTGACGGCGAGCTTGATAAGATGCCGCTTGTCTTTAGCACCGATGAGATCAAGATAAAGACGACTGACGAGGCTAAATTTAAGATAGTAGCCAAGCTAAAAGAGTGCGTGAAAAACGAGGGTTGCGACCTGCCAAAGATAAAAAATATCATTGATATTGATGGCATTAGAATTCAGTTTGAAAATGGCTGGGCGCTGGTGCGTGCGTCAAATACAACGCCAGTTATCGTCACTAGATTTGAGGCAAAGAGCAAGGAATTTCTTGCAGAGATCGAGCAAAAAGTGACAAATTTACTGAAAGGTCTAATGTGAAAAAAATTCTTATAGTTTTTGGTACTAGACCAGAAGCAATAAAAATGGCTCCCCTAATAAAGGAATTTCAAAAATATAGTGACTTTTGTGTTAAAGTATGCGTTACTGCTCAGCATAGACAGATGTTAGACCAAGTGCTAGAAATATTTAATATATCTCCGGATTATGATCTAGATATAATGCAACCTAACCAGGATTTATTCGACTTATCGTCGCGGATTTTGCTTAAGATGCGAGATGTTTTAGATGAATTTTGTCCAGATATAGTTTTTGTTCATGGAGATACTACGACAGCCAGTATAAGTGCATTAGCCTCTTTTTATAGGCAAATAAAAATCGCCCATGTAGAAGCTGGACTTAGAACATGGAAAATTTATTCACCATTTCCTGAAGAAGTAAATAGACAATTAGTGAGCGTTTTGGCAAATTATCATTTTACACCAACAAATTTATCAAAAGATAATCTTTTGAAAGAAAATAAAGAATCTGAGAATATTGTTGTAACTGGGAATACTGTAATTGACGCTTTGTTTTTATTGTTAGATATGATAAAAAAAGATTCAGTTTTTAAAAATAAAATATTACAGTCGCTAAAACTTAAATATAATTCTGAGCATAATAGAAAGATTGTATTAGTAACTGGCCATAGAAGAGAAAATTTTGGACTAGGCTTCATTAATATATGCGAGGCTTTAAAAACTTTAGCTATAAATAATCCAAATATAGATATTATATACCCAGTTCACCTTAATCCAAATGTTCAAAAACCTGTAAAAGAAATACTATCTAATGTTGATAATGTGTATCTTATAGCACCATTAGAGTATGATGAGTTTGTATATCTTATGGATAGAGCGTATTTTATTATTACTGATAGTGGTGGTATACAAGAAGAAGCTCCCAGCTTAGGAAAACCAGTTTTGGTTATGAGGGATGCTACAGAAAGACCAGAAGCTATTGCTTCAGGCTCTGTTAAACTTGTAGGTACTGATAAAGAAAAGATAGTAAGTAGTGCACAAGAGTTACTTGATAGTATTGAAATTTATAAACAAATGAGTCAATCTCATAATCCTTACGGTGATGGTAATGCTTGCGCTAAAATAGTAGAGTTTGTTAGAAATATATAATTGGAGCAATAAATGGTAAAAGATATTTGTGTTATAGGATTAGGGTATATTGGACTACCTACTGCCGCGCTTCTCGCAAATAATGGATATAATGTACATGGAGTAGATATTATACAGGCTACAGTTGATACAATTAATCAAGGAAAGATACATATTGTTGAACCAGGGCTTGAAGATTTTGTAAAAAAAGCAGTTGATAATGGAAAGCTAAAAGCTGATACAAGACCAACAAAATCAGATGTTTTTATAATAGCTGTTCCTACGCCTTTTCGTGAAGGCTTCGTTCCAAATTTAGATTATGTAATAAGTGCATGCAAATCTATAGCTCCTTTTGTTAAAAGTGGTGATATTGTAGTTTTAGAGTCTACGTCTCCTGTTGGAACTACAGAAAAAATAGGTAAAATTTTAAAAGATAGGGGTGTAAATATTTCAGAAATTTTTATAGCTCATTGTCCAGAGAGAGTTTTACCTGGAAAAATACTGCATGAATTGGTGCAAAATGATAGAATTGTAGGTGGATTAACGCTTGAAGCAACTAGGAAAACAGCAGATTTTTATAAAACATTTGTAAAAGGTGAGATATTGCAAACAGATGCAAGAACTGCTGAAATGGCAAAGCTTACTGAAAATTCTTTTCGTGATGTAAATATTGCATTTGCAAATGAACTGAGTATTCTATGTGACAAATTTGGTATTAACGTTTGGGAGCTTATATCACTAGCAAATCGTCACCCCCGTGTTAATATCTTAAGCCCAGGATGCGGTGTGGGCGGACACTGTATTGCTGTAGATCCATGGTTTATTGTGCATGCTGGTGGAAATGATGCAAAACTTATAAAAACAGCCAGAGAAGTAAACAACTATAAAATGCAATGGGTTGTAGAAAAAATAAAAAATGCTGCTTTGAAATTTGAACTAGAGAGTGGCAAAAAGCCTAAGATAGCTTGCATGGGTCTTGCATTTAAGCCAGATATAGATGATCTTCGAGAGTCTCCTGCTGTTTTGGTTGCACGAGATTTAATGCAGGCAGAATTTGATATTTTAGCCGTTGAACCAAATATAAAATCTCATAAAGATTTTGAGATAATAAACTACAAAAAAGCTATAGACATTGCGGATATAGTTGTGTTTTTAGTTGCCCATAAAGAATTTAAAGCGCTAAAAATTAAAAAACAGTTTTTGGATTTTTGTGGAATTTTTAAATGATTTATCAAAAGGTAATAGATAGAAATAACCATCTGAATTTTTTTAGATTACTTTTTGCTTTGCAAGTGGTATATATGCACTCAACAGAGTGGCTAAAAATACCGCTCTTGTGGGGGGGGCACGTGGATAAATTTCTCAAACTATTTCCCGGCGTCCCATTATTTTTTCTGGTTTCAGGATTTTTAATTACCGATAGTTATTTGAATAGCGGAAATTTAAAAGAGTATTTTATAAAAAGAGCACTTAGGATATATCCAGCTCTATTTATAAATATTTTAGTACTTGAGCTAGCTATGTATGTGGGTAAAAATTTTAATGATATTTCGGTATTAAAATACGCAGAATACTTTGTGGTCTATGTCATTACTGCTGCTTCAGGCATAGCAGGTTTTACAATTGGTATAAAAAATGACGCTTTATATAATTATAATGGTTTTTTTAGCTCTTATCCTAGCGGTGTTTTATGGACGCTTAGCGTCGAGCTATCGTTTTATATTCTCCTTCCGTTTATTTTGTGTATTAAAAAGGCAGTTATAAGAAATTTATTGTTGGTTTTTCTATTCTTTGCATCAATTATAATTCCAGCAATTGCTGATGAAAATTTTTACTCTGCTTCAAATTTAAATAAGCTTCTTGAGCTTATATGTTTGCCGTTTTTGTGGATATTTATCATCGGCATGGTTGTGAGACTTTATTGGTTGGATATAAAAAAATATCTCGAGGGCTATGGCTTATTTTATATTCTGTTTTATTTGATATTTTGTTTTACTACTATAGAGTTTGGAATCGGGCTTGGAGACTATAAAAGAGGCTTGGAAATTTCTACTGTATTTCAAATTTTCATTTTAGCGCTAGTAATTTTTAGTGTGGCTTTTTCTTATACAAATTTAAAGATACTTAGAAGTATCGACTTTTCTTATAGTACATATCTTTATCATATGTTGATAGTTCAAATTCTAATTAGTATGGGCTTTAGTGGTGCTTTATGGCTATATCTCATAGTGGTAGTCGCGACGCTTGCGATAGCTTATGCTTCTTGGAGTTTTATAGAAAAGCCAGCATTAAAATTAAAACAAATAAAGGTTATAAAATGTTGCAAGCAATAGTAAAAAAAGGTAAAGTTTTGGCTGAGCAAATACCTGCACCAAATGTTTCAAAGGGATGCGTTCTTATAAAAGTGGTAAATAGTTGTATATCTGCAGGCACTGAGATGAGCGACGTTTCCAGTAGTGGGAAAAGCTTAATAAAACGAGCTTTAGAACAGCCTGAAAATGTAAAAAAAGTCATTAATATGGTGAAATCAGACGGTATAGCTAATGTCTATGCTAAAGTCAAAGGAAAATTTGATGGTGGAAGTCCTACCGGATATTCGCTTAGCGGCGTAGTTATAGCAGTTGGCGAAGGGGCTTGTGATTTTAAAGTCGGAGATTATGTAGCTGCTGCGGGTGCTGGACTTGCAAATCATGCAGAATATGTAGACGTACCTAAAAATTTAGTTATGAAAATACCACAGGATTTAGATTTTGAACGGGCATGCACTGTAACTCTTGGTGGTATAGCGATGCAAGGTGTTAGACGAATAGACCTAAGACTTGGTGAAACTTGCGTGGTTGTTGGAGCAGGAATTTTGGGACTTCTTGCAGTGCAGATGCTTAAAATTTCAGGAGTTCGAGTTGCTGTTAGTGATTTTGATGACAGGCGTTTACAAATAGCGAAAGAATATGGTGCAGAACTCATTATAAACCCATCTAAGGAAAATTTATTAGATGTTATTTCGTCTTGGAGTGGCGGATATGGTGCTGACGGAGTGTTATTTACTGCTGCTACTAATAGTAGCGAGCCATTATCGCAGAGTTTTCAGATGTGCAAGAAAAAGGGTAGAGTGGTACTTGTTGGTGTAGTTGGGATGCAGATAAACAGAGAGGATATGTATCAAAAAGAACTCGATTTCTTTATATCTACTTCTTATGGTCCAGGTCGTTATGACAAGAACTATGAAGAAAAAGGGCTTGATTATCCATTTAGCTATGTAAGATGGACAGAAAATCGAAATATGAGCGAGTATCTAAGGCTGGTAAATGAAAATTTGATCAAACTGGATAAGCTAATAGATGCAAAATATTCTATTGAACAGGTAACTGAGGCATTTGAGTCTCTACAGACTTCACAAAATAAGCCACTTATGATTTTACTTGACTATGGTGAGACAAATTTAACCAAGTTTAATGAGTATCTAAATCAAGATAAAAAAATTATTATAAATTCTACACCAGTCAGTAGAGATATTATAAATGTCGCATTTGTTGGTGTTGGAGGGTTTGCTACCGGGATGCATCTGCCCAATATCTCAAAGCTTACCGATAAATATAAAATCTATGCGATAATGAACCGAAGCGGGCATAAGGCAAAGGCGGTGGCTCAGCAATACGGAGCAAACTACGCTACTTCAAATTTAGACGATATCTTAAACGATGACAATGTTGATTTAGTTATTATTTCTACAAGACACGATAGCCACGGAGAGCTTACTTTAAAAGCTCTTAAAGCAGGTAAAAATGTATTTGTAGAAAAGCCACTTGCAACAAATAAGGAAGAGCTGGAAAGTATAAAAAAATTTTACGAAGGAGAAGGCGATAAGCCTGTTTTGTTTGTAGGATTTAACAGGAGATTTAGCACTTATGTGCAGGAGATAAAAAAACATACAAGCGCTAGAGTAAATCCGATGATAATTAGATATAGAATGAATGCAGGATATGTACCGATGGATCATTGGGTGCACGAAAATGGTGGCAGAATGGTTGGTGAAGCATGTCACATAATAGACCTTATGACAGCATTGACTGGTAGCGAAATAGAGAGTGTTTTTTCTCAGTCTATCGCACCTAGTAATGAAAAATATAGCACTGAGGATAATAAATCCATTGTCTTAAAATATAAAGATGGCTCGGTGGCAAATATTGAGTATTTCGCAAATGGTAGCAAGGAGCTAAGCAAAGAATTTATGGAGATTCACTTTGATGGCAAGAGCATTATTTTAGATGATTATAAAAGCCTAAAAGGATATGGTATTAGAGTGAAAGAAATTTCAACTAATATAAGCCAAAAAGGACAGTTTGAAGAACTAGAGGCGTTATCTCAAACACTAAAAGGAAATAAAAAGCATTGGCCTATAGAACTTTGGGATATGATTCAGACGACGGAGATTTCATTTTTAATATAAAGGCTAAAATTTATGATGGACCAAATTTGTAAAAAAATAGAAAATAAAATTAAAAACTATATTTTCATAAAAAGGAATTTTAGCAACTATAATAGTTTTCAATGGAAAAGTGTAGAAGAAATAGAATATATTAGAACCCAAAAACTAAAAAATATAGTAAAAACAGCAGTTAATTTCGTGCCATTCTATAGGAAATTAGATTTAAAAATAGATTTTGAAAATTTTACATTAGATGAATTGAAAAAATTTCCAGTTATAAATAAACAAATAATCAAGGAAAATTTTAAAAATTTTTGCTCAGTGAAATTTAACGGAAAAGTTTCGCATACATCAGGATCAACCGGAACTCCGTTTGAATTTATCGTGCCGTTTGAGAGCGATGCAATAGAAAAAATTGTAGCGAATAGAGCTTGGGGTATGGGTAAAGATTATACTTACAAAAGTGGTAATCCAATTATTGTTTTAAGGACGTATTCACCGAAAGAAGACGAACCACTATATAAAATTTCTGGCGATAACTGGTTTTTGTCTCCATTCCATATTAATGAAACAAATTTGGATTTATACTTATCTGTTATGAAAAAATCAAAAGCCAAAATAATTAGAGGATATCCAAGTTCTCTATATATTTTTACATTATTATTAATGAAAAAAGATATAAAAATACCTCAGATAAAAACTATTGCTACATCATCTGAGACTTTGTTGCCTAAATATAGAGAGACTATTGAGAATTACTGGGGAATTAAAATTTTAGATTATTATGGACAAAACGAAAGGATTATTACGGCTCAACAATGTTGGGCAGGTAACTATCACAATAATGATGATTATGGCATAGTCGAACTTAGTGATAATAATGAAATCATAGCCACTTCTTTAAATAACTATGTAATGCCTTTTATTAGATACAATACAGGCGATAAAGCTATACCTTTAGACAGTAAAGTATCGATTTGTCCTTGCGGTAGGCATTTGTCCATCCCTTTTAAGGGCATAGAAGGCAGAAGTGATGATATCCTTATTAAAGATGATAAAACTTCTATACCATCAATAAATATATATACTATTATGAATCAGTTAGATTTTGTAAAACAGTTTCAAATTATCCAGTCTAAAAATACTGATGTAGTAATAAATGTTATTGGTGAGCTTGATGACTCAAAAAAACTATTATTGTCTAATAATATTAGGGATAGGCTCGGAAGTGTAGATATTAAGATAAATGTTGTCGATGAAATAAAAAGAGATTTATCGACTGGTAAGATTAAAACCATAATTAGGAAATAAAATGTTTGAAAATAATCATATTACCAAACTCAAGCCATATAAATTAGCATCCCATAAAGTATGGGAGTTAATGGATGATGATGTCTTAAAATTAGATTGGAATGAAGCTACTATTCAACCTTCGCCAAAGGTAAAAAATGCCCTTATAAATTTTATAGAAGATGGGCATATTAATTGGTATCCTGACACTAACAATGTTATACTGATAAAAGAATTATCATCTTATTGCGATATTTCATCTGAAAATATTCAATATTTTGGCAGCTCTGATTATCTGCATGAGTATATTGCAAGGACTTTTATTCAAGACGATGATAAAGTGCTTATTGTTGCACCTACATATGATAATTTTAGATCTACAATGGAAAGTTGTGGAGCCATTGTAGATTTTTTTTATCTTGACAAAGATTTTTCTTTTAATGCTAATCTATTTTTTAATAAATTGGATGAGTTTAAACCAAAAATTGTTTATATATGCAATCCTAATAATCCAACTGGAACTATTTATGACAATAAATTTATTGATGAGCTAATATCTAAATTTCAAAACACTTTATTCATTATCGATGAAGCTTATTGGGAATTTACGGGTATTACTTGTAAAGATTTGGTCAAGAAATATAATAATATTTTAATTTGTAGAACTTTTTCTAAAGCTTTTGCTCTAGCTGGTTTTAGAATAGGATATGTTATATCTTCAATAGAAATCATTAGTTTGCTTTCTAAAATTAGAAATCCCAAGAATATTACTGCTCTATCACAAATAGCTGCTATAGCTGCTTTGCAAGATAGTGAATATATGAAAGAATATGTAAAAGAAGTTAATATTGCAAAATTTTCTTTTGATAAAGAGCTTAGAAAAATTGGATATGAAGTATTTGGTATTGGTGGAAATTTTAGTTTAATTAAGTTTAGAGATAATTCTTTAAAGAATGAGTTTATAAATTTTTTAGAAATGAATAAAATTTTTATCAGGGATTATGGACATGTGCCAAGCATGGAAAGTTGTGTAAGAATCACTATAGGAACTACCAAACAAATGAGAAAAGTGTTGAATGTTATCAAAGGTTTTAATATTGAAAGATAAACCCATACTAGCTATTTTTGATTTTTGCGATACGATTTTCGACGGTCAATCCACTACGTTTTTTTTGGGTTTTTTGGAATCCAAACTTACGATTACTAAGAAAATACTCGCAAAAATTATAAAGAAAATAAATAAAATACCCTCATCTGATAGCAAAAGATATAAAGAAAATTTAATGCGGGTATTTTACGGTGTCAAAGAAGAAGAGATGGGTAAATACGCTGCAGAATTTTATCGTAGTATAGTCATAAATAGACTTCATAAAAGCGTTATAGAAGCTCTTTTGTGGCATCAAAAGAGCGGTCATATTATTGTAGTCGTATCGGGCGGATTTGAGGTATATTTGAGGCATTTTGCTAAAAGTTACGGCATAGATTATTTAATAAGTACGAAGCTTGAGTTTAAAAACGGCTTTTTTACTTCCAAAATCGCAGGCGATGAATGCTTGGGATATAAAAAGGTAGAGTTACTAGGTAGCGAGCTAAATTTAAAGGAATTTGATTTACAAAATTCATTTTTTTATAGTGATAGTCGTTCGGATATGCCTCTATTTACGCTAGTTGGTAACAAAATAGTTGTAAAAAACACTCAAAATATTGATTGGATAGATGATAAGTTTAAGGTTGTAAAAGTAAATGGAAGTCATGCCTAAAAATTTATTTGTCTCAAAAGTTTCTAAACAAACTTTGGTTTTATTTATAGCGCAGATATTTGGCATGGTGATGGGCTTTATATCTAATATGCTTTTGGCTAAACAGATGGGAGCAACAGACTTCGGGATATACTCTTTATCATTGGCTATCATTATATTTATTTCCATATTTTTTGAGTTTGGATATTTTTCTAGTGTCTCAAAAATGTTGGCGAAAAATCATGATATAGATTTGGAAAAAAAGATATTTGGAGCATCGATAATTATAGCCTGTGTTGTATTCGTATTATTTTTATTGTTTTCGTTAGCTATTTCTCTTTTATTGGATATTGTTTTTGATGAAAATATCGGTCATATCATTAGAATTTCATCCTTTGTTGGTTGGAGTTTTACAATTCCATTTTTTATGGAACAAATATTAAAAGGTAGTAATCATATAGGTTACTTAGCAAGTTTTAATATATTTTCTAAAATTTTGTTTGTAGTACTTTTGTTTGTTTTATTTGTTTTCGGACATTTAACTCCACTAAATGCGCTTTTGTCATTTTCTATGTCTTATGCGGTAGTATTCGTAATGTTTGCTTTTATGTTGCGACCAAATTTTGGTGGTTTTTTTGATGTTCTTGCGGCTATAAATTTAGAAAATAAAAGATATGGTATACATGTGTATATGGGGAGAGTAATTGATGTTTCTGCATATAATATCGATAGGCTTTTAATAGGATATTTTATAGGCTCAAAAGATGTTGGCTTTTATGGGCTGGCAAATTCTATGGCAACCCCTATAAATTCACTATCTAGCGCTATGAGTAGTACTATGTTTAAAATACTAGCGAATAGTAGTAAAATATCATTTACCGTTTTAAAGGTAAATTTAGTTTGGGTGCTTCTAGCATTTGTTTTGGCAAATATATTAGGATATTTAATTATCAAATTCTGCCTGAGAGAAGAATATACTGATGTTCTTTTTTTATTGTTTTTAATGTCTATTGCGATTTGTTTTCAGGCTCTTTATCAGCCTTATAATGCTTGGATTAATGGACATGGATATGGAATTGAACTAAAAAAAATGTCTTATCGTATGGCTGGCATAAATTTCTTCGGAAATATTATTTTAATACCCATATTAGGCGCAGTTGGGGCTGCAATAGCAAGTATAGTAGCAACTTTTTATTATTTTTATGCATCTGTAGAATGCTATAAGCGTGTTGCTTCATGAATGATAGATTTGATGAAATATACGATAACGCTTTAGATGGCTGGGGATTTTCTTTTAGAAGAAGCCAAATTTATAGATTTCAAAAATATATAGATATATTTAAAAAGAATAATATTAAAGGCAAAATTCTAGAAATTGCCTGTGGTACGGGATATTTTACGAATTTAATGTCCAAAGCCTTAAAAAATATTGATATAACTGCTATCGATATATCGCGGATAGCGATAGATAAAGCCAAGAGAAGATATTCGAATATTGACTTCAATGTTAGCCGATTGCCTAATATAGGATTTGAAAATGAGGAGTTTGAGTGCATTACTGCTATAGAAGTTCTATATTATTTAGATGCCAGTGAACAGATAGAGTCGATTTCTCAAATTTATAGAGCCACGAAAGATAATGGCTTTTTTGTTGTATCGGTTAATATAGGAGAGAAGCCTTATTTTAAAGTAGATGAAATTAGAAATTTAATATCTGATAAATTTGAGATAATTTATGAAGATGGGCTATATATAAAAACATACTACAAATATATAGAGTCACCTATTTGGCTTATTTTAGAGATGTTTTCATCTTATAAAAAGATAAAGATAAAAGAGTCTGACAGTTTTTTAAAAAAATGCGTGAAAAGTATGTTGAATTTTTCGGTAAAAAATAAGTTGGTATTTTATTCGCTTGGTTTTTTAATAAGAAAAATTTGCATAAGTATTTTATATTATATGCCTATATCTATCATTGAAAAAATATCTAAATTTATATCAAAAAATGAACAATCGATTTATATATGTTTAGGAAAAAAGTGCAAATGAAACAAATTTTAATAACCTGCGATACTGAGGTTGGCGAACTACATGCAGGTAAAACTGATGCATTTGAGATTTTTATAAAAGGCGAAACCGGCGGCATGGAAGTCGGCGTAAAGCTCATAAATGATTTAGCAAGCGAATACGGTGGTATGGTGGAACATTTTTTAGATGTGTATCCGTATGAAAGATATGGTGAAGATAAATTTAAAAGGCTATGTCAGGAAATCAATAGTAGTGGACATGGCATAAATTTACATACTCATCCATCAGGTAAATATGATAAGAATCGAAAATTTATGTGGCAATATAGTTTAGATGAGCAAATAGAAATCATAAAATTTGGTAAGCAAAAGATAAAAGAGTGGATCGGAGTAGATGTTATAGCTCATAGAGCCGGAGGATATGGTGCAAATAATGATACATTAATGGCCCTCAAGATAAACAATATTCTTATAGATAGCTCTTTTTTTTATAAGAATGTAAATTGTAATATAGACTATGAATATGTAAATAGACCAAGCGAGAAAGACGGAGTATTACAGCTGCCAGTTAGTGTTTTTAAAAAGCAAAAGCATTACGCTTTTCTGAAAACAAAAAGTGTCTTTCAAAAATTTGATTTTAGATACGGTTCTAGTACAGATGAGATTTTGAAAGCAATAAATCTTGCACCAAAAGATTGCATAATAATTCTTTTTTTGCATAGTTTTAATTTTTTAAATTTAAAATACGACTTTAAAAATAAACGATATGCAGGTATAAGCATAAATGAGAATTTGATAGATGAATATAAAAAACTTTTAGGTGGAATTTCAAATAATAATGAGTGCGAGTTTACGTCTATAAAAGATTTAAATTTAAACTCTCTAAACTATATGGATTATGTGTCAAACATTAGTATAAATGCAAATATGTTAAAACTCATGATAGATAAATTTAGACTAAAATTTATGCATATAGGTGATATATAATGAAAATACTTTATCTAAGGACGCTTTATTGGTTTGGGCTAAAAGCTGGCGGCTCGGTGGGACACACTGCAGGTGTAATAAACGCTATGGATAAAAAAGCTGAACTTTCAGTGGTATCAAATGATTATTTGCCGGGTGTGAATAAAAATATCATAATTGTTAAGCCTGTAAAAATACCATTTATTCCAAAAGATATACTTGAGTTTATTTATAATTTTAAGATAATAAGATATTGCTTAAATTTAAAGGTAGATGCGATTTATCAGAGGTATAATGGGTTTAGTTTTTGTGGAGCATACATAGCAAAAAGGAAGAATATACCATTTATTTTGGAATTTAATTCATCAGATGTATGGAAAATTAAAAATTGGAAAAATAATGATACTTTTTTAAAGTGGGGTCTTAAAGTGCTTTACTATAAGATATTTAAACTTCCTGTTGTTTGTGCAATAGAGAAATACAATTTGGATAGCGCTTCTTATATAGTAGTAGTATCTGATGCTCTAAAGGATATCCTTTTAAAATTTGGAGTATCCAAAGACAAAATAATAGTAAATCCAAACGGAATAAATGAAAATAAATATAATCCGAAAGTCGGATGCGATGAAGTAAGGCAAAAATATGATCTTGAGAATAAAATCATAATCGGCTTTATTGGAACGTTTGGACAGTGGCACGGAGCTGAAAACATAGCTCTATCTTTTGGTGAGCTATTAAAAAAATATCCTGAATGCAAAAATAAAGTAAAGCTATTCATGATAGGTGATGGTATTAGGATGCGTGCTGTAAAAAAGTACATTTTAGAATTTGGTTTGCAAGATAATGTGTCCTTAGCTGGGTTGATCCCACAAGAACTGGGAGCAAAATTTCTAAATGCTTGTGACATTTTAGTTAATGCTACTGTGCCAAATCCCGATGGAAGTGAGTTTTTTGGTAGCCCTACTAAGCTGTTTGAATACATGGCTATGGGTAAAGCTATAATATGTAGTGACATGGCTCAGATGTCTGAAATTTTAGAACATGGCAAAACTGCTTATATGGTGGAGCCTGGAAATATAGACGAGCTTATGGCTGCTATGAAAAAGCTTATAGACGATAAAGAACTAAGGTATCGCCTAGGTATTAATGCTAGAGAAGAGGTTCTTCAAAAGTACACATGGGACAAGCATGTGGATAAAATTTTGAAAGTTATAGATAATGAGTAAAATTTACTATTATCTCGAAAAAGCCAAATCAATGCCATTTGATGAACTAGCTACAAAAACAATTAATAAAATTTCTAATATCGCAAAGAATAAACTCCTAAAGGCATGCGATTTAATAGGGAATACTAGTGTAGATTTTAACGTTCCGATTATAAAAACTAGCTATATAAATATAAAAGAGCTTAACTTGTCAAATATTGATCCAAATGTTGCAAAATATCTATCCAAAATGTACATCGAGCATAAATTTGATCTGCTCGGTAGCGGCTGGGTGAAAAATAGCTATGATAGCGTGGCGTTCGGGCTTGAGGGCTACAAATACGATATGAATGTTGTGGCGCCCTCGAGTGTGTCTGAAGGCTACGAGCCGATTGATTGGCAGAAGGACTTTAAAAGTGGCTTTAGATGGAGTGAGAAGAAATGGTATAAGGACCAGCGCATAGCCCATAAGCTTGGTAGCGATATAAAGGTTCCGTGGGAGCTTGCTAGGTTGCAGCATCTGCCACAGCTTGCTATTTTTACAATGATGGATACAAATTTAAAAGAGCAGAATTTAAAGGAATTTAAAAATCAAATTTTAGATTTTATCCGTAACAATCCTCCTAGAATGGGTGTGAATTGGACTTGTACAATGGACGTAGGTATCAGGGTTGCTAATATGCTGGTGGCTTATGATATATTTTGCCAGATAGACGGTGGAGGAATTTTAGATCAAAAGTTTAAGCAGACCTTTTCAAATAGTGTCTATGAGCATGCACTTCATATTGTAAATAACCTAGAATATTCACCTATTTTAACATCAAATCACTATCTAAGCGATATTGCAGGCTTGCTATTTGCATGTGCCTATTTAGATAGTAGTAGCGAAGTGGATATGTGGTTGGCATTTGCTGTGCAAGAGATTGTTGGTGAAATGAAAAAGGAATTTTACGAAGACGGTGGAAATTTCGAAAGTTCTACGAGTTATCATCGCCTTAGTGGTGAGCTAATGGTGTATAGCGTGGCTCTGATGCTGGGACTAAAAAGCAAAAAAAAATTATCGCTAAAAAATTACGATGCAAAGCTTTGGCGTAAAAATCCGAAACTCTTGCTGCCGGATGAGCAGGAATTTAAAGTTATAAACGGACAAGTAGTGCTTCCACAATGGTTTATTGATAGATTGTATAAAATTGGTAGATTTACTGTTGATATTACAAAACCAAACAAAGAAGTGCCACAGTTTGGTGATAATGATAGTGGCAGGTTTTTTAAATTTAGCCCAAATGGTGAGTTTTTGAGTGGCAAACAGGCTATGTTAAAATATATAAATTTAAAAGACTATAAATGCGAAGATGAACTATTTTGGGATGAAAATATCTTAAATCATTCTACGCTGGTTGGTTGTATGAGTGGGCTTTTTGAAGATGAGTTATTGAAAAACGACATGTACTTTGAGAAAAGTTTTATAAAAGCTCTTGCAGGTAATATATTAAAAGCAAGCGATAAGACATATAAAAAGCCTATCGCTTCGGCTGTAGAACTTAGTGAATTACCATATCAAAAAAGTATGGAATTTAGTATTTCAAAATCGCAAGATATTAAAAGTATCTTTTATCCAGATAGCGGAATTTTTATTTACAAGTCAGATAAATTTTATCTAGCTGTCTGTACTACGCCACTGGGGCAAAGTAATCACGGCGGACATACACACAACGATAAGCTAGGTTATGAGCTTTGGATAGATGGCCATTATATAGCGAGAGATCCAGGTACCTATCTCTATACGCCGATTCCAGGTAGAAGAAACGAATTTAGAAGCATTAAAGCACATAATGTGCCAATCATTGACGAGTTGGAACAAAATAGTTGGGGTGAAGGATTGGTTGGATTGTTTGGAATGTTTATGAAATGTCAATGTTTTGTGATAGATTTTAGAGAAAATTTTATAAGCCTAGCAGCAGTGTATAAAGGTGTAAAAATTGTCAGGAAATTTGAGATAAAAAAGGATAAAATAATAATCACTGATATGGCGAATAAAGATTTTTACTATACCAAATTTGAGTTATATTCAAATGGATATGGAAAGTTATCGAGAGTTGGTGCATTAGATGAATAATAATATTATAGTAAATAATAATTTTAATTTATTAAGATTGATAGCTGCATTTCAGGTTATGTTTGTTCATGCGAACAGTTATTTGGCAAATGAAAGCGACTTATCTTGGTGTGTAACCAAAATATTAAATTTTAGCGGTGTAACCGTATTTTTTTTGATTAGTGGTTTTTTAATAAGTATGTCTTATGCAAAAAATCGAGATTTAAGAACTTATATTAAAAATAGAATTTTAAGAATTTATCCGGGGCTTTACGTGAATATTTTGATAGGTATAGTAGTTTTGTGCTCTTTTGTAGATTTAAATTTTGACTTTGTTTTTTTAAAGTGGCTTCTTACGCAAATTTCCTTTTTGCAATTTTACAATCTTGAAGCCAGTAAAGCTTTTGGTACAGGGGAAATAAATGCGCCACTATGGACGATCTCGATCGAGTTAGTATTTTATGCCGTCTTGCCCATCATTTTTCTTATAAATAAAAAGACTAAGAAAATATTGCCTTGCATTTTTTTGATCTCAATAATATTTTTTATATATAATTCTAGTAGTGATAGAAATTTGTTTATTAATAAACTTATTAATGTATCTTTGGCGCCATACCTGTTTGTATTTTTAATCGGCTTTTATTTCTATACATATTTTTATTTCTTTCATAAGTACTTAAAGGATAAATTCTTTATATATTTAGCTACTTACATTATAGGCAGAATTGGCTGCCATTATTTTAATAATATTTTTTTAGATATATTGGTAAATTATTTTATATTTCCGTTTTTGGTTTTTTCTTTTGCTTTTAGCTTCAAGGGTCTTGATAGTTTTCTAAGAGGCAATGATTTTACATATGGTATCTATATATACCATATGTTTTTTGTAAATATTTTTGTCCAAATGGGTAGGGGGGGCAGCATTTATGTAGTATATGTCGCTATTTTGTCTATATGCTGCGCTATAATCAGCTGGTTTTTTGTAGAGAAACCGTGTTTAAACTTAAAAAATAGAAGCTTATATCGCAGCAGGATGAAATAATGTCTAGAAAAATCTTATGGTGTGGAAACTCATATTATGGTTCATCTTATAAGGTTGGCTGCAACTATTATAGCGAGTTACTGGCAAAACAAGGTAGTAAAGTTTTATTTGTTGCACCACCAATTTCTCCATTTCATAATAAGACTGATGAAGCAATTAGGTTTGCTCAATCAAAAAAAGGTGTGCATGAAATTTTTAAAAATTATTCTATATATACTCCTTATACATTTATTCCGCCGTTTAAAAAATTGCCATCTATATTTTATTGGGTTATAAAAATATGGTATATTTTTACTTTGCCAAATTTTAAAAATATGCTTAAAAATTATGATTTCTTAAGTGTAGATATTTTAGTGATAGATAATTTTGTGTTTTTACCTTTAATAAACATTATAAAATATAAGAAGTTGATTGTTAGGGTTACCGATAGGCTTGAAGGTTTTGGCGTAGGGGTAGCAGCTATCAGGGCAGAGGAGCATCTAATAAAAAGAGCAGATAAAGTGATATATACATCATCAAATCTTAAAAACTATATAGAAAAATTTAATAAAAATTGCCTCTATCTGCCAAACGGAGTTGATTTTAATAAATTTCAAAAAAAATACGATAAGCCGGATTTTTTTTACACAATTACAAAACCGGTTGCTGTTTATGTGGGCGCTATAGAAAGCTGGTTTGACTTTGGTCTATTAGATTATATCGCCGAAGAGCTAAAAGATGTGCATTTTTTAATAATTGGAGCTGTAAAATTTAAACCTGACAATTTTGATCAAATACAATCTAGAGAAAATATTACGTTTTACGGCAGGGTCGACAATAGTTCGGTTGCCTCTTTTTTGAAATTCTCAGATGTTGGTATAATTCCATTTAGGCTAGATATGGATTTGGTTCATTCTATAAGTCCACTAAAACTATATGAGTATTCTGCCGCTGGACTTTATACAGTAGCGACTAAGTGGCGAGAATTGGAACATTTTAATAACCCTGTTTTGCTGGCATCTAATCATATCGAGTTTAAAAATAAAATATTATATGCTTTAGAAAAGCGTAATGATTTTAATGAAGTTATAGAATTTGCAAAACATAATGATTGGAATGATAAACTAGGAGAAATATTGTGATATTTTGTTACTCAGAACTAGTCTGTTTTATGTTTTTTATATTTTAAACCTTTTATTAAAGGATAAAATTGTTATTAGTAATTGATTTTCGTATGCATAAAGCATCTGGTATAGGTACGTATATTAAATCGTTATTGCCTTTTTTAGTGGAAAATTTTGAAATTGTTTTGCTTGGCAATAGAGACGAAATAGTGAGTTATGAGTGGAGCAAAAGTGTTAAGGTTATAAAATGTGAATGCAAAATTTATTCTATAAAGGAGCAGCTTGAGCTACCTTTAAAAATTCCTAAATGCGATATCTTTTGGTCTCCGCATTACAATATTCCAATTCTACCAATAAGGGCTAAATTTAGAGTAGTTACTATCCATGATGCATTTCATTTGGCTTTCTATGATACGCTAAATTTTATGCAGAAAATATATGCAAAAACGATTTTTAATCAAGCTTTAAGCAGAAGTGACGTCGTTTTTAGTGTTTCAGAGTTTTCACGAATTGAGATATTAAAATATACAAAAACGGATAAAAATATTTTTATTGTACCAAATGCTATAGACGAGAGGCGTTTTAATAACCACTGCGATAGCGCCATTTTAGAGACAGTGGCAAAAAAATATAAGCTTCCGGAAAATTTTATTTTATTCGTAGGAAACGTAAAGCCTCATAAAAATTTGAAAAATTTATTGTTCGCGCTAGAAAAGGTAGAGTTAAATTTGGTGATAGTGGGAAAAAAAGACGGCTTTATAACTAGTGATAGCGGTATTTTGGAGATTATCGAGAAAAATAATCTTGGAGAGCGTATATTCTTTACAGGTTATGTTGAGGATGCCGACATTGCAGCTATTTATAATCTAGCAAAATTATTTGTCTTTCCGTCTTTATACGAGGGGTTTGGGATCCCGCCGCTTGAAGCACAGGCATGTGGTTGTCCCGTGGTATGTTCGAATGTGGCTAGTATGCCTGAAGTTTGTGGCGATAGCGTTATATATTTTGATCCATGTAATGTGAAAGAAATGAGAGATAAGATTCAAATGGTTTTAAACGACGAAATTTTACAAAACGAGCTTCGCGTTAAAGGTTTTGAAAATATAAAAAGATTTAGTTGGGAGCACTCAGCAAAACAGATAATTAAAACAATGGAGAGTTTGCAATGAAAAAAGCTCTAATTCACGACTGGTTTAGTACCTATGCGGGTGCAGAGAAATGTATCGAGAGTTTTACTAATATTTGGAACGATTTTGAAATTTATGGGCTCATTGACTTTCTGAGCGATACTGACCGAGATAAAATTTTAAAAGGTAAGTATGCACATACCAGCTTTGTTCAAAGGCTACCGTTTGCAAAAAAAAAGTACCGAAATTATTTGCCATTATTTCCGTTTGCAATAGAGCAGTTTGATCTAAGTGGCTATGACGTGGTACTATCGAGCTCACATGCTGTTGCAAAAGGGGTACTTGTGCACTCAAATCAACTCCATATCTCTTATGTGCATACGCCAATACGCTATGCTTGGGATTTGTATCATCAGTATTTGCATGAAAGTGGTTTAAATCATGGCCTTAAAGGTATTTTGGCGAAATATTTTCTGCATAAAATTCGCCTTTGGGATGTCAGTACGGCAAACCGTGTTGATTACTATATAGCAAATAGTCACTACATTGCGCGTCGTATCAAAAAAGCCTATGGTAAATCTAGTGATGTTATCTATCCGCCTGTTGATATAGATAAATTTGCATTGCGTGAATCTAAAAGTGATTTTTATCTTACTGCTTCGCGTATGGTGCCATACAAAAAGATAGACCTTATAGTAGAAGCATTTTCACAAACTGACAAAAAACTATTGGTAATTGGTGATGGACCAGACATGGGAAAAATCAAGTCAAAAGCCAGTAAAAATATCGAACTTTTGGGTTTTGCGGATGATAAAACTATGGCAGATCTAATGGGACAAGCTAAAGCCTTTGTTTTTGCTGCTGAAGAGGACTTTGGTATTACGCCTGTAGAGGCTCAAGCATGTGGCACACCAGTGATATGCTTTGGGCGCGGTGGTGCTCTTGAGACGGTTCGAGAAGGTATAAGTGGGCTATATTTTATGGAGCAAAATATAAGAGAGTTGCTTGCTACTGTGGATAAATTTGAACAAAGTTATGATAAATTTGAACCTATAAAGATCAGAGAAAATTCTTTAAAATTTTCACGAACACGCTTTGAGTCTGAAATCAAAAGTTACGTCGAGAAAAAATATGAAGAATTTAAGGAAGGACAAAAATGACTAACATAATCCTAAGTGGCGGCAGTGGAACAAGATTGTGGCCTATTAGTCGCACACTTATGCCAAAACAATTTGCCAATCTTTTTAATAGCCATTCTCTTTTTATGATGTGCTACGAAAGAAATTCTTCCTTATGTGAAAAAACACTTGTTGTTTCAAATGAACAACAATATTTTTTAGCACTTGATCAGCTTGAATCTGTAAATGCACGTAACGTAAAATTTTTACTTGAGCCAATTGGCAGAAACACTGCTCCTGCGATTGCACTTGCGTGTTTGAGTTTGGAATATGATGAGATAGTTTTTGTAACACCAAGTGACCATCTTATTAGGGATGAAATTGCATATAAAAATAGTGTTCTACGTGCACAAGAATACGCAGAACATGGGTTTTTAGTGACATTTGGTATTAAACCAAAAGATGTAAATACAGGATATGGATACATCGAAGCAAGTGGTGAAGATGTGCTAAGATTTCATGAAAAACCTGATCTTGCAACGGCACAAAGTTATGTAGAGGCTGGAAATTTTTATTGGAACAGTGGTATGTTTATGTTTAAAGCCGGAGTATTTTTAAATGAGCTAAAGGCACAAAGTCCTGAAATTTATGATGCATGCGTTCTTGCATATGATAAATCTAGTCCCAATCATCCATTTAGGATTAAATTGGAATATATGCAAAAAATACCTGCAGATAGTATCGATTGTGCGGTTATGGAACGCACGAGCCTTGCCAAAGTCGTGCCAGCAGATATAGGTTGGAGTGATTTGGGAAGTTTTGACAGTCTTAACGATGAGCTGCCTAAAGATACGAATGGCAATACTATAAATGAGAAAAATATATCTCTAAATTCTAAAAATAATCTAATTATTAATTCCGACCGTATAATAGCTACTATAGATGTAGATGATCTTAACATTGTAGATACTAGAGATGCTCTACTTATATGTAAAAAAGGCTCTAGTCAAAAGGTAAAACAGGTTGCAGAACTACTTAAGAATAGCGATCTGATACACACTCATGTAACCACACATCGTCCTTGGGGTAGTTATACGGTACTTGAGAATGAAAGTGGCTATAAGATTAAGCGCATAGTTGTTAGGCCTGGCAAACGATTGTCATTACAAAAGCACTATCATCGCAATGAGCATTGGATTGTCGTAAGTGGAACTGCTACTGTAACTATTGGAGAGCGAAATTTTTTGCTACGTGAGAATGAATCAACATTTATCAAAATGGGTGAAATTCATCGTCTTGAAAATGAAGGTAAAATTCCAGTTGTCTTGATAGAAGCTCAAGTAGGTAGCTATACTGGCGAAGATGATATCGTTCGAATTGAAGATGATTTTAACAGAGAGGACATATGAAACAAAAATTATGTAATTTTATAATTTTGGCAACTGATATTTTTGGCATATGGCTAAGTTTTGGAATAGCTGTAATTTTAAAAAACCTATTATACGGTAATAATTTATTGCTAGACATAGCTAAATACCAAGGGTTGGTATCTTCATATTTAATAATGGTATTTTTGCTATTTTATCAGGGGGTCTATACTAGAAGATATGATTTTTGGCATGAGAGTAGAATACTTGTAAAAAGTAGCCTTTTTGCATTTTTGCTAAGTTTTGCTTTTCTTGCATCTATAAAAATAAATTATGATTTTTCCCGTCTAAGCTTACTTTTTAGTTTTATGGCTATGGCTATTATTCTGCCTATTTTAAAATTAGTAGCTAAAAAGATGCTATATCAAATTGGTATGTGGCAAGAAAATGCTAAAGTTATAGGAAAGAATAGTAGTTTTGAAAAGCAAATTTTTTCAAATCATTATTTGGGGTACGCAAAAACCAATGATGAAAATTACAAATCACTTCTTATAGGAGAAGTTGCTACAGATGCGTCTAGCCTAAACAAATTGATAGAACAAAATATAAAAGAAAACAAAGAAATAATATTTGCTCCAATTCTTCAGGGGTATGACTTTACACAGGCCTATATTTATAATATCTTTAATTCTAGGATTAATCTCATTGCATTGCAAAATTCTCTTCAGAATAGATTTAAAACTATATTAAAAAGAACTTTAGATATATTTTTAATAATACTAGCACTTCCGTTATTGATTATTATATTTTTAGTTGTTGCTTTGTTAATAAAGGTCCAAGAGCCAAACGGAAGAGTATTTTTTTCACACAAAAGAATGGGATTTAAAGGGAAGCCATTCGGTTGTTTAAAATTTAGGTCAATGAAAGAAAATAGTGATGAAATTTTAAGACAATATCTTAAAGAAAATCCGCAAGAAACTTTATATTTTGAGAAATATCATAAATATGAAAAAGATCCTAGGGTTACAAAATTTGGAAATTTTATTAGAAAAACATCCATAGATGAACTTCCTCAACTTATTAACGTTTTGAAAGGCGAAATGAGCATAGTCGGTCCTCGTCCTTGTGCTGAATACGAACACAAAGATATGGGCGAGTTTGCTGATCTTATACTGGCTGTTAAGCCGGGCATTACAGGGATTTGGCAAGTGAGTGGTCGAAGTGATGTTGATTTTGCAACTCGTGCCAAAATGGATGCATGGTATATGAAAAACTGGTCTATTTGGTATGACATAGTTATAATTATTAAAACATTTGGAGTAGTCTTATCTCGCAAAGGTGCAAGCTAATTATTAATTTTCATATTAAATTTAATGGCGTAAAAATTACGCCATTAAATTTAGAGTTTGCCGCCTTCGACGACTAGAGATTCGGGATTTACGCTATCGCCATATATCGGTTTTAGTGTAGCGTCATAGTCTTTGTGGAAGAAATTTTCTTTTCCAAGCTCGATGATCTCGTTATTTAGCCACTCAAGTAAGGCTTTGTTGCCTTTTTTGACAGCTGGAGCTATCACATCCACATCGCCAAGCGCTTCAACGCCTACGACAAAGCTAGGAGTCTCTTTCGCCCAGGCAAAAAGTAGGGCATTATCATGCGCTAGAGCCGCACCCCTTTTATCAACCAAAGCCGCGAAAGTTTCGGTGTTTTGATCATACTTTAAAAGCTTGATATCAGGATAATTTTTTGTAAAAAATGCGTCTGCTGTTGTGCCTTTATTGACGATTAATGTCTTGTCTTTTAGCTCATCGACGCTCTTTATCACAGCACCTTCTGGGCTAACGATGCCAAGTGAGACCTTCATATATGGAAGCGCAAAATCAACAACCTGCGCGCGCTCAGGCGTTTTTGTGAAATTTGCAAGCGTGATATCGACCTTGTCAGCTGTGAGCACTTCGACCCTGCCAGCGGCCTCGACTAGCTCAAATTTAACCTTGCTCTCATCGCCAAGTAAGTCTTTTGCTATGCGTTTTGCAAAATAGATGTCATAGCCTTGGTTTTTGCCGTCTTTATCGACGTAGCCAAATGGCGGTTTGTCGCTAAAAACGCCTATCCTTATATATCCACGCTCTTTGATCTTTGCGATAGCGTCAGTTTGATTTGAAGCGGCCGCTTTGTCCGCACCTTTGTCATCACCACAACCCGTTAGAAAGACGGTAGCGACTAATGCTAATAAGAAAAATTTAAATTTTCTCACTCTTTCTCCTTTGAAAAATTTAGTAAATAAGAGCGGTCAAATCTCGCTCTAAACGCATTTTGAAAAACGGCAAATTATCTCTTATTTTTTCTAAAACGAGAATAAATTTAGAAATTTCTTTGCGCGATCGCTCTTTGGATTAGTAAAAAACTCCTCTGGCTCGCTGATCTCCACGATCGCTCCAGCGTCCATAAATACGATCTTGTTTGCAACCGCTCTTGCAAAGCTCATCTCGTGGGTGACTATTAGCATCGTCATGCCATCTTTGGCTAAATTTAGTATCACATCAAGCACTTCTCTAACGATCTCAGGATCAAGCGCAGCCGTAACCTCGTCAAATAGCATGATCTCAGGGTTTAAGCAAAGGCTTCTAACTATTGCTATGCGCTGTTTTTGACCGCCGCTTAGCTCCTTTGGATAGGCAAATTTCTTATCAAGTAGCCCAACCTTGCTTAGCCACATATCAGCCGTTTTTTCAGCCTCGGCTCTATCTCTTTTTTGCACCTTTAAAGGTCCAAGAAGGACGTTGTCTATAACGTTCATGTGATCAAATAGCTCGTAGCTTTGAAAGACCATGCCGACTTTTTGGCGGATCCTTTGCCACTCATTAAATTTAGCATCTATCACTTCGCCGTCTATGACGATCTCGCCGCTTGCTATGCTCTCAAGGCCGTTTATGCATCTAAGTGTTGTGCTCTTGCCACAGCCTGATGGTCCAAGAAGCACGACCACTTCGCCACTTTTTACCTCTAAGCTTATATCCTTTAAGGCGTGAAGCTCTCCATAAAATTTGTTTATTTTTTTAAGTTCTAAGATATTTTCGCTCATTTTAGCTCCATTTTTCTTCTAGTTTTTTCGATAGTTTTGAGACTGGATAGCAGATCGCAAAATATAAAAAGAATATGAGCGTGTATATCCAAAATGGCGCCATAGGATTTGTAAATACATTTCGCTCGATGATCTGCTGACCGACTTTGACCACCTCTACAACGCCGATTAGCACGACGATAGAGGTCGTTTTTATCATACGGCTTAGTAAATTTACAGCTCCAGGCACCAGCCTTCTAGTAGCAAGCGGGATGATGACATAAAAGTAAATTTGAAATTTGCTAAGTCCTAGCGAGGCGGCTGACTCAAACTGGTGCTTTGGTATCGATGTGATCGCTCCTCGCACGATATCCATCATCTCAAAAACGCCCCAAAGGCTAAAGACGATGAGCGAGGCGGTAAATGCTGAGATATGAATATCAAAAGCCTTGCTAACGCCAAAGTAAAATAAAAATAGCCAGACGATCTGAGGCATGATACGAACGATCTCGAGGCAAATTTTTAAAACAAGATATATAAATTTGTTTTTCATACTCATCAAAACGCCAAGTATGAGGCCGCCGATGACGGAGATGGTGATAGAGATGAGTGAAATTTCAGTGCTTACTACAAGACCTTCAAGTAGCCTTAGTAAATTTTGCGTGTCAAATAATATACTAACTCCTTGCATTTCTCACCCTTTTTTCGACGTAGCTAAGCGCCAGCGAGACTGGCAAGATGATGATGAGATAGCTAATAACCAGCATAAAAAGCGCCTCGTCTGTCTTGTAGTAAAGTCCGATGAGATCCTTTGCGACGTAGACTAGATCAGCAAGGGCTACGATGCTGACGATACTTGTCTCTTTTAGTAAAAATATGACGTTTGCGCTGATACTTGGCAATGCCACGCTAAAGGCCTGTGGCAAGATGACATATCTTAGGAGCTGGTTTTTGCTAAGGGCGATACTAAGTCCTGCTTCTATCTGCGACCTTCTAACCGCCTCAAAGCCAAGTCTAAAGCTCTCGCTCATGTAGCTGCCACCAAGAAAGCTAAGCCCCACGACCGCACAGGTAAAGCCGCTCATCGACACTCCAAGCTTTGGCAAGCCGTAGTATAAAAAGAAGAGCTGGATAAGAAGCGGCGTGTTTCTTGAAAGCTCAACGTAACAATCAACGAGCTTTGAGAGAAATTTTAGCTTGTAAAATTTCACAGCCATGCAAAAAATGCCTATCAAAATAGAAAAAACGATCCCCAAAAAGGCGATCTGGCAGGTGAGAATCCCAGCCTTTACAAAAAGGGGGTAAAATTTCTCAATAAACTCAAAATCCATAAACTTTAATCCAATCTGAAAAATGGAGTTATTTTATCCCATAATCATAAATTTAAAACTAATTAGATATGATCACGCTTTAAATTTAAGCTTACAAAAAGGATAAAATTTGATCGATCTTTTTCAGATCATCGGTTTTTTAGGGATGATTTGTATCGTTATGGGCTACTTTTTACTTCAGATCGGCCGTCTAAATAGCCACGATCTAGCCTACCAGATAATAAATTTAGCAGGTGCGGTGCTACTTATAATCTCGCTTTTTGTGCACTTTAACCTCGGTTCATTTTTGATAGAGGTCTTTTGGATAATCATTACAATATATGGAATTTATAAAATTTACAAGGAGAGAGCGTGAGAGCGTATGCAGAGTGGGAAGAGCAGGAGCTTTTGTTTTTATCGCTGCCACATAGTAAGAGCGACTGGGAGCCTTATTTAGAGGAGATTTTGGCGAGCTATGAGGAGCTTGTGGCTGCTGTTACGCCCTATGAAAAGGTGGTGCTCATCTGCCCTGATGAGACAAATTTTACTAGGTTTAAGAAATTTAAAAATGTAGAGTTTGTAAAGCTTGATACTGACGATACTTGGATCAGAGACTACGGCATGATCGATGTTTGCACCAAGGACGGTGTAAAAAGTTACGACTTTAAATTTAACGCTTGGGGCGGTAAATTTAAGAGTTCAAAAGATGATGCGATAAATTTAGAGCTAGCTAAAATTTATAAAACTAAGCTTGAGCCAGTTGATATGATACTAGAGGGTGGGAGTGTTGAATTTAACGGAGATGGCGTGCTTTTAACCACCTCAAAATGCCTGCTAAATGAAAATAGAAACAAAGCACTTAGCAAAGAGCAGATCGAGGAGAAGCTAAAAAATTTATTTGGTCTAAAGCGTATCATCTGGCTTGAAAATGGCTTTATAAAAGGCGATGACACAGATAGTCACATCGACACTTTAGCGCGCTTTATCACGCCTGATATGGTAGCTTACGCAGCTTGCGAAGATGAGAGTGATGAGCACTTTGATGAGCTTAAAAAGATGGAAGATGAGCTTAAAAAAACTGGCTTTAAGCTGCTTGCTCTGCCACTACCAAAACCTAAATTCTATGATGGCAAAAGGCTTGGCTGCACCTATGCAAACTTTATCTTTATAAATGGTGCGCTAATAGTGCCAACATATAACGACGAAAACGATGAAAAGGTGCTAAATTTACTTGCTAAGGCGCTGCCAGATAGAAAGATCATCGGCGTAAATTCGCTAGTTTTTGTGCGTCAAAATGGCTCGCTTCACTGCTCAAGCCAAAATAGATACAAAAGGGCTTAGCCTTGTCAAGTCCGTTTGATTATGAGTTTAACAGCATAAATAAGCAGGAGTGCACGCAGAGCGAAAATAAGGCAGTTATCGCAGCAGGTGCTTGCGCCTTTTTGCTTGCACTCGTGAAATTTGCAGCTGGGCTTTTTAGCGGCTCGGTCGCTGTGCTTGGCTCGGCGATAGACTCGATGCTTGATTTTATCGTGTCGCTTTTAAATTTATTTGCGCTTAGAAAGTCAAGAAAGCAAGCTGATGAGAAATTTAACTTTGGCTACACAAAGCTAGAGGCGTTAGCAGCGCTATTTGAGTGTGTCATCATCGTTGTGGCTGCTGGATATATATTTTATGAGAGCGTTAAGAAATTTAGCGAGCCAAATTTAGAGATAGACCTTGGCTTAAGCCTCGGCGTGATGATATTTTCAGTCGTAGTGACGCTATGTTTGGTGCTATTTTTAAACCAAATTTCTAAAAAAAGTGGCAACCTTATCATAAAAGCAGACGCGCTGCACTATAAGATCGACCTTTTTAGCAACCTAGCAGTCATCATCTCGCTGCTTATCATTAAATTTAGTGGCTTTGTGATGATAGATGCGATCTTTGGTATCGTGATAAGTGGCTACATCGCTCAAAGCGCCATAAGCCTTGGCAAAGACGCCCTTGGTGTCTTGCTAGATCACGCAGCAAGCCCTGAGGTCACAGCTGAGATCATCAAGATGATAAAGGCAAAAGAGAGAATTTCAGACTTTCACTACCTAAACACAAGACAGAGCGCAAATACCATATTTTTAACGCTGCATTTAGTTTTTGACAAAGATATCTCGCTTTACGACGCGCACGAAGTGGCCGAATCGCTTGAAGCTGAGATAAGAGAGAAATTTAAGGAATTTTCGTGGCAGATAACCACGCATTTAGACCCATACAACGACAAAGAAGGGAGATGAGATGAAAGTAGCACTACTTCAACAAGAATTTAAAGGCACAAAAGAGGCGACCATCGCAAAGACGCTTGAGCTAATAGCTGAGGCAAAAAAAGGTGGCGCTGATCTCGTGGTCTGCCAAGAGCTACACCAGACGCAATACTTTTGCCAAAGCGAGGATACAAATTTCTTTGATCACGCAAATGACTGGCAAGAAGATGTCGCTTTTTGGGGCAGGGTGGCTAAGGAAAACGGCGTAGTTTTGGTTACTTCGCTCTTTGAAAAAAGAGCTGACGGACTTTATCACAACACCGCCTTTGTCTTCGAGCGTGACGGTAGCGTGGCTGGCAAATACCGAAAAATGCATATCCCTGATGACCCTGGATTTTACGAGAAATTTTACTTCACGCCTGGCGACATTGGCTTTGAGCCAGTTGAGACTAGCCTTGGTAAGCTTGGTGTTTTGGTTTGCTGGGATCAGTGGTATCCAGAGGCAGCAAGGCTAATGGCGCTAAAAGGGGCGAAAATTCTCATCTATCCAACGGCTATTGGCTGGTTTGAGGGTGACAACGACGATGAAAAGTCAAGACAGCTTGAAGCGTGGGTGGCAGTGCAAAGAGGTCACAGCGTAGCAAATGGCCTGCCAGTGGTCGCAGTAAATCGCGTGGGCTTTGAAAAAGATGATAGCGGCGTGATGGATGGGATTAAATTTTGGGGAAATAGCTTTGCTTACGGGCCACAAGGCGAGCAGCTTTTCCGCGCAAATAGTACAGACGAGCTATGCAAGATCGTTGAGATAGACATGAAAAGAAGCGAAGAAGTCCGCAGAATTTGGCCATTTTTACGTGACCGCAGGATCGATGCCTACGCAAATATCACAAAGAGGTTTATCGACTAAATTTAGAGCTAGAATTTCTAGCTCTTTTAAAATGCAAATTTCTTATCCACTATGCGAACTATCCTGCCGCCAAGCCTTTTTGCCTGCTCTTCGTTGTGCGTGATGATGATGATCGTATATCTTTGCGACAAGCTTTTTAAAAGCTCATCTACGATCAAGACATTTTTCATATCAAGCGACGAGCAAGGCTCATCAAGCATGAGCACTTCTGGCTTTGTGGTTAGCATCCTTGCGATGCAAAGTCTTTGCTTTTCACCGCCTGGGAGTTTGCTAGCTGGCATATCAAGGCCATTTATCTCATCTAGTAAATTTACGCTTTTTAGCAGCTCCTCTACCCTTTTTTGCTTATCTTTTATGCTGCCCTCGTAAAATTCCATCGCATAGGTCAAATTTCTTTCTACGCTAAAGGGAAAGAGCGTGGCGTCTTGAAAGAGTATGGCTAGCTTTCTTCTTAGCCAAATTTCGCCCTTATCTTTGATATTTTCACCTTTAAATAAAATTTTTCCGCTACATCTGCCGCCTTTTTGCTCCAAAAAGCCATTTAGCGCTGAAAGAAATGTCGATTTGCTACATCCTGAGCTACCCATTAGGCAGATGATCTCGTTTTCGGCGATGCTTAAATTTAGATCTTTTAAAATTTCATTCTCTTGTTGTAAATTTTTGGCTTTTAAAGAAGACTATAAATATGATTATATAAAAGAAAGATAAAATATAATAGGAAAAATTATATGGGTCGAACTATTGAAGTTCAACCCACTGGATAATGAATTAATATCTACGTTTAAATTAAAAACAAAAATTATTCTGTTTTGTCTTTAACGTAGGTAGCACCTTTGTTAACTTTGTCTTTTGACCACTCGACTGCATTGCCAGTATCTTCTTTGGCGCCATGCCAAGTATTGGAACAGCCAACCATAAAAAAGGCAGCGCACAACAGTGTTAGAAAATAACGCATATTTACTCCTTTGTTTTTAAGAGATGGCGCTTGGGCAGAATTTGGCAATCTTTTATGCCTTAAAACGGTTTTCAAGATCTTCGCTTTCAGCAACACGGTCATCTCTTGAAATTATATAGCTAATTATATCTAAAATTTATTAATTTTTTTATCAAAAGTAAGAAAAGAGTATAAAAAATTAGTTTTTATAGAAATTTTCTTAAGGTAGGTATTATAAAATTTTTATCTATTATTGATATCAAGGCCTGCTTAATATTGCCTCGATTGATTAGGTTGAGTTCTGTTGAAAAGTTTGGTAATGGATCATTTAGTAATAAATTTAGCTTAGCCTCTTCGAGTTTTAGCTTTTTTTTATCTGTGTTTTTGTTCTCTAGCATCGATACTACTATTCTTAGCTTTTCTTTTGTTATATCACTTTGCACGGAATACCTTGTATATGATAATTGAAAATAAAAAAGCCACAGCAGAGCATGCAAAATACGCCCAAATTTCCCCAATAGTTTTTTCAATGAGCGTGTGCAGGCCTAGCAAAAAGAATACTAAGCCTATGATGCAAATCACACCCACAATTATATTGAGTACAACTGAATTGGCACTCTTTAAAAAAGAACACCTAATATCGTCAGCTTGAGCATCTATAAGCTCAACCACGGATACTATAAATTCAGATATGCTCGCCATTATTTTTTTAATAACCAGGCAGCTAAAAATCCAACTCCGGCAGCAATAGCAATGCTTTTAATCGGATCTTCTTTTATTGCGTCGTTTACGTTCTCTATGCCGTCTTTGCCTTTTGATTTTAGATCATCTATGTATTTTTTGATCTCATCGATATTTAGTTGGTCTAAAATTTTATCTTTAGTGGATTCCGCACGCTCTGCACCCATATCTTTGATAGATTTCATAACATCTTTAAAATCTGCTTTCAAAGAATCTAAGTCTTTTTTTAAAGACTCTAAATTTACCTCTTGATTAGCCATTAGGACTCCTTTATTAATATTGTTTTGAGCTGAAGCTCTCGTATAATTATATATAATGTTACTTAATGGTTAATAAATTTAGCAATTCAAATAATCTCATTGGTGGTATGATGCTATTCTATGTTCCGTTAATAACTAAAAGTCACCATAAGGTATTCCGATATCCTTTCAAAATTCTTAGTGTTATACCTTTAATTATTTTTAATATATTTTATTAAATTACTATGCAAAACTTAGATATTTTATCTATGAAAATAGTTTTTAGAGATAATGATTTGTCTGAGCTTTTATATTTTTATTTTATTATGAGAATAAAAATATTGGCCGTCTGCCAAGACCTTACAGTAAACTCAATTTGAGTTTACTAAGTAAGTTATTATCGTACATGCTATAAAAATAATATTTGGGCTCTTGTTTTATTAAAATCAAATCGCCCTATAAAGAAATATAAATTTATTCTTAAGAAAATATTTTTTTAAGCCTTGATTGTGTAGAATAGTTGCAACTTTACAAAAATGGCATAAAAATATCATAACAAAAAGATACAAAGCTAAATTTATAGAATAAAATAGCCTTAAATTTTTTGAAAGGATTTTAGATGAAAACTACTTCTTTGGCACTTGCTGGATTGCTTTTGGCAACAACACTTTCAGCAAAAGAATTTATCAGTATCGGCACTGGTGGCATGACAGGCACGTACTATCCAATAGGTGGAGCGATCTGCCGTTTGGCAAACAAAAACACTGATGTAAAATGCTCAGTCCAATCAACTGGCGGCTCGGTTTATAACGTAAATAACGTCCTTAAAAAAGAGCTTACTTTTGGCTTTGTTCAAAGCGACGTCGTCTATGATAAATATAACGGTACTGGCAAATTTGACGGAGCAAAAGATGAAAATTTACGCTCAGTAGTAGCTATCTATCCAGAGCTTCTTGCATTTGTTGTAGCAAAAGATAGCGGCCTAACAAGTGATATCCAGTCTTTTGCAGGCAAAAAATACAACGTCGGAAACCCAGGTAGCGGCAACGAAGTGAGCACGCTTGAAGTCTTTAAAGCAAAAGGCTTTGACATTTCAAAACTAGGATACCGCGGCGTTTTAACAGTTGGCGAATGCCCACACGCACTAAAAGATAAAAAGATAGATGGTTATAGCTTTGTTGTCGGCCACCCAACTGCAAACATCACTGATGCAGCGACATCTTTGCCTATCGATATCCTAAACATCGAAGGCAGCGAGATCGATAACCTTCTTAAAGAAAAACCATACTTTGCAAAAGGTGTGATCCCAAAAGGCTCATATGATGGCGTCGATCACGATGTAAATACTATCGGCGTAAAAGCTGTTTTAGTAACTAGCAAAGATACAAAAGATGAGGCTGTAAAAGCTGTGATAAAAGCTATTTTAGACAACTTTGATGAGTATAAAACTCTTCACCCAGCGCTAAAATCAGTAAATAAAGAAGATCTCGTCCAAGGTCTTTCAGCTCCACTTCACCCAGCTGCAGAGGCTGCGTTTAAAGAGGCTGGTATCTTAAAATAACTCAAATTTCCAGGGGCTTTTGCCTCTGGATAAAATTTAAATATGCAAATTTCTTCTAAATTTATATATTTAAATTTTAAAGGAGAGAGATGAACGAAGTTAATGACAACGAAGAACAATTTGTCGAAGTAAAGACAAGAGAGATAAATAGCAATTTTTACAACTATTTCATCGCATTTGCGTGTTTCTCTTGGTCGGTTTTTCAGCTTTATATAGCGTATTTTCCGCTAAATACTAACATTTCGCGCTCAGTGCACCTAGCTTTTGCGGTTGGGCTTGTATTTTTGCTCTATCCAGTCACTTTTCATAAAAAGGCTCACTCAAGTTTGCCGTTTTACGACCTAGTTTTTTGCGTGGTAGGCGTTGTTGCCGTGCTTTATCCAGCGGTTTATTTTTACGAGCTAGCTGATAGGACAGGGGACTACATCACTCAAGATATCGTCATATCGTTTTTAGCTATCATTGTCTTGCTTGAAGCCGGCAGGCGTGTCATGGGGCCAGCGCTTCCTATCATTTGTATATTATTTTTGATATATGATCACTTTGGACCTTATATGCCAGATATCATCGCTCACCAAGGCGCTAGTTTTGAAAAGATCGCAGGGCACATGTTTTTGACAACTGAGGGCGTTTTTGGCGTGCCTATTGGCGTTAGCGTTAGTTTTATCTACCTTTTTGTTCTTTTTGGTTCATTGTTAGAGCGAGCAGGCGCTGGACAATACTTTATAAATTTAGCCTTCTCACTTCTTGGCAAATATAGAGGCGGCCCAGCTAAGGCTTCAGTCATCGCAAGTGGCTTAACTGGCATGGTTTCAGGTAGCTCAACAGCAAACGTCGTAACCGTTGGTACATTTACCATACCGCTTATGAAAAAAGCTGGCCTTTCACGCACAAAAGCTGGAGCTATCGAGGTTGCAGCTGGTGTAAATGGACAGCTCATGCCTCCGATCATGGGTGCGGCTGCTTTTATCATCGCTGAATTTTTGGGTATGACATATACAAACGTGATGATGGCAGCGGTTATCCCAGCATTTGCTTGTTATTTGTCACTATTTTTTATCGTGCATTTAGAGAGCGTTAAGCTTGGACTAAAAGGCATAAATCAGAGCGAATTTCACTCAAGATTTAAAATTTTTGTAAGTGGCCTTCACTATATAACGCCTATTTTGATCCTGCTCTACACACTTTTAATCGCAAAAGAGTCAGCCATAGCTGCAGCGTTTAATGCGATTGGATTTTTGTTTTTGATAATGATCTTTCAAGAGCCAACTAAAAAGTTAGCTTCAGGCGAAAAAGTAGGGCTAAGCGACGTGCTTCTTGGCTTTGAGGATATATTTTGGGCGATGGTCGCAGCTGCAAAGAGCATGACCACAATAGCCATCGCAACCGCACTTGCTGGCATCATCGTGGGCTCTATCTCTCTAACTGGCCTTGGTCAGGTGCTCTCTGATCTAGTCGAGCTTTTAGCAGGCGATAACATCATGATGATCCTAGTTTTAACAGCTCTTATGTCGCTTATCCTTGGCATGGGTCTTCCAACGACAGCAAACTACATCGTCGTCTCAAGCCTTGTTGCACCAGTTATCTTGTTTTTGGCGCATAAAAATGGCTTTTTGATCCCTGCCATCGCCGTGCATCTTTTTGTATTTTACTTTGGAATTTTAGCCGATGATACGCCACCAGTTGGCATCGCAGCCTACGCAGCAGCGGGCATCGCTAAAGCAAATCCAATAACCGTTGGCGTGCAAGGGTTCTTTTACGATCTAAGAACGGCGATCTTGCCATTTGCCTTTTTCTTTAACAATAAACTTATGCTAATTGATAGCATAAACACGAGCGATCCACTTGATTCAAAAGGGATAGTCTGGATGAGCAACCCGCTTGAAATTTTACTTGTCTTTGGCATGGCGATCGTGGGGATGTTTGCCTTTTCAAGCTTGCTTCAAGGCTACTACGTTACAAAGCTTAGGATTTGGGAGAGGGCGTTACTTATCCCAGTCGTGCCTCTAGCTCTTGTGCCAAACATCTGCGTGAAATTTGGCCTAATGCCAAACGAATACACAGCCTACATCGTGGCAGCGGCTCTTTATGGCTTTGTCTTTATGACTCAGTGGGGCATAAAAGATAAACCGCTTGATCAAATAAGAGCGATATAACATTAGGCAAGATCTCTCTTGCCTAAACTTTTAAATTTATTTATAAATTTCTATTGATTTTATAAAAAGTGAGAATTTAGGCTTATAAAGCCTAAAGATCAAAGTTGTTTTGAGCGTTTTAGATCGCCCGCAAACTCGCAAGACATCTTATCGTTTAGCTTGCAGCCTTTTTCTAAGAAGGTGTAAGCCTCTTTAAATTTCTTAGCTTCTATTAGTATCGAGCCTATCATGCCGCAAGAGTAGCCGTCGTTTTGCTCGCAAGCTTTGTTAAAAAACTCTCTTGCCTTTTGTGGATCGTTATCTAGATAAATTCCACCAGCTGCTGAGCAACCCTCTTTTTCGCCACCTTGACAAGCTTTGTTGTAAAACTCTAACGCTTTGTTGCTATCTGGCACGTCAGTTTTGCCAATCTGGTAGATCGCACCTGCTGTTACGCATGATCTTGCGTCATTTGCTGCGCAACCTGCTTCAAATTTAGATAAAGCCTCAGTGAAATTTGAGTCAGCATAAGCTTTCAAGCCATCTTCAAAGTCGCCTGCTAGAGCGCAAGCTGCAAGAAGTGAGATAAAAATCATTTTTTTCATTAAATTCTCCTTTTGTAAAGTAATATGCAATTTTAACATATTAAATTTACACTTACTTGATGAAAAATAATTACGATTTTAAAATTTGCTCTTGCTCTTTGTAATCAGGCATGATGGCTTCTATAAATTTATAAAAGCTGCTTTGATGATGCGGATAGAGCAGGTGAGTGAGCTCGTGAAGCACGACGTATCGCACGGCTGAGAGCGGTTTTTCTATAAGCCTTAGGCTTAAGTTTATATAGCCTTTTTTGTGGTTGCAACTGCCCCAGCGAGTTTTGCTATCTCTTATGACGATGCGACTAACTGGCTTATTGATATGAGGCTGATAGTAGCTTACAAGCTCTAAAAATAGCTCTTTTGCTCTTGCTTTTTTAAAGCGCTCAAGCGCCTTTAAATTTGGCGTTATGATAAATTTATCTTCAAAAAATGGCAGTTTTGCGCTCTCATCAAATTTGATCTTATAAATTTGCCCAAGAAATTTCATCTCATCATCTTTTGGCAAATTTAAAAGAGCTTTTTTATATGAGTTTTCAAGCCAAATTTTATGCGTCTCAAGAAAGCCAAGAGCCATCTTTTGCGTGCTGTAAAATGGCATAGAAAGCGTGATCTTGGCATCCTTGCCAACTCTTAATCGCATAGCCTTTACATTTGTTTTAAAATTTATTAAAACGCTTAAGCCATAAAAGTCTAAATTTAGGCTCTTTTGCCTTAAACTAGGCGTTTTTCTTGCCACTTTTTGCTTCTCCAGCGCCATGTATTTGCAAGGCCTCTTAGCCACTCATCAGCGCAAAATCCTATCCAAACGCCAACGATGCCCCAGCCAAGGTGTATGCCTAAGAAATATCCAAGCGGCAGCGAAAGCCCCCACATAAAGATAAGCCCAGTCGCAAGCGGAAATTTAGCGTCACCACTTGCACGAAGGGCATTTACGATAACGATATTAAAGGTTCTGCCAGCTTCTAGCACGATCGAGAGCGTAAAGAGTGGAAGCATTATCTTGCGCAAGCCCTCATCTAAATTTAGCGCGTCCATGATCTTATACTTTAAGGCGTAGGCGATCAAAACGATGACTAAAGTTATAGAAATGCCAAGCCACAAGGCTTTAAAAGTCCTTGTATAGGCCTCGTTAAACTCGCTTGCCCCAACCAAATGCCCAACGATGACCTCGTTGGCTACGCTGATACTAGCTCCACAAAGCAAGATGAGAAGCGTGATCTGAAAGTAGATCGTCTGCACGCTAAGAGTTGCCTCGCCCATGCTCGCGATAAAGCCAAATGCGACCATGTATTGCGCCATCCAGAGTAAATTTTCGCCAGCGCTTGGTAGGCCAACTGAGAGTATTTTCTTTAAAATTCCAAACGGCACGACAAGCAGTTTGCTAAGATAAATTTTAACTTTTGCCACGCGTATGAGCATATAAAGTAGGACAAAAACGCCTATTAGTCTGCCCATAAATGTAGAGATAGCAACCCCTTGCAGGCCTAAATTTGGCAGATCAAACCAGCCAAAAAGAGCGATGGCGTTGCCAAAGATGGTGATGATGTTCATCAAAACCGAAGTTAGCATCACAGCAGTTGCTAGATTATAGACGCGAAGCACCGCAGCTAGCACCATGCCGATGCCATCAAATAGCAATGCAAAGCCAAGGATGTGAAGGTATGAGAAGCTATCGTTTATGAGATCACTTGGCACGTTTAGTAAATTTAAGATGTTGTAGCCAAAGACGTAGATGATGATGGCTGAAAAGATGCCAAAGACCGTATTTGACGTGATGCTTGCGTGTATGACGCTTGAAGCTAGCTCGTTTTGCTTTGCTCCAAGTGCTTGTGCGACGACGACTGAGCAGCCCATGCTTAAAAAGTTAAAAATGGTCATAAAAAGGTCCATCACTTGATTGCCCGCACCCATGGCGCCAACTAGATGCACGCTCACTTTTGTCACCATGTAGGTGTTTATGATAAGCGTTATAAAGTGCAAAAACATATCTAAAAATATAGGGACGACCAGTTTTTTCATAGAAAGGTTCATAAATTTCTCCTTTTTTAAATTTTGGGGCGATTATAGCCAAATTAGGTTTTAGCTCCCTTTTGATATAATCCAAAAAATTTAAAATTTGAGAGAAAAATGGCATTAATCGACCTAATAGACGTAAGTAAAAAATTTGGCGCAAATGAAATTTTAAACAGCGTAAGCCTTAGTGTAAATGAAAATGAAAAGATAGCGATCATCGGTAAAAACGGCAGCGGCAAGAGCACGCTTATGAAGATCATCTCTGGCGAGGTGGCAGCAGATAGTGGTAGACGCATAGTGCAGAGCTTAATAAGCGTCGAGATGCTAGCGCAAAATCCAAATTTTAACGCCACATTTAGCGTAAGAGATGCGCTAAATAACGAGCTAAAAGAGATATTTGACGCGATAAGCGAGTATGAAAAAAGTGGCGTCTTGCTAGCAAACGACCCAGAGAACAAAGAAATTTTAAAAGAGCAAGAGAGACTTTTGAAATTTATAGAGGCAAAAGACGGCTGGAATATCGAGCACAAGATCGAGCGAATTTTGCAAGAATTTAAGCTAAAAGAGTATGAAAACAGGCCTATTTGCTCGCTAAGTGGTGGCGAGATCAGGCGTGTGGCACTGGGTGCTCTTATCCTTAAAAAGCCAGATGTGCTGCTGCTTGACGAGCCTACAAACCACCTTGATGTCTATATGGTCAAATTTCTTGAAGATATGCTTAAAAGCTCAAATCAAAGCATAGTTTTTATAAGCCACGATAGATATTTTATCGATGCGCTCGCTACTAGGTGCGTTGAGGTCGAGGATGCAAGCTTAAAAAATTTCGAGGGCGGATATGCAAACTATCTAACCAAAAAAGAGGAAATTTTAGCAAGTCTTGCAAAGTCGCATGAGACGCTGCTAAAACAACTAAAGGCCGAAGAAGAGTGGCTAAGGCGCGGCGTAAAAGCTAGGCTAAAGCGAAACGAGGGCAGAAAAGAGCGGGTGCTCGCCATGCGCGAGGAGGCCAAGAAAAACCCAGGTGTGATAAGGCGCGTGAGGCTAGAGCTTGAGCGTGCGAGTAAAAATTTCAACCAAACGCAGAGCCAAAACCGCAAAAAAATGCTCTTTGAGTTTAAAAATTTAAGTAAAAGTATAGACGGCAAGGTGCTTTTTGAAAAATTTGACGCAAGAATCTTGCAGGGCGAGAGGATCGCCATTGTGGGGCGTAACGGCAGTGGCAAAAGCACGCTGCTTAAAATTTTGCTAGGGCTTGAAAAGCCAAGTAGCGGAGAGATAAAAAGAGGCGAGGTGAGCATCGGCTACTTTGATCAAGCTAGAAATGTCCTTGATGATGACAAGAGCCTTATAGAGACATTTTGCCCAAATGGCGGCGATCACGTGCTAGTTCGTGGGCGAAATATGCACGTCTATGGCTATCTTAAAAATTTCCTCTTTCCAAAGGAATTTTTAGATAAAAAGATAGGCGTTTTAAGTGGTGGCGAGAAAAACCGCGTGGCACTTGCGATGCTTTTTACCAAAACTTACGATGTGCTGGTGCTTGACGAGCCGACAAACGACCTTGATATCGCAACTATCAACATCTTAGAAGACTACTTGCAAAGCTTTGAAGGGGCTATCTTGCTAGTTAGCCACGATAGATATTTTGTCGATAAGATGGCAAATAAGCTCTGGGCGTTTGAGGGGACAAAGATAAATGTCTTGCATGAAGAGTATAGCGTCTATTTGGAGCTTGAAGATGAGATGAAAGAGCTTGATAAATTTGAAAAAGAGCTAACAAATAGCCAAAATGAAGCCAAACAAAAGAGTAAATCTGGCGCAAAACTAAGCTACAAACAGACGCAAATTTTAAACACATATCCAGATAAAATTTCAGCCCTTGAAGCAAGGATAGCCGAGCTAAATGAGGGGTTAAGCGATCCTAAAATTTATCAAGAAGTGGGGCTAACTAAGCTTTATGAAGAGCTTGAAAAGGCAAAAGCCGAGCTTGAAAGCCTAGAAAATGAGTATTTTGAAGTGCTTGAGATCGCTGAGGAGCTAGAGTAGCTTGAAAAAGATCGGTAGGATAAGCGCGCTAAATACGAGAGTTGTTAGACAAAATTTAGCCACAAGCATGAGCCTTTTGATAGGTAAAGAGAGATTTAGCGGGGTGTTTTCGCCAGAGATAGAAAAATATGAAGTAGGCGATCTAGTCCGGATAAAATATAACAAGGTTGGCTTTTTAAATAAGATAGAGACAATTAGGCTAATCGCAACAAATAGAGAAAATTCGGACTTATATGAAAGGTTGAAAAATTTATTTTATTTGATTATGTTTTTATATTTTTCTCTTTTTTTGTTGATGGTGATTTATTATGGGGTTTTAAAGAATTTTAGTATTATTGGAGCTATTTTAGCGTTATTTGCCGTATGGCTATTAAATACAGTAGTTAGAGTAGTATATTATCAGTTTTTGATTTTTAGATATTTTATATTTGGATAGGTACTTTGAAATTTAAATTTATGAAAGGTTTGCACCATTATGAGGTCGCTAAATTTGTTTGAAATGGAGCTAAAATGCTAAAAAAACATCCGCTAATCTCTGTAATAATCGCCATTGTTGTGATATTTTTTGCTACCTACTTTTTTATCTTTGGGTTAGTTTCTGTTTTAGATGACGACATTGGCGATAGTAAAGAGTTAAATAATAGCTTTTTTTACGTAAAAGATGACAAGGTCTATGCCATGGTGCCAAGTGGCGGTAAATTTGAGCTAATAGGTGTGAAAGCCAGCAAATTTAGATACATTGACACTGGCAAATACGACAACAGAAACGTTGGCGCTAGCGATAAGGCGGTATATTGCGGTAATCTCGTGATGAGCGGACTTGATCCAAATGGCGTTAGAGCGCTTGGTAATGGCTACTTTGGCGATGGCAAGGTAACATATTTTTGCGATAGCGAAAGCGAGACAAACCTCGAAATATCCGCACTTAAAGAGTTTTGGGATATCCTCTCACATAAAATGTTTAAAACCCCAAAGGCGCAAACTCATATCTATAAATTTAGACAGGTTGATAACGCAAATTTAGCAGCGATCTTGGGCTTTGGCTACGCAAGCGACGGAGTAAAGGTCTATCATGAGGGCAAAGAGCTAGAGGGCGCAAATGCCAGCAAGATGCGTTATATCGAGCAAGTATCTGGCAGAAAGAGCATGCATTTTACGACTGATGGAGAAAATGTCTATTACGACAGCACAAAGCTAGGGATCAAATTTAGCCCGCAAATGCGTGATATCGGCGAGATATGGCGCATTCACTATCTTTATGAGCCAAATTCTGGCATGGTCTATGCAAATGACCATGAATTTGACCCAAAATTTGCCCCATACGAGCCACTTTTTAACCTAAAAGATGAGCACTCCTATCACGCTCTTTTTCGTGGCAAAGGCGGTATCTATCACTGGGAGCGAAAGTGGCAGTGGTATAACAGCATAGACGAGGGCGAGTTTGTAAGAGACGGCGATGATCCATTTAAAGGCGAGATAACGCCGCTATATGGCGACGTGGTAATAAGTGATGGCAAGACATATTTTTTAAAAATTTATGAAATTTGGCACAACACGAAAAATAATCACAGCCTAAGCTCACGCCACACGTCTATCGTAAGGCTCGATACAAAAGAGCAGTGGCGAAAGATCGGCTTTGTAAGAAATGATGGCTATGGCGCGGTCTATGCAAACGGCGATAAGACATATTATTTTGATAACGTCGGCTACGGCTGGCATTTTAACAGCAGCGTTTATGATATAAACGACCTTGGCGTGGTTGAAATTCTCACTCGTCCTTATGACTCAAATGTTGAGAATTTAAAACTTGATGAGATAGTAAAAATGGTAGATCAAGGCGCTATGGTGCCAGCTGAGGGCGAGGTGGTGATCGATGCGATAAGCGACTTTGATGATTACTCGCAAAAATATGCCTACTGGATATTTCTTGCCATTGCATTTGTGGCCTCGGTGGTTGGCGCTATTTTTAAAAATAAAACGCAAAAAAGCGAGCTTAAAAAAAGGGTGGATGACTATAGATAATGAGAAAAATTGCGACTAAGATACTTTATCTTTTTGTCATTTTGACGCTATTTTTTGTTTTGGCGATGCTTTATCTCTGGCATGAAGGCGAGTATCAAAGAAGCTTTGCAAACATTGATAATAGCGAGTTTTACCGCTCACCAGAGGGTAAAATTTACGTTCAAATTTCAGGCAGTGGCAAGTATGAGCTAAAAGGCGTCGATGAGGCTAGTTTTAGTGTCTTAAAGCTAAAACACGCATACGACTACTCAAACGTGGCGGCTGATAAAAATCATGTCTATTGCGCTAGAGAAATTTTACCTGATCTTGATCCAAACAGCACCAAAGTGCTTGGCAATGGCTATATAAGTGATGGCAAGATAAGCTATTATTGCGCTACTAGAAGCGAGAAAGAGCCAGGATTTAGCGAATTTGGCGCCATTATGAAAAACCTTGCTCACACCTTTATAAAAAGCTACGATGATAGCCCTTATTTTTACAGGACAAAAAGGGTTGAAAGCACAAATTTAGAGCCTATATTTGACGCTGGTTTTGCAAGAGACGGAGCTACGCTTTACTATAAGGGCGAAAAGCTTGACGCAGATGCTAGCGAGCTAAGATACATCACGACAGAAAGCGGCGCTGCTAGCGGGTATTACACAGATGGTAAAAGCTTGTTTATGGGCTTTTATAGGCTTGATGCAAGCTATTCAGATGAGACGCGCCGGATATGCTACGATGCTAAGCATGATATAGAATATCTTTTTGAGCCAAAAAGCGGGGCAGTGTTTGCAAATGAGCGTAAATTTAGCGCTCAAAATATGCCTTATAGCGCCATTTATAGCGTGGATAATGTGCATTCGTTTTGGCCTCTTTTTGCCAGCAAAGATGGAATTTACTTTTGGGATGGCAGTAAAAACGAGCAGGCTAAAATTTCAGACTACCAGTTAAAAGACGAGCTAAAAAGGCTCTATGCTGATGTTTTTGTAGATGAGAGCTCGGCGTATTTCTTACAGCAAGGCGAAGAGTGGCAGCGCTCAAAGCACGGCAGGCACTTAGTGGCACAAACTGTCTCTTTATATAAATTTGCCCCAAGCTCATCTTGGCGTGAGATAGGGCTGGTAAAAGATGGCGAGTATGGCGCGGTCTATGCAAACGGCGAGAAAGTCTATTTTTTTAGCAACATAAAGCCATTTTATGGCATAAAGCGTAGCGTTTATGAGGTGGCAGATCTTAGCGTCATAGAAATTTTAACAAGGCCGTCTAAAGAGCTTAGCGCAAAAGATATCAGCGAGATGATAAAACGCGGCGAGCTAGCGGAGGCAAGCGGCGAAGAGGTCGCGAGATCTAGGATAGAATTTGACTCGCCAAAGATCATTTTATACATCACTTTTGGCATCGCTTTTTTCGTCATAGTGCTAACAACTCTTGCAAAACCAAAGAGAGATGAAAGAGACTTGAGATAAATTTCAAAGTGGCTATTTTTGGTGGCTGAAGCTTAAAATTTCATAAAAAATTTAAAGAGAAAATTTGACCTATTTACTCTTTTTTGTTATTTTAAGGCAAAACTGAAATTTATAAAAAGGAGAAAAATGTTTAAATTTCAAAGGTCAAAATTTAATAATTCAGTATTTATCCCATCGCTTGTTATCATATTTTTAATAGCGGCATTTGCAGCGATATTTCCAAATTTCTCAAATGAGTTTTTTAAGGGTATGCAAAACTACATCGCGGCCAAATTTGGCTGGTTTTATATCCTAGTCGTTGCCGTCATACTGCTAAGCGTCATCATTCTTGGCTTTAGTAAGCTTGGCGAGATCAAGCTGGGGGCTGATCACGTAAAGCCAGAGCACAAAAATATCTCGTGGTTTTCTATGCTTTTTGCCGCTGGCATGGGCATAGGTCTAGTGTTTTTTGGTGTGGCCGAGCCGCTCATGCACTATCTAAACCCACCAGTTGGCGACGCGCAAACTATCGCAGCGCAAAAGCTTGCGTTGAATATCACATTTTTTCACTGGGGCATGAGCGCATGGTCAGTTTATGCTATCGTAGCGCTTATCCTTGCCTTTTTCTCGTATAGGCACGGCTTGCCACTCACGCTTAGATCGGCATTTTATCCGATCATCGGAGATAAAATTTACGGCAAGATAGGTAGCGCCATTGATACATTTGCCGTCGTAGCGACCCTTTTTGGCGTGGCGACATCGCTAGGATACGGCGTGCTTCAGGTAAATGCGGGTCTTACGCACGTTTTTGGCCTGCCGACTATGCATATCACGCTTCTAATAGTGCTTTGTCTAGCAGCTACCATCTCAGCGGCAAGCGGCGTGGATAAGGGCATCAAAATCTTATCAAACGCAAATATCGCGCTAGCTATATGTTTTATGTTTTTGATACTATTTTTGGGCGATACGACGCAGCTTTTAAAGTCGTTTGTGCAAAACAGCGGCGACTACATCTCTACGCTCATCTCAAACACCTTTAACCTCTACGCCTATGAGAGGCAAAATGAGAGCTGGCTTGGCGGCTGGACGCTGCTATACTGGGCTTGGTGGCTATCTTGGTCGCCGTTTGTGGGGCTATTTATCGCTAAAATTTCAAAAGGCAGGACGATAAGAGAATTTGTGATCGGCGTACTTTTAGTGCCAACTGGCTTTACTTTTGCTTGGATGAGCTTTTTTGGCAACTCGGCGATCGCTTTGGTGCAAGGTGGCTTTAGCGAGCTAGCGACCACGGTAAATTCTGACTCAGCCTCAGCACTTTTTATGTTTTTAGAAAAATTTAGCTTCTCAGGCGTGCTAAGCGTGATCGCAGTCTTTATGATCGTAATATTTTTCGTAACTTCTGCTGACTCAGCGGCCATTGTTATGAACATGCTTTGCTCAAACGGTAGGGATGATACACCAGTTTGGCAAAAGGTCTTTTGGGGCGTTACAGTGGGCGTCGTGGCGGCATTTTTGATGCTAGCTGGCGGTCTTGGCTCACTTCAGGCACTTACGATCACGACAGCACTGCCATTTTCCATAGTGCTACTTGGCGCCATTTACGGGCTATTTAAGGCGTTACGTGTGGATCTAACCAAAAAAGAGACAAATAACTTTAGCAACATGCCCATTAGTGATCTTTCAAAGCCGTGGCAAGAGCGCCTAAGTGCGATCATTACGCTACCAGGCAAGAAAGATGGCAAGAAATTTTTAAACGAGGTTGTACTAAAAGCTTTTAACGAGCTAAAAGAGGAATTTGCCAAAAACGGCCTTGAAGCAAAGGTCACAAATGGCGAAAATTTTGTAAATTTAAATGTCGGACTTGGCGACGAGATGGACTTTAGATATGGCGTCTATCTCACTAAGAGCCATAGTCCAGACTACACCAGAGAGCTTGACGGCGACGATCTTTACTACAGGGCCGAGGTCTATCTAAAAGAGGGCGGTCAAGACTACGACGTGCTTGGCTGGAGCGAAGCGACGCTGATAAACGATGTCATCGAGCAATACCGCAAACACATGCAGTTTTTACACGTCGTTAGAGAGTAAATTTGAGTGAAATTTGATTTATTTTCAACAAAACGCATACGGCATGATAGTGCTATCGCATGCACCTCTAACGTGTGAGGGGATTGTGGGATCTAAAGGGAGATAAGGGGACGGCTTCGTAATTCAAGTCCCCTTGTCTCCCTTTTAAATAAAAGAGTTTATAAATTTAAAGTCGTGATTTTAAAAATAGAAATTTACTATTTCACAAATTTTAAAATTCCATTCACTCGCAAGAATTGACTACTAAAATTTGGCTTCGCTTACAGCTTAGCTCAAATTTTAGAGCCGAAATTACTCGCTCATAAAATTTTAAAATTTGCTAGAAATTTCTTAAAAATAAATCGCATGCAGTGCAAAGCACTAAAGCATGCCACTTCTAACGTGCGAGGGGTTTAGGGGATCTAAAGGGAGATAAGGGGACGGCTTTGCTTCGCGAGCTCGCAACTGCAAGCAGACCGTAATTCAAGTCCCCTTGTCTTTCTTTTGAATAAAAAGAAATTTACCCACAAAAATAAAAATAAATTCCGTCCATAAAAGTCCTAAAATTTAGCAAAAAAGTCAAATTTACACGCAAGCATCGCCTTTTGCTAGCAAAATTTAATCATTTTTTTTATATAATCCAAATTTTTCACAAAGGTAGATAATATGGATAGAAAATCGTGGAGTTCAAGACTTACATACATTTTAGCTGTTGCAGGGGCTACGGTCGGCTTTGGCGCGACGTGGCGGTTTCCTTACTTGGTCGGTCAAAACGGCGGTGGGGCCTATGTTTTGGTATTTTGCATAGCGATGATAGTCATTGGCATTCCTATGATTTTGGTTGAAAACGCCATCGGTAGGCGCCTAAAATGTAACGCCGTTGATGCATTTGGTGGCACAGTAAATGGCAAAAAGATCAGCAAAAAATGGCAGATAGTTGGCTGGATGGGGCTTGTTGGCGCATTTGGCATCATGGCTTATTATATGGTTATCGGCGGCTGGGTCTTAAACTATATCGCTCAAATTTCATTTGGCCTGCTTGATCTCTCACACATCGTGAGCTTTGAGCAAACGAGCGCATTTTACGAGCAAAATATCGTCAGTAATCCACTAGCCATCAGCTTTGCGACCCTTGTTTTTGTTCTGGTTAATTACGCTATCTTGGTGCAAGGCGCAGTTGGAGGCATCGAGCGCTCAGCAAAATATCTAATGCCGCTTCTTTTTATCTTGATGCTCGTTATGATCGCTAAAAACATCACGCTTGATGGTGCGATGGGTGGTGTGAAATTTTACTTAACGCCTGATTTTTCAAAGATAAATTTAAAGCTTTTTGTCGAGGTTTTGGGGCAGGTTTTCTTTGCGCTTTCGCTTGGATTTGGCGTGATGATAACGCTCTCAAGCTTTGTGAAAAAAGACGAAGGCTTAGTTAAAATTTCTATCATCACAGGCATCTTAAACACCGTTATAGCCGTGCTTGCTGGCTTTATGATATTTCCGTCGCTCTTTAGCTACGGCGTCTCGCCAGATAGCGGCCCGAGCCTAGTTTTCAAGTCGCTTCCGATCGTCTTTTCACACATGCCTTTTGGCGGATTTTTCGCGGTTGCGTTTTTCGCGCTTCTTATGATCGCTGCGCTTACGACGTCGTTACCGATATATGAAGTGATCATTACCACGCTGCAAGAGAAATTTAAGATAAAACGCAAAAAAGCGATATTTTTAGTGCTTAGCGTCATCTTCGTGCTTGGGAATTTGCCCTCACTTATGGCTACAAATTTACTAAGCCACGTAAGCATTTTTGGTAAAAATATCTTTGACGCATACGACGCGATAAGTGCAACCATATTTTTCGTGCTGACCTCACTTGGATGTGCGATATTTGTCGGCTGGGTGCTAAAAGATGAAGCGAAAAAAGAGATCTTGCAAGGCAGCGAAAAATACGCAAAGCTTATAAATATTTGGTTTTTCTATATCAAATTTATCGTGCCTTTTGTCATTTTGGTGCTATTTATCAGCAGTTTTTACGACAACTTTTTGAAGTAAAATATGCGTGAGCTTGTAAATTTTGATAGCGGTGAGCGCCTAAGACTTAGCGTAGAGGATAAAGCCTTAGTGAGCGTGAGCCAAAAAGGCGTTAAAACAAAGCAGAGTAAAAAAGAATTTGCAAGCGAGACGGAGGCTAAAAAAGCCTGCGTCAAAAAAGAGTGGGAGAGCCTAAAAAAGGGCTTTGTCATGCAAAATAGCGAGGCAAAAGCTGGTGAAGCGAGTCTGCATGTCTATATCGGCGGTGGATACACTGGTGCGCTCTCGTTTGCAGGCGTAAAAGATGAAATTTATGTCTATAAAAGTGGCGGTCAAAAAGATGGAGGCGTGCTTGGCGATATTTTGGTGAGACTTGATCGAAGTGGCGCTATAAAAGAGCAGATCGCCTTGCCAAAGCCGCTTGCGTGGGACGCCCAGTGTGCAAGCGAAAATTTACTTTTAGACCTTGATCATGAAATTTGTATTTACGAGCCAAAAGAGGCTAAATTTCGTGAAATTTTAGCCGAGCAGAATGTTAAGAAAAATAGCGAGATAGCTAGCTTTATCTGCGCTTCAAATGGCGTTGCAGTTTTTGGCATGTTTGGACAAATTTTTACTTTTTGTGAGGGTAAAATTTCAAAACTTGGCGAGTATAAATGTGCTATAAAAAACTACGTGCCGATACTTTGCGCGGCTCTTAGTACGGATGCTAGCATGCTTGCGCTTTGCACCAAAGAAAATGAGCTGCAAATTTTAAATGCAAAAAATGGTGAAATTTTAAGCGAGCTAAGAGCAGAATTTGGCGTGTTAGATAAAATTTGCTTTTTAGACAATGAGACACTTTTGCTTAGGCAGTATCTTGAAAACAAGCTATTTTGCCTTGATATCAAGAGCGCAAAGGTGGCAAAGCAGCCTTGGATAAATGATGAGTATCTAAGAGCGAGCGAGTTTTGCGCGGAGGCTGGCAAGCTTGTGGTGATAGATCAAAGCAGGGGCTACGTTACCGATCTAAAAAGTGGCGACACGATGGCTGAATTTACGCTAGATCATGTCGTGAAAAACTGCGAAGCTAAATTTATAGATGGCAAACTTGCAGTTAGAACGGACTATGGCTGCTTTAGTCTTTATGAAATTTAAGGGAGAATATGTTTTATACACTTTTATTTATCTATATTTTTTATGTGATTTTTAAGCTTTTTTTGGCGATTTTGCAGATCGGCTTTGTAAGAGCTGAAGCCAAAAAAGAGCCAGTCGTGCTTGAAGCGAGCGAATACAAAAACGCCGCAGTTGCTGCCGTGACAAATCTAAAATTTGAAATTTTTAGCCTCATCTATCACGCCGTTATCTTCTTTGCGTGGATAAGCTTTGGGTTAAAAATGCTCTCAAGCGCTTGCCTAAAAGATGGCACTACGTTTGAAAATATCATCTTTGTGATGAGCTTTTTGCTGATCTCGTCGCTGCTTGATCTACCGCTAAATATCTACGAGAGCTTTGTAAAAGATAAAAAGCTTGGCTTTTCAAATATGAGCGCAAAGATATTTTTGGTTGATACCATTAAGTCGCTAGCGCTAATGCTCATTTTTGGCTCGGCTTTCGTCTGGCTCGTGCTTTTATGTATAAATTTTCTTGGCGATTTTTGGTGGTTTTGGGCGTTTTTGCTAAGTTTTGGCATCGCTTTAATTATAAATTTAATATATCCAACGCTCATTGCGCCTATCTTTAACAAGATGTCGCCGCTTGAAGATGGCGAGCTAAAGGGCAAGATAGAGGGTTTGCTTACAAAATGTGGCTTTAAAAGTAGCGGCGTTTTTACGATAGACGCTAGCAAGCGCGACAACCGCTTAAATGCCTATTTTGGCGGGCTTGGAGCGACAAAGCGAGTGGTGCTTTTTGACACGCTGATAAAAAAGCTAAGCACCGCAGAGATCGTGGCAGTTTTGGGGCACGAGCTTGGGCACTTTAAGCATAAAGATATCCTAAAAATGATAGCGCTAAGTGCCTTTATGCTATTTTGTCTATTTTTCATCTTTGGAAACGTTGGCGCAAGCGCTTATGAGGCGATAGGACTAGGGCAAAATGGCGCTAGCATCATCATCTTTTTGGTGCTTTTCTCGCCTATTTTTAGCTTTCTTTTCTCGCCGATCATCTCGCACTTTAGCCGCAAAAATGAATTTGGCGCAGATAGGTTTTCAAAAGAAATTTCAAACAAAACTGACATGATAAACGCCCTAACCAAGCTTGGCAGCGAAAACAAAGCATTTCCAAAGTCGCACTGGCTTTACTCATTTGTCTATCATTCGCACCCAAGCCTTTTTGAGCGGATAAATGAGCTAGAAAATGAGAGTTGAAGAGGCTCTAAAAGAAGCAAATTTAAGGCTAAAGCCACTTTGTGAGAACCCAAGTAGAGTGGCTAAAATTTTGCTCATGAGCTACCTTGATGTGAGCGTTGAGTGGATATTTTTAAACCAAAAGAGCGAATTTGACGATGTCGGCTACTTTGCCCTTGTAAAGCGCTTTGAAAACTATGAACCGCTTGAGTACATTACTGGCAAGGCTGGCTTTTATGGGCTGGAGTTTGAGGTAGAAAGTGGCGTTTTGATACCGCGCCCTGAGACTGAAATTTTAGTTGATAAAGTGCTAGAGATAGCAAGCAGCTATAAAGCACCAAAGATCGCTGAGATCGGCACTGGCAGTGGGATAATAAGCGTCATGCTAGCCCTAAAAACAAACGCTAAAATAGTAGCCACCGATATAAACGAAAAGGCTCTAAATTTAGCTAAAAAAAATGCGCTTAAATTTAATGTAAGCGAGAAGATCGACTTTGTAAAATGCTCATATATCGATGAAATTTCAGGTGATATCGACATCTTGGTCTCAAACCCGCCTTATATCGCGCGAGGCTATAAACTTGATAAATTTGTGATAAACGAGCCGCATGAGGCGTTATTTGGTGGCGAAGTCGGAGATGAAATTTTAAAAAACATCATCCTTATCGCTAGAAATCGCGGCATAAAAAATATCGCCTGCGAGATGGGATATGATCAAAGAGCGAGCATGGAGATGGCGCTAAAATTTAATGGCTTTAAAAGCACGTTTTATAAGGACTTGGCGGGCTTTGACAGGGGCTTTTGCACGAGTTTAAAACTATAAAGGAGAGAGATTGAGAAGTATCTATTTTTTACTATTAGCAGCGGTGATCGGCACTGAGCTAACGCTTGGAATTTTGGTCGCGCCAGTCATATTTTTCCCACAAAGCATCATAGGCGAGGGGGTGCTTACGCATTTTATGAGCGGACAGATGATGACAAAGATATTTTTAAAATTTAACTACGCTTTGCTATTTGTAAGCGCATTTGTGGCGGTTAGCGAGCTCTTTGATCTAAGAAAAAAGCTTGCATTTTCACTAAAATTTAGCACATTTATGCTCTCGTTTTTAAACTTAGCCCTAGCGCTTAGCTTTGTCTTTATCTTTACGCCTTTTATCGTGCAGGCTCAGGGTCTTGGCGCAGAGGCGACGCAGACAGCGGAGTTTGCCAAGATGCATAGCGCAAGCGAATATGTGATGAAAGTGATGCTTGTTTTGCAGCTCATTTTGTTTTTTGTGAAATTTAAGATCAGTCAAGATGAACGCCAAGCCTGATATCCAAATCTTAACAAATTTCCTCGCCGAATACACGACAGCGATGGTGAGCGCTGGCACATACACAGCGCGCGTAGAAAAGTGCGTCGACCGCATAGCTAATCACTACGGCTACGACGTTAGCGTGACCATTTTTGTGAAGTATTTTACCATTAGCGTGATGGACTCGCAGGATAACTCCTTGCGCCGAACTTATGTGAGAAAGATCCCTCTAGGGCAGGTTAGCTTTAATAGAATTTCTGAGCTATCCTCACTTAGCTGGCAAATTTTAGATGAGGGCTTAAGTTTAGATGAAGCTAAAGAGAGCTTTGAGGGCGTGATGAGTGTTGGCACAAATAAATTTGCTAGCTCGCTTATCTTGATAAGCCTTGCAAATGCGGCATTTTGCAGACTTTTTGGAGGCGATGCTGGCTCAGTTGTTTGCATATTTTTTGCAACGCTTGTTGGCTACACTCTTAAATTTGCCCTTGCAAAAATGGGCGTAAATTTAAAGGTTCAATACGTCCTGACATCCTTTGTCGTCTCATTTATCGCCTATCTTGGCGTATCTTACGGACTTACGCATACAAGCGACGTGGCGATAGGCTCGTCTGTGCTCTTTATGATGCCGGGCGTTTTTCTCATAAATTCAGTCTTTGACATCCTAAATGACAACACCCTTGTTGGCATCAGCAGAGCCATAAGCACGGGCATCCTCATACTTTGCATGGCTGTTGGCGTCTATATCACGCTAACGCTTAGCAGTGCGGAGATATTAAATGTTTGAGCTTTTTTGTGAAACGCTTGTAGATGCTGGCTTTGCTGCGGTGGCTGGACTTGGCTTTGCCTATGCTAGCTCGCCTCCAAAAAGGACTCTCGCCTTTTGCGCTTTGCTTGCTGCGTTTGCGCATGCTAGCCGCTTTTGGATCATGCAAATGGGACTTTTTAACATCAGCGTCGCTACTCTCATCGTCTCGTTTTTAAGCGGAATTTTAGGTATGCTCTTTGCCAAACGGCTCAAAGTACCAGCCGAGATCATCGCATTTCCAGCGCTTTTGCCGATGGTGCCAGGAGTTTTTGCGTATAAAGGGATATTGGCACTCTTTTCATTTTTAAATGAGACAAGTATCGCTAAGAAAAATGAGTATTTGATCATATTTTTTGATAACGCCATCACGACTACGACGGTCTCACTAGCGCTTGGTGTTGGCGTTTCGGTGGTGCTCATCTTGTTTTATGATCAGTCGCTTACGATAACTAGAGGCGCTAAAGGCAAGCCTAGTAAGAGCAAATGAAAATTTAAAGGAGCTTTGCTGTGAAGATAAGAATTTATTACGAAGATACCGATGCAGGCGGCATTGTCTATCATACAAACTATATTAAATATTGCGAGCGAGCTAGAAGTGAAGCGTTTTTTGAGGCTGGACTAAATTTTACAAAAGAGGGCGGATACTTTGTCGTTTTGGCACTTGAAGCTAAATTTCTCGCTTCAGCCGTGCTTGGCGATGAGGTTTTTGTGAGAACAAAGCTCATAGAGCTTAAAAAGGCAAGCCTTGTTTTAGAGCAAGAAATTTATAAATTTGATGAAAAAGATGCCGAAAAAGTGCTCTTTAAAGCGACTATCACGCTAGCTTTTATGAAAGAGGGCAGGCTAGCAAAGATAGATGAGAGCATGAAAACTTTTATAAATGGGGTTAAATTTTAGCAAGCAAAACTGCTAAATCCCGCTTGTGCTGTTTTGCTCCTGCAAATTTACCTCATTAAATTGATCGCTTTTTGTATCATAAATTTTCACATCATATAAAACTTGCGAGCCCTCAACTCTCTCAGCAAAAATTTTGCTGGCACTTTTGTTTATAAAATTTGTATAGATATACTCCACTCCCAAGGCACTTGAGTAGCCGATCTGTGAGTATCTAAAATCAACTCCAAAAAGATCTCCAAGCCCTAAAAAGCTCTCATCAAGTAAATTTAGCGAATTTGCTACAAAGAGGTTTTGTCTATCTCTTTGCGTGATGGCGCTAAAGATATTTGGCAAGAAATTTATCTGCGTGCTTAAAAGCGCGTAAGGCTTTATCTCAAAGCCTCTCATCTGCGTTGCTACAAGCGAAGCTTTAACTATAGGGATGTTTAAAAAGACGCTTGCATTATCAAATTTGGACTTTTTGCTTAAAGTATCGTTTAAATTTATATCTTTACCTGTGATCGAGCTTTCGTAGTAGTCATTACTTTGCATGCGTACATACTCATTTAGCTTTTGTGCTAGAGCGCTACCATCGTCAAATGCGACTATTTTTTCATTGGCAAAAGCCAGCAGGGCTGAAATTTGCGCTTTATAATCAACTCCACCAAAGATCAAATTTGGCTTTGGAGCTATCACAAAAGAGCTATGAACGCTTGGGATGTAGATGAGCTCGTTTGGCAAGATGAGAGAATTTACCATGTTTGCGCCATTTTGAGTAAGGGCTGCTATGAAGTAGATAAAACCCTCGTTTCTAGCGTTTTGAAGCGCATTTTGAAGGCTAGGCAAACTCTCGTCGCTGCTATTTATAAATTTCACTTCGACATTTGCATCTTGCTTTAAGATGTAGCTTAGAATCGCGTTTGATACAACATTTGCGTATGATTTTATAACCTTTTGAGGGATGATGACTGCTATCTTGTCGCTTTGCGCAAGCTTTAAAACCATCTCTCCACCAAGCGAAGTGTAAAGGTCTAAGAGTGCCTTATCATCTATCTTTGCTGGCTCAAATCTTGCCATAAAGCTAGCTAACATATCGCTTTTTGCAAGCTCATTTAAGCAAGAGCTATCACAAAATTCTGGCTCTAAATTTATGTAAGTGATCTTTGCTGGTGGTATGCTTGAGAGGCTTTGATTTTTAGTGATGTTGCTTTCAAATTTTGCCTCAGCTATCTCGTCTTGCATCTGGCTTAAGGCTTCATTTTGTGCTGCAAAAAGGCTTACAAATATAACTAAAAAAAGAAAAATTCTTTTCATATCACTCCCTTGATTTTTTTCAAATCATCTATAAAATTTTCTTCAAAACTTGGATTTTTGCTGATCCACTCTGGTGAAAAAGTTGGCATTATAAACCTATCATCATCTTTTAAAATGCTCCCTCTTATACTTGAAAATCCGCCCTTTGAGAGCAAATTTGGATAAAGATGCATGAAAGCTTCCTCTCCTAAAGTGATGATAATTTTTGGTTTAATAAGTCTTATCTCTTCTAAAAGATATGGCCTACAAAGCTCAAACGAGCTCTTTAACGCTGGATTTTTCGCATCACTATTTGAAATTTCACAACGTAAAAGCAAGCTTATATAGACACTATCTTTTTCTAAATTTAAGCCATTATTTATAGCATTTTCTAAAATTTTGCCACTTGCGCCTTCAAAATAATCATCTTTTTTGCAAAGCGAGATAAACATTATCTTGCTATTTTTATCGCCAAAGCCAGTAAAAACGCACTTTGAGCTATTTCTCAAAAAGCAAAGAGAGCACTTTTTTATCTCTCTATTTAGCTCGTCTATGCTGTTATAATCTTGATATTTACTTAAATTAAGAAAATTTTCATCTATAAAATTGTAACCGATCGCTTTTAAAAAAAGTAATTTTTCTAAGAGATCTTTATTTTTATGAAATTTCATTTTTGGATTATAACTTGATTTACTTAAAGTTTAAATTATAGTTTTTTAGGGCTGATTTATTCAAAGGAATTTAAGTATTGCTTTGATAAAATCCCACTTTTTATATTAACTTTAAGGATAGAAATGAAAAGGACTTATCAACCTCATAAAACCCCTAAAAAACGCACTCACGGCTTTCGTTTAAGAATGAAAACTAAAAATGGCCGTAAGGTTATCAACGCTAGGCGTGCTAAAGGTAGAAAAAGATTGGCTGCTTAGCTGGTTTTGAGTCACTAAGTGACTCGAGAGAATTTTCTCAGGTTTATAAAGAGGCCAGTAAATGGCACTGCGACGCTTGCGTAGTTTTTTATAAGCCTACAATTGAAAAAAAATTAGCAGTTGTTGCTAGCAAAAAAGTGGGAAAAGCAGTAGTTAGAAATAGAGCAAAGAGACTTTTAAGAGCTGCTTTTTTTTCTATTTCTAATGAGCTAAAAGATGGCACTTACATTATGGTTGCAAAAAATGGAATTACAGAAATTTCATTTGACAAAATTTGTAAAAATTTGAGCTGGTCTATAAAAAAAATGGGATGTCTAAAATGAAAAAATATGCGATTAAATTTATCGCTTTTTATCAAAAATATATTTCCATACTTCTGCCAAAAAGCTGTCGCTACTATCCGACTTGCTCACAATACGCCATTTGGGAATTTCAAACAAACAGCTTTTTCTCTGCTTTTTTTGCAACATTCATGCGAATTTTAAGATGCAATCAACTTTTCAAAGGCGGTATCAACTACCCAATCATCCGCAAAAAATTTAACTCATGTTTTATATTTCAAAAAAGTGATACCAAAAATGTAAATTTCTGGTTTATCCCTTGCCAAAATAGTAAATTTTATGTTGTAAAAGTATTAGATAAATTAAAGGAAAAAAATTAAATGGAACAGATGTCTATGCAAAAAAGGTTGCTTCTTGCAGCACTTTTGTCTATCATATTTTTTATAGTATATGACTTTTTTATGCCAAAAAGAGTGCCGCTTGAACAAAACCAAACCACAATGTCTCAAACAATGGATCAAAGCAAAGCCCCAGCCTCTACTAACGATACTCCAAAATCAAATGAAAATTTAGCTTCAAACGAGATAGTCGCTACCATCAAAGGTCAAAGTTATGAAGCAAAGATAGATAAGCTAGGTAGGATTGCGAAGTTTTATCTCACCGAAGATAAGTATAAAACAGAAGATGGCAACAAAATCGAGCTTGTTTCACAAAATCCACTGCCGCTTGAGCTTAGATTTAACGATAGCACTTTGAATGCTGATGCTTTTAAGGTTGCATATAGCAGTGACGCTAGCGAGGTAGATGCTAGCAGCGAGCCTAAAACCATAAAACTCACTCAAAATTTAGACGGCGTTACAGTCACAAAAAATATCAAATTTTACCCAAATGGTCGTTACGAGGTTGAAGTAAATTTAAGTAAAAGTGTTGATTATTTCATCACTCCTGGCTTTAGACCAAATATCGCGATAGATAGTTACACAGTTCATGGTGTCATGCTTAGAAATACAGACGATAGCCTAAATATCATAGAAGATGGCGATGCAAAAGAGGTTAAAAACTATGCTAACACAACTATAGCAGCCGCATCTGATAGATACTACACAGCGCTATTTTACTCATTTAACAAGCCATTTGAAGCTGTTGTAGATAAAGATGCAAATAACAATCCTATCGTCTTTGTAAAGGCAAACGATAGTCTAAAACTAGGCGCTTACATCGGACCAAAAGAGCATAAAATTTTAAGCTCGATGGACGAGAGACTAAATGACGTTATCGAGTATGGTTGGTTTACATTTATAGCAAAGCCGATGTTTACATTCTTAAATTTCTTACATAACTACATCGGCAACTGGGGTTGGGCGATAGTTGTGCTAACGCTTGTTATAAGGATAGTTTTATTCCCGCTTACATATAAGGGCATGCTATCGATGAATAAGCTAAAAGAGCTTGCTCCAAAGGTAAAAGAGATCCAAACAAAATATAAAGATGATAAGCAAAAGATGCAAGTCCATATGATGGAGCTATATAAAAAACATGGCGCAAATCCGATGGGTGGCTGCTTGCCGATCTTGCTTCAAATTCCGGTATTTTTTGCGATCTACCGTGTTTTGCTAAATGCGATCGAGCTAAAAGGTGCTCCTTGGATACTTTGGATACACGATCTTTCAGTGATGGATCCATACTTTGTGCTACCTATCTTGATGGGTCTAACGATGTTTTTGCAACAAAAACTTACACCAACGACATTTACCGATCCTATGCAAGAAAAGGTTATGAAATTCTTGCCTTTGATCTTCACGTTTTTCTTTGTGACATTCCCAGCAGGTCTTACGCTTTACTGGTTCGTAAATAACGTTTGTTCAGTCGTTCAACAAGTCTTTGTAAATAAACTTTTTGAAAAACATAAAAAAGCTGCGGAGGTAAAAGCTCAATGAAAATAGAAGCAAATACTCTCCAAGAGGCATTTCAAAAGGCAGCCGAGCAGCTTAACTGCTCAGTCACAGAGCTTGATATAAAGGTCTTGCAGCATCCAAGTAGCGGAATTTTTGGATTTTTTAAAAAGACAGCGATCATTGAGGCAAATTTAGAAAATCAGCCAAAACCACAACATAAACCAAAAAATGATAGAAATTTTGCTAAAAAAAGTGATGAGAATGAGAGTGTAAAAGAAGAGAAAAAACAGAGTAAAAAACACGATCATAATGATAAAAAGCGAAATCCTAAAAAGCATAAAGATGAGAAAAACGAAGCTAAGCCTGAGCAAAAAGAGCATAAAAATGAAAAGCCAAATTTAAGCGAGAAAAACTCGGCTCTTGCAAAAGATGCCTTTGCTGAAAAGGGTGAAAAAGAGGCTGAAGAGCCAGGATATGTCATAAAAAGACTTGATGAGCCAAAAGAGCAAAAAGAGACTAAGGGGGCAAAAGAGCCACAAGCTAGTAAAAGTGCTCCTAAAAATATCCTAGATACTTCAATCATCGAAAATTTCAACCAAACTGATGAAGAGAGCGCGCCTCAAGCTTTGCCAAAAGAGAAAAAAGAGAAGGTTGTGATCGACTTTGATAAAATTTTGCCTGAGATAAAAGAGGGTATGACGCGTCTTTTTAAAGCAAGCTGCTTTGAGATAGACAAGGTAGAAGTTAGTAAATTTAACGATGAAACCGTGCTTATCGAGCTAGACGGTGCTGACGCGGCACTACTTATTGGCAAAGAGGGCTATAGATATAAAGCGATCTCTTATATGCTCTATAACTGGCTAAATTCAAAATACAACCTCGCTATCCGCCTTGAGATCGCGCAATTTTTGCAAAATCAAGAAGCGATGATGGATCAATATCTAAATGGCGTGATCGAGCGTGTGCAAAATAGCGGTAGAGCTCAAACTAAGCCACTTGACGGAGTTTTGGTCAAGATCGCACTTGAGAAGCTTAGAGAGAAATTTCCAGATAAATATGTCGGCATAAAAAGCGGCAATGACGGCAAATTTGTCGTCGTAAATGACTTTTTTAAAAAATGAGTGAAACTATCGCAGCCCTTGCCACAGCTTATGGCATCGGCTCAGTTTCTATCGTAAGGCTTAGCGGCAAGGACGCTCTGGCCACCTCTTTAAAACTTCTTAAACTTTCAAATTTAGAGCCAAGATACGCAAAACTAGCCAAAATTTACTCCCTTGATGATGAAATTTTAGACGAGGGCATCGTTATATATTTTAAAGGCCCAGCAAGCTTTACTGGCGAGGATATCGTCGAGTTTCAAACTCATGGCGGCGTTATGGTGAGCGAGAGAATTTTAAATGAGCTAATAAGAGCTGGCGCTAGGCTTGCAATGCCTGGCGAGTTTAGCAAGCGGGCATTTTTAAATGGCAAGATGGATCTAGCCAAGGCTGAGGCGATGCAAGGGCTTATAACTTCAAAAAGCGAGATCGCAGCTAAAATTTTGACCCGCCAGATGCAAGGCGATCTTAGTAAATTTGTAGGCGAGATAAGGGGTGAAGTGGTCAAAACTCTTGCCTTTGTTGAGACGATGATCGACTATGCTGATGATGATCTGCCTGCAAATTTGCTAGAGCAAACCAAGCAGATGCTTTTAAAAAATAGCGAGAAGCTAGAGCGCATAGCCACTCTTAGCGAGCAAAGAAGGGGGCTGATAGATGGCTTTAAGATCGCCATTGTTGGCAAGCCAAATGTCGGCAAAAGCTCTATCTTAAACTCATTTTTGGCATACGAAAGAGCGATCGTTAGCGATGAGGCTGGCACAACTAGAGATAGGATAGAAGAAAATTTTAAGATCGGCTCGCATCTAGTTCGCATAATAGACACCGCAGGCATCAGAAAAGATGCTGGAAAGATCGAGCAAATCGGCATAAACTACTCAATCTCTGCCATAAACGAGGCCGACATCATTCTAGCTGTCTTTGACGGCTCAAATCTAAGTGACGAGCAAGATAAAGAGATAATAAAGCTCGTTTCTAACTCAAACAAAAAAGCCTTTTTTATCCTAAACAAAAGCGATTTGGCGTTTAAATTTGACATAAATTTGGACGGCGTCATCAAAATTTCTGCAAAAACTGATACGAGCGTAGTTTTAAAAGAGCTTGAGGGCTATCTCAAGACGCAAGATACTGACGAGATCATGCTAAGCTCAAACCGCCAAATTTTAAGTTGCAAAGAGGCGAGTGAGGCTTTAAAAAGAGCGTTTTTAAGGCTAAATGAAGAGGAGCTAGAAATTTTTGCTTACGAGCTAAATACCGCGATAAAGGCACTCGCAAGTATCACAAAGCCATTTGAGAGAAGCGAAATTTTAGACGAGATGTTTAGCCATTTTTGTTTAGGAAAATGATACTTTTTTTGGTTAAAATTTGCGCTTTTTAAAGGAGAAAAAAATGAAAATTTTACTTTTAAATGGCGGCAAAAAATTTGGCCATTCAGATGGTAGGCTCAATCAAACACTTCACGATCTTGCATGCGAAAAACTAGCAAAAATGGGTCACGAAGTAAAACAAACAGCGATAGATCAAGGCTATGATATCGAGACTGAAGTTGAGAAATTTCTCTGGATGGACGCAGTAGTTTGGCAGATGCCAGCTTGGTGGATGGGCGAGCCTTGGATAGTTAAAAAATATATCGACGAGGTCTTTACTGCAGGTCATGGTAAGCTTTATACGAGTGATGGCAGGCATAGGGTTGATCCAACTAAAAACTACGGCAAAGGCGGCTTGCTAAATGGCAAGAAATTTATGCTAAGTCTTACTTGGAATGCCCCAGCCGAGGCATTTAGCGATCCAAACGAGTTTTTTGAGGCGCGCGGCGTTGATGGGATTTATTTTCATTTTAGAAAGGCAAATGAATTTATGGGCTTAAAGTCGCTTCCGCACTTTATCTGCTGTGATGTTATTAAGATGCCAGACGTGCCAAAATACCTAAAAGAGTATGAGGCGCATCTTGAAAAAGTTTTCAAAGCATAAAACATTTCTACCGCTCTCTAGCCACTTGCACTAGAGGGCATTTAAATTTATATCTATCTTGGTTGGGGAAAATGAGGGCAAAATTTCTATTTTTAGCTGCTGTTATCTTTTTTGCTGGGTGCGCTGGCAAGTAAATTCTAAATCCAAGTGAAAAGTCAAATTTACTCTACCTTGAAAATAACGAAACCTTGCACGAGATGAAATTTTATAAGCTGCAAAATAGCCTAGATGACTTTAATAAATTTGCAAACATTGTTGGCAAGGCTGAGATAAAAGCAGCCGGAGTAAATGCAGAATTTAGCACTCTTGGCGATCTTATGCAAGGCAGCGAAGCAGACAAAATGGTGCTTGTTAAAAATTTGGGCACAAACCATGAGCTCATCTTGTCAAATTCTAGTGACATAGAGGAGCTCGTAAATGCAAAAAATATCAAATTTTATGAAATTTCAAATGGAGCTATCAAAAGCGTAGTCTATAGCACAAAAAGCATGCCAGTTTGCGAAGCTTTTGCAGGTGGCAAAGAGGTGATAAAAGTAAAAAGTGTGACAAATCACCCTTTGAAAAATGGCTTTTTTGCAGTAATCTTAAACTCAGATATATCTAATGATCAAGGCTTTTTTCTAAGAGAGACGAGCTATTATTTCAACCTTTCAAGCGAAGATGAAGAGAAGATTAAGGCTGAGACGCTAACGCAAAATTTTTTATAAAACATTTATCGAAAGTGACCTTGTAAATCAAGGCAAAATTCTCTCAAATGTGCTTTGTTTTAGTAAATTCCAAAAGGCTTTTTAGTAACTTTTTATAAGCAAGGTTGTAAAATAGCTTAAAATTCTTAAAAGGTTACATCAATGGATAAAGCTACCATACAAGCACATAAAATCAGCGACGAAGAGTATGAGGAGATCTTAAAAATTTTAGGCCGTGAGCCAAATTTACTAGAGCTTGGCATATTTTCAGCGATGTGGAGTGAGCACTGCAGCTACAAATCAAGCAAAAAATACCTAAACGGCTTTCCGACAAAGGCGCCTTGGGTCATTCAAGGACCTGGCGAAAATGCTGGCGTCATCGACGTTGGCGACGGGGTTGCAGCTGTGTTTAAGATGGAAAGTCACAACCATCCAAGCTTTATCGAGCCGTTTCAGGGCGCTGCAACTGGCGTTGGTGGAATTTTAAGAGATGTCTTTACGATGGGCGCAAGAGTTGTTGCGAATATGAACTCACTTCGTTTTGGTGAGATAAGAGGCGAGGGCGAGCTAGCCAAAAAGCATAGATATTTGCTAAAAGGAAGTGTCGCTGGCATCGGACATTACGGAAACTGCATGGGTATCCCAACGATCGGTGGCGAAACTACATTTGATCCTAGCTTTAATGGCAATATCTTAATCAACGCTTTCGCACTTGGACTTTGCAAAAGTGATGAAATTTTCTACGGCAAGGCTGAAGGCGTGGGCAACCCAGTCATTTATGTGGGCTCAAAGACCGGCAGGGACGGACTTGGCGGCGCTGTGATGGCAAGTGATAGCTTTAATGATGAAAATAAATCACTTCGCCCAACGGTGCAAGTAGGCGACCCATTTGCTGAGAAACTGCTCATGGAGGCGTGCTTAGAGCTCTTTAAAAAAGACTACATCATCGGCATCCAAGATATGGGTGCAGCAGGACTTACAAGCTCTAGCTTTGAGATGGCTGGCAGAAGCGGCAGTGGTATGAAGATGTATTTAGAGCGCGTGCCGATGCGCGAAGTTGGTATGACGCCTTATGAGCTAATGCTAAGCGAGTCTCAAGAGCGTATGCTAATATGCGCCAAAAAAGGTTACGAGCAAAAGGTGCTTGAAATTTTTAGAAAGTGGGACCTTGACGCTGAGATCATCGGTGAGGTCACAAGTAGCGGCGTGATGCAGCTTTATTGGCACGGTGAGCTTGCAGGCGAAATCCCTATCGGCCCACTTAGCGAGGCAGCTCCGGTGCTTGACCGCCCTGTTGCACGTCCAAAATACCTTGATGAGATAGTAAATTTAAAAATCCCAAATAATGTTGATAACAAAACTGCATTTTTTAAGTTTTTAAAAGAGCCAGAAGTGCTAAATAAAAGCTTTATCTACGATCAATACGACGCAAATATCCAGACAAACACGATAAAACAGCCTGGTTGCTTGGGCGCTGCAAGTATCAGAGTAAAAGGCACTAAAAAGGCCGTCTCTATGGCCGCGCAGTGCGATCCTAGAGCAAATTTCGTTGATCCAAAAGTTGGCGCTGCAAGAGCCGTCGCTGCAGCTGGCAGAAAGGTAGCGATGAGCGGCGCTGTGCCACTTGCGATAACTGACTGCTTAAACTACGGCAACCCGCAAAATCCAGAGGTAATGTGGCAGTTTAAAGAGGGATGTGAAGGCATAAAAGAGGCTTGCCGTGAGCTAAATACGCCAGTTGTTAGTGGCAACGTGAGCCTTTATAACGACACTGACGGCGTTAGCGTCTATCCAACGCCAGCCATCGTCACGGTTGGTGTAAATGAAGACGCAAATTTAAACCTAAAAAGCAAATTTTTAAGCGAGGGTAGGGCGATTTACTTGCTTGGCGAGACAAGAGGAGAATTTGCAGCTTCTCTTTACGCAAAGGCGCTATTTGATGTGGTTGGCGGAAAGCTAAAAGAGGTTGATTATAAAGCTGAGAGAGCTCTTTGGGAGCTAGTGATAGAGGCAAATAAAGAGCAAATTTTAGAGTTTGCAAATAGCGTAGGCGTGGGCGGTCTTGCTATCACGCTAGCAAAAATGGCTAGCATCTCAAACATCGGCATAAATTGTGAAGTTAAATTTAAAGAGCCAAATTTTATCTTTGATGAGAGCTTTTCAAGAGCGGTTGTAGGCGTAAAAGACGAGACTAAATTTGAAGCACTTGCGGCTAAATTTGGTGTGAAATTTGAAAAGATCGGCGTTAGCGGAGGCAAGAGATTTAAGCTAAATGAGATAGATGAGAGCTTAGAGGACGTAAGAGAAATTTATCTAAATGAGTTTGCGAAAATCGTAAAAAAGGAGGACTAAGAGATGTTTTCTAAAAAGGAAAAAGCAAGCGGGGAAAAGGAAGTAGAGCAAAACGAGAAAAAGGGCGTGGCGAAACCGCCAGTGCTCTTTAGCGATACTCAAAATTTGATAAGTACGATCGAAAAAAGGCTAAACGCCCCTTTGATAACCTACTACAACTCAAACGCTGGTAATGTCTGCGGCAACGATGCAAGCGCAATGTATGAAATTTTAAAGGGTAAAAAGATAGATACTGCTTATCTTTTCATAAAAAGTGATGGCGGAAGCGGTATAGCCGCGCTTAGGATCATTAGCACGCTTAGAAACTACTGCAAAAATTTAATAGCGCTGATCCCATCAAACTGCGCCTCAGCTGCTACGATGATGGCGCTTGGTGCAAACGAGATCGTGATGGGCCCGCTTGCCTATCTAACGCCAGTTGATACATCGCTCAAACACGAGCTAAGCCCTACAAACAAGGGCAACGAGCTAGTTAGCGTCTCTATGGACGAGCTTAGCCGTGTGGTGAAGCTTTGGAAAGAGCAGGATAAAGATAGGCCAAATGACACAAACCCATATAACTCGCTATATGAATACATCCATCCGCTAGTTTTTGGTGCGGTTGATCGTGCTAGCTCGCTCTCTCTTAAAATTTGCTCTGAGCTACTTAGATATCACATTGAAGATGATAAAAAGATCGTTGAAATTTCTGAGAGACTAAACGCAGACTACCCAGCGCACGAGTATCCGATACTCTTTCGTGAGGCGCAGGAGATCGGTCTGCATGTCAAGAAAATGGACGATGATCTAAACGAGATGCTTCAGGAGCTAACACTGCTTTACTCAGAGATGGGACAGCGAGCCTTTACCGACTACGATGAGAACAGCTATCACGATAACAACATCGCAAACATCATCGAGACAAACGGCAAGCAAATTTATTATCAGATCGATAAAGACTGGTTTTATCGCCCTGAGGAGCGCCGCTGGAACGTGATGAATGACGAGAGCTCATGGCGCAAAAATGAGCTGGTAAATGGCAAGATAAAAAATACGATCTATCACTTGTGGTAATATGTCTGGAGTCCTGTTTTTACTCATATTAGGCGGTGCGATATTTTTATTTATGAATGTCCAAATAGGTAGTAACTGCAAGAAGCAAGCAAATGTAGATGAGGCTAAATTTCTAGTCTCACTGCTTGCAAAAGTCGCTAAAAGTGACGGCAGAGTTAGCGAGTTGGAGGCTAGGCTGATCACTCAAGTGCTAGATGATCTAAGCCAGAAAGTTAGTGGCGTTAGCGGCGTGCGTGAGTATCTAAAAGAGGTTTATAATAGCCAAAAAGAAAATGTAGATAACGCCTATGAAACCGCCAGAAACTACAAGCGCGCGTTTAATCTAAACTACGATACCTGCGTGGCTAGGCTCACTTTTTTTCTAAATTTAGCCTATATAGACGGAGAATTTAACAAAAGCGAGCAAGACGTCATAAGAAATATCGCTTATGGATTTGGCATCGATAAAGAGACGCTTGATGAGATAATCTATAAATTTGATAGCTTTTATGGCTCGAGATTTGGGGCAGACCATGATGAGATAAGCCAAGAAAACGATGCATTTGAAGTTTTAGGACTTAGCAAAAATGCAAGCCTTGATGAGGTAAAGGCTCGCTACAAAGAGCTTGTGAGGCAGTATCACCCTGACATTTTGATGGGCAGGGGCGAGAGTAAAGAGGTGATAGAGCGCTCTACTAAGAAGCTTCAGGAGATAAACGAGGCTTATGGGCGATTAAAAGAGAAATTTGGAGTTTAGATGAAGAAATTTGTGATTTTGCTTTTGGCTGTGGCTGGCTTTTGCAGAGAGCTAAACGTAAGCGATCTTGATGGAAATGAGATCAAATTTGAGCTAAAAGATAGCACGCTTTTTGAAAATGGCAAAAAGATCGGCGAATACAATAAGACAAGCGCTGCTAGCATCATTCTAGCTGGCAGCGATGGCGTAGAGGCTGATTTTAAGGCAGTTAGAGCTAAAAATTTAAATGAATTTAAAGAGTATATATTTTCAGATGAGGGCGGCATAAAGGTAGTAAAATTTAGCGCTAAAAGCCCGATCTGCGAGGCATTTAGCAAAAAGGAGGCTGTAAATTTAAGCGTGCTAAGTTCAAGCTATTTTGGTGGCAAGCAAATTTCAAACTATGCCTTTAGTGTGGATATCGCAGGTGGTGAGTTTCAAAATTTGGTTAAAAAGAGCCACTTTGCAGTAAATGCTAGTGGCAAAAGTTTAGAAAAACTAGAAAATTTAACAGAAGAAAATATCAAAAAAGATACAGCAATGGGGCTACTTGTGCTTGAAAAAGCGATGTGTTTGGCGGAGAAATAAAATAAATTTAATCAATCTAAAGGAGAAAAAATGAGAGCGTTGCTTAGCGTTAGCGATAAAGAGGGCATTGTAGAGTTTGCAAAGGGGCTAGAAGAGCTTGGCTGGCAGATACTTTCAACTGGTGGCACCTATAAACTTTTAAAGGTTGAGGGTGTCAAAGCCACTGAGGTTAGCGAATTTACGGGCTCACCTGAGATGTTTGAGGGCAGGGTAAAGACCCTTCATCCAAAGATACATGGTGGTATCTTGCACAAACGCGATGACGCTACACACGTGGCTCAGGCAAAGGAGTATGGCATCGAGGGCATCGACCTAGTTTGCGTAAATTTATATCCTTTTAAAGAGACTACTATAAGGACTGATGACTTTGCCGAGATCATCGAAAATATCGACATCGGCGGCCCAGCTATGGTAAGAAGTGCTGCTAAAAACTTTAAAGACGTGCTTATAGTCACAAACGTACTTGACTACGATGAAATTTTAAAGCGCCTAAGAGAAAAAAGCGATGATTTTGAGTTTAGAAGATCGCTGATGATAAAGGCGTTCGAGCACACAGCAGCCTATGACAGCATGATCGCAAACTATATGAATGATAGATTTAATGGCGGTTTTGGTGATGCTAGATTTATCGTGGGAAGCAAGGTTTTTGACACTAGATACGGCGAAAATCCACACCAAAAAGGCGCGCTTTATGAGTTTGATTATTTCTTCACAAACAACTTTAGAGCGCTAAAAGGCGAGGCAAGTTTCAATAATATGACCGATATAAATGGCGCGCTAATGCTTGCAACTAGCTTTGATGACGCGCCAGCAGTGGCTATCATCAAGCACGCTAACCCTTGCGGCTTTGCGGTAAAAGATACGCTGCTAGAGAGCTACGTGGCAGCGCTTAAGTGCGATCCGATCTCTGCATACGGCGGCGTAGTCGCGATAAATGGCACGCTTGATGAGGAGCTAGCTAAAAAGATAAATGAAATTTACGTTGAAGTAATCATCGCTGCAAATGTCGATGATGCCGCGCTTAAAGTGTTTGAGAGCAAAAAACGCATCAAAATTTTCACTCAGGATAATAAATTTTTAGTCCGCGCAAATGATAAATTTGACTTTAAGCACATCGATGGTGGATTTGTATTTCAAGAAAGAGACTTCGTAAAAGACGAAGAGCTTGAAAATATGAAGCAAATGAGCAAGAAATTTGCAACTGGCAGCGAGCTAAAAGACGCTCAGATCGCTTGGAAAGTGGCTGCACTAACGAAGAGCAACTGCGTAGTTTATGTAAAAGACGGCGCGATGGTGGCTATTGGCATGGGTATGACTAGCCGCGTGGATGCTGCTCGTGCGGCAGTGGCAAAGGCAAAAGAGCTAAAGATCGATCTAAGTGGCTGCGTGCTAGCAAGCGAGGCCTTCTTTCCATTTAGGGATAGTATCGACATCGCTAGCAAAGTGGGAGTAAAATGCGTCATCGAGCCAGGCGGTAGCATCAGAGATGATGAGGTGATAGAGGCTGCTGACGAGCACGGCATGTCGCTATATTTCACCGGCGTTAGACACTTTTTACACTAAAATTTAGGGGCGTTTGCCCCTTGCTTCACACTTTATAACTTTAAATTTTATATAATCCTTCAAAAAAGGAGCTCACATGAAAAAGATATTAAATTTTCTCTTGGTTTTGGTGGTGTTTTTGGGTGTAAATTTAATGGCAAAAGATGAGTTTTTAAAGGAGCAGACGATGGCAGGGCAAAATCTGAAAGAAATTTATTTAGCAGGTGGCTGCTTTTGGGGCATGCAGGGATATTTTAAAAAGATATTTGGAGTGGTGGATACGAAGGTTGGCTACGCAAATGGCAAGAGTGAGAACACGAGCTACCGTGAGCTACATGAGAGCGATCACGCCGAGACACTTTATGTGAAATTTGATGAAAACAGGGTCGCTTTGGCTGAAATTTTGGCTCATTTTTTTAGAGTGATCGACCCAACCTCGCTAAACAAACAGGGCAATGATGTCGGCAGGCAGTATAGAAGCGGGATTTACTATGTTAGCAAGGATGATCTGCCAGTCATTGAGAGCTTTATGAAGATAGAGCAAAAGAAATTTAAAGATAAGATCGTGGTTGAGGTGGCGCCACTTAAGAATTTCGTCATTGCCGAGGAGTATCACCAAGACTATCTTGATAAAAACCCTTTTGGATACTGCCACATCGATCTAAATTTGGCAAATAAGCCGCTTTATGATGAGGCTAAATTTAAGCCGCTTAGCAAAGAGGAGCTAAAGAGAAATTTAAGCAGCGAGCAGTATGCAGTGACGCAGGAGGCGGCGACTGAGAGGCCATTTAGCAGCGAGTATGATAAATTTGACAAAAAGGGCATCTATGTTGATATCACCAGTGGCAAGCCGCTCTTTTCAAGCGCTGATAAATTTGATGCAGGGTGTGGTTGGCCAAGCTTTACAAAGCCTATCACGACAACGGCGCTTTCATATAGCGAGGACAACTCATTTATGATGAAAAGGATAGAAGTTAGGTCTCAAAACAGCGACGCGCACCTTGGGCATGTTTTTGATGACGGACCAAGCGATAAGGGTGGGCTAAGGTATTGTATAAACGGCGCAAGCCTTAAATTTATACCGCTTGAGGATATGGCTAGGCTTGGATATGAGGAGTTTATCCCCTACGTTAAGTAGCTTTTGTTGAAGCAAATCAATGGTTTGAAAAGTTTAATCAGAGTATAATTCTCCAAAATCAAAAGGAGAAAAAATGAGTGAATTTTTCAAAAATGCAGAGCAGTTTAGCGTCGATGGTGCGACGGTGCCGTTTTATAAATTTAGTGAAAATGGTGTAAGCTTTGTTGGTTTTGACTCACGTCCTTGCGTGCCGCCAGAGCCTATGATAAACGCGCTTTTAGCTATAAAATTTGCTGATAAAAACACAAAGATCGTGATGGTAAATCACAAATTTCCAGCTGGGCTCATCCCAAAGATAGAAAAGAGCTTTGACGTGGAGCGAGAGGATCTTGAAGGCGGGGCTGTGAAGATGACTTTTAGCCTAAAAGAGGGTGCGAGTATCGAAAACATAGACACTAGCCTTTGCCACTAAGATGCTTTTAAATACCTATGCGCCGCCATTTAAGCTAGTTGGCGGCTACTTTATCGCTGGCATTTTTTTCTTAGCGCTAAGCGTCCCGGCCTTTTTTTACGCTGATTTTGAGGCGATTAGCTCGCTAAATACGGCTGGCTTTTTGCATATATTTTTCGTGGGCTTTGTGATGAGCATCATCATCGGAGCGCTCTATCAGCTAACCTCGGTCATCTTAGAAAAGCTATTTTTCACGGTCAAAGGGGCTATTTTAAATTTAGCCATTTTTTGCCTATCACTGCTTGCTATGAGCTATGCAATGATATTTGGTGAGGCTAGAATTTTACAAATCAGCGCAGTTTTTCTCTTTGGCACACTTCTCTTTTTTGGCTCGACCTACGCGCTAAGCTTTATGGATAATAAAAAAAGAAGCTTTGCGGCCTTTGCGCTCTTTATTTCGGCGATATTTTTGCTAGTTGGCATAACGCTTGGATTTTGCCTAATGATGATACTTGGTGGCACGCTTATGCTCGATTTTGCTATGACGTTAAAATTTCACGTATATTTTGTGCTGGGTTTTGTATTTTTCGTGATACTTGGGGCTGCAAGCGTGCTTTTACCGATGTTTGCTCTGGCACATGATCTTAAATTTACACTTAGTAAAGCCTCTCTTGCCTTTTATATTTTGGCTGGCGTTTTGCTGGCGATTGATGAAAATTTAGCGATTTTTGCGGTGGCTGTGGCAGCTTTGCTTTTTATAGCTCAGGCGTTTTACATACTGAAAAAGCGCGTTAGAAAGGCGTATGATTACTGGAATGTAAATATCGCTCTTTCGCTGCTTGCTTTGTTTGTGGCTGCTATATTTATGATTTTTGAAAAGCTAAATTTGGCTGCATTTTTTATGATATACGGCTTTTTATTTGCTTTTATCGTGGCTCATCTTTATAAGATCGCGCCATTTCTCATCTGGTATCACTATGTGGCGCCATTTGTTGGCAAGGCAAAAGTACCGCTACTTGATGCGATGATACTAAAAAAAGCTGCATATTTTGCCATAGTATTTAATGCCATTTCTCTTGTGTGCTACTCTTTGGCGGTTAGCTTTGAGATGAGAAATTTGGTCTATATAAGCATGATTTTTATGGCTTTAAGCATCATTTTACTTGCTGTAAATATGATAAATGTTTTTAAATTTACTGGTTTTAAAGGATAAAAAATGAAAGAAAAAATTTATGATGCTCTATCAAATATCGTCGATCCTGAGGTTGGCTTTGACATCGTTTCGCTTGGACTGATATACGACGTAAGCTGTGATGAAAACGGCAAAGCAAAGGTGACGATGACGCTTTCAACTAAGTCTTGCCCGCTTCACGAGATGATACTTGGCTGGGTTGAAACGGCTGTGCTTGGAGTGGAGGGCGTAAAAGAGTGTGAGATCAACCTAGTTTGGGAGCCAGAGTGGAATATCCAAATGGCAAGCGATTTTGTAAAAGCACAACTTGGAGTGAATTAATAAATTTGGCTAGAAATTTAGCTTAGCTAGCAAATTTCTAGCTTTTCTGCTTAAGCTTCTACTTTAAATTTTTAAAAATATCATAAAAGCGTAGTTAAATTTGCTTGGGGCTGCTTAAACTCTTTAATAAATTTACAAATAAATTTATGCAAGTAAAAACTAAAAATAATGCGAGTTATAGAATATAATTTTAGGCGTTTGCTAGGCAATGGTTAAAATTTGAATATATAAAAAGGTAAATTGCAAGATAGACTTGCAATTTAACAGGAGAATTTTTAGTTAGGACTTAGTCCATTTGGTGACGAAGATATGATGGGATATCTAGCTGAGAGATATACTCATCACTGTTATATCCACCACTTACTCTTCTTTTTAAAACGATATTTTTATTTAAAAGATCATTTTCAGGCTCTTGGGCTATTTTTTTTTCTTCGCTTTCTTTTTCTGCGCCTTTAAAACCTGTTGCGATGATAGTAACTTCGACTTTATTGTCTTCTATGTTCTCATCGGTTGTTGTACCAAAGATCACATCAGCATCATCATCAGATGCCTCTTCGATCATTGACATAGCACTATGAAGATCATCAAGTGAGCAGTTTGGATGCATTTTAAAATGAACTAAAACGCCAAGCGCTCCGTTTATATTCATGTTATCAAGTAATGGAGATTGGATAGCATTTTTGATAGCTTCTTGAGCTGCACCCTCGCCATAAGCCTCGCCAACGCCCATTAAAGCGTGACCTCTGTGGCTCATAACTGTTTTTACGTCAGCAAAGTCAAGGTTGATATCGCTGACACCAGAGTCAAGCACGATAGAACACATACCATTTACCGCTCTTGCAAGCACTTCATCAACCATTTTAAAGCTCTCTTTGATGCCTGATTTTTTATCTATCAAAGTTAAAAGTCTGTCGTTTGGTATGATAACGATAGAGTCGCTCTCTTTTCTAAGCTCGCTTAGACCGATATCAGCTAGTTTGCTGCGCTTTTTACCCTCAAATGAAAAAGGCATAGTCACAACAGCAACTGTTAGCGCACCTATCTCTTTTGCAGCTTGTGCAACAACCGGAGCAGCGCCAGTACCTGTACCACCACCAAGGCCTGAAGCGATAAACACAACATCAGAAGTCTCAAGAGCGCTTTTTATCTCTTCGTAGCTCTCTTGTGCAGCTTCTTTGCCAACTTCTGGTCTCATACCAGCGCCAAGACCTTTTGTCTTTTTCTCACCAAGCTGTATCTTTGTGTGTGCAGGAGAATTGTCAAGTGCCTTAGCATCTGTGTTTGCTATCATTAGATCGATGTCTAAATTTGGATTTTCTCTTATGATGTGGTTTATCATATTACCACCACCACCACCTACGCCTACTACCTTTATCTTTGCGCTATATAGGCTCTTGTTCTCTTCGATTGTGAAACTGTTGCTCATTGTAAAAATTCTCCTCAAAATAGTTGTGTCATGCTGTGCCAAAATTTCTTTAAAGCACTTGGTTTTTTTTCTTGCTTGCTTATATCAGCGATATTTGCAAGCTCGTTTTTGTTGTTTGTTTGCTCTAAATTTATATCCATATTTACAAGCTCAATGCCCTCTTCAAAATCATCTTTTTCCTGTTTTTTTATTTCAAATTTCTCTTTTTTCTCTTCTTCAAAAATATTGAAATTTGCTTTTGGCTTTGATCTTAACTCACCCTTATATCTCATCTTTTTTTCTGAGTCTATCTCATAAGGTGTAAATTCACCAGCGCCATACATACAAAGTCCTATGGCACAAGAATTTGCTGGATCTCTTAAAATTTCATATAAACCATCCATCTCTTTTGGTCTAGCGATCCTAACTGGCATGTTGTCAAATATCGCAGAAGCTAGGTCTTTTAGTCCATCAAGCTTTGTCATGCCACCAGTTAGTACTATGCCAGCACCAACAAGATCTTTATACCCACTATCTTCAAGCATATTTGCAAGCACCATCACAGTCTCTTCTGCTCTAGCTGAGATAACATTTGATATAACATCAAGTGAAACTTCGTGAGTTTTTTGCTCATCGCCAAGTCTTGGAAGCTCGATAAGATCAACTGATTTATTTACCAGTTTGCCATATTCTAGTTTTATCTCTTCAGCTTTTGGCAAAGGAGTATGAAGCGCCATTGAAAGATCTATAGTTATATTTGCAGAGCCAACGTGTAGATATGAGTTATATCTTAGTGAATTTCCAGCGTGCACTACCATATTACATGTCTCGCCGCCCATATCTATAAGTGCAACACCAAGTTCTTTTTCATCTTTTGTTAGTGTTGCTATGGCAGAAGCGTAACCAGAAAGAACTACATTATCAACCTGCACACCTGCTAAATTTACAGCTTTTCTTAGGTTGCTTAGTTGTGATTTTTGAATACTTATGATATGTGTTTGTACTTCAAGTCTAGTGCCATTCATACCGATAGGATCTTCTATAAATTCTTGTCCATCTACCTTAAAATTATATGGCAAGACATGGAGTTTTTCATATTCTGGTGAAGTCTCGGCATTGTGATCTGCCATCTGCATAGCACGCTCTATCTCTTTTATGCCTATTTCATGATTTGGTATATTTACTACGCCGCTGCTATTTACGCTTTTAGTATATTTTCCAGATATCGAAACTACTACTCTTTCGTAGTGTGTGCCTGCAACTTTTTGTGCTTCTATGAGTGCATTTTTTATAGATTTTGCAGCTAGTTCGATGTTATTTATAGCACCTTTTTTTATACCTTGTGCTTTTTCTGTGCCTATTCCTATTATCTTTATGCCATCATCATTTTGCTCTGCTATAACAGCGCAAATTTGAAATGATCCGACATCTATGCCTAAAATTCTAGTACTCAAAATTTTTACCTTTTGACATATTCTTTAACTTCATAATATTTTAGAAGTTTGTTTGTTAAATCTTTTATCAACTCGTTGTTTTTAAGCATTGCAACATTTTGTTGTGTTATTTGCTTATAGTTGTTATTTATATTGTTAGTAAGCAATCTTTGTTCCAAAATATCGTACACTACGGCTTTGTCATCTAATATAACATAACCTTTTGTGTTGTTAGTGTCAAAAAGTTGAGATACAAAAGCTCTTGTATCGCTCTCATTTAAGCCCGCAATAGAGCCATTTACCTCTCTGCTAACAAAGCCAACATCTGTGCCTTTAAAGTTTTGTAGAGTCTCTTTTGCTTTTGCTGTTAAAATTTCTTTTTCTTTTTTACTTTTATAAATTTCAAGTACATTGGCTCTTGCTTGTTCAAAGCTCATAGGTTGTGGAGGAGTTATGCTTTTTATTCTAGCTATTAAATAGCCATCTTTATAGATAAATGGTTTTATCACTTCGCCAACTTTTGCGCCCTTTATCTCATCAAGTGGAAAAGTAGCGTTGTCTTCATTTACACTTATAAAACCATTAGTTGCAAGCTCAGCTTTTTTAACAGCGACATACTTTTCTAAAGCGTTAGTTTTACTTTGCTCTATGTTGTAGTCTTTATTAACTTCAGCTTTTACCTCGCTAAAAGGTTTTATCTTGTCATCAGAACCCTTATATTTATCTTGGTTCTCGTTATAGTAAGATTTTAAAACACTTTCGTTTGCGTCACTTTTTTCTGACTCGACAAAGTATGTATCTATGCCATAAAGTGTCTTTGTCATATAGTTATTTTTATTTATCTCCCAAAGATCTTTTAGCTCTTTCTCGTCTACTTTGATCTCGTTTTGATCAGCATTTACTACTTGCACAGCTAATTTATCTTGCATGAAAAAGCTAGCTTCCATCATGGCGATATCTTCTTTGCTAGCAGGTAAATTTAAAATAGTTCTAAGTTTATCTAGTAAGATAGTTAGTTTTAGATTGTCTTCAAAATCAGTTGGGTTTATCCTAGCTCTTCTTAGCACATCGTAGTATAAATTTTTGTCAAAAACGCCGTCTTTTTGAAATGTTGGATCGACGATTATATATTTTAAAACATCGTCTTTATTAACGCTTAGACCGATATCGTCTGCAAAATTTAATAGTAAATTTTCTTGGATAGCAGCTTGAAGTGCAGCATTTTCTAAACCTAACTCTTCAGCTTTCTCTTGAGTTAATTTGCCTTCAAATACATTGTTGTAGTACTGATATAACCTATCATATTTTTGTTGCAACTCTTGAACGCTTATATTTCTATGTCCTACTTTGGCTACTGAAGTAGCTCTGTTGCTGTTTAGATCGTATGCGCCCCAGCCGACAAAACCAGCACCGACAAAAGCTATCGTGCTTACCCAAATTGTCACGACTAGGTATTTTTTATGTTTTTGCATCCAAGATAACATTAAGTTCTTCCTTTAAAATACTAACAAAGCTTGTGCGATATTTTATAGAAATTTGGCTTAAATAAGCTTAAAATGGGGCTTTATAAAAACGTTTCTTGCTAAATTTTTGCTAACATTTTTTATCTTTGTTAGCAAAAATTTAAATGCTAAAATCGCTGTAATCACCAGTAAAATGAAGCAGTTTGCAGCTATTTTCTAACAAGGCTATATCTTTTGCAAGTAGTTGAGGGCTCCTGCTATACGCGTAAACGCCGTATCCTTTGATCACGACGACGTTAGTATTTTTCTCTATCATCGCTCTATAAATTTCTGTCTCAGCACGCTCATACCAGTCGTCAAACTGCTTTGGATCATAGACTAAAATTTCATTAAATCTCATGCATCCAAAATAGTCTTTTGGTACGATCTTTTCATGTTTCATTGCATAAGCTGTCACGTATGGAGGCATGGCGTAGCAGACAAATTTTGCTTCATTTATGTTTTTGTAGATATTTAAGTGTATATCAGCATCTAAGCTCGCATCATTCCATCGGTAGTCTTTTTTAGATGAAAGAAGCGTTAGATCACTATCTTGCAAGTCGTCAAAAATGGCACTTTGTTTGTTGATGATGAATTGATTTTTTTCTACCCTCGCTGAGATAGAACCATGAAAAACACCAAAAAAATTCTTTCTAAACATCGAAAGAGATATCTTTTTTATCTCATTTGTTGAGTGCAATAAGTCCATTTTTTCTCCTATGTTTGGGTGATTATATTTAAGCTATCTTAAAATTTGTGTAAAATTTTATGTAATGATAGCTTTTTAAGTAAAATTTCGATAAATTTTCACACTAATTTCATTAAAGAGGCAGTGTTGCAAAGTCCGCATATTAGCGTTTTACTTGACGAAGTTCTATCTTTTTTTAAAGACCTGCGTGGAAATTTTATAGATTGCACGCTTGGATATGCTGGACATTCTAGTGCCATTTTGTCTCAAAATGAAAATTTAAATTTGATCGCTTGCGACAAAGACATCGAAGCTATAAATTTCTCGCTCAAAAAACTTGAGCCATTTGGCAGCAGAGTGAAAATTTATAAGAGCAATTTTTCTGAGCTTATTAGCAAACTTAGCGGCGATGAAATTTCAAATGTTAGAGGGATTTTAGCTGACATTGGCGTTAGCTCTTTGCAGATAGATAAAGATGATAGGGGCTTTAGTCTTGGCTCAAGCGCGCTTGATATGCGCATGGATAAAGAGCGAGGATTTAGCGCCTATGACGTGGTAAATGGCTACTCGTTTGATGAGTTAGTTAGGATTTTTAGGGATTACGGCGAGCTAAAAAATGCCGCTGGGATCGCAAATAAGATAATAAATGCTAGAAATTTAGGCGAGATAACGAGCGCAAAAGAGCTTGCAAATATAATAGGCACAGCTCAGATAAAAGGGCGCGGTGTTAGCCCTGCGATCCTTGCTTTTCAGGCGATCAGGATAGAGGTAAATGGCGAGCTAGATGAGCTAACAAATTTGCTTGATAGCATAGAAAATGGTGGTTTTAAAGATTGCTTGGTGGCGATTATTACATTTCACTCGCTTGAAGATAGGATCGTAAAAGAGCGCTTCAAAAAGTGGGCAAATAGCTGTATCTGCCCGCCTGGCATCTACCGATGTGAGTGCGGAAACAACCACGAACTAGGCGAAATTTTAACCAAAAAGCCACTAACAGCAAGCCAAAGTGAGCTAGCGCAAAACTCACGAAGCAAGAGCGCAAAACTGCGTGTTTTTAAGATAAAAGGATAAAGATGCAAGAAAAAGAAGAGCTGCTAACACTTCACGACGAGGAGCAAAAACGTGAGGTAAATTTAAGCTTTAAGACGCTAGTGATGGTCTATCTGGCGGTTTTTATAGCTCTAGCTCTATTTTTGCCAAAAATTTATATAGCAAATCAAATTTATTATATAAGTAGAGATATCGCCGATATCAGCGGCAAACGAGATATGCTCCTTGAAGAAAACAGAGCTCTTAGCATAAAGCTTGAAAATTTGCGTTATAAAAATCAAATTTTAAACAATATGCAAGAGCGTCAATGGAAATAATTAAGAAATTTAAAAGCTTTATCCGCTACTACGACCCTGCAAATTTCCAGCTCATCTACTCGCTAAAAGCTGCTACAACCATCGCTTTTAACTGCTTTTTGTGTTTTTACTTCTTTCATCTAAGTGGCGCTATCATGGCTGTAAATATCACGATGGGTATCTTCTTTCTTGGTGAGCTTGAGTGCAAAGATAGGAGCAAATTTGCATTTTTGCTACTTTATATTGCGCTTTCTTGCGCTTTTATGCCCTTTGTTGATCCATTTATCAGCCTTGGCGTTTGGCTATCGCTTATCGTATTTGTCTGGATATTTGTGGTAGGCATTAGCCAAATTTATAGCTCAAATTTAAACAAAATTTTACTCGCTGTAAATGCAACAGGGCTAGTTGCCTTTGTGACAAAGGCCGCAGTTGGGCTAAATGTGCCTGATAGTATCGGCGGACTTATCTTGGCTGGCGTGCTAAGCATCATCATAAAATTTGAAAATTTTGGCAAATACGGCAAATTTACTAAAAAGAGTATCAGCTTTTTACTAGACAGTGCCATCTTATCGAGCAAAGCACTTGGCACGAGCCATTTTTACGCAAGTATTGCAGATTTGATGAGCTCGATTGATAAATCAAAAGAAATTTTCGCAAACAAAAGCCTAAAGATAAAAGATGTTAAGCTAGTTAGAAATCAAGCCAAAGCACTATTTTATTTTTATAAAGTTGAAGAGATCGCTCTTTTGCTTCGAACATTGGGCGCTTCGTTTGAAAGGATCGAGGACAAAGCGCTTTTAAACGAGGTAAAAAATGAGATCGCTTACAACCTTTTTGAGCTTAAAAAAATTTTCAAAAATCAAACTCCAAAGCTAAAATTTGATGCGTTAAATTTAGCTAAAAACTCAAATTTTAAAATTTTTGCAAGCTCGCTTGGCGTGCTTTATGATAAATTTTTGCTTATAAAAGAGGGCGGCGAGGACAAACTCTCGTTTAATAACACAAAAAAGATCACGCTAAAAGAGGCGTTGAAAAAGCTAAATTTAAAAAATGAAATATTAAAAGAGTCTTTAAGGCTTGCCATTTGCATGTCGCTAGCCATTTTTATAGCGCAGGCGATGCATATAAATCATGGAATTTGGATAGCCATAGCGGTGATGAGCCTAAACAAAAGCGACGAAGATGCTTTAAAAAATGCTGGCAGAGATAGCCTCCTTGGCGGAGTTATCGGCTTTTTTATCGCGCTTGTTTTTGTGAAATTTATGGGTGAATCATACGCATTTTACGTGGTTGTCTTTATCGGTATGTTTTTGGTTTATTATCTAAAATCCTACAAACAAATCGTCTTTGCAACGGCTTTTATGTTTGAATTTACAGCTATTTTTTCGCTTATAAAAAGAGACTTTTTAGCCCTTATGGTCGATAGACTGCTTGATGTGGCAGCTGGCTTTTTGATAGTTTTTGTCACATATCTGCTAACTAGAAAAAATGACTATACTAAGGTAAAAAATAGCTTAAGCAGTGCCTTGATAGGTTTTAGAAATTTAGTGCAAATTTCTCTAAATGAGTCAAACAAAGATGCTTTTAGCACGGATGAAAAAAGGGTTTTAGGCTCGCTAAATGAGCTAAACTACGCTATAAAAGTTAGTAAAAATTTAGACGATGATAATATGAAAAATGCAAAATTTATAGCTAGCAAGCTTGATGATATAAATAGCGATCTAGTTAAGCTTAGAAATTATCTAAATTTAGACGAGTTAAAAGAGAAAAACGCCTTGCAAAATGATATAAAAATCATCTCAGATAGGTTTTTGATGTTAGATAAAAAGATCAAAAAACTTCCATATTATTTCATAAGCGAGATAGAAGCGAAGCTGCTTTGCAAAGATGAAAACGTTAAAAAGCTAATTTTACGAGTTGCTTTAAAACAAAATGAAATTTACTCAGCGCTCTCTTTTTGAGAGATTAGCTTTTCATATATATATTGTTCTAAATCTTTTTTTGAAACGTCATTTTTAAGAGCGGTGTTGTAAATTTCTTCAACCTTACTTGAATACTTTTCATATCCAAAATATGGAAAATGCACGCTCCAAGCCTTTTTTATGAGCTCCAAGCTTATCTCTCTTCTTGCCCAAACCTTAAACATATCAAAGCCGATAAAAACAGCTGAAGTGACGATGGTGGTTGCTATTATCGAGATGTGAGCATCGGCCTTTGCTAAAAAGTGGTGCGTGATTATAAGAAGCGGAAACAAGACTACAAAACAGATAAGTGCGTAAATTTGATAGAGCTTCACGTGGTTAAATCTAAAATTTAGCTTTGCGCCATCAACTAGCATACCTTCGTTAAAAAGGGCATTTGCTTCAAGTAAATCTCTAAATAAAACTGGCTGTTTTGAGACGAAAAAAATATTTTTAATGATAGTGTTTCTTAGATTTTCTTTCATTTTTTATAGACTTTTTACCTTAAAAATTTCAGCTCATTGTATCTAAAAATCTATAAATTCAAACAAAATTAGATACAATTTGCCTAAAATTTAAGGAGCTAAAAATGGCAGATAAAGCTTTAGAAACGGTCTTTTTAAATGGCGAGTTTTTGCCAAAAGATGAGGCAAAAGTTAGCGCATTTGATAGAGGATTTATATTTGGCGATGGAATTTATGAAGTAGTGCCTGTGATAAATTCAAAAATGGTCGATAAAGAGGGCTTTTGGGCGAGGTTTGAGAGAAGCTTAAACGAGATAGATATAAGCCTGCCTTACGAAAAAGATAAATTTGAAGCGATCTTAAATGAGATGATCGCCAAAAACGCCTTAAAAGAGGGTGGAATTTACATGCAAGTAACAAGAGGCGTGGCGTTTAGAAATTTTTATTTTATGGAAAATTTAACCCCAAGCGTCTTCATCTTTTGCTACGAGAGCGAAATTTTAAACAACCCCGCTGCAAAAACTGGCATAAAAGTGGTAAGCGTCGAGGACATCAGGTGGAAAAGACGCGATATCAAATCGATCTCGCTTCTAGCTCAGTGCTACGCTAAAAACGAGGCTCACAAAAAGGGCGCGGACGAGGGCTTTATGGTAGAAAACGGCTTTGTCACAGAGGGGTGTAGCTCGAGCGCTTTTATCATCAAAGATAAAACTCTCATCACCAAGCCGCTTTCAAATGAAATCTTGCCAGGGATCCGCCGTATGAGGCTTTTAAGGATCGCTAAAGATATCGGCCTAAAGATAGAGGAGCGTAAATTTAGCATGGACGAGGTTTACGCGGCTGATGAAGTCTTTATCTCGGCTGCTACGCTCATCCTTTTGCCAGTCATCTATGCTGACGGCAAGGCGATAAACGGCGCAAAAGTGGGCGAAATCTCAAGCAAACTTCGTGAAATTTATGCTAGCGAGCTTTTAAAAGAAGCCGGACTTTGAGAGAAAAGGTCTTAATAAGCGCTTGTCTTGCTGGCATAAACTGCAAATTTAATGGCGAAAACAATCTTTTGGATAGTGGCGTTTTAAATGAAATTTCAAAGAGATATCATCTGCTTTTTGTCTGTCCAGAGGTTTTTGGCGGACTTAGCACGCCAAGAGAGCCAGCTGAGATGAGAGATGGCTTAGTCGTTACAAAAACAGCTAAAGATGTGAGCGAAAATTTTAAATTTGGGGCTGAGATTTGCCTAAAGATAGCTAAGCTAAATGGCTGCAAAAAGGCTATTTTAAAAGCTAGAAGTCCAAGCTGCGGAAGCGGGCAAATTTATGATGGAAGCTTTAGTAAAAAGCTAATCTTTGGCGATGGCGTAGCGGCAAAACTGCTAAAAGAAAATGGTATTTTAGTCTTTAGCGAAGATGAGATAGGGCGACTTGATGTTTGAGAGGCTAAAAGATAACATCATGCTCGAGGTGATCTTTAAATACATCATCTTGCTGCTACTTTTTGCCTGCGTGGTGGGGCTTTTTGCAAGCGGCGTGCTCTTTTTAAAGGGAGAGATGAGCGAAAATTCGCTAAATTTGCACATTTTCTTTGGCTTTAGCTTGGTTGTCCTCACCATCATTCATAGCTACGTCAAGAAGAAAAAGCTAAAAAAGCTAAGCCTTGAGTTTAAAAATATCTTAAAGCATAAGCCAGTGCAGATGGACTGCAACACGACAAGGTTCTTAAACGCACTAAATGATGTCAAAGTTGGGGAAATTTCAAAGAAATTTGGCTCAGACATTGCAGAAATTTTAAGATCAAACGATATAAAGGTCAAGGATCAAAACGAGACGATGAAGCAAATTTGCAAAAACAACGATGAAAAGATGTTTTATATCTTTGTTTTGATCGTCGAAGCTATATTTAAGGATAAGGAAGAAATTTGAAAAAAGGTATATTTTTAGCACTTAGTGTTGCTTTGTTTTTGGGTTGTTCGCAGACAACAAAACCAGAGCCAAACAAGCAGCAAAATGCCCTGCCAGACGAAAATGTCTATAAGCCAAATGAGCGCATTAGCCTGCTTGAATTTGAAGTAAAACAAGACGCCTCGTCGCTACCTCAAAATATGCAAAGTGCGAGCTTTGCTCAAGATGAAATTTTAAAAAGAAGATTTAAAGTTTTTACTCTAAGAGGCGTGAAATTTAACCAAAATGACGCTTTTTGGGCGTTTAATGTATATAAACCAAGCGAGAAGAGAAAGTATTTTGGCTCAAATTTTAGGCAGATACCGCAAAGCTGGTTTGATGCGCAAAAGGAGAATGCAAATTTCGCTGGCTTTTTGCAAATTTCAGCTTACGCTCTAACTTCAGCAAACACAGCTGTAAGAAATTTCCCAACCGACGAGCCGATATTTTTAAACCCGCAAACTCCAGGTGAGGGCTATCCGTTTGACTATCTACAAGAATCAACCCTAAGCATCGCTCATCCGCTTTTTGTATCGCACCTCTCAAAAGATAGGGCATGGGCGTTTGTGAGTGATGATGCGGTTTGGGGCTGGGTGAAGGTTGAAGATATCAAATTTATAAGCGATGAAGAGGCACTTGCCTATCAAAAATCAAGCTTTGTAACGATAAAAACCGACAAGATGCCAGTTTATGACAAGGGCGGAAACTTTTTATTTTACTCGCGTGTCGGCGCGATACTGCCAGTTTTAGCACAAGATGACAAAAACTACTACGGCAAAATTTATGTAAGAAATATGCTTAGGGAGTTTGTCCTCCCAAAGTCTTTTAGTGCCCTTTTTCCACTTAAATTTAACGATTCAAATTTAAAAACTATTCTTAGCTCGCTTCTTACTCAGCCTTATGGCTGGGGCGGGGTGGATAAGCTAAGAGACTGCTCGCTTTTTACAAAAGACTTGCTAGCAAGCTTTGGGGTGTGGTTACCTAGGAACTCAAGGGCGCAGGCAAATATGGGAGAAAAGATCAATCTAAAAGGCCTTAGCAACGCTGCAAAGAGCAAAGAGATAAAAGAAAAGGGCGTGCCATATCTCACGCTCGTGCATTTGCCAGGTCATATCATGCTCTATGCTGGATACAAGGGCGATGATATCTACGTCGTGCATGATGCTTGGGGGCTAAAGACTGCAAACAACGGCCGCGCGCTTATCGGAGCGACCGCGATAACTACGCTAAATATCGGACAAAACAGAAGCGATATACAAAGTGCAAATTTGCTTATCTCAAAGGTTGATTCTATAAATGTGATGAGGCCTGAGCAAGGGATGCTAGATAAGGCTAGAAAGATCTCAGCTTTGCAGCGAGCTTACGGCGTGAAGATAGAAGAAAATTTGGTTAAATTTAGTGATGGCACGAGTTTGGTCTATGATGATTTTAAACAAAAAGATGAAGAGTGCAGCACTGGGGCTGACATAGAGGATATGAATGCGCTTGATTACGCTGCGTTTTCGCCACTTAGCGCGGCCCTAAGTGATGCTGGCAGATGCAGAAACTACGAGCTTTTAGGCAAAATTTATGGCTCAAGCGAGAGTGCTGTAAAAGCAAATTTGGTTGATGTAATCTGGCTAAAGGATTTTTTAAATTTGCCTTTGAAATTTAACTCTAAAAATGGCGCTGCAGCTGCCTTGCAGGATGTGAGCAACGAGCTAAATGAGATGGTAAAGAGCGATCCAAATTTACTTGAATATCTAAAAGATCCAGGCGGGACATTTAAGTGGCGCATCATCGCTGGCACAAACCGCCTAAGCGCGCACAGCTACGGCATCGCGATCGATATAAATGTAAAAAAGAGCCACTACTGGCAGTGGAGCAAGGGCTATGAGAACTTGATCCCTGAAAAGATCGTGCGAGTATTTGAAAAGCATAAATTTATCTGGGGCGGACGCTGGAAGCACTTTGATACGATGCATTTTGAGTATCGCCCAGAGATGTTTGAGTAGATGAAAGATCAAATTTTAGAAATTTTATCTCGCTCAAATGTCTTTTTAACAGGCGGCGGTGGTGTTGGCAAGAGCTATTTAACCGCCTCCATCGTCAGACACTACAAAGAAAATTTTAAAAACGTCGTCATCCTTGGCTCAACTGGCATAAGCGCTGTTAGCCTTGGAGGGGTTAGCTTGCATAGTTTTTTTAAATTTGGCTACTGCAAGGACTACGAGGAGCTAAGACGGCTTGACTACCGCCAAAAAGATAAGCTAAGCAAACTACGAAATATGCTAGATGCTTGCGATCTGCTTGTAATAGACGAAATTTCGATGGTTAGCTCAAATGTCATGGAGATGATAAGATACCGCTTGCTTACATCTAAATTTAAAGGCAGGGTGCTTATAGTGGGCGACTTTTATCAGCTTCCGCCCGTGCAAAAAGAGCAAAATGAGAGCAAACTTTTTAACTTTTTATACGCCTTTAACTCTAGTGCGTGGGAGGATATGAAATTTACAAATATCGAGCTGCTAGTCTCAAAACGCACAAATGATCTTAAATTTTATGAAATTCTCTCTCGTCTTAGAGTTGGTGAGCTAGATGATGAGATGATGGCTTATATCGAGAGCTTGCGAGTGGATGCTATCGAGCCAGATAGTGAGACTAGCGTGCTTTTTGGAAGAAACGCTGAGGCTGAGATGCTAAATCAAAAAAGACTTCTTGCGCTTAATACGCCACTTGAACTTTCAAACTCTGACGTGCTTGTGTTGGATGAAAATTTAGATAAAAAAGAGTTTGAAAAGTGGGCAAATACGCTAAATATCTCACAAAATTTAGAGATGAAGGTAGGCGCAAAAATCATCTTTACTTCAAATAAATGGGGCGAGTACTACAACGGCGAACAGGGCAAGATCATGCAAATTTTAAAAGAAAAAGGCGTGATCTCAAGCGTCATCGTGCAAAAAGATAGCGGCGAGATCTGCGAGATAGAAAAGTGCGCTTATAACTTTTGCGCGATAAATTTAAACGAAGATGAGATCGAGGAGAACGTGCAGGCTTCGCTTTATCAGTTTCCATTTAAGCTTGCCTATGCGCTAACTATCCACAAGTCTCAAGGCATGAGCATAAACTCGCTCATTTGCAACATCAACCACATCTTTGCCAAAGGACAGCTCTACGTCGCACTTTCTCGCGCGGTAAATCCTAAAAATTTAAAACTTTTTTATGATAAGAAAAGTGATTTTAGGCAGCATTTAAGAAAAGTGGTTAAAATTGACGACGAAGTTAAGAAATTTTACCAAGAAAACGTATTTTTGCATATTAAGGAGAGTTTATGAAAAAGCTACTTTTAAGCCTTGTTTTTGGTGTTTTTGCATTTGCAGATGTGCTAAAAGTGAGTGACTTTCAAACAGATATCTACTCAAAAGCTGGACAAAATTTAACAAAAAAGATAAGCATGAATCTTGAAGTTGTCGGACGTGACGTGGAGGAGAACGAAGCATACGTGCTTGACTCGCTAAACGTCGTGGTTGGCAGCTTTTACGTGGAGGATATCCTAACCTCAATGGGAAAAGAGAAATTTAAAGAGCTCTTTATGAAATATGCAGCCAAAAAACACTCGCTTGACATCGACGATGTGCTTATTTTAAACATCAAAGTGATAAATAATTTGGAGCTAAGCGAGATCATAAAAGCGATAAAAAGCCAAAATTTATGCTCTGATCCAAGCGTAAATGAAGATGTGATGACAAAGCCAGAAAAGAAGAAAAAAGGCAATGAGATCATCGTCGCACCTGATCCAAATGATGTGGTGCAAAAGCCTATTGATCTAAATAATGTGCAAGAATTTGGAAAAGACTTCGGAGAGAAGTGAGTAAATTTGGCTAAAAGCTAGCCAAATTTATTGATTTACGATGTCGTAACCTTGTGGGATAACTGGAGTTAGCGTCTCTTTTGGGATGAGCGCGTCTTTTACTGGGTTGCTTAGAGTGATTTTTATCTTATTTGAGAGCTTGTCTTTATAGTCAATCGTCGTTGGAAGCGTATTTTTGATCGTTATAAAATACTCAACTCCGTCATATATCGCCTTATAAAGTGTCGGCTGAATTTGCTCTGCGTGAGCCAAAACCTGCGTCAAATTTGGCGTATCATCTAGCCTTGAGATGATGGCTTGCTCGAGCTCATCTTCGATCACGACCACCTTGTCTTTGTCAAAGTAAATTCTCTTTGGTGTTGGACTTTCATATATCCAAAGCGCGGTGTTGTCGCTTTTAGCGTAAAATCTACCCTTATAATTTACACTTTTGCCCTCGCTAAAGACAGTTTGAGTAAAGTCACTTTGCAGGCTTTTAAAATTTAAGCCAGCGCCAAATGAGCAAACTGCGACAAGAGATGCAACTAAAAATTTTCTCATTTTTTATCCTTTTTTGGCGTATTCTAGCCCAGTTTAATTAAATAAATAGTTAAACTATGCTAAGATCCAAAGTTTAAAAATTTAGGAAGGTAAAGTAATGATTTCATCGGTATTTAGAAAGATTTTTGGCACGAAAAACGATAGAGAAGTCAAAAAATATATAAAACGTGTGGCGCAGATAAACGCGCTAGAGCCTACTTATGAGAAGATGAGTGATGATGAGCTTAAGATCAAATTTAACGAGCTAAAAGCCCAAGTCGTCGAAGAGAAAGTCACTTTAGATCAAATTTTAAATGATGTTTTTGCGTTAGTTAGAGAGGCTAGCAAAAGGGTGCTTAAGATGCGCCATTTTGACGTGCAGCTAATCGGTGGAATGGTGCTAAATGAGGGCAGGATCGCTGAGATGAAGACAGGCGAGGGCAAGACCTTGGTTGCGACTTTGCCAGTTATCTTAAACGCGATGAGCGGCAAGGGCGTGCATGTAGTAACAGTAAATGACTACCTAGCAAAGCGTGACGCGACGCAAATGGGCGAGCTTTATAACTTTTTAGGCTTAAGCGTCGATGTGATACTAAGTGGCGGATACGACGATGAAGTAAGACAAGCTGCCTATAACGCTGACATAACATACGGCACAAACTCAGAATTTGGCTTTGACTATCTACGTGATAATATGAAATTTGAAGCTGGTCAAAAGGTGCAAAGAGGTCACAACTTCGTTATTGTGGATGAGGTCGATAGTATCTTGATAGATGAGGCTAGAACACCGCTTATAATCTCTGGTCCAACCAACCGCACGCTTGATGGCTATATAAGAGCCGATCAAGTCGCAAAACAGCTTACCAGAGGCACTCCAGCCGATCCAAACGTGCCAGGCTCAAAGCCAACGGGGGATTTCATAGTAGATGAAAAAAATAGAACGATAATGATCACAGAGGCTGGCATAAGCAAGGCTGAAAAGCTCTTTGGGGTTGAAAATTTATACAACCTTGAAAACGCCGTGCTAAGCCACCACCTAGATCAAGCTCTAAAGGCGCACAATCTCTTTGAAAAAGACGTTCATTATGTCGTAAAAGATGGCGAGGTTGTCATCGTTGATGAATTTACAGGACGTCTAAGCGAGGGCAGGCGCTTTAGCGAGGGGCTTCACCAAGCGCTTGAGGCAAAAGAGGGCGTGAAAATTCAAGAAGAGAGCCAAACGCTTGCCGATACAACATACCAAAACTACTTTAGGATGTATAAAAAGCTTGCAGGTATGACTGGTACAGCTCAGACTGAGGCTACTGAGTTTTCTCAAATTTATAATCTTGAAGTTATCTCGATCCCAACAAACGTGCCAGTTAAGAGGATCGATCAAAACGATCTTATCTACAAAACTCAAAACGAGAAATTTAAAGCGGTTATCGACGAGATTAAAAAGGCTCACGAAAAGGGTCAGCCAGTGCTTGTAGGAACTGCAAGTATCGAGCGTAGTGAGGTGCTTCACGAGATGCTTAAAAAAGCTGGCATCCCACACTCTGTGCTAAATGCTAAAAACCACGAAAAAGAGGCCGAGATCATCGCACAAGCTGGTGTAAAAGGCGCTGTGACTATCGCTACAAACATGGCTGGACGTGGTGTTGATATCAGGATAAACGACGAGGTGAGAGACCTTGGCGGTCTATATATCATAGGCACCGAAAGGCACGAGAGTAGAAGGATAGATAATCAGCTCCGTGGCCGTGCTGGACGTCAGGGCGACCCTGGTATGAGTAGATTTTATCTAAGCTTGGAGGATAATCTTTTAAGGATTTTTGGTAGCGACCGCATAAAAGCGATCATGGATAGGCTTGGTATCGACGAGGGCGAAAGCATCGAGAGCCGCATGGTGACAAGAGCTGTTGAAAATGCTCAAAAGAAAGTCGAGAGCTTGCACTTTGAGGCTAGAAAGCACTTGCTTGAGTATGACGACGTGGCAAATGAGCAAAGAAAGACTATCTATAAATACCGCGATGAGCTACTTGATAAAAGCTACGATATGAGCGAGAAGATAGCTCAAAATAGGGTTGAATACGCTACAAATTTACTTGATACGGCTGAAATTTTCCATGGCGGCTTGAAAGATGACTATGACATTAAAAATTTATGCTCTATCATCCTTGCAGACTGCGGCGAAGAGATCGACGAGAGCGAGCTAAAAGGGCTAGAGTATAATGAACTAGTAGAAAAAATAGCGCAAATTTTAGAGGTTAGATATAACGAAAAGATGAGCGTGCTAAATGAAGAGCAAAGAAAAGATATAGAGAAAATTTTATACCTTCAAGTGCTTGATAATGCGTGGAGAGAGCATCTTTATCAGATGGATATCCTAAAAACTGGTATCGGTCTAAGAGGGTATAATCAAAAAGATCCGCTAGTTGAATATAAAAAAGAGAGCTACAATCTCTTTATGGAGCTAGTTGGCAGACTAAAAACTGAGAGCGTTAAAACGCTTCAAATCGTTAGATTTAAGAGCCGTGAGGAGCAAGAAGAGCAAGCTAGGATGATGCTTGAAGCTAGTCAAAATGCTGAAAATGAGCCTCTAAACTACAACAACCAAGGCGAAGATGAAAATTTTACGCCAGAAAAAAAGATACCAAGAAACGCTCCATGCCCTTGCGGAAGCGGTAAAAAATATAAAGATTGCCACGGCAAAAGTGGCCCTAAAAAAGGCATATTTGCTTAAAATTTCTACTTTTAAGGCGCCAAAGCGCCTTAATCTTTTAAAGGCTATTTGATGACAAGCTTACCAAAGTACCTACTTTTTAAATATTTAAGATTTGATAAAACTCAGCCATTTATCGCTCTAAGCGCCTTGCTCGCCTTTCTTGGTGTTAGCATCGGACTTATGGTTTTGATCGTTGCGATGGCTATTATGAATGGATTTGATAAAGAATTTGAGCGCAAACTTTTTACGATGAACTACCCTATAACCGTTCAAAGCGCCTTTAAAGGATCGATCGATGATGGCTTTGTAGATGAGCTAAAGGCTAAATTTAGCGATCTTAAATTTAGTCCATATATCAGCACGCAGGTCATCTACCGCTCGGCAAACGCGCTTGAAGGCGGGCTAATTTATGGCGTAAATTTTAAAGATGAAAAGCAGATAAACTCTGTCGTAAATGAAGCTTTAAAAGATAAAGAGCTAGAGGGCTTTGAGATACTTGTGGGAAGCGGCATAACGAGTGAGTTTAGACTAAGAAATGATGAAAAACTAACGCTTATCTTTACAAAGGCTGATCCGGCTGGCTTTTCACTAACGCCAAAGATGAAGCGCTTTGACATCGGCGGTTCATTTACATCTGGGCTAATCGCCTACGACAAGGCATTTTCATATACTTCAGTTGATGCATTAAGGAAAATTTTGGACTATCCAAAGGGCGTTTATGATGGAATTCACATCTTTTCAAGTAAGCCATTTGATGATATAAAAAGGGTGCGCGAAGGCCTACCAACTGGCACGGTTGCCATTGGATGGTGGGAGCAAAATGGCAACTTTTTCTCAGCGCTCGCACTTGAAAAAAGAGCACTTTTTATAGTTTTGATGCTCATTATCCTTGTGGCGTCGCTAAATATCATAAGCTCACTGCTAATGACTGTGATGAACCGTAGGCAGGAGATCGCCTTGCTTCTAGCACTTGGAGCTAGCAAAGGCGAGATAAAAAGAAGCTTCTTTTATCAAGGGCTAGTAATAGGCGGAGGCGGCATTATATTTGGCCTAGTGCTTGGCTTTTTGGGGCTATTTTTACTTGGAAATTTCAACATCATAGACCTGCCAGCTGACGTCTATGGCTCAAGCAAACTACCGCTTGAGCTTTCAACCATCGATCTTGTGCTTATAGTAGTTGGGGCTGTGTTTATCGTGGCTATCTCGTCTTACTATCCAGCCAAAAAAGCCACAGAGGTAAATGTCCTTCAAACTTTAAGAAATGAGTAAAAGCCTAGAAAAACTAGGCTTTAAATTTAGTTTTTAAAAGCATATTATTTTCTAATATGCTTTTATTTTAATTTGTACTAAATTCTATTTTTTATCTTTTAATAGCTTATCAATTTTTACTTCTTTCTCATTAAGACTAGCATTGATGCTGCGGCTAGACAAATTTTTAGCTTCTTATTGTCTCTATTGTTTCTTATACAATAAAAAAGTTGCTAATAGTTTTATTAATTTATTTAAACGAACTTAAAAAAAGCGTGTTTTAAGAAGCTAAATTTACTACGCTCTTACGTCGTGGTCGATCTTACACTGAAGGGCTTCATGAACAAGGGTTTTTGCCATGACGCGCTCCTCGCTTATAAGGTGGAAATTCTCGCCTAGCTCGCCAAAGATATCTTTGTTGCCCTCACCATTTGCTTTGATGATAGTCTGGATATTTGCTCCGTAGTCTTTTATCTTTTGCGCGATCAGCTCAACTCTTTGCTCGTTATTTACAGTTATGATGACAGCGGCTGCATCGTCTAAGCAGGCATTTTCAAGAGTGTTGCTTTGAAGCACGTTTCCTAAAAATACATTTTCCCCGCGGCTCCTACCAAGCTCTACTAGGCTGATATCATTATCAAGCACGATGTATAAAAGTTTTGTCTCTTTTAGCCTTAAAACCACCTCTTGACCGAGCCTATCATAGCCAAAGACTACGATGTGATTTTTTAGTTTTTGTGGCTTTAAGGTCTCGTTTGACTCAACTACCACCTCACGCTCTACAAGATCAGCTAAAACGTCAAGCTTTTTAAGTATAAAAGGTGTTGCAAACATCGATATAACAGAGGCTGCGATGAAAATTTGAGCTGTTTGGACATCTAATAAATTTCTTGTAGTCATCAGCCCAAAGACAGCCAGTGCAAATTCACCGATCTGACAGACGCTAAGCGCGGTCTTAGCAGCGACCCTGCGTTTTAAGTAGATATTTAAAACGGCAAAAACGACGATGGCTTTTACGACCATTATGCTAAAGACTAGACCTAGAACTAGCCAGATATTTGAGAGCACTACTACAAAATTTATCTGCATGCCAACTGTTATGAAAAATAGTCCAAGAAGCAGATCTCTAAAAGGTATGAGATCGACCTCGATCTGGTGCTTATACTGCGTCTCTGCCATCATCATACCAGCTAAGAATGCACCAAGAGAGTATGAAAAGCCAAAGAAGTGAGCTAGCGTGCTGGCGCCAACGACTAAAAAGAGGATCGTGGCTATAAAGACCTCTTGAGAGTTTGTCTGAACGACTTTGTAAAATATCCAGTTGATGACGTATTTGCCGAGCAAAAATAGCACAACGATAAGGATAACCGCACTCGTAAATGTTTTTAGCAAAAGCTCATTTATCGAGGCATCTTGCGAGCTAAACATATCTATCATAAGTAAGATCGGGATGACGGCGATATCTTGAAATAGCAAAATTCCAAGTGTCTTTCTACCATAAATTTTACTCACATCGCCGTTGTCATTTAGCGTTTTTAGCACGATCGCAGTTGATGATAGAGCAAAGGCAAGACCAGCGATAAGTGCTGTCTCGTCCTTTAGATGAAGCGCGTAGTAAAGCATCACGCCCATCACAAAGCCACTTAGGCAAACTTGCAGACCGCCATTTAGAAAGACCTCTTTTTTCATGCTCATCAGGTGCTTAAAGCTAAACTCAAGTCCGATCGTAAACATCAAAAATGCGATACCAAATTCCGCGATATGAGAAATTTCATCGTTGCTTTTTAGGTTGAAAAATTCTGATATAAGCGTGCCGGTTACGATGTAGCCGATGATGGTTGGTATCTGAAATTTCTTAAAAATGACATTTAACGCGACTGAGATCGCAGCGACAAGCAAGAAGCCTTCTAAAATTTGTTCCATATATTATTTTTTGCCTTCGTAAAATACAAGATCAAAGCTGCTTTTCCTCTTCACAAGCGATCTTTTGGTGCTAGTTTGACTGGTAGCTTCGTGTAATTTTTTATTTAACTCATCAATAGTTGCTTCTAAATCGTCAATTTTCTCTTTTAGCTGAAGTATCACATCAACACCTGCTAAATTTACACCAAGTTCGCGGGTTAAATTTAGTATCGTTTTTACACGATCAACGTCTTTTTGTGAGTAGAGCCTCATCTTGCCATCTGTTCTTGAGGGTTCAACTAGCCCCTCTCTTTCGTATTGTCTTAAAGTTTGTGGATGTATGCTTAAAACCTTTGCTACAACGCTTATTAAAAAAAGTGGTTCTTCGTAATTTTGCATTTTTTACTCCGGTAATTTTTCTTTTAACTCTTTTACTAAGCCCTCGTCAAGCTCACTGATATTTGGAAGTTTTACCCTAGCTTTTAAGTAAAGATCGCCATAAATTCCGCTCTTTCTGTTTTGCACGCCGTATCCTTTTAAGCGGATCTTTGTGCCTGTTTTTGAGTTCTCAGCGATTTTGATAGTTACATCTTTTTTATATGTATGCACATTTATCTTGCCGCCAAAGAGCATAGTTTTTAGTGGAATTTCTACATCTTTATAAAGATCGTCGCCGACTCTTTCATACTCGTCGCTTGGCTCAACGCTAATGGCAAGTATAAGATCGCCAGTTTGACCGCCAGCACTCTTGCCTTTGCCTTTTATGCGAAGTTTTTCGCCGCCTTCTATGCCGCTTGGGATCTTTATCTTGATGCTTTCGCCATTAAAATTTATCTTATGTTCGCCGCCAGTTACAGCCACGTCAAATGGTATAGAAATTTTGGCATTTACATCTAGGTCAGCTCCGCCAAAGCCAAATCCGCCTCCGCCAAAGCCTTCAAATCCTTCAAAACCTCCACCAAATCCACCGCTAAATTTAGCGCCGCCTCCGCCAAAGCCGCCTGAGAAGATATTTTTCAAGATATCGTTTAGATCGCCCATATCGGCCGAGCCTCTGGCAAAGTCGTGGAAATTTTGACCGCCAAACATATTGTCGCCATATTGATCATACTGGGCACGTTTTTTCTCGTCACTTAAAATTTCATAAGCAGCGTTTATCTCTTTAAATTTATCCTCTGCTCCAGGGTCTTTGTTGATATCTGGGTGGTACTTTCTAGCAAGTTTTCTATAAGCTTTTTTTATCTCGTCGCTTGATGCGCCTTTTGAAACTCCTAAAGTTTCATATAAGCTTTCGCTCATATATTCTCCTTATGTTTTTTGACACGGATTATATCACAAAACTTTAGTCTATGCAAGTCAAGTTTATTTTTATTTACAAAGGAGAAAAAAGCGTTAAGATTTTATTTTTAAGCTCTATTTATAATTTCAAGACATTTTCAATTTAAAGGAAAAAAATGAAAAAATTTATGCTAATTTCATTAGCAGCGGCTTCTTTGCTAATGGGAGCTGATATTAAATTTAACGAAGCAAGCCAAGATGTAACTAGAGTTTCGCCGTTAAGCGATAAAAATAGTGTCCTCTCATACTATGACTCTATCGCTCAGGCAAAACTTTCAGTTGTAAACATCTCAACTACAAAAACGGTAAATAACGCAGGCATCGAGCAGATGTTTAATGACCCGTTTTTTAATGAATTTTTTGGATTTAACTTTGCAAAACCAAAAGAGAAAGAAAAAACAACCTCTCTTGGCTCTGGCGTCATCATCTCAAATGACGGCTATATCGTTACAAACAACCATGTCATCGAAGATAGCGACCAGATCGTTGTGACCTTGGCGAAGGGCGGCAAGGAGTATAAAGCAAAGCTAATAGGCAGCGATCCAAAGACCGATCTAGCCGTCATAAAGATAGAGGCAAATGGGTTAAATGCGATAACATTTGCTGATTCATCAAAGCTACTTGACGCGGATGTCGTCTTTGCCATAGGCAATCCATTTGGCGTAGGCGAGAGCATCACTCAAGGCATCGTTTCAGGGCTAAATAAAGATGATATCGGGCTTAATCAATATGAAAATTTCATCCAAACAGATGCCTCTATAAACCCTGGCAACTCAGGTGGCGCTTTGGTTGATAGCAGGGGCTATTTAGTTGGTATAAACTCAGCCATACTTTCAAAAAGTGGTGGCAACAACGGCATAGGCTTTGCCATACCATCAAATATGGTAAAAGATATCGCTAAAAAGCTGATAACTGACGGCAAGATCGAACGTGGTTTTATCGGTGTAACGATTGCAAATTTAACTGATGAGCAAAAAGAGCTTTATACAAATAAAGAAGGCGCTTTAATAAGCGGCGTAGAGCAGGGCATGCCAGCGGATGAGGCTGGGCTAAAAAGAGGCGACTTAGTCATTTCGGCAAATGGCAAAGCTATCAAAAACGCAAATGATCTTAAAAATTTCATCGGCTCACTAACTCCAAATAGCAGCGTTGATATAACTTACGAGCGATCAAATAAAGTGATGAATACAAAAATCAAGCTTGTAAATATGGATCACAACGCAAAAGATGCGACAAAAAGCGTCATCATCGAAGGTCTTAGCGTTAGTAATCTAAGCGATGAGATAAGATTTAAGTATAAGATCAGCCCAGACACTCAAGGTGTGCTTGTAACTGACGTAAAATCTGGCTCAAAGGCTGAAGACTTTGGCTTTGAAAGAGGTGATGTGATCGTTCAAGTTGGCGAAGAGAGCATAAAAGATCTTCAAACTTTTGCAAGCACTGTCAAAAACGCAAAAGGTAAAAAGACGCTAGTGTGGATAAACCGCGGTGGCATCATGCAAGGCCTTGTTATAAAATAACCACTTAAGAGCTGAAATTTCAGCTCTTAACTCTTTTAAATTTTTAAAACCTTAATCTGCTATAATCCTTAAAAATAAATTTACAACAGGAAAGATCATGACTAGAATTTTAATGATAGAAGATGATATGGAGCTTGCTGAAATTTTAACTGAATACCTAGAAAACTACGACATAAAAGTGACGACGGCTGAGGAGCCATATATCGGACTATCTACTCTAAACACGAGCGAATTTGACCTAGTGATACTTGACCTCACTCTCCCTGGCATGGACGGGCTGGAGGTTTGCAAAGAGATAAGAAAAAAGCACAACATCCCTATAATCATCTCAAGCGCAAGACACGATATAACGGACAAAGTAAATGCCCTGGATAACGGTGCGGATGATTATTTGCCAAAGCCTTATGACCCACAAGAGCTGCTAGCTCGTATCAAAAGCCACCTAAGAAGGCAGAGCATCACCCCTGCAAATGAGGCAAGAAATTTAAACAAAGACTTGGTATTAAAAGAATTTGAGAGGGAAATTTTATTTAAAGGCAGTGTGCTAAATTTAACCGCGGCAGAGTATGACATCTTAAAATATCTGCTTCAAAAAGAGGGTGGAGCGGTCACTAGAGAGGAACTCATCTACAACTGCGAGAGCATAAATGAAGATAGCTCAAACAAAAGTATCGACGTCATCATCGGCAGAATTCGCCAAAAACTAAATGAAAATCCAAAAGAGCCAAAATACATCCACGCGATCCGCGGCATCGGCTATAAGTTGGTTCTTTGATGCCAAGATCTTCTATATTTATCACGATAACGTTTATCTTTGGACTTGCGCTCGTTTCGATATTTCTAGCCTTTTTGTGGCTCATGGGCTTTGACAAGCAAAACTACACAAGAGAGCTAAATAACAAATACTCAAACGTCGCTAGGACAAATTTGCTCTACATGGGTGGCATCATAAACAAAGCCCAGTACGATCGTCAGCTCTCAAACATCGACATGCCAGAGATCACCGCCAAAAATGAAAAAGAAGAAATTTTAAAAAATGCAGCCGTTTTAGAAGAAATTTCAAGTGATCTAGGATCAAGTGCTATCTTGCTTTATGATAAACATCACTACCTAAAGATCGAGCATTTAGACGAGCTAAAGCTTTTGATGGATAAAGAATTTCAGCCTTACAGATACGAGGTGATAAAGGCTGTGTTTGCCGTAGTTGCGGTCATTTTGCTGGCTGCTTATATCTTTGTAATTTACAAGATAAAGCCGCTTAGAAAGCTAAAACGCCAGATCGTTAAATTTGCAAATGGCGAGCTTGACGGCGTGCAAAATGTCGGCAACGGCAAGGATGAAATTTCTGAAGTTTCAGAGGCATTTTATGAGGCTGTTTGTCAGATCAAAGCACTAAATGACTCAAGACATCTTTTCTTAAGAAATATCATGCACGAGCTAAAAACGCCTATCACAAAGGGGCTGATCGCCGCTCAAATGATAGAAAAAAGCAAAAATCAAGAGAGGCTAATCTCTGTCTTTCACAAGCTTGAAAATTTGATAAATGAGCTTGCGGCGATCGAGCAGATCACTTCAAAGATAGGACTTACAAACAAAACGCCTTGTCTTATGAGAGACCTTATAGATGAGGCGATAGATATAGCGATGATCGAAAAAGAGCACGTTGGTATCAGCGAACTTGATGAGGTTAGGGTGATGGTTGATTTTAAGCTATTTTCAGTCGCTATAAAAAATATGATAGATAATGGCATAAAGTACTCAACTGATAAGCATGTAAATATCATGGTTAGCAAGGATCATATGAAATTTATAACCCAAGGCGAGAAGCTAAAAAACGACCTTGACTTTTACATCCAGCCATTTATTAAGGGCGAGGACGCGCAAAAGAGCTTTGGTCTAGGTTTATATATAGTTAGTAACATCCTTGAGGCTCATGGACTAAAATTTGGCTATGAATACAAAAATGGAATGAATGTCTTTATTTTTGAAAATTTACAAGATATAATAGCGGCGTAAAATCAAAACCGCAAAAAAAAGGAGTGTAAAAATGGCGGCAAAAATCTTCTCAGCAGTTGATATTTTATCAATAATCGATCTTGAGATAGCTTTTATAAAGCGATACAAAAACGTAAAGGACTATGCGAAAAATTTATCTTTGATATATTTTTCTTTGCCAAATAGTAAAGAATATGGCGAAATTTTTGAAAAAATCCTAAGACAAACAGACGTTGTTATAAGAGAAAACGAACACTACGTGGTCGTGCTTCACGGCACAAATGAGAGAGGCGCTAGCGAGCTACTAACTGGCATACAAGAGTTTTTAAACGCTGAACCGATCGATCTAGTAGTTACCTATCCAAAAGATGGAAAAGACGCAAAAGAGCTTACTATAAAACTTCAAGATGAGATAAAAGATAACTACGGCGTCTTGCTTGAGATGCTTGTAAATCAAGATAAATTTGAAGTCTTTGAAGATATCGTTTGAGATAAATTTAATAAGAGATTTTGCTACAAATTTGCACCATTTCTTTTAAACATTTATTAAAATTTACTAGAGTTTTTAAGCCACATGCAGTGCGCCAGCACGATTGCATGCCACTTTGAACGTGCGAGGGGTTTAGGGGATTTAAAAAGGGGGATAAGGGGACGGCCTCGTAACTCGAGTCCCCTTGTCTCCCTTTTGAATAAAAAGAATTTACAAATTTAATCAAGCTGTCTTTGCAAATTTTAAAATTCCATTCACCCCTAAGAATTGACTATTAAAATTTGACTTCGCTTACAGCTTGGCTCAAATTTAGAGCCGAAAACAAATCCGTTCAGTCTCATTTTATTTTGCTTTTTATAAAATCACCAAAACACTAGCAAAATGGGAGGCAAAATGCTTGATATTATCATCCTTACAGCCTTAGTATATTTTGCAACATTTTTATTTATGTTTTTTATACTCGCCTTTTTTGCCTTTTGGTATATAAGCGTGCCACTACTTGTCATCTATATCGTTATAAAATTTCTAAGGCAAGCAAAAGGGTGCGAGAGGACATGCGGCAAGCTTGAGTAAATTTTAAATTTCTAGCCCAAAATGAGCTAGAAATTTGTTTATTCTAAGGCTTGGGCAAGGTCAGCGATCAGATCCTCGGCATTTTCAAGGCCTATGCTAACTCTTATGAGCTCTTTTGTGATGCCAGCTTTTACAAGCTCTTCGCTGCTTAGCTGCTGGTGCGTAGTCGATGCTGGATGCGTGATGAGTGACTTTGTATCGCCGATATTTACCACGATCTTAAAGAGTTTTACGCGCTCTAGCATCTTTTTAGCGCGCTCAAAGCTATCAGTTTCAAAGCAAAATAGTCCATTTGCCATGCCATCTTTAAAGTATTTTTGCGCCTTTGCGTGATCTACGTTGTCGGCAAGCCCAGGATAAGCCACACTTTTTATATGCTTGTGAGAGTTTAGAAATTTAGCCACTTTTAGCGCGTTTTGCGAGTGTCTCTCAACCCTAACAGCAAGCGTTTCAAGCCCTTGTATAAGCTGCCAAGAGTTAAACGGAGATATCACAGCACCGATGTCGCGCACGATAGCAAGCCTCATTCTTAGCGTGTAGATGTCGAAGTTGTCGGTCATATCGGCATAGACGATGTCGTGATAGCTCGCATCTGGCACGTTAAAATGCTCATATCTCTTGTTGCCTTTTAGCTTTTCATTTAGGTGATTTGCACTTACAACGACACCTGCTAGGCTAAGACCCTGACCGCTCATATATTTGCTCGCACTATGCACGCAAACATCGACGCCGTGGCGAAGTGGCTGAAAGATGATAGGCGTTGGCACAGTATTATCAGTGATGCTGATGATGCCATATTTGTTTGCGATTTCTACTATTTTTTCGATATTTGGGATAGAAATTTGCGGGTTTGAGAGCGTTTCAAAAAATATAGCCCTAGTTTTTTCGTCTATCAAACTCTCCAGATCATCAGCAGTGTCGCTGTCAAATACTCTAGCCTCTATTCCAAATCTCTTTAGCGTGTGCGTAAAAAGCACCGTCGTGCCGCCATAAATTTTCTTAGCGATGATGATATTATCGCCAGCTTGGGCTAAATTTATTATGCTGTAAAACAAAGCTGACTGACCGCTTGCAGTCGCTATCGCAGCGGCTCCGCCCTCAAGTGCAGCGACCCTTTTTTCAAAGATATCTGTCGTTGGATTGCCAAGTCTTGTGTAGATGTGGCCGTTATCTTTTAGATCAAACCTAGCAGCGGCTGTCTCGGCACTTCCAAAGTCGTAAGCCGTGCTTTGAAAAATAGGCACAGCCATCGTGCCAAAGCCCCCCTGAGTGTCGTAGCCTACGTGGATCGCAGCGGTTTCTTGCCTCATTTTTGCTCCTTGTTTAAGTAATTTTGGCGTAAATTATACATTAGCAAAGCCAAAATTTAGGGGATAAAATCAAATTTTGATATAATTTGCCAAAAAAAGGAAAAATTTGAACCAAGTCACGGACAAATTTAAGCGTGTAAAATATCTTCGCGCGCTAGAAAAATTTGCAAAATCAGCGATAAACGGCCTAAAAAGAGATGATTTTGACGAGACTGAATTTCGCCAAAGAGTTGAGAAAAACGCGAAAGTCATCGAAAAAATAGAGGCTGTTTATCTTGATCAACCATACTCAAAGGCGCTAGAAAATTTTATAAATTTGCTTATCAAAAATGCCCCCAAAGATGAGCTTTTAAAGGCTGCAAACCTCCTTGATAAGCTCAAAAATCAAAAGACATATAAAAAAGAAAAACATAAAAATAAATTTAAGGATGAGGATTGAAATTAGTTATTTTTGATATGGACGGCACGGTGATTGATAGCGGTGAGGCGATATATAAAACGGTAAATGAAGTGAGAGATGAGCTAAATTTGCCGCCACTTGAAAAAGAATTTATCATAAAAGCGATCAACGAGCCAGGTAGAAATTTAGCCCTTGAGTTTTACGGCATCGACACGCCAAACAAGAGCTTAAAAGAGGGTTTTGAAGAGAAATTTAAGAAATTTTATGATGAGTGCGCGACTACCTATGATGGCGTAAAAGAGCTTTTACAAAAGTGTAGAGATGCTCACTACAAGGTCGTTTTGGCAAGCAATGCACCGCATGATACGCTAGAGAAAATTTTAAAGAAAAATGAAATTTATGAGCTATTTGACGAGGTCATCGGCGCTAGCAAAGAGATACCGCAAAAGCCTGATCCTGCGATGCTTCACCTAGCTGTTAGTAAAACTGGGGCGAGCAGGGCGATCTTTATAGGAGATAGCCTAAAAGACGAGCTAGCAGCTAAAAATGCAAATATGCCTTATGTGCAAGTTTGCTGGGGATTTGGCGAGGAGAGCAAAACAGCCACGTATAATGCCAAAAATGTTAGCGAAGTGTGGGAGATAATATTAAATTTTTAACTTAGTTTTAATTGGCTATAATCTTAAGAAATTTTCAAAGAAACAGCGATGATAGATATATTTGAGGGCAGTGCGAGAGATAAATTTTATGACATTTTGTTTAACGCAAATGCCGTTTTGGTTAAAAACGAGATAGATAAAATTTTTGAGAAATTTGTAGCTATGAGCGAGCTTTGCGAAAAGCATGGCGTTAGCGAAGATGAGATCAGAAATTTTATTTTCAGCGAACAAGATAAAATTTATAACGGAGTAAATGACCTATATATCGAGCTTAGCGGAGAAATTTTAAGCCAAAATGAGTAGAATTTTTGCGCTCATAGCCTTGCTGGCCACTCTTCTTTTTGCAAAAGAGCCAAATTTTGACCCAAATTCGGTGCATACATTTGAGCTTAAAAAAGATGAGTGGGCGAGGGTCTTTATAACCGAGAAAAAAACTCAAAAAGTTGAAACATTTGACTTTCGTTGGACGCTATTTGACAGCACAAATATCACTGTGCAAAGTTTTTTTAGGCGCTATCCAAGACAGATGGTTTTTTCGCTAAGACAAGGACAAAACACCTATATGCAGCGAGTTTTGCCTGATTTTACGATGCCGCCAAACGAGAGCGTGAGCCTTTACATATCATTTATTGATTTTAGGGACAAAAAGGCGCATTTTAGGGTAGCTTTGCTAGATGAGAGCAAGCGTGTGGATGTGGGTTTTAGAGATCCGCACGAGGATAAATAGAAGGATAAAAATGGATAAAATCGATGAAATAATGAGCAAATTTATAAACGAGCTTGGCTACAAAGAGGCGTTTGAGATGTTTTTGAAGATAAGCTCAGGCAAGAAGCTGCGCTCAAAACTTCTATTAAAAATCGCAGGCGAGAGTGAAATTTCGCTTAAGCTTTGCGCTATCATCGAGCTCATCCACCTTGCAAGCTTATTGCACGACGACGTCATAGACGAGGCAAATATAAGGCGCGGCAAACCAAGCATAAATGTACTTTTTGGCAGTAAAAACTCAGTCATGCTAGGCGACATCCTCTACTCAAAGGCCTATTTTGAGCTTACAAAATTTGATCCAAGCATCGCAGCTGTCATCTCAGATGCGGTCAGTAAGCTAAGCATCGGTGAGATGATGGATGTGAAAATGGCTGAAAATTTTAATGAAAACGAGCAAGAATACTTAAAAATAATCTACTATAAAACAGCCGTTTTGATAGAGGCCACGGCTATTTGTGGGGCAAAGCTAGCTGGCAAAGATAGTGAGAAATTTGGACTTTATGGCAAAAATTTAGGTCTTGCATTTCAGATCGTTGATGATATCTTAGACATCACTCAAGATGAAAAAACGCTTGGCAAACCAGCGCTTAACGACTTTGTCGAGGGCAAAACAACGCTTCCTTACATATATCTTTATAAGAGCTTAGATGGGGTTAATCAAGCAAAGCTTAGATCGCTTTGGGCAAAGAAGTTAAACGCGGACGAAATTTCGTGGCTAAAAGAAAATTTTGATAAAACTAGCTCACTTAGCAAGGCTGTAAGCGAGGCAAAAAGGCTTGGAGCTGAAGCAATAGAAGCGATAAAAGAGTATAAAAACGCCGAGCTTGAAGGGATCATAAAAAGCATGATAGATAGGGAATTTTGATGCACTATTTAGACATAAGTTTTACATATAAAAACACTGATATTTCGGTCAGAGAGAAGCTTGCATTTGATAGTGACGAGAAAAAAGAGCAAATTTTAAAGCTGATAAACTCAAACAAAAACATAAAAGAGAGCATGGTGCTAAACACCTGCAACCGCGTCGAGATCATAGCAAGCGTAGAGGATGTAAAGGCTGCCACTGCTCATATCATCAGGTGTATGTCAATATTTTCAGGCGTTTTTGAAGATGAGCTTTATGAGAGAGCTGACATTTACGAAAACAGCGGTGCTGCACACCACCTGTTTGCCGTGGCAAGCTCGCTTGATAGCCTAGTTGTTGGCGAGACGCAGATAGTTGGCCAGCTAAAAAATGCCTTTAAATTTGCCTATGATAACAACTCATGTGGCGAAGACATCAGCAAGATCATCCACTACGCATGTAAGTGCGCTGCCAAGGTTAGAAACGAAACTCAAATTTCTAAAAACCCCATCTCAGTTTCAAGCGTCGCCGTGGCAAAGGCAAAAGAAATTTTTGGCACGCTTGAGGGTAAAACGGCTATCGTCGTGGGCGCTGGCGAGATGGGCGAGCTAGCAGCAAAGCACCTCATATCAAGCGGCGCAGAAGTGATCATCATAAACAGAAGCTCAGAGCGCGTTGAGCAGCTGGTTGATAGTCTAGGAGATAACGCGAGCTGGGATAGCATATTAAAACTAAAAGAGTATGTAAATAACTACGATCTCATCTTTTCAAGCACCGCAGCCCCGCACGCCATCATCACAGGCGAGATCATCGAGCCAAGAGAATTTCACAGATATTTTTTTGATATCGCCGTGCCAAGAGATATCGATCTTTTAAACACAGAGCTTATCAGCGTCTATACGGTCGATAGTTTAGAGGAGATCGTGCGTAAAAATTTAGCCCTAAGAGAGGAGCAGGCGCAAAAGGCCTACTCGATCGTTGGGCAAGATACGAGCGAGTTTTTAAAGACTTTAAAAGAAGATATGAGCGTGCCTCTTATAAAATCTATCCGCAAGCAGGCTGAAATTTGCGCTAAAAACGAGCTAGAAAAGGCGATGAAAAAGGGTTATTTAAAACATAGCGATTACGATGAGGCACAAAAGCTCATCCATCAGGTCTTTAAAGCCTTTTTGCACCAGCCAACGATGAAGCTAAAAGGGCTTGCAGACGAGGAGAGAGCGAGCGAGCTTTCAAACGGAGTTAAATTTTTATTTGACATAAAAGATGAACAAAATTTTCAAGCAGGAGATATAGATGAAATTTAGTAAATTTTACGCCCCAACGACCAAAGAAGCGCCAAAAGATGCATCTTTACCAAGCCATCAGTTTTTGATAAGAGGTGGCTTTGTCGAGCAGATCGGCTCTGGGCTTTACAACTATCTGCCGCTTGGAAAGATCATGCACGATAAAATTTCACGCGTGGTAAAAGAGGAGATGAATGAGGCTGGCGCGCTAGAGGTGAGCTTTAGCGTGGTCACTTCAGGCGAGCTTTGGAAGCAAAGTGGTCGCTACAATGTCTTTGGCAAGGAGCTTTTACGCTTTAAAGATAGAAAGGATAATGACTTTGTCATAAGCCCTACAAACGAAGAGGCAGCCGTTGCTTTGGTGCGTGGCAAGGTCACTAGCTACAAGCAACTACCGCTAAATTTATACCAGATAAACACCAAATTTCGTGACGAGGCAAGACCACGCTTTGGCTTGCTAAGAGGACGCGAATTTACGATGAAAGATGGTTATAGCTTTCACTCGAGCAAAGAGGATCTTAAGCGTGAGTTTGACCTTATGGAGGCAACTTATAGTAAGATTTTTACCCGTTTGGGGCTAAATTTTAGAGCTGTTGAGGCTGATAGCGGAGCCATTGGTGGTAGCGGCAGTAAAGAGTTTATGGTGCTTGCAAGTAACGGCGAGGACGACATACTTTGCTGTGAGGCTTGCAGATACGCTGCAAACGTCGAGGCTGCAAGACGCGAGCCAAGAGTTAGCGAGGCTGAGGCGCCAGAGGCAGACGCGGCTAAATTTCTAACGCCAAATGCAAAAACTATAAAAGATGTGGCGGAGTTTTTTAAAGTTAGTGAGTTTTACTGCATAAAAGCTGTTATGAAAAAGGCGATCTATGAGGATAAAGAAGAGGTCGTGGTCTTTTTTGTAAGGGGTGATGATGAGCTTCAAGAGACAAAGGCGCAAAACGCTTGCAAGGCGCTAGAACTTGTCGATGCTAGCGAGGCTGACGTGGCAAAGGCTGGGCTTGTGGCTGGATTTTGTGGGCCAGTTGGGCTAAAGGATGTGAAATTTTTTATAGATAACGAGCTAAAGGGCGCAAATAACATGATATGCGGCGCTAACGAAAAAGACTATCACTTTGTTGGCGTTAGTGTTAGCGGATTTAACGAAGAGAGATTTAAAGACCTTGTAAAGGTAAAAGAGGGCGATAAATGCCCAGTTTGTGGCGGAAATTTAAAGCTTAGCAAAGGCATAGAAGTCGGTCATATCTTTCAGCTAGGCGATAAATATTCAGCTGCGATGAACGCGACATATCTTGACGAAAATGGCAAGGCTAAGCCATTTTTGATGGGCTGCTACGGCATTGGCATAAGCAGGCTTATCGCTGTGATGATAGAGGCTAGCCACGATGAGAAGGGCTGCATCTGGAAAAAAGAGTGCGCGCCGTTTGACGTGGAGATCATCATCTCAAATTTAAAAGATGAAGCGGGTGTGAAATTTGCGTTTGAGCTTTATGAGAGCCTTAAAAAAGCTGGCGTTAGCGTCATAATCGACGATAGAAACGAGAGATTTGGCGTTAAGATGAATGATTTTGAGCTTATCGGCTTTCCTTATGCGCTGCTTGTGGGTAAAGAATTTGCAAATGGCAAGGTTGAGTTTATCGCGAGAGATGGGCTAAGCAAAGAGGCGATAGAGGCAAACTACGCCTTTAGAAAGATAAAAGAAAGCTTATGAGATTTTTTGCATTTTTGTTTTTTTTGATCGAAGCGGTGTTTATCTATCTTTTTGTAGATAAATTTGGCTTTTTGAACTATTTTCTTGAGGTGCTCGTCTCTGGATTTGTTGGCATCGCACTTCTTTTTAATGCTGGATTTTCTAGTTTAAATTCGCCTCAAGTGGCGTTTAAGAGCTTTCTTGGTGGAAATTTATTTAGTCAGCTAGGACTTAGTTTTGGCGGAGCGCTGCTATTTTTACCAGGGATTTTGACAGATATTTTTGGTATCGCTGTGGTCGTTTTTTCTTTAGTGTTTAAGAAAAATGCAGCGAAAAATGAGAGCTATCAGGAGTTTAAATTTCAAAATTTTAGCGAGCAGGGCAATAAAAAAGATGATGGCGAGATCATCGACGTTGAGGTCATCGAAGAGCCAAAAAGAGTAAATTAGGAGAGGTGATGAAAGGGATAAAAATAGCAACTAGAAAGAGTATCTTAGCACTTTGGCAAAGCGAGCATATCAAGGCTAGGATCGAGGCGCAGCACAAGGATGTTAAGGTCGTGCTTGAGGGCATGAAGACAAAGGGCGACGTGATCCTTGACACGCCACTTGCAAAGATCGGCGGCAAGGGACTTTTTACAAAAGAGCTTGAAGATAGCATGCTAAAAGGCGAGACTGACATCGCCGTGCATAGCCTAAAAGACGTGCCAGTAGTCTTTCCAAAAGGGCTTAAACTAGCGGCCATTTGCTCACGCGAGGACACGAGAGATGCGATGATAAGTGAGAAATTTGCTAAATTTAGTGACCTACCGCACGGCGCAAAGGTTGGTACAACGAGCCTGCGCCGCAAGATGCAGCTACTTATCATGAGGCCTGATCTTGAGATCATCTCGCTTCGTGGAAACGTGCAAACTAGACTTAGAAAGCTAAAAGAGGGCGAATTTGACGCGATCATTTTGGCGATGGCTGGCATAAACCGCCTAAATATCAAGGCTGAAGTGGCGCACATCTACACATTTGGCTTTGATGAGATGATACCTGCGATGGGTCAGGGTGCTCTTGGCGTCGAGGCTAGAGATGAGAAGCAAATTTTAGAGCAGATTGACTTTCTAAACGACGAAAATGCGGTCATCGAAACGACTATCGAGCGTGATTTTGTAAGCGTTTTAGAGGGGGGCTGCCAAGTGCCAATAGGCATAAGCGCAAGGCTAAAAGGTGATGAAATTTCTATCGATGCGATCGTTGGTCTGCCTGATGGAAGCGAGTATATAAAAGATAGCTTAAAGACTGGCAAAGATAAATTTCAAAGCATCGGCAAAGAGCTAGCGCATAAATTTATAGAAAAAGGGGCGAAAGAGCTTTTAAAACGCGCTGAAGAGATGGCGTAAGCGTGTTTGAGCTAAATTTTAAGGCAAAAGCCATAAGTGCTACCAAAAATAGCAAAGATAACTACTATATGATCGGTCTTGCAGACGACAAATATAACTACAAAAATTACATAATCTTTCAAAGACCGATCAAGCTCAAGAAAGATGACGATGAAAACGCCGAGATAAACGGCCTATATGCAGAGTGCAATGGCGATGTTTGCTACAACGCTTGCAAAAGGGTGAAGATTACTGATAAGAGCATCATTTTTGAGGTGCAAGATAGTCTCATTTGCGTAGATACCGAGGGCGTAAAGCTTAATGAGCGCTTTATGAAATATAGCAAAGAGATATTTGGCGAGCTGCTAAAGTGTAGCGTACCAAAATAATTTGTTTAAATTTAGAGATAAAAAGACGAAATTTTCTAAAATTTGCCGCCGTTTCAGGAGACGTGACGCTACCTAGCGTGCTAAATGCTGCAAGCCAAAACGCGGATAAGATATCGAGAAATAAAGCCGCGATTTAAAAGCGCCTTTTAAATTTGACCAAGCGTCAAAACCGTAGTCGGACTAAATTTTTATATTAAAATCCTTTGCGATCTTTGTTTTTAAGTCCGCGCCGATCTTTTTAAACATAGCGTTCGTTTTGGCATTTTTGTTCATAAATTTCTCTATTTGCAAATTTGCCTTGTCGCTGTTTTCTTTTATCATCTCGCGAGCTTTTTTCTCCGCGCTATCTTTCGTAAATTGTGCAAGCGCGGTAAATGATTTTACGAGAGTTTCTTTGATCTCATCCTTGGTCTGTGCACCAAAAAGTTCACTTATGATCTGCTCTAAAAATGGCTCTATCTCGCTAAATAGCGCCGAGTTTTGCTTTGCGTTTTGCACTTGTTGGCTCACATGCTCGCCAAAGACGCATTCGTTGCAAAAGTGCTCGCAGTTGTTGATGAGCAGGTTGTATTTTTGCTCGCCTACGCGCGACTTGGCGCAAAGAGCTATATCTACGCCGCTAAAAGGCGCATTTGCGTGCTTTTTTATCTGCAAAATATCGCCACTTGTAAACTCTTCCAGGCTCGTCATCTCCACTTTTGCTACGTTGCGTTTATCTAGCGGTACGACGTTGCTTAAAATCTCCTCAAAGCAGCTCTTTTCAAAAACTATCCCGCGTGCCAAGCCGTTATAGTGTACGACCATATCATCTCCGACGTAGATGCCGTGATGTTCGTAAAGCTTTATGCCAAGTACGCTTCTGTCTACGAAGATGTGATCGCCTATTTTTGGTAAATTTTGCATATCTCTCTCTATAAAATTTATTAAAAATCGCAATAAAACAACAAATTTAGCCCAAATTTGCTAAATTTAACTTTATTAAAATTTGGATAACTAAGTATAAATTTATAAGGAAAAATATGGACTACATCAAGCTTTTAAAAGATAACGGCCTACTTAGAGTGATCGAGGAGCCAGTGGATATCGACCTGGAGATCGCGCACGCTAGCTACATCGAGGTCAAGCGCGAAGGCTCGCAAGCGCTACTTTTTACAAACCCAGTCTGCAAAAAAACTGGGCGTAAATTCGCCCCAGTGCTTACAAATATCTACGGCTCAAAAAGGGCGCTTGAGCTGATATTTGGCGTGCAGCCTGATGAGATCGCAGCTGAGATAGAGAGGCTCTTAAAGCCTAAAAAGCCTGAAAATTTCAAAGAAAAGCTTGACTTTTTATCATATCTTTTTAATATGAGAAAGATATTTACAAAAAGGCTAAAGGGCGAGGGCGAGTGCCAGCAGGTCAAATTTATGGGCGAGCAGGCCGATCTTTTGAGCCTGCCTGCACTAAAGACTTGGCCGCATGACGGAGGTGCTTTTATCACGATGGGGCAGGTCTATACGCAAAGCTTAGACGGCGCGCTGCAAAATTTAGGCATGTATAGACTGCAAATTTATGACAAAAATCGCCTTGGTATGCACTGGCAGATACACAAAGACGGCGCAAATTTCTTTCACGAGTATAAGCGCGCAGGCCGTAAGATGCCAGTCTCTGTGGCGATCGGCGGCGATCCACTCTACATCTGGTGCGGTCAGGCGCCACTGCCAAAGGGTGTCTTTGAGCTGCTACTTTACGGCTTCATCCGCAAAGAGCCAGCCAAGCTCGTAAAGTCGCTCACTAATGAAATTTACGTCCCGCACGACGCCGACTACGTGATAGAGGGCTTTGTGGATACTGCTAAGAGTGAGCTTGAGGGGCCATTTGGCGATCACACTGGCTTTTACACGCCAGTTGAGCCATTTCCAGTGATGAAGGTCACGGCGATAACGAGCAAGCAAGACCCCGTATTTCATGCGACCGTGGTTGGCAAGCCGCCGCTTGAGGATAAGTACATGGGCTGGGCGACTGAACGCATTTTCTTGCCACTTTTGCGAACGACTGTGCCAGAGTTACTTGACTACAATATGCCTGAAAATGGCGTCTTTCACAACCTTATCTTAGCTAAGATAAACGCCATTTATCCAGCGCACGCAAAGCAGGCGATGCACGCATTTTGGGGAGTTGGGCAGATGAGCTTTGTAAAGCATGCGATCTTTGTTGGTAATGATGCGCCAAAGCTAGCAGAATACGACAAATTTACGGACTTTGTGCTTGATAGATTTGGTAGTGAGAGTGTGCTAATAAGCCAAGGTGTGTGCGACCAGCTCGATCACGCCAGTCCAAACTCGTGCTTTGGAGGCAAGCTTGGCATCGACGCGACGCAGGACTTTTGTAAATTTAGCCCTGCAATTTTAAGTGATGATGAACTTTTGGCTAAATTTCAAAGCGTTGCGCCAAATATTAAGGAGCTTAGGCAGTTTAAAAAGCAGAGTAAAACGCCTATTTGCGTGGTGAAATTTGAAAAAGATCGCCCTGTAAAAGAGCTATTTTCTAAGCTTTTAGAGTTTAGGGAGTTTTTCAAGCTTCTAATCGTAGTAGATATGCAAAACTACCTAGAAAACCCATATATGCTGCTTTGGCGCGTGACAAATAACATAGATGCCTTGCGAGATATCTACATAGATGGCGAAAATTTCTGCGTGGATGCGACGAGCAAGAGTGAGCTGGAGGGCTACACGCGTGGTTGGCCTATGCAAACTGACTGCGATCGCGAAGTGGTGGCTGAGCTTGTGAAGCGTGGCGTGGTAAAAGACGAGCCTGAGCTTTTTTATAAATTTGAGATATTTGGGTAGGGTTGTAGCCTAGTGACTTTGGCACGCTCGTGCGCAAAAGTGACAAGAAAATGCGCCCAGCCGCCCAACCCTTGTAGTTATATTCAAGCGCTTATGCCGGTCGCAGTCTTGTGAAATGCTGGCCCTGTTTGCTAGCCGTCTCCATCGCTAAAAATGGCTCGATCTGCGCATAAAACCAGCGTGATCGCTCAAGTTCTATAGGCAAAGCTCTTGATCATTAAGCTTTAAATTTGATTTAGCATTTTGGCTTGATAAAATTGCTTTTAAATTCAAAAGATTGGTTTTTGTGCTTAAAAATGACTTAGTTTAAGTCTATTTTTATACTTTGGCATAAATTTCTTGCTAATTTTGTGAAAATTTCTAGTTAAATTTATCTGTTTTATCTGGGGTTTTGGTTGGCTTGGTTGGCTTGGTTGGCTTGGTTGGCTTGGTTGGCTTGGTTGGCTTGGTTGGCTTGGTTGGCTTGGTTGGCTTGGTTGGCTTGGTTGGC
>JAHAKU010000026.1:0-3566 GCA_018371535.1 Campylobacter concisus
TTTTGGTAGTGCTGTTTTGTTAAGATGGAGTTATAAGAGACTTTCATAGCTTACTCCTTGAATTTAGCTTCAAAGAGTAAGCAAAAGTTGTGCCGAAAATTTAAGAGTGAGATAAATTTTAAGTTTGTTCACTTTGAGATAAAAATTTTATCTATCAGTAAAAATAAAAGCAAATTTATAGAAAGCATATTGTAAAATAAAACAATCCTGAAAAAATGTACCGCTTTTTATAAAAACTGTACCATACTTTTAGGAAATTTTAAAGAAAGGGAAACTGCAAAAAGGGCAGTTAAAGTATCGATAAGTAGGACATCTATGGTGTCACGGGGGAGACTTGAACTCCCGACCTCCGGCTTATGAGACCAGCGCTCTAACCAGCTGAGCTACCGTGACAACTTAAAATAAGTTTTGGATTATACAACCTAAGAACTTATTTTTAGCTAAAATTTATCTCACTCAAATTTTATAGATAAAAAAGCAAATTTGACTGCAAAAGCAGCCAAATTTATTAAGCTTTTTTAGTGAAAAATCCAACGTAAATAGCGTATATGAAACCTATAGCCACGGCATACGGGGCAAAAGGTGTGATGCCAGCTCCTGAGCTTGCTAAGATAAAGTTATGACTTATCGCAGCTCCAGCTCCCATGCCTAAAACAAATACGGCTGAGCTTAAATTTCCAGCTCCCATTTGCACTAGATGTTTGCCAGGGCAGCCGTAGCTTAGGCTAAAGCAAAGGCCAGCGAGCGTCATGCCAAGGAAACTCCAAAGCATATCATTGTGAGCGATAGGTTGTCCTTCAAAGCCAAATTTGTATTGATTTAGCACTAAATTTGTGATGCTTGCGCAGACGATGATAGAGGCAACGCCATAAAACATCGAAAAGTCACGCTCGAAAATTTTACTGATAGCTCCCACTGAGCAAAATTTACTTCTTTGCATAAATGCACCGATGATAATGGCACAAATAAGTGAGATAAATAAATTTGCATGCTGTGAGCCTGGACCTTTTTCTGAGCTAAATAATGCGCCATTTTCGCCAAGTTTTAGACCAAAGATAAGTGCCAGTAAAAGTAAAATGGCAATAATTAGTGGCAAAAACGCGATAGCTTTTGCAGTGGTTTCATTTTCAGGCAAAACGTAGCCATTTTTCTTAAAAGCTCGTCCCACAAAGACGCCAGCAAACAAGCCAACAACGCCAGCTATGGCAGTCATATCTCCGCCTCCAAGACGTAAAAACGCTCTCCAAGGGCAGCCTAAAAATATGAGGCAGCCTATCATCGCAAACACGCCTAAGAAAAACCTAGAAAATGCCGCACTGCCAGATATTGGAGTGAAATTTCTACTCCAAAGCATGCTAGCTAGAAAGCCTCCGATGATAAGCCCTAAAATTTCAGGCCTTAGATACTGCACGACTTTGGCCTGGTGAAAGCCAAGCGCACCCATGCTATCTCGTAAAAAGCAAGCCGCACAAACGCCCATGTTTGCTGGGTTGCCAAAATGAACGAGCACCGGACCAAGTATGCCAAGGCTCGCACCTGCGATGATGTAAAGTAGTGTTTTGTTCATGTAAATTCCTGTGTAAGAGTAAAACCAGACTGGTTTCTTAAACGATATTTTAATAATCATTAAATAAAACAAAGATTAATTTTTTGTAAAACAGAAGTGGCTAAAATATGCAAAAATTTCATAAAAAGGACAAATGATGAAAGATTTTATGAGCTATGCAGATAGCCTGAAAATTCTAAAAGATACGATAAATGCGTGGGAGAAGGTCGAAAAAGTAGCTATCACAGATGCGCTTGATAGAAATATCGCCTACGATGTGAAAGCTACTGAGAACTACCCAGCAAAGCCAGTTTCGGCGATGGACGGCTACGCTTTTGCCTTTAAAGATGGCCTAAACGAGCTTGAGCTCATCACAGACCTTCCAGCAGGTAGTGACAAAGGGCTACATGTAGAGGGCAGCAAATGCGTCAAAACCTTCACCGGCTCGCTAATGAGCGAAGGTACCGACACTCTTGTGCCAGTCGAAAATGTCGAGGTAAGCGGCTCGAAAATAATCATCAAAAAGAGCGTGCCAAAGGGCTTTGCCGTGCGTGCAGTCGGCGAGAGCTACAAAAAAGGCGAAATTTTAATAAAAAAAGGCACACGTCTAACATACTCTGAGATCGCGCTTCTTGCGGAGCTTGGCGTCTTTCACGTAAGCGTCTTTATCCGCCCAAGGGTGGCGATACTAGCAACTGGCAGCGAGATAAAAGACCTTGGCGAGCCTCTTGATAGTCCAGCGCAAATTCACAGCTCAAATCACGTAGGCATCGCTATGCAGATACGCAAAATGGGTGCGGAGCCGATCCTTTGTGAGATCGTAAGAGACAAGGCCGAGCTTGTCGAAAAAGCGATCATAAATGCGCTAAAATCAGCCGATATCTTGGTGACGACTGGCGGCATTAGCATGGGAGACTATGACTTTGTAAAGGGCGCTTTAAATGAAAACTTTAAGCTCATCATCGAGGGCGCTGCGATAAAACCAGGCCGCCACATCAGAGTGGCAAAATCAGGCGACAAATACATCTTTGCGCTGCCTGGATTCCCTTACTCGGCGATGGTTATGTGCGTGCTTTATGTAAGAGTGCTTATAAACACTTGGTTTAGCCAAGAAGAGCCAAAGATCACGGCGATAATGGACGAAGACTACAAAAAACGCTCGCCATTTTTGGAATTTACAGCGGTAAATTTAGAAAACAGAGATGGCAAAATTTTCGTAAATTTAAACGGCAAAAAGCTAGGCAGCTCAGCGATCGTAAATAACCTAACAAACGAAGCTGCACTGCTTATCATCCCAAAAGAGACAGAATTTATCGCAAAAGGTGAAGTGGTAGAAGTTTTAAAGATGCCTTGCTAATGGTAAATTTATAGCCCTTGAAGCACTACGATGTCGGTTATCTCGGCGTCTTTTTCTATCTTAGCGTCTAGCCCTTTGGCTATTTTTATAGTGATATCTTTTGTTTGATTTGGCGTTAGAAAGATCAAATTTCTAACGTCGTTTTCGTACTCGCTCAGTCTTTCGTAGTAGCCGTTTACGCCGTGTTTGCTCTTATACTCTGGCTTTATAAAATTTAGCCTAAAAACATCGGCGCCGTATTTTAAAGAGTACTCTTTAAATTCATATTTTCTTTGGCCTGTTGTTTTGAAATTTTCATTAAATAGCTTTAAAAGTGCCTTGTCGCTAACGTCTCTTGCGTCACTCTCTTTTAGCACGATCTCGTCAGCCCCGTTTGGCTCTTTGTATTCGGTTACGTTTATGGAGTATATGGCGACGTGCATGTTATCTCTTTGTGATGCAGCGCTTTTCATGAAAAACCTTAGCCTTGGATTTTGCGTGATCTGCACATCTTTTGGGGCTACTTCGTTGCCGTTTGCATCAACGTATTTTATCCCCTCAAATGTAAGTAAATTTGACTTTTTAGCCACTGATAGCGCGCAGCCTTTGTCACTTAAGCAGTGATGCACTAGGTCTTGCATGAGAGCGTGGTTATCATTTACTCTTTTGGCACTTAGTGCGCTC
>JAHAKU010000016.1:0-39119 GCA_018371535.1 Campylobacter concisus
CCACGCTAAAATACGGCATCGAAAGGCAGCTTCGCATAGACATTCACCCAGAGCTTGAGGTCATAAACGTCCCAATAGGCGAGGAATTTAACATTGATAGATTATAAAAAAGTAGGCATAAAGCACTTTAAACGCTCTAAATTTAAAGATGCGATCTTTTACTTTTCGCTAGCCTACGAAAAGACACGCGAGAAGGATCTGCTATTTTTGATACAAATTTGCTCTCTTGGCGAGGAAAATGCCGAGGAGGCAAAACTCTTGTTTGACTACTACATGGCGAAGGTAAGAGCCGGCGAGGACGACGAGGGCGTGGAGGAAATTTTAAAAATTTTAGAGTCCAGAGACGAGGAGAGCGAGTACTTTGAAGAGCAAGACGCGATCAGCTACGAGGACTTTAAAAGGGCTGTTTATAAGGACGGCAGCTTTAAAAAGGTCTTTGAAAACATCATGTTCTCAACTAAAGTGATGATCTCAAACAAAGATGATTTTTTGGAGTTTTTAGGAAATTTGATAAAAAATGACTTCATCGATATGAGCATGAACTACCTTGAGAGTGCGGCGGTGATGTTTGGCGGCGACGAGCGTATAGATCAGCTTTTTAAAGAGATACAAAAAAGACAAAACGATGAAAATATTAGTAGAAAATAGCTTCATAACAGATGACTCAAACGAGTGCGAGCAGGGTGCATACTTTGTGCAAACCACTGCAAATGCGAAATTTGCAGAGGACGCAGTAAAAAATGGCGCAAAGATAATCACCCTTGAAGAGTGCAAAAAGCTTTTAAAAATAGATGAAAGCTTAAAGATAGTTGGCATCACAGGGACAAATGGCAAGACCACAACGGCTGCGGCTATCTACGAAACCATGCGAAATTTAGGTAAAAAATGCGGGCTAAGTGGCACCAGAGGAGCTTTTATAGAGGGCGAGCAGATAGATGACAAGGCGCTTACGACAAGTGCCATTTTAAAGACGCTCTCATACCTAAAAGCAGCTAGCGAGAAGGGCTGTGAGTACTTCGTGATGGAGGTTAGCTCGCACGCGATCGCTCAAAAGCGCATAGAGAGCTTGAAATTTGCCCTTAAAATTTTTACAAATTTAACTCAAGACCATCTCGACTACCACAAGAGCATGGAGGAGTACGCGAGAGTAAAATCAAGCTTTTTTGACGATGAGAGCGTAAAGCTCATAAACATTGACGATGGCGGAGTTAAATTTAACCCAAAAAACGCCTACACATACGCGATTAAAAAGCCAGCCAGCTTTGCGCCGATAGTTTATGGGCTAAAAGACGGCATAGACGCAGTTATCAAGACGCCAAATGGCGATGTGGAGATAGACTCAAGCCTACAAGGTGAGTTTAATCTCTACAACCTAATCGCCGCTCTTGGTGCCGTTTGCTTGCTAGAGCGCCCAGACGCAGCCGCACTTTCAAAGGCGATAAGTAAATTTAAAGGCGTGAGCGGCAGGATGGAGGTCGTTAGCACCGATCCGTTAGTCATCGTGGACTTTGCCCATACGCCAGATGGCATAGAAAAGGTGCTAAACTCGCTTAGACATCTAAATTTGATCGCAGTCTTTGGCGCAGGCGGTGACAGAGATAGGACAAAGCGTCCTAAAATGGGAGCGATAGCCCAAAAATACGCAAGAATTTGCATCGTCACGAGTGACAATCCAAGAAGCGAAGAGCCAGAGAGCATAATAGACGAAATTTGCGCTGGCATGAGCCAAAATGAAAATTTGATACGAAACGCCAACCGCAAAGAGGCGATCGCTCTAGCCATTAGCAAGCTAGAGCCCGGCTGGGCGCTTGTCATACTTGGCAAAGGCGACGAGCCATATCAGGAGATAAAAGGCGTCAAGCACCCATTTAGCGACAAAGAAGTAGTAAAAGAGCTTTTAAAGAGGTAAAAATGAATATAGAAATTTTAGCTAGCAAGATCCACAGAGCCGTCGTAACAGACGCAAATTTAAACTATGTTGGCTCGATCAGCATAGGCGAGGAGCTTATAAAAGCTGCAAATTTGATAGAAAATCAAAAGGTTGAAATTTTAGACGTAAATAACGGCGAGAGATTTGCCACATACGTGATAAAGGGCAAAAAAGGCGAAATTTGCCTAAACGGCGCAGCTGCTAGAAAGGTCTGCGTGGGCGACGTGGTCATCATTGTGGCTTATGCTAGTATGAAATTTAAAAAAGCTAAGAAATTTAAGCCAACCATCGTGCATGTAAATAACAAAAACGAGATCATAAAGGAGTAGGCGATGTTTGAGGGATTTGATTTTTCAAAGATGGGGCAGATGCTTGAGGATGTGCAAAAGCAGGCCAAGCAGATGGAAGAAGAGAGCAAAAATAAAGAATTTGGCGCAAAAAGCGGCGGCGGACTAGTAAGTGTTAGAGCAAACGGCAGTGGCGAGATACTTGATATCAGCATAGATGATAGCTTGCTTGAAGATAAAGAGAGCATGCAAATTTTGCTAATAAGCGCCGTAAATGACGTGCTAAAATCAGTTGAGGCCGATAAGAAAAACACCGCTTCAAGGATGCTTGGCGGCCTTGCTTCGATGGGGATAAAATGAGACTAAAATATAAATTTGCCCTTGCTTTTTTGCTATCAGCGCTTTGCCTAAACGCCGATCCTAGGCCTACTCAAGAGGACTTTAACGCCTGCTTTGAAAAGAACAAAAACTCAATCGTCTCGGTAAATAAACACTTTGGCGTGGCTATCACTAAAAATTTGATTGCAGTGCCAAAAAGTGATGGAGCACCGCTTGGTGAATATGTCAAATTTGACCCATATTTGCAGCTCTTTTTGGTCCGCTCTAGCAAGGAGCTAAGCCCTGTAGTGATGGCTGATGAGACTAATGAAGAGCGCATAAAAAAGAGCACTTGGGTTGGCATCTTAAACGACTCTAATAACACCGTCATGGGTCACATCAAGTCTTTGGGGCAAAATTTAGGCGACTTTGATACGCTAAGCTTCGAGTATAACGCGACTGGCGAGATAAACACGCCTTGTTGCAAGATGATAGGCATAGCTGTTGGAGCTGATAAATTTATACCAAACCGCTATCTGAAGCACTTTGTATCTTACGATGACGTATATTACGGCGATATCGGCGTGAAATTCTTGCAAAAAGAGGATAAATTTTTTGTGGGTCTTGTTGATCCACTGGGCCGCGGCAAGATGATGATGGTAGATGATGAGCTTGTTAGTGTAAATGGCATCAAACCAAAGAGCCTAAGAGAGCTAAATGAGATGGTGCTTTTTGCTCCAAAAGGCGCAAAACTGGACATCATCGTGAAGCGTGATAGGCAAGAGCTACTCTTTCAAGTGCCAGTAAGCGGGGATGTGAAATTTAACCAAAGCCTCGACATCGACGCCCCTTCAAGCCTTGATCTGCCAAATTTAAATGTCATGCCAAAGTCGCCTGAGAGCTTGCTAGATGATAAAGTTTTGGTGGATTATGGTATCACGGTTGATAAAAATTTAGTCGTTACTAAGGTCGAGCCAAAGTCAAATGCCGACATCTTTGGCATCAAGATCGGCGATAAAATTTTAGGCTACAACAAAGAGAGCGTGAGTAACCGCGAGGAGCTTTTAGAAAAGATAAGCGACCTGCAAAATTTCGTGCTTTTATTTACTAGAAACGACTTTCAGTTTTTTGCAAGAGTGCCAAAATGAGCCTACTTGAGGACTTCGTAAAATTTCTAAATGCAAATTTGCCAAAGTCGCCTAGTTTTCATCCTTACTACGAGGAGGCGCTTGGGGTGATGCTAAAGGCTGGAGGCAAGCACTTTAGGGCGCTTTTGCTTCTTGGTGTGGTTGAAAATGTCGATAAAAGCCTCACGCAAAAGGCTATGAGAGTGGCTTTGGGGCTTGAGATGATGCATACATACTCGCTCATCCACGATGATCTGCCTTCGATGGATAACGCAAGCCTAAGGCGCGGCACTCCAACGCTTCACGTCACATACGACGAAACGACTGCTATACTTGCAGGAGATGCGCTAAATACGCATGCTTTTTATGAAATTTCACGTGCTGAGTTGCCAGCTGACACTCGTATAAAATGCGTGGAAATTTTAAGCGAGAATGCTGGCGTTAGCGGCATGGTTCTGGGTCAGGCGCTGGATTGTTTCTTTGAAAATACAAACAAAGAGGATATCAAAAGAGCAAAGGCTAAATTTGGCCTCTCTGGCAAGATGCTAAGCCTTGATGAGCTAGTCTTTTTGCACATCCACAAAACCGCAAAGCTCATCGCTGCAAGCCTAAAAATGGGCGCTGTGATAGTAAATTTAGACGAAACAGAGTGCGAGAAAATTTATGATATCGGCTTAAAGCTTGGGCTTGCTTTTCAGATACAAGATGATATCATCGATCTTACAAGCGACGAAGCGGCCGCTGGAAAGCCCGTGCATAACGACTTAGCTAAAAACTCATTTACAAATTTACTTGGTCTATCTGGCGCAAAAAAGAAAAAAGATGAGCTTATTTGCGAGATAGAAGAGGCGCTAAAACAGGTAGATACAAATATCGCAAAGATGATCTTAGAGCTTACAGACAAGCACCTAAGATAAGTGCGTAAATTTCGTAAATTTATATCACTTTTTAGACATTTTGGGCAAAAATGCAAGGCAAGTTTTAATCACTTTTTTGTATAATCTGACGCAATAAAAGGAGATCATATGCTAAAAAAACAAGCCGATACTATAAGATTTTTGTGCGCTGATATGGTGCAAAACGCTAACAGCGGACACCCAGGTGCTCCTATGGGCCTAGCCGATATCATGGTGGTTTTAAGCAACTTTTTAAAACACAACCCTAAAAATCCAAAATGGCTAAACAGAGATAGGCTCGTTTTTAGCGGTGGTCACGCATCAAGCTTGGTTTATAGCTTTTTGCACCTAAGTGGCTACGATCTAAGCCTAGATGAGCTTAAGAAATTTCGCCAACTTGGCTCAAACACCCCAGGACACCCAGAAATTCACACTCCAGGTGTTGAGATGGCTACTGGCCCACTTGGTCAAGGCGTAGCAAATGCAGTTGGTCTAGCCATGGCAGAAAAATACGCTGCAAACGTGCTAAATGAGCCAGACAATAAAATAATCGATCACAAAATTTACTGCCTTTGCGGCGATGGCGATCTTGAAGAGGGCATAAGCTACGAGGCATGTTCGATCGCTGGAAATTTAAGACTAGACAACCTTGTGCTAATCTACGACTCAAACAATATCACGATCGAGGGCGACACAGCGATCGCATTTAGCGAGGACGTCAAGGCAAGATTTGAGGCGCAGGGCTGGGAGGTCGCACGCATCGACGGACATGACTACAACCAGATCGAATTTGCTCTTGAGCAAGCAAGCGAGAAAGAGTCGCCATATCTCATCATCGCAAATACACACATAGCACGTGGCGCAATGGAGCTTGAGGGCAGCCACCACAGCCACGGCGCACCGCTTGGCGAAGAGATCATCAAAAAGGCAAAGGCGGCAGCTGGCTTTGACCCTGAGAAGAAATTTGCTATCGACGAGGACGTGCTTTTAAGATTTAGAGGCGCAGTTGAAAAGGGCGATCTTGAAGAGGCGATGTGGAGCAAAAAGGTTGAGGCGTTAAGCATAGAAGGCAAAAATTTATTAAACTCACTTCTTAATCCAGACTTTAGCAAGATCGAATTTCCAGACTTTAGCGACAAAAAGCTAGCTACAAGAGATACAAACCATGTTATTTTAAATGAGATAGCTAAAAAACTCCCTGGCTTTATCGGCGGTAGTGCAGATCTTGCTCCGTCAAACAAGACCGAGCTAAAGGGCATGGGCGACTTTCCAAATGGCAAAAACATCCACTACGGCATCAGAGAACACGCCATGGCAGCTATCAACAATGGCATCGCCAGATACGGTCTTTTCTTGCCATTTTCAGCGACATTTTTCATCTTCAGCGACTATCTAAAGCCAAGTGCGAGGATAGCAGCGCTAATGGGCATCAAGCACTTTTTTGTCTTCACGCACGATAGCATCGGCGTTGGCGAAGATGGTCCGACACATCAGCCAATAGAACAGCTTAGCACATTTAGAGCGATGCCAAATTTCTACACTTTCCGCCCAGCTGATGGCAACGAAAACGCAGCTAGCTGGCAAGTGGCTCTAAATTTAAACGCTCCAAGCGCATTTGTGCTTAGCCGCCAAGGGCTTGACCCACTTGCAAAAGGCGAATTTGGTGAGGTTAGCAACGGCGCATATCTTTTAAGCTCGGCAAAAGAAGCAAAGATAACATTTATAGCAAGCGGCAGTGAGGTCTCACTCTGCGTAAAAGCAGCTGCACTTCTAGCTGAGCAGGGCATCGGTGCAAACATCGTATCAGCGCCTTGTTTTGATCTGCTTTGCGAGCAGCCAGCTGAGTATGTGGCTAGAATTTTAGATAAAAATACAACCATTATCGCAGTTGAGGCTGCAACTGGCTATGAATGGTATAAATTTGCCGACGCGGTTTATGGCATGAACAGCTTTGGCGCCAGCGGCAAGGCGAACGAGCTATTTGACCACTTCGGATTTACTCCGCAAAAGCTTGCAAATTTTGCTAGCGAACTTATATAAAATTTAACTTTGGGGAGTAAAATCCCCAGCTGCAATCTAAAATCAAAAAGGCATTTTATGGAAATTTCTCACGTTATCGTTTTGGCCTTGGTGCAAGGCATAAGCGAGTTTTTGCCGATATCAAGCTCGGCTCATCTCATCTTGGTGCCAAAGCTACTTGGCTGGCCAGATCAAGGGCTTGCTTTTGACGTGGCAGTGCATGTTGGTACGCTAAGCGCGATACTTTTTTATTTTAAAGATACGATTTTTAAGCTACTTCGCGACTTTTTTGCCTCGATCGCGCAAAGAAAGATGGTGGGCGATAGCTTGCTTGTCTGGTGCGTGGGATTTGCCACTATCCCAGTTGGCATCTTTGGGCTTTTGTTTAACAACGTGATCGAAGAGTACGCAAGAAGCGGCGTTGTGATCGCAGTTACAACGATCATCTTTGGCATCGCACTTTACTTTGCTGATCTTCGCTCAACAAACAAAAGCGAATACGAAATGACCATAAAATTTGCTCTCATCATAGGCTTAGCGCAGGCTGTGGCGCTCATCCCTGGCGTCTCAAGATCAGGCATAACGATGACAGCGGCACTTTTTTTAGGATTTAGCCACAAAGGCAGTGCAAATTTCTCATTTTTACTTTCGATACCTGTCATCATCCTAGCTGGCGGACTTGAGAGCATCAAGCTTATAAAAGATCCAAACGCCTTGCCATGGAGCGATATCGCCCTTGGCGTCATCATAAGTGCAGTTAGTGCTTATATCTGCGTGAAGCTATTTATGGGGATCATCTCAAGGATCAGGATGCTACCTTTTGTCATCTACCGCTTGATCTTGGGTGCGTTTTTACTCTATCTATTTTTATAAATTTAAGTTATAAGAGGGCTAGGCTAAGACCTAGCCAAAATGATAAATTTGCCAAAAAGCTTGGCAAATTTACTCCTCTTTTTTATCTTTTTTTATGACGTTTATGAAGTCTTTTGCGGCTTGATATGCTCTGTCGCCAAATTTCTTAGCTTCTGATTTTATATCCATTTGTTTGATGTCTTCAAGCTTGTCGTTCGCCTTTTTCTCAAACTCTGCGATATCTTGCTTGAGGCCTTCAAGCTTATCGTTTGCGTCAAAATTTAGCTTTAGCTTTTTGCTCTTGTCGTTTAGCTCTTGCTTTAGGGCTTCAAATTTATTGTTCGCCTCGCTCACAAACTTTGCAACGCCGTTTGACTTTAGCTCTTCAAGCCTTGAGCTGATCTGCTCCATCGCTTGATCGCTTATGCGTTTAAATTTTGCTAGATTTGTGTCAAGCTCGCTATTTATCACGCTTTCGATCTCGCTTTTAGCCACGCCGTCAAATTCATTTTCAAGCTCTTTAAGAAGCGCTATAAACTCTTCATCCACGTTTTTTAAATTTAAAAGCTGTGAGTTTAGCCTTAGCTCGTCTGGAGCAAATTTCGCCTCATCTTTTAGCTTCTCAATAGCTCTTAAGATGCCATCTCTTGTGCCATTTATCGCACCTTTTATGAGCTCTTTTGCAAATATATGCCCCTCATTTGCTAAATTCCCCGCTGCACTGATGATATTTTTTGAAATTTCAAACATTCGCTCTTTGCTAAACTCCCCGCCTCTTATCGCAGCGTAGGTCATATTTTTAGCTATCGCGCCAGCGGTCTCTTCGACATCTTTTGCGCCTTCAAGTGTTGTTAAAAAGGCGATTTGAGCGCTCTCTTTTAAGATGCCAAGCATCCTTGTTTCTCTGATAATGGCGTTGTTTAAAAGCTCTAAAATTTCCTCTTTTTCGCCAAAATTTCTATCTTTTACGACCTCTTCAGCCGCTTCAAATGAAATTTTTAGCCTATTTTTTATCTCTTCACGCTTTGCCTCGATGGCTCTATTTATCTCATCTCTTTTATCAAATAGCTCATAAAGCTCCTTCTCTTCGCCGCTAACTAGAGCTTGATTTATCCCCTCCATAGCGCTTTTTAGATTTTTGGCACTTATGAGGCTCTCTTTATCCATCTTGTCGTAAAGCTCGTTCATCTTTTGCTTCAAAAGATCAGGCAGTGTGTTTTCGTCTTTGTCTGAGACGTCCTTAAAAAAGTCGTTGCAAAGAGCCTTTATGCTAGTTAGTAGCCCCTCGCTATCTTTATAATCACGTAAATTTTTCTCAAGTTTATCCATATTTTTGCCTTATAAAACGTATTTTGTTTCGTGTTTTAGCGCTGAAAAAATCTCTAGCCTCTCTTCTTCGCTTAAAACTAGCACAGCTAGATCGTAGCTAGCGTATTTTTTATCTTTGCTAAATTTTGAAAAAACTAGCTTAAATTCTCTATCTTTTACTATCTCTTTTACCTTCTCTTCGGCATTTACGCCAGCGTCAAATATCACTTTATACTCCCAGTGTGTTGGGTAGTCGATTTTTGCCTTTTTGTTATTTAGATCGCATATATTCGCCACTTTTGCCTCCTGTTTTGCTCTCTAGTACGATGCTTCCGATCTCCATACCTTTATCTATGGCTTTTACCATATCATAAATAGTAAGAAGTCCCACGCTTACGCCTGTTAGCGCCTCCATCTCGACGCCTGTTTTGCCCTCTATCTTTACGCTTACAAAAAGCTTAAAAGCGCAAATCTCAGGCAGCTCCTCGATGTCACAATCCACGCCCAAAATGGCCAGTGGATGGCACATAGGTATTAGCTCGCTTGTCTTTTTAGCGCCCATTATCGCAGCGACAACGGCTGTTTGTATGACTGGGCCTTTTTTGCCGGTGTTTTCTTTGATCGCCGTAAAGGCCTCTTTGCTCATTTTGATGATCCCGCTAGCTGTTGCTACTCTTTTGGTGGGATCTTTTGGGCTTACATCGACCATTTTTGGACGGTCTTTTTCATCTAAATGTGTTAGCATTATCTCTCCTTTTTTTGGTGGATTATAGCCTATTTAAACAAATTTAAGTTATCAGCAAATTTAAGCAAAAAATATCAAAAATCTAAAATTTAAGCTTTGTTCAAAACGCAAGAGCGATTTTTCATTTCTTAATATAATTATATAATTTAAATAATTTTTTTAAATAAATATTTATAATTTAAATTTTAATGCAAAAAATACCTAAAATACGAATTTTTATAGATAATAAATTTTATTAAAAATATATTTCTATCCATTAAATTCCAAAGTCTATTTATTGTAAATAGCAAAATTTAAAAAAAATTATTGATATTTTTCTTTAAAAGCTTAAGAAAACAAATTAACTTCTAATTTGCTTTTAAGATATGAATATGTATATTTTTATTAATTTTAAATTTACGATGAAAGCAACCTAGATAATGAAATTTCTGCTATGTCTTAGCTTATCTTTGATGGCGCTTTTTGCCGAAGAAAGAGGTTGTTTTGTCGATGAAAATAGTCAAAACATCATCTTTGTAAAAGATGGCGAGACAAAAAGCCTAGGGCTAAAGGAGAAAATTTACAAAGATCAAAGATGTGCTTTTGATGAGAGCTCTTTTTACGTTGCAAATTTAAACAACGAGGTTGTAAAGGTAGCTAGCGAGAAGGAATTTTTATTTGCTCTGCCAAATGTTGGCTGTAAGGTTTCAAATATCTTGCTAGATAAAGATAAAATTTACGTCGCTTGCGATATGGCAAATGTCGTAACGATCGCCATTTTTGACAAGAGTTCTAAAAAATTTATATCAAAGAATTTTAACAATGTTTATAAAATTTCTAGCTTTTTACCGCTTGGTGAGGGAGCATTTTTTACTAGCTTTAATGGCAAGGCGTTTTTGCTTGATAGCAAGCTTAACGTAAAAGAGCAAAAAAACGTTGGTTTTGCGCCAGTGAGCGCTTGTAAATTTAGTGATGATGAAATTTTCATAGGCTTTAGAAACGGAGAAATTTTAGATCTTAAAAGTGGAGCTAAAAAGCAAGTTTTAAGATCTAAAATTTCAGCTCTTGCGTGTGCGGGAGATGAGATTTTAGTAGCTAGCGAGGACGGAGTGATCTATAAATTTGACAAAAGCTTTAAGCTAAAGGGCAAAAAAGAGCTTTTTAGTGGCGAGATAAAAGAAATTTTTATAGATAAAAATGTGCTTGTTGGCGTGGATCTAGGCAATAAGACAAAGAGTTTAGAGATAAATTCATTTTAAAAAGGAGAGTAAATGCAAAAGTTATTTTGTGTCGCAAGTGCTGCACTGCTTGGGCTATCTTTAACTGCTGCTTGTGCTGCTAGTAGTGACCTTGAAAAAGTCATGAAAGAGCGCGGGCTAAGCGAAAAAGATGTCCTTGCAGCTGCTAAGACTTACCAGCCAAGCGGTAAAAAAGATGATTTCATCGTCTTTTCATCTGGCGGGCAGAGTGGTCAAGTGCTAGTTTATGGCGTTCCGTCGATGAGAATTTACAAATACATCGGCGTTTTCACCCCAGAGCCTTGGCAAGGATATGGCTATGACGATGAGTCAAAAGCCGTTTTAAAACAAGGCAACATCAGGGGCAAAGAGATAACTTGGGGCGATACGCACCACCCAAATTTCACTGAGAAAAATGGTGAGTATGTTGGTGATTATCTATTTATCAACGACAAGGCAAACCCAAGGATCGCTGTTATAAATTTAAAAGACTTTGAGACAACTCAAATGGTCGTAAACCCTATCATGAAGAGTGAGCACGGCGGTAGCTTCATCACTCCAAACAGCGAGTACGTCATCGAAGCTAGCCAGTATGCAGCTCCACTTGATGATAACTATCACTCAATGGACGACTACGAAGCCGTTTATAGAGGCGCTGTGACATTTTGGAAATTTGACTATCCAAAAGGCAAGATCGACGAGAAAGCATCTTTCTCTCTTGAGCTTCCTCCATACTGGCAAGACTTAAGCGACGCTGGTAAGGGTGAGAGCTACGGCTGGGGCTTTACAAACTCAATAAACAGCGAGATGTATACAGGTGGTATCGAAAAAGGTCTTCCTCCATTTGAGGCAGGTGCTAGTAGAAATGACACCGACTTCTTACACGTTTATAACTGGCAAATTTTAGAAAAACTTGCGCAGGATAAGAAAAACTACAAAGTTGTAAATGGTCACAGAGTGGTCACGATAGAGGCTGCTGTAAAAGCTGGAGCACTATTTTTGATCCCAGAGTCAAAGAGCCCACACGGTTGTGACGTAACTCCAGATGGCAGATACATCATCGTTGGCGGAAAGCTTGATACTCACGCATCGGTTTATGACTTTAAAAAGATCAAAGAGCTAATCGACAAAAAAGAGTACGCTGGCACTGACCCATACGGCATACCTATCTTAGATAGAGAAAAGTCAATGCACGGACAAGTAGAACTTGGCCTTGGACCACTGCACACATCATTTGACTCACAAGATGGCGTAGTCTATACTTCACTTTACGTTGATAGTCAAATCGTAAAATGGGACTACAAAAATTTAAAAGTGCTTGATAAAGTAAATGTTCATTACAACATTGGTCACCTTGACACAATGGAGGGCAAATCAGCAAAACCAGTTGGCAAATATGCAATCGCACTTGATAAACTTTCAATCGATCGCTTCAACCCAGTTGGTCCTTTGCACCCACAAAACCACCAGTTAATAGACATCAATGGTCCAAAAATGGAGCTAATCTATGATATGCCTATCCCACTTGGTGAACCGCACGACGTTGTCTCAATCGCTGCTAGCAAACTAACTCCAGCGCTTACTTACAACATGGGTACAAACTCAAGAACAGGCGAGGCTAGCCCATACGCAACTCTAGCTGGTCAAGAAAGAGTTGAGAGAAACGGCAAAAACGTAACTGTCTATGCGACAATGATCAGAAGCCACATCAACCCAGAGCACATCGAGGTAAATAAAGGCGATAACGTAACAATTCACCTAACAAACCTAGAGCGCGCTCAAGATGAGACTCACGGCTTTGGCATCGACCTTTACAACATCCACGCTTCACTTGAGCCTGGCAAAACCGCTTCAGTAAATTTCGTAGCTGATATGGAAGGCGTCTTCCCATACTACTGCACCGAGTTTTGTTCAGCACTTCACTTAGAGATGATGGGTTACTTACTTGTTAAAGATCCAAATAAAAAATATGAATCTGCAAAAAATAGCAAGCTAAAAACTCTAAGCCCAGAGGCTCTAAAAGCTGAGTACGACAAAGTAATCGCAACTAACAAAGCAACTGATGATGTTATCCAAGAGGTTGTTAAATACCTAAAAGAGAAACATTATGAGAAATATCCAAAAGTAAAAGCTTTGGTTGATGACGCACTTGATCAATACGGCCACATCAAAGAGGTAAAAGCTAAAGCTGACGAAGCTTACAAAAAAGGCGACGTAAATGGCGCTATCCTTTGGGAGTATCAAGTATGGCAATACATGGTAAAAACTGCTGACGTTGGCCTAAGAGCTAAAAACAACCTAGCTAAAGAGATCGCAACTCCGATGAGCCCAGCTGCTGCAAAAGGTGAAGAGGCTTATCTAAAAGGCGGATGTAACGGCTGCCACGTTATCGGTCAAGTAAGCTCAGGTCCAGACCTAACTGGTGTCTTGCTAAGACATGAAAACGGCGAAAAATGGGTAGCAGACTTTATAAAAGATCCTGCTAAATTCTATAACGACGACTACGTTAAAGCGATGATTGACTTCTTTAAACTTAGAATGCCAAATCAGCACATGAGTGACGAAGAGATCAAGAATATCATCGAGTATCTAAAATGGATAGACGAAAACGCAGGCATGTAGTTTTAAGGGGCATTTTTGCCCCTTTTAAATTTTAAAATTTAACTTTTGCTAGGCTAAATTTTAAAATTTAAAGGAGAGATTATGAGTAAATATAAAATTTATACCATTGTTGCACTTATCATTATGAGCGTTTGTTTTACTCTGCCAGTACTTGGCTGGCACGGAGCAAAAGAGCGTATAGCTAATGGCGACGAGCTACCTTCTTATGCTTACACTATCTACGATCTTTATAGCTCATTTCAGTATAAAAACCACCTTTTGCCAAAAGAGGTGGCAAGCGATCTTCATAAGATGATCGAGCAAAAAGCAGAGATCGGCACGCCATCTTTTCCTATCTGGTACGTATCTCTTGAAGCACCAAACTATCCAAAGGCAGCCTTTCCAGATGGCATACCTGTCTATTTTCACGTAGATGGATATAGTGGCGACGTGCACGAGATGAATACGATAAACCACTACATCGGCATGTATCCTATGGAGCATGGCGGAAATTTAGAGCGAGCGATCGCACCTTATTATCTACTTATCGCCACACTTTGCATGCTTGCATTTTTATACTATGACGGTAAATTTAACTCGCTTTTAATGGTGCCAACCATCATCGCACCAGTGCTATTTATGAGTGCATTTGTGGGCTGGCTATATTGGTATGGACACAACATGCAAGAGTGGGGCGCCTTTAAGATCAAGCCATTTATGCCAACCGTTTTAGGAGATGGTAGCGTGGCGCACTTTACTACGCACTCATACCCAACTATCGGCTTTTGGGTGATGATGGTGATGAGCGTGCTTTGCATACTTGCGGTATTTTCAAAGAAAAAAGAGCTAAATGCGTAAATTTTCTAAATTTGCCCTTGTTTTTTTGCCACTTTTTGGCTTTGCAAACGTCCTTCAAGATGCGATAAATAACGCTAGTCCTGGCGATGTGATAAAGCTAGGCGACGCTGTTTATGAAGGTGGTATAACGATAAATAAGCCTCTTACGATCATCGGCGAGGGTAAAAACGCCCACATAAAAGGGGATGGCAAGGGCAGCGTTATAAAGATCATCGCTTCAAACGTGACACTTAAAAATTTAAAGATAAGTGGCAGTGGCAACGACCTTGGCGAGCTTGACGCTGGTATAGGCTGTGACAAGGCAAATAATGTTGAAATTTCTAAAAATGACATAAGTGATGTGCTTTTTGGGATCGATTTTAAAGAGTGCAGTAGCTCAAAGATCACTGAAAACAACATCACCTCAAAAAAGGGTGCGAGCCTTGGCTTTAGAGGCGATGCGGTGAGACTTTGGTATAGCCATGAAAATTTGATCGAGCGCAACAACATCCGTGACAGCCGTGACATGGTCGCATGGTACGCAAGCCACAATAAATTTCTAAGCAACAAAGCAGTTGGTAGCAGATATTCGCTGCATTTTATGTATGCTAATCAAAATTTAGTCGAAAACAACGAATTTATCGGCAACGCTGTTGGTATGTTTTTTATGTATTCAGCTAGTTCAAATATAAAAAATAACCTCGTTATGGATAGTGACGGCGCCTTTGGTATCGGCATCGGACTAAAGGACGTATCTGACTTTACGATAGAAAACAACACCCTTGTCTATAACGCGCGTGGCATCTTGCTTGATAACTCGCCCTTTCAGCCGGGATCAACTATAAATTTTATAGGCAATAAAATTTTACACAACGTAGTTGGCGTCTATTTTCACGCCACACAAGGCACAAGCATCTTTGAAAACAACGACTTTATCGGCAACATGGACATCGTAGTAAACGACACCCCGGGCGAAAAGATGCTACTAAATAGATGGAGCAAGAACTACTATGATGAGTATGAGAGCTTTGATAGAGATAAAGATGGCTACGGTGACACACCTTTTTTGCACCTCTCATACATCGATCAGCTTTGGCAGTACTATCCAAATTTGCAGTTTTTCTATGGCTCAAGCGTCTTTAGTGTCTTAAATTTCTTAGCTAAACTCGCTCCATTTTCTGAGCCGATAAAGCTACTTGAAGATAGTTCGCCTAGGATAAAACCGCTTGATGTTTCAAATTTCAACGCTTTAAAGGCGAAACGTGGATAGAAGAAATTTTATGATAATTGGCTCAGCTGCAGCGGTGGCTGGATACGCCATAGGCAAGTTTTTGCCAAAAAGTAGTGGCGATAAGCTCTATCTTAGACCGCCAGGTGCTGTTGATGACTTTGATGATCTTTGCGTAAAATGCGGTCAGTGCGTGCAAGTCTGCCCTTATCACAGCATAAGCTTACTTGACATAGAAGATGGCTACTCAAGTGGCTCAGCTCACATCGACGCAAAAGAGCGAGGATGTTACTTGTGCGACCTTTTCCCATGTGTGCTAGCCTGTCCAAGCGGTGCGCTCGATCACGCGACAAAGGTCGTGGGTGACGTCAAAATGGGCGTTGCAGTTTTAAGTGACACGGCTGCCTGTTTGAGCGTGAAAAGAGAAAATTTAAGCGAAACTGGCGTTAAGCATCTGCTTGATCGCAAAGCCTATAACGACAGAGAAGAGGCGCTAAAAGATAAGATAAAAGGCAAGATCGGTCAAATTTGCGATCTTTGCGTCACGCTTTGTCCAGTTGGCGATAGCGCGATAGCAATGAGCGAGACAAATTTACCACTTATAAAAAATGGCTGCGTGGGTTGTGGCGTTTGCGCTGAGGTCTGCCCAGCAAAGATCATAAATATCGCCCCAAAGATGAGTTATGATGAAATTTACAAGGAGAAAAAATGAGAGCAATAATACCTTTAATAGCTGCTGCGTTGCTATTTGTCGGCTGTGAAAAGAGTGAGGACAAAGCGCAAGAGGCTGCTAGCGAGCAAGGTGCAAAAGTAGCCACGAGTGCTAGCATAAAGGTCGAAAAAAATGAAAACAACGAGAGCGCAAATAAGCAAAATGAATTTATAAAATACGACATGCACGGCGAAAAAAGCGTTAAATTTGGACTTGAAGATAACAACATAAGCCGCCAGATCGGAGCGCTTGCCATGGTAAAAAGCCCGCTTCAAAGTATAAATTTAAGGCTTATAAAGGGCAGACTTAGCAAGGACTTCATCACGAAGTGCTCAGCCTGCCACGACGACTATGCAAATGGTATCATCGGACCATCTCTTCTAACAAAGAGCGAGGATGAAATTTATAAGATGATAAACGCTTATAAAAACAAAGAGAAGGTAAATGTGCTAATGCGTGATCTTGTTAAAAAGATGGATGAGAGCGAGATTAGAAAATTAGCCAAAGAGATAAGCGATTTTAATGCGCAGTTTAGGAGCAAACAATGAAAATCGGAAAAATCATAACGATCATTTTAGCGGTGCTGATATGTGGCATCATGGTGTTTATGCTAAGCCAAACTCCGCCTAAAAAGGAGAAAGCAGAAGCTAGCGTTCAGCCAAAAGTGGAGCAAAATTTCACAAAGCAGCAGTCAAAGTCTAGCGAGGAATTTGCCAGCGAAGATGAGCTAAAAAAGGTAAAAGAGCTAAGCCTAAGCGTGGCTAAGACGCAAAATGAGGGCGTTAGCAGGCAATACCTAACCTCTTGCGCACCATGTCACGGCGCAAATGGTAAGGGTGTCGTAGCGCCTGATATCACTCATCTAAGCAAAGAGGATCTGCTAAAAAAACTGGCTGATTATAAGGCTGGCAAGGTGCAAAACACGCTTATGAAGGGGCTTCTAACAAATGTTAGCGACAGCGATCTAAACAGCCTTGCTGATGAAATTTCTAAATTTAAAAAGTAAAAATGGATAAATATAACGTTCGTGCGACAGTTAGAAATGTAAGCTTTCTAAGCACGCTAATAACGACTACAAAAGATGGCAAAAAGCGCCCAAGCATACGTTTTTGGCGTATTTTTACCATCGTTTTAGTGCATCTTTTATTTGTGCTCTCTTATAGGGTCGATGTGCAAATTTTAGAGGGCGACATCAGCGCCTCAAGGATACTTGGCTTTCACCTGGCAGATGCATTTATGAGCTTGCAAGTCTTTTTGGCAACGCATGAAATTCATGTAAATTTACTAATCGGCTCGCTTAGCATCTTAGCCTTTTACATCATTTTTGGTGGCAGGGGCTTTTGCTCGTGGGTTTGCCCATATTCGCTTATAAGTGAGATAGCTGAGAAAATACATGAAAATTTGCGCGCCAAAAAGATAGTAAAACCGCGAGTTTTTGACACAAAATGGCGCTACATATTTACCATTTTGTTTTTGGCTCTTAGCTTTGCTAGCTCAAGTCTTGTCTTTGAAATTTTTAACGTCGTTGGGATATTTTCAAGATTTATCATCTATGGCTACTTTCACGCTATCTGGCTAGTTGTGGCTATGCTTGTGGTTGAGATTTTCTTCTCACGCAGGGCTTGGTGCAGATATGTCTGCCCTATTGGAGCGACCTATTCGCTACTAGCTAAGCCAAATGCGATAAAGGTCAGCTGGGATAAAGAAAAGTGCGACCACTGCTTAGTTTGCAGCGATGTTTGCCTAGTGCCACACGTGCTTTTTATGACAAAAAAGGGGGCAAAAACTGACGATAGTAAAAAGCTCTTTAGGATAGCTGGGGCTGACTGCACGCTTTGTGGCAGGTGTATCGACGTTTGCCACCAAGATGCGCTTAAATTTGACAACGGCTTTAAGAAACTCATATAAGGAAATTTTTTGATAGATATAAAAGAAGTAACGAAAATTTTTGGCTCGCAAAAGATACTTGATAGCGTCAGTCTAAATGTAAAAGCTGGCGAAAAGATAGCGATACTTGGGCAAAATGGAGCTGGCAAAAGCTCGCTCATGCGTATCATCTTGGGCGAGTTTGTGCCAAATAGCGGAAGTGTCGCGATAAAGGGTGTAAATACCCTAAAAGATAGAAAAGAGGCGTTAAAATTTATCTCATTTGTGCCACAAACCCCGCCACCGCTTAAATTTAGCCTGCGTGAGCTTTGCGAATTTGTCTGCAAAAGCTCAAATGTCAAATTTGAAGAGATAGAGAAATTTAGCAAGCTTTTAGAGCTTGATCTGCATGCAAATTTAAACAAGTCCTTTTACAAACTCTCTGGCGGTATGAAGCAAAAGATGCTAATAGCCATCGCATTTGCCAAAGATAGTGAAATTTTGATGTTTGACGAACCAACGGCAAATTTAGATGTGAAAGCAAGGGAGTCTTTTAAAAATTTGCTCGATAATTTCACGCAAAAAAAGACGCTAGTTTTTATCTCGCACCGCATAGATGAGATCGCTCATTTGCTTGATAGATGCGTCTATATGGACCTTGGCAAGATCATCAAAGAAGAAAATTTAAGGAGCAAGAGTGAATAACCTTTTTTTAATAGCAAAACTAGACGTCAAAGAGTCGTTTCGCTCAAGGTGGTTTGCGATCTATGCGCTTCTTTTTTCTGCTTTGATGATAGGATTTTTATTTAGCGGAGTGACGGACTCGCGCGTGCTAGGCTTTTCTGGGCTAACAAGGGCGCTACTTTTGTTTATACAAATTTGCGTCATCATCGTGCCGATATTTATCCTCATCTCAACCGTTAGAAGTATAAATCAAGACAGGGACACAAACCTGCTTGAATACGTGCTAAGCTTCCCGCTAAGCCTTAAAGAGTACTACTTTGGCAAGGCACTTGGGAGGACATTTGTCGTTTTTGTACCGCTTTTGTTCTCGCTTTTGCTTTGCGTGGTGGTTGGTTTTATAAAGGGCGTGTCGATACCTTGGGGCGTGCTGGTGCTCTACTTTGGCCTGCTTTTTAGCCTAAGTATCGTCTTTTTGTCGCTTGGCTTTTTTATCTCAAGCCTTATCAAAAACCAAGAAACAGGTCAAGGCGTGGCGTTTTTGCTCTGGCTTATCATGCTAGCTTTTATCGACCTAGCGCTCATTGGGCTGCTTATGCGAAGCTCAGTCGATGAGTACGTCATCTACTCTATCGCGATGTTAAATCCGATTGAGCTTTTTAGGATAGCCGCACTTAGCCTTTTTGACCCAAATTTAGCAGTCATAGGTACTGCATCTTACTTTATATTAGGCACATTTTCAAAAACGACCTTCGTAGCTTATGCGATCATCTATCCTTTGGTGCTCGGCGTGATCTTACTAGTTTGCGGCTATTTGGGCTTTAGCAAGAGAGATCTTGTTTGATTGTTTTTTGTTAAATAAGAGTTGGTTTTAAATTTAGACGAGGCTTGTATTATTCCACTTGTCCAACAAGAAACCTCCTTTTTGTAATGACCCCCTTTCCCCCAAGGGGGTTTATCTCTCTCAAGGAAATTTATGAAAAAATCCATTTTATTTTTAGCCTTTGCCGTTTTATCTCTAAGTGCAAACTGGGATGAAAATATGCAAAACTGCATCAACAAAAGTGATGCAAAAGCTTGCGAAAGCTTTACTAAAAAGCTTTCAAGTGAGTGCGAAAACAAAGACAAAACCTCTTGCTTTTTATATGCTGACATGCTAGGGCGAGGTCTTGGCGTTGAAAAAGATCTGGTTAAATCTTACGAAGTCTTTAAGTCGCTTTGTGAAAATGGTAGCAGTGAAGCTTGCTACGAGCTAGCTACAAAATATCTGCAAGGAAACGGCGTAGAGCAGAGCTTTGATCTATCTGCAAATGCCCTTGATAAAGCTTGTAAGATGGGTAGCAAACGAGCTTGCAACGTCCTAGAGCTTGTGCCTAAGAATTAAAATTTATAAAGCTTTTTGCAAATTTTAAAATTTGTCTGAAATTTAAATTTATATGTATAACGAAGCAATTTCTCAAATTTTAAAATTTCATGAACGAGTAATTTCGGCTCTAAAATTTGAGCTAAGCGGTGAGCGAAGCCAAATTTTAGTAGTCAATTCTTGCGAGTGAATGGAATTTTAAAATTTGCAAAAATAGTTTTTATAAATTTAAAGTTTTGCTTCTTTGTTAAGGGGGAAGAGGCTTGAATTACGAAGTCGCTCCCTTCCCCCTTAACAATCCCCTAACCCCGACAACGTTAGAAGTGGCATGCAATTGTGCTTGCGCACTGCATGCGTTTTGGTTAGAAAATTCTGACAAATTTTAAAATCTTACTCACCCGCCTTAACATGCTACTAAATTTATAGCCGTGATATGCTCGCTTGTAAATTTTAAAATTTGTTAGAGCTTTTGAAAAAATAAATAAAATAACTTTTGAATAAGCCACGTTTAGTAGTAACAAAAATGAAATTTCAAATGTTAATTTTACTTTTATACAAAGCATATATTTTTATCTTTCTAAAAGAGAAATTTTTCTAGCAAATGCCTAAATATAGTGATTTAATTTAGTATTACGTAGAATTTCTTTTTTATTAACTAAAAATTTCATTAAAATTTATATTTAAATAATAACATTTCATCGTCCTAAACGGACCCTCCTTTTTGTAGCGGTTAAGACTTTGCTTCCCCCTTTTCTGGCTTTTCCGCTTACACAAAGAGGAGTTGTCTCTTTTTTTTAAATCAAATTTTTTACCTTTGCAAACTCAAATTTTACAAACGCTACTTTCTTTTTAAAATTATATTTTGATAATGGTTTTAAAAATTATAAAAGCAAAAATCTTATAAAATTGCGAGCTGTTATCAAGACTAACTTTTAAAAAGGTGGCAAAAGGGGTGAAATTTTTAAATTTAAAGCTTTTTTACAAGGTGCATGCATATTTGTCGCTTCTCTTTTTTATCCCACTTGTTGTAGTTTGCTTTAGCGGTGCGATCCTGGTTTATAAAGACGAGCTAAACAGCCTTTTTATCCCAAATATCGTAAATGTAAATTTAAACAAAGAAAATTTGAGCAAAAGGATCAGCTTTGATGAGCTAAGAGATATCATCGCAAACGAGCTTAGCGGCTACGAGATGGTTGGCATAAATATCGATGCAAACCCTAAAAAATGCGACAAAATTTGGCTAATCGAGCATAACGATAGCAAAAAAGAGTGGAAATTTATCTATTTTGACGCTTTTAGCGGCAAGATAAAGAGCGAGCCACTGGCACACGATGAGGGATTTTTCGGAGTTTTAGCGCATATCCATGAGCAGCTTCTTCTTGAAAAAAGTGGCAATGTTATCCTTTTTCTAACAGCTATTTTTACATTTTTTATCTGCATTAGTGGCTTTGTGATCTACCGCAAATTTTGGCTAACTCTGCTTAGGCTGCGCGTAAATGGACTAAATGTTTTTATGAATGACATCCACAAGATAATAGGAATTTTTTGCACGCCAGTTTTGCTTCTCATTTGCATAAGTGGCGCTTGGTGGGAATTTCAGATGGCACGCGCGCCAGAGTTTAAAGATGAATTCGTAATAGACGCAAAAATTTACAACAAGAGCTTATCTCTTGATGAGCTGGTGGCTAGCTCGAAAAAGGAGATCAAAGGCTTTGAGCCACACTTCATCTCGCTGCCTTTCATGCAAGGAGCAAACATCCGCATCTTTGGCTACGTGATATGGCAAAGCTTTTTGCATAACGAATACTCAAGCGTGATCACCTACGACAAAGATAGCGGCAAGCTAGTTAGCGTCCTAGATATAAAAAATGCAAATTTAAGCGAGAAAATTCTCTCAGCCTTTAGAAGATCGCACTTTGGAAACTACAACCAAACTACAAAATTTATCTGGTTTATAGTGGGCATCTCGCCGCTAGTTTTGAGTATCTCAGGGCTTTATCTGTGGTTTAGAAAATTTAAAAGGAGAAAAAAATGAAAAAAATTTTACTTAGCTTAGTTGCTTTAAATTTGGCATTGCCTCAAATTTACGCTAGTGAAAATGACAAGGTTTTAGAAGCGATCGATGTCGTGGAGAGCGAGCGAAGAGATGATGCAAACTACTTTGCAAAAGAGCTTGTAAAGAGCACAACTAGGCTAAATTTAACCTCTCGTCAAACTCCCCAGTCGCTAACTGTGCTAACAGAAGCAAGGCTAAAAGATCAAGGCATCAAGGACTATCAGGTGCTTCTTAGAAACATCCCGGGCATCACGCTAAATAAATGGGACGAGCGCGTATATCCGACGGCTCGTGGCTTTAAGATAGATTATTACTTGCTTGATTCGATGCCTAGCTTTGGCGGCTTTAGCCTTGGCGCAAATGATATGAGCTTGCTACCTTATGAAAGAGTCGAGGTGGTAAAAGGGGCAAATGGCCTACTTGCAGGCGCTGGCAACCCAGCTGCAAGCTTAAATTTCATAAGAAAAAGGGCAGACTCAAAGGAGCTAAAAGGAAATTTTGGTGTAAGTGCTGGCTCATACGATAGATACGGCGTAAATGGCGATGTGCAAACGCCCGTAAATGAGAGCGGAAGCGTCAGAGCGAGGCTTTCTTTTATGAATGAGAAGTCGCACTCTTATATGGATTATTACAACCGCAAAAATAGCGCGATTTACGGCGTAGTTGATAGTGACATAGGTGGATAGCTCATGGCTTAGTCTTGGTGCGTTTTACCAAGAGCTAAGACGCCGTGGCATTAGGTGGGGAGGTATGCCAGCTTTTTACACAGATGGCTCTAGGACAAATTTTAGTAAAAATGAAATTTTCTCTCAGCCTTGGACTAGGTGGGATATAAAGACGCTTGATTTTTACGCTGATTTTAAGCACTACTTTGAAAATGAAGCAAGCTTAAATTTAAGCTACTCATTTAGACGGGCAAACACTGACTCAAATCTACTCTACTACGGCGGAGCGGTAAATTTAGACGGTACTGGCAATATGAATGATCTTAGCATTTATGCAAACAAAAGAGAGGAGAACATCCACAACGTAGATGCATACGCAAATATCCCTTACGAGCTAGCAAATTTATCTCATGAGTTTGTCTTTGGCGCGATGTATAACAACTATAAAAAAAGTAGCGATAAGGTAAGTAGCTACTGGCTACAAAAGACCACACCAGCTGGGCTTGCTTATACGGCAAGAAGCAGGATAGACTTTAAAAACTTGCATCTTGATGATCCAAAATTCCCTTACGAAGATCAAAACAACAAAGATAAAACGATACAAAAGGCATTTTACGCGGCAAATAAACTATCAATCACCGATGAGCTTAAATTTTTGCTAGGTGCTAGGGTGAGCTACTACAAATACGAGATAGAGGGCGGCAAAGACAATAGAAATTTCACAAATGAGATCACGCCATATCTTGGCATCACCTATGACATCGGAGCAAACCACACTCTATATGCTAGCTACACGAGCATATTTAAGCCTCAAAGCGTAAAGGACGCAAACGACAAGTATCTTGATCCGATCCAAGGCAAGGACTATGAGGTGGGCATCAAAGGCGAGTATCTTGACGGGGCACTTCAAGCAAGTCTTGGCGTCTTTAAGATCGTGCAAGACAAGCTTGGCATAGATACTGGCAAGATAAATCCAGCGACAAATGCCAAAATATATGAATCTGGCAAAGGCGTGACAAGTAGGGGTGTTGAGCTAGATCTAAACGGCGAGATCACTAAAAACTTAAGCCTAAGCTTTGGTGCAACGCACTTTAACGCAAAAGATGCTAATGGTGAGAAATACGCCACCGACTCATCAAGAAGCACGGCAAATTTATTTGCAAAGTATGAATTTAGGGACTTTAGAGTAGGGGCTGGAGCTATGTATAAGAGCAAAATTTACACTGGCAAAGGCGCAGGTGAGATCACACAAAAGGGCTACACTTTGGCAAATTTGATGTTTGGATATAAATTTGGTAAAAACTTTGACGTGCAGCTAAATATCGACAACCTCTTTAATAAAAAATACTACGAGGGCATCGGCAAAAACATGATGGTTTATGGCGATCCACGCACATTTAATCTCAGCTTTAACTATAAGTTTTAGCTAAATTTACTCTAACGCGCCAGCTAAATTTCTAGTTGGCACCCTTCATTTTTTGCTCAGGGGTGTATAATTTCAAGAAAACTAAGGAATTTGCATTGCTTAAAGTAGAAGTGATATATAAATTTTGTCTTGTTTGCGCTCTTGCTTGTGGGATCTGTCTGCTTGCATTTACTGGGCTAAATTTCGCCATGGGTGATTATAGTGAGTGGATGATGAGCGCGCATAAATTTGCAGGAGCTTTGATCGTTTGTGCTGTGATCTTGCACCTTTTTAACCGCAGAAGAAAGCTAGTAAAGCTCGTAAATGAGATAATCGACGTCACCACGCACCGCAAAAATCCAACTATGTGCAACATGGACCGCATCATCGCCTCGCTTGAGCCTTACACTATCAGTGAAATTTCACGTATGCTTGGCTTTGACGAGACTGAGTTTTGCAAGAGTTTGCGCGAAAATGATGTTAAATTTAATAACGCCAGCCAGACCCTGCGCCAGATCGCGAGGCTAAACGATGAGAAGATATTTTTCGTGCTCGTTCTCATCGTCGAAGCCAAATTTGGCAAGAGATTTTGCGGTGCGGTAAGTTGCAATGTTGGAAGAAAATTTTAATGCTCGCTATATGGCTGCCACCTTTGCTCCTCAAGGTCGATGCGATACAAAAAGGTCCTGATGATCTCTTCGTCGATTTTTGGGTCTTTGTTTAGCTCAAGTAGCGCCTTTCGCTGCTCATTTAGGATCTCAAAATAGGTCTGCCTGACCTCGTCGCTGATCTCGAAATTTTCATTTGAAAGCTCGAAATTCCAAACTTCTTTGAGTTTCTGAAACAAGAAATTCTCCTCATTGCAAAATTTCTCGCTTTGAAATTTAAGCGAAGCCTCGGCGATCGCCTTTTTTATCTTGATTCTGGCTAGCTCGTTTGGCATGTGGTCGTTAAAGTCTGGAAATTTCGCGCTTTTTATAAGTAGCGGCAGAGTTAGTCCCTGAACTACGAGCGTTAGCAAGATAACGACAAAGGTGATAAACAAGATGAGATCTCTATGCGGAAACGGCTCGCTACCGGCCATAGCGGGGATAGAGAGTGCCGCAGCCAGCGAGACTACGCCCCTCATGCCCGCCCAACCGACTATAAACGGCGTCGCTTTGCCTGGATTGCGATCATCCGCCACGCTGATAAAGCGCTTCATAAACATCGTGATATAAACGGCTCCGTATGATGCCATGAGGCGAACGACGATGAGCACGGCAGTCACCAAAACGCCGTAAGATAGCGCCTCAAGCAGCGAGACGCCGCTACGCTTTAGCCCTGCTAAAATTTCAGGCAGATCAAGGCCGATCATGGTAAAGGCAAGGCCGTTTAGCAAGAAGATAGAATTGTTCCAAACGGGCACAGCGTGGATCATTGTTGCAGCGGTGAGAATTTTATTTCGTTTTGTCGAGAGGTAAAGTCCGCCGCAAACCACCGCCAAAACGCCGCTCGCGCCAAGCTCCTCAGCCAAAATATACATGACATAAGGCGTCGTGATCGTCATGATCGTATCGCTGTTTTCATCAGTCGGTAAAATTTTATGTAAAAAATATGCCGCAAGCGCCACCACAAGACCGACCAAAACACCGCCAGCCACCATCCAGACAAAGCTCGCAGCCGCCTTGTACCAGATAAACTGCCCAGTCGTGACCGCAACTGCGGCAAAGCGAAAGATGATGAGCGATGAGGCGTCATTTAAAAGGCTCTCGCCTTCTAAAATAGCGCTGATCCTGCGCGGTGCTTTGACAAATTTAAGGATCGCAGCCGTACTCACCGCATCTGGTGGCGAGACGATGGCGCCAAGCATGAAGCCAAGGGCGAGCGAGAAGCCAGGGATCACTAAATTTGCTATCAAAGCAACTGCTGCTGCGCTTATGAAAACGACGATAAATGCAAAACTTCCTATCACTCGGCGCCATTTATAGAGCTCTTTTATCGAGTTTGCCCATGCGGCCTCGTAAAGAAGCGGCGGTAAAAATATGATGAAAATAAGCTCTGGATCGATCCTGACGGTGGGTAAATTTGGCACAAAGCTAATGGCAAGACCGCCCAAAACTAAAAGCACCGGATAGGCTACTTTTAGGCGGTTTGAGACCATCACTAAAGCGATGATGATAGCTAGCAGTGCAAAAACTAGCAGTAAATGTTCGATCATTTTTGTCCTTTAAATTTCTTTTTGTATTGGGGCAATAGAGTAAATTTTGTCAAATTTATGGCGGGCAGAGAGAGATTCGAACTCTCGGTGAGTTGCCCCACACACGCGTTCCAGGCGTGCTCCTTAAACCGCTCGGACATCTACCCAAGAAGAAGGTGATTATATCTTCATTTGCTTAATGCTTGGCTTTTAGAGCTTTAACCCCAAGATAACGACATCTTTATACTCGCCATCCATCAGGCAAACGCCAGGCAGTTCGCCCCATTTTTCAAAGCCAAATTTCAAAAATAGCCCAAGGCTAGCTTCGTTTTTGCTAAAGATTAGTGCGATGACGTTTTTTAAATTTAGCCCTCTAGCTTCATTTAGGCTGTGGGCTAAAAGCTGCTTGCCAATGCCCTTTTTAAGGGCCTTTTTAGCGACATAGATGCTTATCTCTGCGCTTATATCGTAAGCGATCTTGGGGTTAAAGTCACTTAGCGAGCAGTAGCCTAAAATTTCATCATTTTCTTTGTAGATAAAGATAGGGCGCGAGCCGCCGTGAGCGTTAAACCAAGGCTCTCGCTCCTTTGTGCTAACTGGCTGCAAGTCTGCAGTCGCAGTTCTTTCTAAGATATATTCGTTATAAATTTGCGTGATCGCTTCAAGGTCGCTTAAATTTGCTCGCTCGATCAAGCCTAACCTTTTTTGGCTGCTTGATATACTGGCTCAAGCTTTGCTGCGACCTCTTTTAGATCCTTGATCCTGCTCTCGTTTGATGGGTGAGTGCTTAAAATTTCAGGCACTTTGCCACCGCTCATCTTGCTCATCTTAACCCAAACTTCGACCGCCTCTTTTGGATCGTACCCAGCTCTTGCCATTAGCTCGGTGCCGATGTGATCAGCCTCGGTCTCGTGTGAGCGAGAAAATGGTAGTGAGATGGTGTATTGGCTGGCTAAATTTAGAGCGCTTGCTCCAAGATCGCCAAGTCCTGTGGCGGTTGCGACTGCGAAGATGCCGATGTTTTTGAGCTGGTCGGTGCTCGCTTGCTCCCTGCTGTGCTCTCTAAGCGCGTGGGCGATCTCGTGACCCATGACCGCTGCTAGCTGCGCATCTGTCAAATTTAGCTTTTTAATAATACCGCTATAAACGACGATCCTGCCCCCTGGCATGCACCAAGCATTTAGCGTATCTTCGTTTATGACATTTACTTGCCACTTCCATTTTAGGGCATCCTCTCTGAAAACGCCAGTTTGCGCGATCAGCCTTCTTGCGATATCTTGAACTCTTTTTGTGAGGATCGGATCGACATTTAGCTCGCCCTTGCTTCTAGCAGCTGTGAGCGTCTTGACATAAGCTTGAGCCGAGCTTTGCTCCATCGCTTCAGAAGATACTAGCATGAACTGCTTGCGATCTGCGCCCACGACGCCTGATTTTGTGACACTCGTGCAGCCGGTGATAAGCATGCTAGCTGTTAATAACGTAAGTAAAATTTTTTTCATTTTCATCCTTTTTGGATTAAAATTTGGCGTATTATAGCCTGAGTTGGATATGCATTGTTAAACGAAGGGTGAAATTTAAATTTTGCGATTTCAAAAATAGAAATTTACCACTTTTGCAAATTTTAAAATTTGCCTGACGCTTGCCTGATGATAAAGTGCATGCAGTGCGAAGCACTGACGCATGCACCTCTAACGTTGTCGGGGTTAGGGGATTGTTAAGGGGGAAGGGAGCGGCTTTGCTTCGCAAGCTCGCAACTGCAAGCAGACCGTAATTCAAGCCTCTTCCCCCTTAACAGAGAAACAAACATTTACATTTGATTAGATTGCTTTGCAAATTTTAAAATCTCATTCACTCGCAAGAATTGACTACTAAAATTTGGCTTCGCTTATCGCTTAGCTCAAATTTTAGAGCCGAAATTACTCGTTCATGAAATTTTAAAATTTATCCGAGTTTCTTCAGCATATAAATTTTCTACTACGCTTTATAGTCTATATTTCTCTCAAATTCTCTCAAACGCTTATTAACCGATCTTAGCTCAGTTATCGTTGTCCAGTTATCGATAAAGACGCTAAAACTCTCTCTGACCTGCGAGAAGGCATTGCTAGCTTGGATCAAAACACCAAGCGTGATGACACCGCTAAATAGGCCATTTCCCATGATGATGTAAGGCACGATGACTAAAATTTGCGAAAACGAGATGAGCCAAAGGTTGAAGTAGCCGTAGTGCAAAAATAGCTTGTAGTAGTTTAGCTTGACCCCTGTAAAAAGCTCTAGCATGACGTTTGGCTGGCAAAATTTAAGCTTATCATCCTCGCCATAAACCAGCTCTTTTCTAAACGCCGCCTCCGCTTTTTGGTTGTTATACTCAAGGTGCGGTAGCTTTATGCCCACAAACCACGATACGATGAGGCCTCCGACGCTAATTAGCAGTGCGATATAAACTAGCGAGCCCTCAATGTCCTTGATGAAAGGCAGGCTCACGCTCTTGCTTAGCTCCCAAAGCACTGGTATAAAGGCGATGAGTGTCATAAACGCCTTTAAAACCTGCACGCCAAGGCTCTCCATGATCTTAGCAAAGCGATAAATGTCCTCTTGGATACGCTGCGAGCTGCCCTCGATGTCGCTGTGGCAGTTTCGCCAAAATTTGAGATACTTAAAGGTCATCGCCTCCCTCCAGCGAAAGACCCAGTGGCTCGCAAAGAACGATATCACCGTGTAGGTCACGACGTATGGCATGGCAATCTTTAAGAAATTTAATATCTCACGCCAAAACTCATCTACATTGTGGTCCTTTGAGTTTTGCATGATGTCGTAGAAATTTTTATACCACTCGTTGATGCGGACGTTTAGGTGCGTTTGATAGACAAGCAGCAAGATGATAAATATCGCTCCGCCGTAAGCCCAAAGCGCCCATTTTTTGTCTTTGAAAAATGATGAAAACATAAAGTGCCTTTTGTAAATTTTGGCAATTATAGCAGGCAAGCTTTAAGCATTTATATAAAATTTAAACCCAAACTATATCATTTTGCAAATTTTAACGTAAAGGAAAATGATGAAGAAATTTGCATTTTTAGCTCTTAGCCTTTGTGCGACCTTGGCGCTTGCGGCCGATATGAAGGTCTATAAAAGCCCAACTTGTGGTTGTTGTGGCAACTGGGCGAGTGCTATGCAAAAAGCTGGCTTTAGCGAAGAGACCATAAAAGTAGATGATATGGTCAAGGTTAAAAAAGAATTTCACGTGCCACTAGAGCTTTCAAGCTGCCACACAGCTATCGTTGATGGCTATGTTATCGAGGGTCACGTGCCAGCTGATGAGGTCAAGCGTCTGCTTGAGCTTAAACCAAAAGATGTCGTTGGTATCGCAGTGCCTGGCATGCCTATGGAGAGTCAAGGTATGGAGCAAGGCGGCAAAGCCGAGCAATACGACGTCATACTCTTTAAAAAAGATGGCTCGCAAGAGGTCTTTGCTACTTATATCGGCTCTAAAAAGCTAAAATAAATTTAGCCAAAAGGGAATTTAGAAAGAAATTCCCTTGCTAATGGCGATGATACAGAGCAAAAAGGCTATTGGCACATAGATAAATTTACCCACAAAGTACCAAAATGAGCCGTAAGTTTTATTCGCTCCTGAATTTACCTCGTCTAAAATTTCTTCTTTTTTGATGATCCAAAACCAAGATATTGCGCCGATGACTGCGCCGATCGGGATGATGTAGATAGAGACAAAGTCCATCCAAGGTCCCCAGCTGCTAATAGGCTCCATAAACGCTCCAAAGCCAAAGCAAACCACGCAAAGCAGAGCAAGCACCCAAAATCTACTAAGGCGTGGGAATTTATGCATAAGTGACTCAGCTACCACTTCAAACATATTTTGAAGCGAGGTGATGCCACCAAAGATGACCGCGGTAAATAAGATAATCGCAAAAATTTGACCGCCGATCATATTTTGCAAAATTTTAGGAAGCGTTACGAAAAGTAGCTTTGGACCCTCGGCTGGATCCATAGCGTAGGCAAAGACTGCTGGGATCATGACAAGCGCTGCTACAAGCGCTGCAAGTGTGTCAAAAAATGCCGTAGTTTTTGCACTTGCAACGACGTCTTCGTTCTTTGAAAGATATGCTCCATAAACTATCATGCCTGATCCCGTGATAGAGAGCGAGAAAAAGGCTTGACCCATCGCAGTGACCCATACCATCGGATCTTCAAGCTTGCTAAAGTCAGGGATAAATAGAAATTTATACCCCTCAAATGCGTTTGGCAGCATCGCAACATTTATAGCCAAAATGGCAAATAGCACGAAAAATAGTGGCATCATTATTTTATTAGTCTTTTCGATGCTTTTTGCTCCAAAAAATAGCGTAAGAAGCGTGCCAACGATCACTATGAAGTGATAGGGCAAGACTGAGTACTCATGAAGTGCAAATGAGTTAAACCAAACATTTGTATCAACGCTCATAAATGAGCCAGTAAGCGCCTGGGTAAGGGCTTTTAGCACGTAAGCGATGATGACAGCGTAGCCGATGGCTATGCAAAGTGAGCCAGCAAGTGGAAGCCAGCCGACGATACTGCCGATGACGCCTAAATTTCTACTTTGCCAAGCAAATTTATATGATCCTAGTGTGCCAGTCTTTGCGCGTCTGCCGATCGCATACTCAGCGCTTAAGCCAACGTAAGAAAAAAGTGCCACAAAAAAGATGTAGATGAGTAAAAATGCTCCACCACCATTTGTGCCAAGCTTGTAAGGAAAGCCCCAAACATTTGCCATACCAACGGCTGAACCAACTGAGGCTAGTATAAAAGCCCAGCGTGATGAAAAATTCTTTTTGCTCATTGTAAAATCCATAAATTTAGTGATGAAAATAATGTTACCAAAATATGATTTAAGAACTTTTTATAAATCTTAAATTTAAGAAACGTTGTTACTTTTGGGCGTGGCTAATTTGACCGCTAAATATAAATTCGCTATAATCTGCACAAAATTTTTAACTCTTAAGGATCATAATTGTACCCCAGTAGCGATAACTCGCTTTTAATGGTAATACTTGCCATTATATTCATTTTACTAAACGCATTTTTTGTTTTGTCGGAATTTTCCCTTGTTAAGGTTCGCAAGTCTAGACTTGAAGAGCTCATCAAAGAGAAAAAGCCAAACGCCCAGCTTGCCTTTGAGATGTCAAACAAGCTTGATACCTATCTTAGCGCCACTCAGCTTGGCATCACGCTAAGCTCGCTCGCCCTTGGTTGGATCGGTGAGCCAGCAGTCGCAAGGCTCATAGAAGCCCCACTTAAAAATGTTTTTAATCTTAGCGATATCTTAGTTCATACAGTCGGCTTTGCGATTGCATTTACGCTTATCACGCTACTTCACGTAGTTATGGGCGAGCTTGTTCCAAAGTCAGTCGCCATAGCCAAATCAGAATCAGCAGTGCTTAAAATCGCTCGTCCGCTTCACTTTTTCTGGATACTTTTTTCGCCTATCATAAAGCTTTTTGATATCCTAGCTACATTTGGACTTAAAATTTTAGGCATCCAGCCAGCAAAAGAGAATGAGCTAGCACACTCTGAAGAGGAGATTAAGATCATTGTTGGCGAGAGCTTAAAGGGCGGTGTGCTTGATAGTTTTGAGACTGAGCTTATCAAAAATGCAGTTGATTTTAGTGACACGGTCGCAAAAGAGATCATGACGCCAAGACGCGATATGATCTGTATAAATAAACAAAAGAGCTTTGAAGAGAATTTACAAGTTGTTTTTGAGTCAAAATATACTCGCTATCCTTATATAGACGGCTCAAAAGATATCATTTTGGGCATGATACACATTAGAGATATCTTGCAACTACACTTTAGCGAGGATAAAGAGAAGAGCTTTGACGCTATCGTGCGTAAATTTGTCATCGTGCCTGAGAGCCTTTCTATATCAAAGGTGCTTGTGATGATGAATAAGGAGCAAATTTCAGCTGCACTTGTCGTTGATGAGTACGGCGGCACGGCTGGACTTCTTACGATGGAGGATATCATGGAGGAGGTGCTTGGCGACTTTAACGACGAGCACGACGAGGTCGATCAACACTACAAAAAGATAAATGAAAACATCTATGAATTCCAAGGCAGATACGATCTAGAGAGCGTTGAGGAGCTTCTTGGTATAAGCTTTGATGAAGAGACCGATCAAGTAACGATCGGCGGATATGTCTTTAATCTCATCGGCCGTTTGCCAGTAGTTGGTGACAAGATCGAGGATGAAAACTGCTACTACGAGGTGAGAAAGATGGATGGAGCTAGCATCTCACGCGTAAAAGTTAGAAAAAAGATAAAAGAAGAAGAGGAACCTGCTCAGGCTTAGTTTATAAATTTAATGGCTTTTTTGAGCCATTAAATTTAACCTCACAAAATCATAAAAATAGGGCAAATTTAAAGTGGCATTGCACTTTTTAAAGACTTTAAGCCATCAAATTTATCTCACAAAACCACAAAATTTAAAGTGGCACTACCTTTTTAAATAGCTCTCTAAAACGTTAGCACCGCTTTTTTGTAAATTTGGTTATAAATTTTAAAATGGCTTGCGAGTTTTAAATTTATTATCTCCTTGCAAAAGTAGCCGACTGATCTTGCTTGTGATATTTAAATTTACTAAAGTTAATTAATCTTGACTGGAGATGTGTCACGAAATTTCGTTATAAATTTCTCTATCGCGCTCATCTAGGCTGCAGCGAGAGAGCCAAATTTCTTTTGTTAAATTTTAATAGCTCTTTTGTGGCCAAATTTGCTTATCTATCTTTTATGTGCAAATTTATCATTTATAAAAGCGTGCTAGATCTTTGCCATGCTTTAATGCCAGCTCGTAGTACGGCATGTCTGGATCCTCTCCTATCATCTCATAGAGCTTTTTACGAAGCTCTGGCAAAAGGCGAAGATCGCTATAATCTATCCTCTCTTTATACGCTGGCAAGCCTTGTAAGAGCAGAGCATTTGAGTAGTTTATGCCGCCAGTTTTGCTGCCAGTAATGTTAAATTCATTTTCATATTGCGCACGAGTTAAGCCAGTTGGTATGCTAAGCTCTCCTCGTTGTAGGCAAATTTTATCATTGCTACTGACGATATACTCTGGAAATTCTAACTCTTGGTAGTTGATATCTTCGTGATCATAATAGACCCACTTTATGCCGTCTTCATTTTTGCGGTTGAAACTGCTTTTGTAGATGAAGCTACCCGGGATGATAAATTCACGGCTTTTTAGCACCGGCGTATCTGCTATATCTTTATAAACAGCAACCAAGTAGCAGTCACTAAAAAAATCAAGCGGCCAAAGAAGGCCCTCATTTGCTCGCTTTACAAGGCGGTTTTTAATATCAACTAAGATCTTGCCAAAGAAATATCTCTTGTAGTAGTCATTATAGACGTAAAATATGTCGCCTTCTTTGAGTTTTGTCTTATCTGGCATTTTATAAATTTAGCTCTTCCAGATGTTTTTATTTAGCTCCAGATCACGCACGATCTCCACAAAGTCGCTAACTCCTGCGATGTAGTTTTGCACGCTCTCGTTGCTGTTTATCGGCTTTTTAAGATCAGGCTCAAAGCTATCCTTTCTAAGATCGATCGCGATAAAAATTTCATTTTTTAAAAACACTGCCGAAAGCGGGGCGTTAAATTTGGTTCTTAGAGTGGTTAAATTTTCCATCAGCTTTGGCGTCAGAGCGTATCTAGCAGCGATCTGATCGGTCGTGTAGGTTTTAAAGAGCTCATTAAATTTAGGACTATCCATCACAGCTAGCTCACCTTTGCTTCTTAGATCAGACGTTCGCTTTTTATCGCAGACGTAGATCGTGGCGTTTAGTTCTTTTTTAAACTCAGCCTTTAGCAAAATGCCTTGAAATTTTACCGTTGTTGTGGTGCGTTTCTCACCTTTTACCTCTTTTGCCGCATAAAAATCGCAAAGCTTAAACTGCGTCTCATCGATCTGTCCGTAGATCATATCCTCTGCGTAGTGTCTATTTACGTCAGCGTCGTAAATTTTTAAAAAATCATCCAAACTTAGTCCGCCATTTGCGCTGAAATTTAGACCATAGTTTTTTACGATGACGCCAACTACTTTTTGTTTAAATTTTGCTATAAGCTCGTTTTTTAGCCCATTTATCGTCTTGCCAAGATAAAAAACTCCGCCGATTAGCAAAAAGAAAAATAAATTTCCAAGGTGCAGTGATGCCAAAAAACCACTTACAACTATGATGCCAAGAAAGCCATAAACTATCATTTTAAAGGCTTTTTGCCCCATAGCAAGACGCTCTTTTTCAAGCTCGTCAAGGTCGCTTAGATCGATGCCTTTTAGTTCGTCTGCTTGCATTTTTTATGCCTTATTTTTTAAAAAGATCACCGACGTTTGGAGCAACTGCTTCATTTTCAGGGATATCAAAAAATACATCTTTGTGAAAGCCAAACATTGAAGCTACGATGTTTGAAGGAAACATCTGTGTGGCGTTATTGTAAATTTCAACAGCTGAGTTGTAGGCGCGTCTGGCGGCTGAAATTTGCTCTTCAACCTCGTTTAGTGTGCTTTGGATGTGAAGTAAATTTTGATTTGCTTTTAGATCAGGATAGTTTTCTACGCTCACTCTAAGGCCATTTAGCAAGCCTGAAATTTTGTTATTTAGCTCAAATTTCTCCTCATTTGTTGATGCACTTCTAGCACTCTCTCTAAGGGCAGTGATGTTTTCTAGCAAGCCCTTTTCATGCACCATGTACTCTTTTGCAGTGGCTACTAAATTTGGTATGAGGTCATATCTTCTTTTTAGCTGCGCGTCGATGCCAGCCTCCACGCTTTTTACTTGGTTTTGCTTTGCAACAAGTGAGTTGTAAAGGCTGATGAAAAAGACAAAAATGACTGCGATAACAAGTATCACGATGACTAACGAATTCATAACTTTTCCTTTGAAATTTAAGTTTGTTGTAGTTTATCCAAAGTTGCTTAAGAGTATTTAAACACCGAGGTTGGTGGTTAAATTTAATATTATAATTTAATCTTAAATTTTACATATAATTTATATAATTAAAAATTGTTTTTTACGAGGAGGATAAATGAGAACGGTAAACGTAAAAGATATAAAAGAGACTGTTGCAAAGCTTTGCAAACAAGCCTGTTACGTCGTTACGCCAGATCTAAAGGCTGCTTTTACAAAAGCTCAAACCACTGAGAGCTCATCTCTTGGCAAAGACATTTTGGGCAAAATTTTGCAAAATGCCAAGCTAGCAGAAGAGGGCGTAGCGCCTATTTGCCAAGATACGGGCATGACTGTTGTCTTTGTTGAGATCGGCCAGGACGTGCATATAGAGGGCGGATACATCGAAGATGCGATAAATGAAGGCATTGCGAAGGGCTACACTGAGGGCTATCTTAGAAAGTCAGTCGTTGCTGAGCCACTTTTTGAGAGAAAAAACACTACAAACAACACCCCAGCGGTCATCCACACTAGGATCGTGCCAGGGGATAAGCTAAAGATAAAAGTCGCTCCAAAGGGCTTTGGTAGTGAGAACAAATCAATACTAAAAATGCTTGTGCCAGCTGATGGCATAGAGGGCGTTAAAAAGGTATTTTTAGAGGCTGTAAAATACGCTGGACCAAACGCTTGCCCTCCAATGACGATAGGCGTTGGCATAGGCGGCACTATGGATAAAGCAGCACTTCTAGCCAAACAAGCTGCAGTTCGTCCAGTAGATAGCAAAAATGCCGATGCAAGATATGCAAAACTCGAAGATGAGCTTCTTGAGCTTGCTAGCAAAACAGGTGTCGGACCTCAAGGGCTTGGCGGCGATACAACTGCTATAAAAGTAAATGTCGAGTGGTATCCAACTCACATCGCAGGCCTACCAGTAGCCATAAATATCAACTGCCACGCTGCACGCCACGCAGACGCCGAGCTTTAAGGAGATAACATGTCAGAAGTAAAAAGAATAACAGCACCATTTGATAAAGAGGTGGTAAAAAGCCTAAAAGCAGGCGACAATGTCCTAATCTCAGGCACTATCATCGCTGCTCGTGACGCCGCTCACAAGGCACTAACAGAGGCTCTAGCACGTGGCGAGAAGCTACCAGTTGAGCTAAAGGGCGAGACTATCTACTACGTCGGACCAACACCAGCTAAACCAAACCAAGCTATCGGCGCAGCAGGCCCAACAACAAGCGGCAGAATGGACAAATACACACCAACTATGATAAACGAAGTTGGCATAAATGGCATGATCGGCAAGGGATATCGCAATGATGCAGTGGTTGATGCGATGAAAAAATCATGCTGTGTTTATATGGTCGCTATCGGCGGTATCGGAGCGGTCATTAGCCAAAGTATCAAAAAATATGAAGTCTTGGCATATCCAGAGCTAGGACCAGAGGCAGTCGCAAGGCTCACAGTAGAGGACTTCCCAGCGATAGTCGCTATCGACTGCGAGGGCAATAACTTCTACGAAGTCGGCCAAGCACCTTACAAAAAAATCTAAATTTGATCCGCTAGCTTTGGGGCTAGCGGAATTTCTTCTAAAATGAAAACTTTTTACAACGATCAAGCAAAGCCACTACTTAAATTTTTTACCAAAACCAAAAGCGAGCTAGTAAATTTAAAGCTAAAGCAAATTTTAGAAGGGGGCTTTATCTCAAAACCGCAAGGGATATTTTTAAAAGCTGCCATAAGAAAAAGGCAGAAATTTGAGCAAAACAAGACGCAAAATGAGTGGTCACTAAATGAGATAGTAGTTTTTGAAAGCGAGTATGAAAGCCCTGAAGAGTATTTTAGCGATGTGGGGTTGTTTGTAGTGAAGCTGGCTGATAAATTTAGAACAAGTGGCATTAGCGAGGAGATAGTGCTTGCTGTTTCGTTTCAGGCGCTGCAGTTTATCACGCTGGATAGCGAGGAGTTTAAATTTATATATGAAGACTACGACGAGAGCACAAATGCCGCTCACATTAAAATTTATGCCAAAAGAGAAAACGACGAAATTTTACTATATAAAGATGGGTGTGATGGCTACAAAACTGAGGCGCTAATCGTTTTCGAGGTGGCTAGTAGTAGCCAAGACACATAGTCTCAGTCAGTTTTATGCGCTTTTCAAAGGGCGCTGGCGAGAAAAATTTGCACTTTTCGATGTAAATCCTATACGAGTAGCTAAGCTTAAAATCATCATAAAATTTCTTTAAATTTAAAAATTTGATACCGCAAATTTCATGAAATTCAAAAAGCTCATAAATTTTAGAGCCATTTTTTGCCACAAGGTGGGAGGGAGCAAGCGAGGTAAATGAGCAAAAAACGCCAGTTGGCACGAGGCCATTTAAGGGCGTGCAAGCTTGTAAAGCGCTTGCAAATTTCTCTGGGACGCTCTTTTTTCTAATAAAAACGATGCGCGAGTTTTCAAATTTAGCGCTGATCGCATTTTTCCAAAAGAGGTAGGCGTTTGATGAGATGCCAGCGTTTTTGGCAAGCTGCGCGCCAAGCACGTAGTCATCTAAAAATTCGTTTGGTGCAAGGGTTATTTGCATCTTTGTCCTTTTGAAATTTTGCTCATTATAGCCTTTGGTGCCTAAAAATTTAGAAATTTATAGTAGGATTTTGCCAAATTTCAAAGGAGAAGATATGAAAAAACAAATTTCAACAAAAAACGCCCCACAAGCGATCGGACCATATTCTCAGGCGATTAGCGCGAATGGATTTTTATTTATCTCAGGTCAGCTTGGTGTCACACCAGCAGGCGAGTTTGCAGGTAGTAGCGTAGAGGCTCAGGCCGAGCAATCACTTACAAATTTACAAAACATTTTGGCTGAGGCTGGACTTAGTTTTGATAATGTCGTGAAGACTACAATCTTTTTAGCAGATATGGCAGATTTTGCCAAAGTAAATGTCACATACGCTAAATTTTTCAAAGAGCCATATCCAGCCAGAAGCACGGTAGCTGTGAAGACTTTGCCAAAAGATGCACTTGTAGAAATTGAGGTTATCGCAGCACAATAATGTCACAACTGTACCCAAGTACAATATACAAAGAGGATTAAAATGTCTTAAAATTACGTAAAATTTATTTTACGATAAGGATAGACATGCAAACTCAAGTAGGAGTAATCAAACAAATCTCAGGCTTAGTGGTAGCTGTAGATCAAAGTGGCGTTAGTCGTGTTTTAAAAGTTGGCGACGCTTTATATCTTGGGGAGGTTGTAAAGACCTCTTCAGCTTCTTCTAAAGCCGTAGTTTCAATGGATAATGGCAAAGACGTCACCATCTTGGGTGATGAGTCGTTAAAGCTTGACGAAAATGTAGCCGCAGGACAAAAACCAAATACCGTAGCAGATGTTAGCGATTTGCAAAAAGCGTTGTTAAACGGCGATGATCTAACAAAACTAGAGGAGACTGCTGCTGGTGGTAACGCAGCCGCAGCTGGTGGTGGAGATGGCGTTAGCCTTGGTGCGGCGTCGTTTGATGAGGGTGGTCACTACTCAAATATCAATGAAAATTTCCGCTCTATAGGCGATCTAAACAGCGCAAGAGGTGCTGAGAGGATAGGCGGCGTAAGCGGCGCAGCCGATAATGCTGGTGGTGACGCTGGTTTTGTAGATACTACTATCCCAACAGTAACTCTAGATCCAATTAACAACACTTCAACAGTAGTAACTGGTAAGGTTCCAAATCCAGATCCAAATACCACTGTAATTGTTGAAATTCCTGGTCATACCCCAGTTACAGTTCCAGTAAATTCTGATGGTACATTTAGTGTTCCTACACCAAATAATGAACCATTAAAACCAGGTACTGAGGTAAAAGTTACTCCAAAAGATGATGCAGGCAATGGTACAC
>JAHAKU010000017.1:0-38775 GCA_018371535.1 Campylobacter concisus
CCCCATTTGTAATCTTTTTTAACAACAGCAAAGCCTTCGTTAAAACCCCGAGCATCATCAAATTTACACTCTACGATCTGCTCACCTTTTGTGTTTATATAGCCCCATTTATCATCTTTTTCAACACTAGCAAAGCCTTCGTTAAAACCCCGAGCATCATCAAATTTACACTCTACGATCTGCTCACCTTTGGTGTTTATATAGCCCCATTTATCATCTTTTTCAACACTAACAAAGCCTTCTTTAAAATCCATAGCATAATCAAATTTACACTCTACGATCTGCTCACCTTTGGTGTTTATGTATCCATACTTGCCGTCTTTTTGAACCCTAGCAAAGCCTTCTTTAAAACCCCGAGCATCATCAAATTTACACTCTACGATCTGCTCACCTTTGGTGTTTATGTATCCCCATTTGCCGTCTTTATATACTGCAGCTAGACCTTCTTTACAAATACTAACATCATCAAATCCCCAAAACATATCCCTCTCCTTTGTTTATATGAGTTGTGTTATTTTAGTTTATATTATTTTAAAAAGTAAGTAAATTTGAGAGAAATTTAAAGTAGATGGTGGAAGCGAGGGGGATCGAACCCCTGTCCAAAAGCAAAATCCGTACAGCCTCTACACGCTTAGCAAAAGTGAAAATTTCATCTAAAAAGGCTCACTTTCCAAAACCAAAATTTAGACTAAGACTAAAATTTCAGCTAGCAAGCAGTCACTTTGCTGGCCTACTCTAGCTAAATTACTCGCTTACATCCTAGCTAGAATGAGACAAAGCGAGGCTCAACTGAACTTACGCAGCTTTAGCGTAAGCAGGAGCGAAATTAACGTTGTTTGCGTTTAAATTTAATTTGAGCTTTTTACGCTTTGCTCAAAGCGACGTGCCACCGTACACACTCTGCTCCTGTCGAAGCCAAGTCGCTCCCATAAAAAATGAAATGGTTTAATTGGATTGTTTAGTCAAGCTTTGCAGGTACGTCAATGATCTTTGGCTCAAGTACGCTAAAATACTCTAGGTCTTTCTCGACGTCGCCTTTGTATTTATGAAACTGATCGCTAATGAGCAGCAACCAATCTATAAATTTATCATTTGCTGGACCTTTTAAGCTTCTAGCCTCTTGAGTGACCTCTTCAGCCAAAGTAGTCAGCTTTAAGATCGGGTCAAGATGCATAAAACCTGCTGCTGATTTGATATTGTGAAAGATCCTAGAAAGCTCCAAAATGCTCTCCTTATACTTATCAGCTCTTCCTAAATTTATTATCAAAGGCTCTAGTAAATCGCACATCAAAGTGTAGTGAGAGAGAAACTCCTCAACTATATCATAAGAATAATCGACTTCAAGCCTTTTTAATATACCCATTTTCATGTCCTTAAGAAATTGGCGTAATTGTAGCAAAATTTTGATAAAATTGTTAGCATTATCACAAAATTTACCGGACCTAGCCATGAAAGATGAAAAAATCGCAAAGAAAAAGCTAACTATAAATGACATAAAAAATAAAAAAGGCATCGAGCCTATCGTGATGATAACTGCCTACGATGCGCTTTTTGCGAAGATTTTTGATGATTATGCTGATGTGATCCTTGTTGGCGATAGCTTAAATATGAGCTTTAATATGAAAGAGAGCACGCTAAGTGCTGATATGAGCACCATGCTTTATCACACAAAGGCCGTTTGCGCCGGGGCTAAAAAGACTTTTATCCTAGCTGATATGCCATTTGGCAGCTACACAAACGAAAAACAAGCGATCAAAAATGCGATGAAATTTTTTAAGCAGACAAACGCAGATGCGGTGAAGCTTGAAGTTGGCATGCATCAGGTAAATTTAGTAAAACGCCTCTGCGAAGAGGGTATAAACGTGATGGCTCACATCGGACTAAAGCCGCAGTTTTTTAAATTTGAGGGCGGATATAAGATAAAAGGTAGAAGCGAGCTTGAGGCAAAAAGGCTAGTTGATGAGGCTTTGGCATTTGAGCAAGCTGGTGCGTTTGGCATACTGCTTGAGGGCACACTTAGCAATGTAGCAAGCGAGATAACAAGGCAAGTTCGTGTGCCAGTTATCGGTATAGGCTCTGGGGCAGACGTCGATGGTCAGGTGCTTGTCTGGTCTGATATGCTCGGATTTTTCGAGGACTTTAAGCCTAAATTTGTTAAGCGCTATCTTGACGGAGCCACTCTTGTGCGAAATGGCGTGCAAAGCTACGCTAACGAAGTAAAAAGCAAAATTTTCCCAAGCGAAGAGTTTTCATATAAGGGTTAAATTTATACTCCAAATTTATAAAGTAGCCACATAAAAACTCTGTAAAAAGCTATAGCAACACTAAAGCGCTAGAGCATACTTTTTAAATTTAAAAAAGCTCTTCTGATTCAAGATAATTTTGCGAGATATTTCGCTCTTTTTCGTCGGTATTTACATGAAGGACGTAGTAGCCTATCTGCGTGTTGCTAGCATCAAGTAGCGGCACAACGCAAAAATAGTGCGTCTTATATACGTAAAATTCATACTTTTTAAGATCAATATCGCGCAAAATTCCAACTATATTTAAATTTGCACTGCTTAAATTTTCGATGTAATAATCACTCAAAATTTGATCACTTGGCGCGCTTTTATGTGCTGGCATCTTATCTTTTGATAGGAGCACAAAGAGGTCTATGCCTTGCGTTTTATAGAAATTTCCAAGCGAGTCATAGTTTAGCAAAACCTCGATACTGCCGATGTTTTTACCCTCATGCATCACATTTGAAACAGCCCTTATATGCACTCCAGCATACCACGCCTCGATGCCAACCATGGGCCTATCTTGACGCCTTGACTCTTGAACTAAAAACCTGCCACTAGCGATCATGTCGCCATATCTGTTTAGATCCCAGCTTCTTACGTAGCTTTTTAGATCTTTGTCGTAAAGATGAAGTTTGATGTTGTTATACATCGACGCTGCGCCAAGAGTTTTGGTCAAATTTTCGATATTTTTTACGCATTCGTCGCGGTTTTGACCTAGCAAGCACATCTGTATAGACTCGTTTTGAGCAAGCAAGATCGAGATCGCCATTGATGAAAATTTCTCATCATCGATGCTTTTGTTTAGCTGCTTTACGTGGTAGTCAAAAAAGACGCGCATATTGTTTTGCTTTTTTTCAGCCATGTATGAGCTATAAAGAAAGTAAAAGAGGCTACCAAGCAGCGCAAAAACGACTAAAACGATATAGATATTAAAATATTTTTTATATTTACTCAAAACTAAGCCTTAGTTTTTTTTCTAAAAATTTAGCAAATTCATCAAATTTAGGTAGCGCAAGCTCGCTTTTTCTTTTGGGGCTAGCCCAAACGCTATCTGGAAAAAACGCATCATTTTCAAATCTCGCAATGACGTGAATATGCACGTGTGGCACGTAGTTTCCAAAGCTTGCGATATTTATCTTAGTTGGTTTATAAAACTCAAGCATAGCCTTTTCAGCCGCTAGCATCGCCTCAAAAAGCCTAGCCCTGCTCGCCTCATCACACTCACTTAGCTCGCGGTAGGGCTTAGCGGTAAAAATTTTCACCCACGGAAGCTCATTCTCTTCGCACTCAACTCTTATAAATTTATCTTCATATATCATATTTTGCCCCTATTTTATACGAAATTTCTCTCTCGCAAAAGCGTGTAAAGCTTGATCGTTGAGATAAAAAATGTCACGATCGCAGGTCCAAGTATCACACCCCAGAAGCCAAACGTCGTGATGCCAGCGATCATCGCAAAAAAGATGAGTAGCTCGTTTATCTTTGTTGGTATCTTGACTAGTTTTGAGTTTATAAATTTAATGACAAGCGGCTTTAGCAACGTATCAGCGCCAAATGAGATCACGATGATGGTGTAAAGTGCGATCGTGATAGCGGCTGCTGTGTTGCCATTTGCAAACTCATAAATGCTAATAGGCGCCCACGCCAAAAAGCCACCAACGACTGGGATGAGTGAAGCGAAGCTAAAAAATATGCCAGTTAGCACGCCGTCATAGCCGTAAAAACTGGTGATAATGGCAAATAAAAAGCCCTGGATGATCATATTTGCGATAGTTGAGTAAAAAACGACGCCCATCACGTTGCCAACTTCGCTAAGTATCGACTCAGTGTCCTCTTTTTTAAGCGGAAGCGCCTCTTTTAGATAGTTTATAAGCTCGTTGCCGTAAAGATTGCAAAAGAAGAAAAATACTAGGATGATGATCATATCAACGCCAAATTTAAGGCTTAGTTTGCCTAAATTTGCAAGATTAGCAGCGACTTGCGAAAATAGCATCTTGATATCAAGCCCGCCTATAAATTCCTTGATCTTTGGCTCTAAGAAATTTATCGACTCTGGCAGGCTAAAGTCGTAGTTTTTGATAAATTCGATCGTCTTTGTGACGTTGTTTATATCAAAGCCAGCTGCGTATTTCGCGATCTCGATAACGGCGTAAAGAAGCGGCGCGATAAATAAGCATAAAAGCGCAAATGTCGTAAGACCTGATGAGAGCGTTTTGCGGTTTTTAGTAAGCGTTAAAAATGCGATCTGCACGTTCGCAACAGCCACAGCAAGCAGCGCTGCGATAAAAATGTCAAGTAAAAATGGTTTAAAAAGATAGACCACCAAAGCCAAAGCACAAAACGCAAAAATTCCAAAAAACAGCCTGTTATTCATTTCGCTCCCTTAAAATGGGGTAATTATAGCAGATTTATCAAAGCTACTCATTTGCTTGATAAATTTGCGAAAACGCTTTGGCGCCAAATTTGCAAGGAGCAGGCTTTTGGCATTTTTAGCCTGCCACAGCTTAATAAATTTAGATAAATTTATACCTTACGTAAATTTTCTAGCTCAAAAGTCCCTATAAATTTAGCCTTTTACGTGCACTGAAAATTTGCTCCGACAACCTCACACTCATCACAAATTTGCATATAGATCGTGCCCTCGCCGTCTATCAAAGCACCAAAAGGAATTTGCGCTAGATATTTCATCCTTTGACCGCATTTTGGGCAGGCTAGATACTCAGCATCTTGCTGCCACTGCGGATATCCGCCAAGTAAAATTTCACTATCTATTATATATGAGTAATGAGCGCAAACCTCGCTGGCGAGCTCGAAATTTTGCCCATCAAGCACCGCCACAGCCTCTCTTACATAGTCTTCGCTCTCACCCTCGCCTACTACCTCAGTTTGCACGCTATTGCCGTCATTTTGGCAAAAGTACTGCACAAAGCCAACGCATGTCGGGCAAAATTTAAGCACAGCGTCATTTTTAAGCTCTAGCCCAAGTAGCTTTAGGCTCTCTTTTTTGATTGTAAATTCCAGCATCTCGCCGTTACAAAATTTACATTTTTCATCATTTGCTGCTTTAAATTTAACGCTTGCCTCTGCGCTTTGGCTTGGCTCGCAGGTAAAGCACTTATCAAAAACTAGGCTTCTTCTCTTGCCACTGCCATCAAAGCTCCAGCCTGCAACCTGCGCATATCCATCCATATCAACGTGAAGCTTTGCCCTCCAAGGCTTTGGCGCTTTATAAAGCTTAAAAAATAGCTCCCTCACCACCTCATCACCCTGCCACGCAAGCGCACAAAGGATGTGATTTGTTTTTACAGTGTTTTGGGCGCCCTTTAGGCTATTTATAAGCTCATCTCTGATCTTTATTGAAGCCTTTTTGTAAATTTCAGGTGGGTAGTACCCGCTGTTTTTTGTCACTTCATCGATGATCTGCTCGTCGCAAATACCATGCAGATAAAAAATATATGTGAGGTCGCTGTAAATTTCATCATATTTATATAGCTCGTCAATGCGAGCGAGGATATCTTTCTGCCTCTTTTTGATCTCATCTTCGCTTAAGCCCTCGTAAAACTCCAGCTTCTCTTTTTGCCTGCACTCATAGCAGATCCCGTCAAAGTAAATCGTCCTTTGCTTGCACTTAGGACAAAGATGTGGCTCGCCCATTTTTGCTCCAAATTTAAATTTCGCTACTCAAAAAGCCCTTTTTCGATGTCGATCTTGACATTAAAGGTCTCAAAACACTTCGCACTTGCGATCCTGCCCTTTGCGGTGCGCTCAATAAAGCCATTTGCAAGCAGATATGGCTCGATGACGTCCTCAACCGTGCCCTCGTCCTCGCTAAGAGCCGCTGCGATCGTGCTAAGACCCATAGGACGGCGCCTTGCTTGCATCAAAATTTCTAAATACCTAATATCCATCTCATCAAATCCAAGTGAATTTACACCAAGTGCGTTAAGTCCCTCTTTTGCGCGCTCATGGCTGATGATTTGCTCGTCATTTACCTCAGCAAAGTCGCGAATTCGCTTTAATAGTCTAAGAGCGATCCTAGGCGTGGCACGTGAGCGTTTGGCGATCTCGAGCGAGGCGTTTTTGTCGCACTCTTTGCCAAGCTTAGCTGAGGCTATCTGCACGATACGGCTTAGCTCGCTACTTGTGTAAAACTGCAGTCTAAAGTCCATCCCAAAGCGGTCCCTTAAAGGCGCTGAGATCATGCCAGCACGCGTCGTTGCACCTATTAGCGTAAATTTTGGCAGGTCTATCTTGATAGTCTGAGCAGCTGGCCCTGAGCCTATGATGATATCTAGCCTAAAGTCCTCCATCGCAGGGTAAAGGACTTCTTCGATAGCTGGGCTTAGGCGGTGTATCTCGTCGATAAAAAGCACGTCGCCCTCTTGTAAATTTGTAAGGATCGCCGCAAGGTCGCCACTCTTTTCTATCATGGGAGCCGCGGTCATTTTGATACTTACGCCCATTTCGTTTGCGATGATGTGAGCTAAGGTCGTCTTACCAAGTCCTGGAGGGCCGTAAAATAGCACGTGATCTAGGCACTCGTTTCGCTTTTTGGCTGCTTTTATAAAGACGTCTAAATTTTGTTTTATCTTTTCTTGACCGATGTAGTCTTCAAATTTTGTCGGTCTAAGAGAGACTTCAAAGTCATTTTCAAAGCTTACTTTTTCGATTTCAACGATTCTATCCAAAGTTTTTCCTTCTAAATTTAAGGCTTCATTTTACGCTTTTATGCTTAATCTAAGCTCGTTTAAATTTATAGTAAAAGGTGCTGCCCTCATTATAAACGCTATCAACGCCATATAAAATTTCATGTTTTTGGCAAATTTCGCTGACGATATTTAGCCCAAGGCCAAAGCCGCCTTGGATTTCATCCTCTCTGACGTATCTTTTCCAGACCCTTTTTACGTCCTTTATCCCCTTGCCAAAGTCCTGCACGCTAAGATTGATGCGCTCATCTTCAAGCTCTAAATTTACTATTATCTCGCTCTCTTTTGGGCTGTATTTTATGGCGTTTGTGATGGTGTTATCGATGATGCGCTGAGCCTCGACCTTGCTTAGCATAGTAAATGCCTCGCTTGCTAAATTTGTCTTTACCACGATGTGCTTGACATCAGCCACGCTTGAGAGAAATTTCACTCGCTCTTTAACGTATTCGCCCAAATTTAACCTCTCAAGTGGGAATTTGATGTAGCCTCGCTTTATGAAGTACTCGACATCTTCGTAGGTTATTTGCATCTGTTTTAGGGCATTTTTGATGCGTGTTATATACTTGTTTTCAAGCCCTAGCATCTCAAGGTTCATGCCAGCTACGCCAAGTGGGGTCTTTAGCTCGTGCATAGCGTCGTTAAAGAAGTTGTTCATATACTTTTGAAACTCTTTATAAGGCTTTACGCTGCTTAAATATAAAAAATAGACGATAAAAAGCACTGCCACAAGGATGACAAGCAGCATGATGGCTGTTAAAAAGATGTTCTTTTTGTTATCAAGCTCCTTTTCTACGACGATGTAGTAAGGGGTCTTATCTTTTATAAAAAAGCTCTTGTAAAAGAGATATCCGCCCTCTTCTAGCGTTACAAATTTAAAGCTACTTGGCTCTTTGCTAAGCGTTGAGATGACTGGTTTAAAATTGACGTCATAAATCGCAAATTTATATTTTAGTGAGCTAGCTATATTTTCATTTTTGAGAAATGAATTTTTAATGATGGTTTCATGCTTCATAGCGCCAAAGAGAGCCTTTGAGCTGCTATTTTTCTGACTTAAATTTAAGATCACAAAGCTTTGAAAGCAAAAGAGCGACATTATGACAAATGTCGCTATGATCTGGATCTTAAAGCTCTTGTGCATCTATCTTGTAGCCTATGCGCCTCTTTGAGATGATGAAGTTATTGTTTGTCTTGTTTCTTATCTTTAAAACGTGCATCCTTATATCAGCGCCCTCGATCTCTTTGTCGTTCCAGACAAGATCTCTAAGCTCCTCCATGCTGACGTAAGAATTTAGATGTGAGACCAAACACTCGACCAAAGCGACCTCTTTTGCGCTAAGATCAACCATCTTGCCATCTTTAAGTAGCACACGTTTATTTAGGTTGAAGCTAAACTCGTCATTTATCTTTACTATGTTCTTATCGTCAGTGCCATAGTACTTTCTCATAAGCTCAGCAACTCTAAATTTAAGCTCAGCTAGCTCAAATGGCTTTTTTAGATACTCATTACAGCCAAGCTCGTAGCCAATCGCCATATCATCTATATCAACCAAAGATGTCGTTATCATGATAGGAGCGTTTGGATTTAGACTTCTTATATATTTGATGACTTCGTGACCATTTACTCCAGGCACTTTTATGTCAAGTATAAAAAGGTGATAGAAATTTTTCTCTATCAAGTCGCAAGCCTCTTGACCGTCGCTCACCGCTGTAACTTCATAACCAAGCGTCTGCAAAAACTCACAGACGCTCTCTTGAAACCCCAAATCATCTTCTAAAAGCAAAATCTTCAAAATGCTCTCCTAAAAAACAAACTTTAATAAGATTTTTATCTATTGTAATACTTAATAGGTAAATTTCAAATTAAAATTCTTTTTTAAGTATTAAATAAAAATTTGTCCTGCATAGACTATGTAATATCTTAGCAAAAAGACACCGCAAATGACTAAAACAGCGTTTAACACGGCAAATTCGCGTTTGAAATCATGCACCTTTAAAACGCTTAAGTCTAAAATGATAGGCACAGCCATACCAAGACCTATGACGCCGATATAAAACATCAGCCCAAGAGAATTTGCACTAAGTGCGTTTGCTACGGCATCTGCACCACTTGCACTTGCACCTTTTACAACCATAAAAAGAGCAACTATTAGCAAAAGCTCGACTATTATCGCTAAAAAGTCAAATTTTAATAAAAAGTGTGCAGTTTGGTTTTGCACTCTCTTTTCATCTTTTAGCACGCCAAGAAGCAATGTAAAAGCACCAGCACAGCTTAAGCCAGAGACTAAGAACAGTAGTGGCAAAACTGGCGTGTTCCAAAGAGCGATCTTGTGAGCTGCGCTTAGTAAAAAGCCCGTATATGCGCCAACGCCGATGCCTAAGATGAAAAGTAAAACTCCAAGCAAACCTGAAAGCTTGCTAGCTAAATTTGTAAGCGCGTCAAAAAGTGAAATTTTAAGCATTGCTATCTCATTTTTAAACGCACCAATCGCGTATATAACACTAAGAGGCGTATAAACTAGAAGCAGTGCAACGCCTATTGACATAACTGAGTCAAAGTTGTAAAGCAAGAGTATCCAGTAAAAGCTAAGTGGCTTGCCAAGATCAAGCACCAAAAGAGCAAGTCCAAGGATGATCGCCACTGGAGCGATAAGAGCGGCTGCTTTAAAGTAGTAGTTATCCTTGCCAAATTTGTTTGAGATGAGCACAGCAACGATGCTAGCACCTGCACTAAGTCCTGCTAAAAATAGATAAAAAGCTATCGGCCAGCCCCAGTAAATTTCTGTGTATTGAGCTAGGCTTCCTGACATGTTATTCATGGTGTGCTCCTTTTGTATTTGCGATCATCGCAAGTGAAGGTTTTGTGTTTAACTCCGCTTTTGGCAAGTAGTATTTGCTCTCTTTTAGTTTCTTTGAAATTTTAGAGTTTTCATCATTTACGTCGCCAAAAGTTAGTGCATTTGTAGGGCAGACGCTAACACAAGCTGGGTCTTTGCCCTCTTCTAGCCTGCTCTCATAGCAAAATGTGCATTTGCCTATCTCGCCATCTGGCAAGACATAGCGAGCGTCGTATGGACAGGCTAGGATGCAGTACTTGCAGCTAACGCAAATTCTATGATCAAGCAGCGTCACGCCATCAGCCGTTTTAAAGCTAGCTCCAGTTGGGCAAACCTCAACACAAGGTGCATCTTCGCACATAACACAGCTTTGACGTAAAAAGTCAGTCTTTAAATTTGGAAATGTCCCACTCATCTTTGCATGCACCTGCAAGCGGTAAAGTCCCCTTGGCACGTTGTTTGCACTTCTGCAAGCTACCGAGCAGCCTTGACAGCCGATGCATAAATTTTCATCATGTATCATCATATATTTTTTCATTTTCTATCCTTACGCTTTACTTATGCTAACGCCAACATTTGTAACCATAGTTGCAGCTACTGGGCCCTCTGCTGGGTCAAGAAGCACGCTCGTGTTAAGCCCTACGTGATCTATGCTCTTAAGGCCTGGTGTGATGTGTCCAAAGCCGTGATAAACAAAGAGTGTATCCTCTCTAATGCCTTCAGTTACCATAAGCTTGCCCTTTTGCTCGCCAAATTTGTTTTTGACAAGGACTGTGTCGCCATCTTTTAAATTTTTCTTTTTCGCTGTATTTGGATGTATCCAGATCGGACTATCACTCATAAGGTCATTTAGATAAGGAACGGCTTGTGTGTGTCCGTTAGTATGGATAGGTGTCTTGCCGCAAGTTAGGCATAGATCGTGTCCGTCAAATGTGTCCATATCTTTGTCATTTAGCGCGCCATATCCTGCAAACTGCGCCTCGACATCAGGCAAAAATAGCTCTATCTTGCCGCTTTTTGTTTTAAGCTTAGCCATATCGTCCATTAGTCCATTTTCTCCTGTAAATTTAGCAGCGACTGGATATTTAGCGACAAATTTATCGATCATGCCTTTTTCTCTAAACAAAATTCCCGGCTCATCCCACGTGATAAAGCCATCTTTTTCTAGTGCGGCAAGTAAATTTACATCTCCACCAGCTTGCTGCATCCTAAACTCACGTATGTCGTTCCAAGTGTAAAGCTCATCTATATTCATGCGGCGAGCTAGCTCTCTAAAGATAAACGCCCCATCCTTCGTGTCGCCAACTGGATCAACGACTTTATTTCTTATCATATAAGCTGGCTTTAGTCCCGACTTATCCTCGATACCTTCGTCGCGCTCTAGGTAGCTGCTCTCAGGCAAGATAACGTCCGCAAATGTCGCCATATCATTTAGATAAACGTCACTTACTACGATAAGATCAAGCTTTTTCATAGCCTCGATACTCTTCATCGTTCCAGCCACGTTTATAAGGTGGTTAAATCTTATATTGAACCAGCCCTTTATCTCGTATGGTTTAGAGCTTAAGATCGCTTCATTGATATCCATCAAAACGCCATGTTTTCTGCTTACAAATTTATGCACTCCAGCGTCGCCTGCGAAGTCTAGTCTGGTAACTTTTGGCACTTTAAATTTATCATCTGGGTTTTTAAGAACTGGAAATTTATCCTCACCAACTAGCTTGTTAAAGGTTTTAGCATTTTTGCCACCAAAAAGACCACCTTTGACCTCCCAGTTGCCCATCATAGCATTTGCAACCATGATGGCTTTTGTCCTCATGTATTCAGCTCTTGTCGTGGTGTTATTATGTCCAAAATCAAAAATAACTCTTGGAGCAGCCTTGTAAATTTCATCAGCGATGCGTCTGACATCACTTGCTTTTATGCCAGTGATTGTCTCTTGCCACTCAGGTGTTTTGCCCTCGACGCTCTTTACGATCTCATCAAAGCCAGTTGTAAATTTCTCAATAAATTCTTTATCGTAAGTGCCATTTTGTATCCAAGTGTTGATAAGTGCTAGCACAAAGGCGAGGTCAGTGCCAGGTTTAACTGGTAGCCACTCATCGGCCTTTGAAGCTACAACGCTAAATCTTGGCTCAAGTACAAGTAGCTTTGTATCCTTGCTGGCTGCAAATTTAGCAAGCTTTTTAGCATCAGCTATGACGATGCCCTCAAAGAGGTTGTGGCCAAAATTTACAACGTATTTTGCATTTGCAAAGTCTCTTTTTAGCTTAGCGATGCCATACATCTGCTCGCAGACCATTTGATAGGTTATCGGGCAGCTTGAAAAGTGTGAAAAGCAATTTGGCGAGCCATAAGCTGAGGCAAAATTTACCATTAACTTATGGGTCTGAGAGCTTTTACAGGTAAATATAAAGCTTTCAGGGCCATATTTTTGCTTGATCTCTTGCATTTTTGAAGCGACATAGTCAAGCGCCTCGTCCCAGCTAACCTCGCGCCATTTATTTTCGCCTCTTTCGCCGGCTCTGATTAAAGGTTTTTTGATCCTATTTTCATCATAGAGCTGACTTAAGCCTGAGCCACCTCTTGCACAAAGAGAGGTTGCTGTGCCGCCAGCTTTTGGATTGCCACTTAAAAAGCGAACTTTGCCATCAACGACTTTTGCTTCGATAGGACACCTTGAAGAGCACATCTCACAAAAGCTATGAACGTGCTTTTCGCCTCCATTTGCAGCACCTTGCAAAGCACCACCTGATAGAGATGATGCAGCCGCGCTAACTCCTGCACTGAATTTTAAAAATTCTCTTCTATTTAAGCTCATCTTTCTCCCTTTAAAAGAAATTTTACTTTTGTTATTTTATTATTTAAAGTTGAAACTAAAATTAAATTTTATTTAATAATTTTTTTTAGTTTTTATTTTTTATGATATGTGAGATTAAATATCAAAATAGAGCAAATTTCAAAAATAATGAATTAAGATGGATTAAATTTTAGTGCGATTTTTGTGTGATTTGTAAAAATAAAAAATTTAAAATTTAAAAAGAGATATTATTTAAGAATTTGATATAAAAATTGAAAATTTAAAGAAGAATAAAAAGCCGAGATCTCTCTCGGCTTAAGTTTTATATAAGAACTGGAGCTACTATAAATCCAAGGATAACTGATAATGCAACCATTATAGTTCCTGGGATGAAGAATGAGTGGTTAAATACAAATTTACCAACTCTTGTAGTTCCTGTATCGTCCATCGCTATCGCACCTAGTGTTGTAGGATATGTTGGCAATACAAATAGACCAGAAACTGCAGCAAATGAAGCTACAAGGATCCAAATTTGACCTGAATTTTCAGGGCTAGTCATACCAAGAGCAGCAGCAACAGCAGGCATCATAACCTTTGTTGTAGCAGCTTGTGAGTATAGCAAGCAGCTTAAGAAATAAAGTGCAACAGCTAAGATAAATGGATACTGAGTAACGAAGTCTTTTGCAACCTCTTTGATAGCATCAAGGTGTCCATTAACAAATGTTGTACCAAGCCATGCGATACCAACAACGCAGATGCACGCATTCATACCGCTTTGGAAAGTGCTAGTTGATAGAAGTTTGCCTGTCTCAACTTTGCAAGCTACTGCTATCGTAAAGCCGATAGTTAGCATGAAGCTAATGATAGCTGCATCTCTTGAAAGGATAGGTTTTTCTACTAGACCTAAGCTCTTTGAAATACATAGCGCATAACAAACAACGATCAAAACGCCAACTGCAAAGATAGCAACTGATCTTTTTGCGTATGGTTTTGGCTCATGATATTCTACAGCTTTAATCTCTTCAACCAAACCTTTTGCAAGTCTATCTTGATAGATAGGATCTTTTGAAAGGTCAAGATCGTAAAATTTATTGATAATAAACGCAGTGATAATCATCGCTACAAATGTAGTTGATATACAAATAAATAGCAACACTGGATAGCTAACACCCAGCTTCTCACATAGACCACTCATAGCAACAAAAGCAGCTGAGATAGGGCTTGCAGTGATCGCTACTTGAGAAGAGACAACCGAAAGCGCAAGTGGAGCTGAAGGTTTGATGTTTTGTGTTTTTGCAACCTCAACGATAACAGGGATCATAGAAAACGCAGTGTGTCCAGTTCCTGCAAGGATAGTTAAAAAGTAAGTAACTATCGGAGCAAGAAAGTTGATTTGTTTTGGATTCTTGCGTAAAATTTTTGTTGCTACTTGAACTAAATAGTCAAGTCCGCCAGCAACTTGCAAAGCTGTGATTGCTGAGATAACTGAAGCGATGATCAAGATAACATCCATAGGGATATCTTTCATATCGACTTTCATACCAAGTAAAGCAAGTATCACAACGCCAAGACCACCTGCGTAGCCAACGCCCATACCACCTAGTTTGACACCAAGATAGATGCCGCCAAATAGGACTATAATCTGTAAGATCAGCATTATATCCATCGAAAACTCCTTTATTAAATTTTATTACTAAAATCACCACTTAAGCGTGTCAGAATTTTGGCACGCTTTTAATAATACTTTGCTTAAAATTTTACTTAACCATGCTCGGATTTAGCATATTTTTAGGCTCTAAAATCTTATCGATCTCTTCTTTGCTTAGATAGCCTCTCTCTAAGCAGATATCGCCAACTGCTTTGCCTGTTTGAAGGGCTTCTTTAGCGATACTTGCTGATTTTTCATAACCGATATATGGGTTAAACGCTGTTACGATACCAACTGAGCCAAGAACTGATTTTAGGCAAGCCTCAGGGTTTGCTGTAAGTTTTTTGATAGCTTTTTCAGCTAATGTTTTCATAGCATTTTCAAGGATAAATATAGAGTTAAATAGCGCATAAGCGATGCCTGGCTCAAATGCATTTAGCTCAAATTCGCCTCTTTCAGAGCAAAGCATGATAGTTACGTCGTTGCCGATAACCTCATAGCACGCTTCACCTACAACCTCAGCGATAACTGGATTTACCTTGCCTGGCATGATTGAGCTGCCTGGTTGCATTTGAGGTAAATTTATCTCACCAAGACCGCATCTTGGGCCTGAGTTCATTAGTCTTAAGTCATTTGCAATTTTTGAAAGTCTAACAGCTGCAGTTTTAAGCGCGCCACTTACGTGAACGAAGTCTGCAGTATCTTGCGTAGCTGCGATAAAATCATCAGCCTTTTTAAAATCAACTCCAGTGATCTCTTTTAGCTTTTTAACAACTACATTTTTATACTCTGGGTGGCAGTTGATGCCTGTGCCTATCGCAGTTGCGCCCATGTTTAGATGCGTCATTGACTCTCTAGCAGCTGTGATCTTTTCGATGTCACTTTTGATGTAGCTTGCAAATGCGTTAAAAGTGTTGCCAAGTGTTGTAGGGACGGCATCTTCAAGCTCTGTTCTACCCATTTTGATGATATCTTTAAATTCTTTTGCTTTTTTCTCAAGCTCATCTTTTAGTAAATTCATAGCAGCAAGCAAGTCAGTAAGCTTTGCATAAGTTGCTACTTTAATAGAGCTTGGATAAGTGTCATTTGTGCTTTGTCCAAGGTTTGTGTGATCATTTGGATGTATGTATTGATACTCGCCTTTTTTGTGACCAAGGCTCTCAAGTGCGATGTTTGTGATGACCTCGTTTGAGTTCATATTTGTACTTGTTCCTGCGCCACCTTGAACCATATCAACGACAAATTGATCTAAAAACTCGCCAGCTATTACTCTATCAGCAGCTTTTGCCAAAGCATCAGCTATCTTTGGATCTAAAACACCAACCTCTTTATTTGCAAGCGCAGCAGCTTTTTTAATCTGTGCAAATGCCTTTACAAAGTATGGATACTCTTTTAATGTTCTGCCACTCATGTGGAAGTTCTCAGTAGCCCTAAATGTTTGGATACCATAGTAAAAATTGTCAGAAATTTCCAACTCGCCAATAAAATCATGTTCTCTTCTGGTTGCCATAACAGCTTCTCCTTAGTAAAAAATTGTTACCGAGTGAAATTATATAGGTATTTGAGATTTTAAATATTAATGACTACTTATTTTTTTTAAGCTTTAAGTTTTTGACTTGATATGGCGCTCTTTGAAAGAAAATTATATTTCATATTTAAGCTAATTTTTAGGAATTTGCTTGTCTAAATTGTTATATTACTAATAATATCACTTTTTTATTATATAAAAAGGGTCAAATTAGCTCAGATTTGTCCTACACTTTAAGTTTAAAAGCTATTTTTGAGAAAATTTAATATAAAATAAATATAAATTTACAAAATTTATAACAGCCAAGCTAAAATTTCATAGTTAAAAAAATTTTATAATAATATTTTGTTTAGCAGTAAGTAAGGCAAAAAATTAAATTTTATTAAATTTGCTATCGTCTTTTAAAAATCACACCTAAAAAAGTAACAACAAACAAGGACAATTAATTAAAAAATTTATCACTTACCCTTATTTGTTTTAAATATAACTTAAACTAAGTTTTTATTAATATATAAAGACCTTTATTTTATACATTAATATATCTTGCAAAAAATAAGTCAAAAAACTAAAACTATCTTAATGTAAATGCTATCGGAAAACGAAGATAACGAGCTTCTTTTGGCTTTGGAAACTCAGAGCTTGCTTTTTTGACATTTTCTAAAGCACCATTGTCAAGCGACTCAAAGCCTGAACTTTTAGTAACCTTTAGCTCATCTATGCTGCCGTCTGTTTTAAGTAAAAATCTAACTTCAACAACGCCTTGATGTTTCATCCTTCTAGCGTTATTTGGGTAGTTTTTATGCCTTTTCACAGCTGCTATAACCTTGCTAAAGTCCTCATCGCTTTGCGCGTTTGATAAATTTAGCTCTTGCGCTACTTTTTGAGCTGGAGCTGAGGCGATAGACTTATTATTTGCTGGTAAATTTGAATTTACAGCAGGCGCTGGGGTCGCGGCAGGAGATGGCGCAGTGATAGCAGGTGTTGGCTCCACCTTTGGCTCAGGGCGAGGCTCAGGCTTTGGCAGTGGCTTTTTCTCCACTTTTTTTGGCTCAGGTTTAGGCTTTTCTATCTTTTTTGGCTCTGGTTTTGGTAGTGGCTTTGGCTCGACCTTTGGTTCTGGCTTAGGCTCTGGTTTTGGTGGCTCTGGCGGTGGTGGTGGAGCTGGAGGTGTTGGCTCTGGTATCATCACTTGTTCACTTATCTGCGGAGCCGAAGTTTGCGGCACTGGAGTGAATGAATTTAGAGCTATTTTTATAGGTTTTTGCTCGTCTATCTTTATCTCACTAAAGTTATGTGAAAGCAAAAAATAAGCCGCTGCTACATGCACTATCGCCGATACTGCTAAGCCACTATAGTTTGAAATTTTACTCAGAGACTGTTTGGATTGCAAAGTTTTCGTGTCCCTTTTCTTTTAATATATCTATGACCTTCACAAAGCTCTCAAATTTAGCGTTTTTGTCGCTTTTTAGCTGCACTAAAGTCTTAGTATCAATGGCATTTAGCTTATCTTTCAGCTCATCTTCCGAAATTTCCGCGTCATCTATAAAAAAATTATTATCTTTATCGATAACGACACTCACTTTTTTCTCGTCCTCTTTTATCTGCTCTGTGCTGTTAGCGCTTGGTAGATCGACCGCGATCTTACCTTGGGCGATGAAGGTCGAGATGCTTAGCACGATGGCTAGCAAAACGAGCATGATATCGATAAATGGGACGATATTTAGCCCATCTTTTTTATTTAGACGCATTTTTGGCCTTGTATCTGTTTATCATGACATCGACTTTTCTAACAAAGCCATTGTAGATCATGAGCGTCGGGATCGCCACAAGTAGGCCAAATGCGGTCGCTTTTAGTGCTAAAGATAGGCCAATCATGATACTTTTTGTATCGATGCCGCCAGCCATACCCATGTCATAAAATGTGATCATGATGCCAGCAACTGTGCCAAGAAGTCCGATGTATGGGGCATTTGAGTAGATGATGTAAAGTGTGGTTAAATTTTTTGTCAGCGCTTCATCAAGCTTTTCGATGTTTTTGTAGCCATTTATATCGACGCGTGAGTAAAAAATGATACGCTCGATCGTATACCAAAGCACAAAAAAGCTCATAACGCCCAAAATACCGATGATTATATAGTCAATGTTGTGTTTTAAAAGTTCCATAATGCCTCTTATTTTTAAAATTTGAGCGTGATTATAACTATATTGATAGTTAATGTCAAATATATTGTAAAAATGTAACCTAAAAATATTTTATAAGAAAAGAAATTTAAAGAGAACAGATCTGAAGATTAGCGCAAATCTGCGTTATTAATTATATAAATACGATAGATAAGCGCTAAATTTTATAACTTGATAATTGTTTTTAATATAAATATATGGCTAAATTTCTAGCTCTTTTACCACACGTGCATTTAGTGCCATTTGCATGTGGTGTAAAAATACATTTTGGTAAAAATCGCCACTATGCCCTGGTGCGTCGTAGGTTTGCACCAAATTTGCTGGCACGATGATCTCTCTTTTTAAATTTTGCTCATTTGCGCTAAGCCTTAGGTGAGAGACAAGCTGATAGATGCACATATCGGTGCAGTCGCCCATGATGACAAAGCTATCAAATTTACTTATAAATTTATTAAACTCCTGTGAGTAAGCGATGCTAAGTGAGTTTTTGTAAAAAATTTTCATCTCATCAAAAAAGTCTAAATTTCGTAGCTCATCAACTGCCTCTGCCTCATCTTGCCCTTTTAAAGCATGAGCTGGAAAGCTCGCAAACTCAGCCGAATTTGGCTCGTGAGCATCTTGAATGAGGATGTAGTTTTTAAGGTCAAATTTCTCCCTCGTGATCTTAAAAGTATCTGCTATGCCTTTTGAGAGCTTACCCACACGCTTGCTAGCTAGTGCGCCTTCACAACAAAAGCCATTTATCATATCAACGCTTATAAAGACTACTTTTTCGCTGCCATTTTTAAAAATTTCGCTAAATTTAAGCGCCTTTAGGCCTTTTTGCCACGCATTTAGCTCATCTAAAATTTCACTCATCACTTCTCCTTTATAGGTAAATTTATACAAAATGTCTTTGGCTCAAGGGTTATCTCTATGCTGCCCTTGTGCGCCTCGATGATCTGCAGGCAAAGGTGCAGTCCCAGGCCATTGCCCTTTAGTTTGCTCGTCTTAAACGGCTCAAAGACGATGTTTTCATTTTTTATAGAAACTCCGCTGTCATAGACTATAAATTTATGTTCATTTGGCGTCTTTTCGTAGCTTAGCTTCACCACGCCTTCGTCGTTTTCGTCCTCTTCGATGGCGTCGATCGCGTTAAATAAAATGTTTTGAAAGACCATCGCGATGAGGTCAAAGTCGCCACAATAAAGGGCGTCAGGGAAATTTAGCTCAAAAGTTATATCTTTTGAATACTCATAAAATTTAAGCGCCTCCTCGCACTCGCTTTTGATATCTAAAAAGTTAAATTCCTTTGGCGTGATGCTAAGCCCTTTTGTAAAAAGAAGTGTCGCTTTGATGATACGCTCAACCCGCCAAATACCCTTTTGTATCTGCTCGACGATAGGCAAAATTTTTGGCTCAGCCCTTTTTAAAAGCGTGGAGTTTAAAAGCGAGATAGAGCCTATGGGGTTTCTTATCTCGTGAGCTAGGTGCGCTGCTACTTGACCCATCGAGGCTAGGCGCTCGGTGCGTTTTTCTTGCGTTATGTCAGTGGCTGAGATGATCTTTTTATCGTCTTTGACCACCTTTTTTACTAGATAAATTTGTGAGCCAAAGTTTAGCTCGCCCTCATCTTTTGGGACGAAATTTAGCGCTTTGCCGAGCTTTTGCGCCTCTGAGTTTTGCAAGAAAATTTCATCATTTTGATCAAGCACCCAAATGGCATTTGGCAAAATTTCCACGATATCTTTTATAAAACCTTGCAAGCTCATATAAGAAGCGGTCAAATTTTTATACTCACGCTCTATCAGATAGGTCTGCTCTATCAGGCTTTTTAGGCCATTTTGTATATCGATATCACTCACAGCAACTCCTCATAATCTTTTATCTCATAAAGCCTAAGCCGCTCATCTTTTAAGCCCAAAAGCTCGTTGCTAAAGCCACTTTTTGAAAAAAGCGCCACGATATCAGGCTTTATGCCTAGTCTTTCGCACTTGTGAAGGACTAAATTTAAGACATTTTTACAAATTTTTCGCTCTTTATATTTTGCTTCGCCGACTATTATCTTGCCATTTATGCTAAAAAGCATGTCTAGCTCTATATTTTTGCTCCAAAATGAGCTTAACAAAATGCCGTTAAATCCAAGCTTTTTAGCCATTAGCTCGCCGCTTAAAAGCTCAAAGCCAAGGCTTGCGTACTCGTCAAATTCTCTTCTTATAAGCTCTAAAATTTCTTCACTCCTACCCTCTTTTAAAAGGCTTAAATTTGGCTCGATAAATCTAAACCAAAACCTTGAAAAATGGCTGTTAAAGTGAATTTTATCCTCTATCTTGTAAGCTCGCTCGCTCTTTTTTAAAATTTGGCGTTTGTTTTTTACTCGTGGCTTTTCTTGGCTCTTTTCAAGCACTAAAAAATCCTTACTAAAAAGCTTTGCATAGACCCTATTTGTCATGCTTTGGGGTAAAATTTTATTTACGCTAAATTTCTTTCTGTCGCTTCTAGCAAGCTTAATGAGAGCCATTTTGATGACCTCGTCGCTATCCTCGTCAAAGTAAAACCTAGCCATCAAATTTTTATAATCATCTAAAATTTCAGCCCTGATCGCCTCAAAAACATCGTAGTATGAGCCCTTTAATAAAAAGTCATCAAAAACAAGATGAAATTTTATAACTTCAGCAATACCAAGGTGCTTCATCCGCTCAAATGTCGATTTTATGGCTAAAATTTCGTATCCTTTGTGTGGCGGATTGTAGCATATTTTTAGAAAATTTTAATTATAATCACGCAAAAACTAAAAGGCTAAAGTTGGTAAATTTAGAGCACATTAGAAGAGATATTATTTTAAAAAAAGGGATACATTACTTCGACTACACCGCCTCAGGACTTGCGTATAAGCCTATCGAGGACGAGGTCGCTGATATCTTAAAAACCTACGCCAACACCCACTCGCTAACATCCTCAAATGCCTATAAAACGCAGCTTTTGTATGATAGCGCTAGAAGCGAGCTAAAGCGCGCTCTTGAGCTTGATGATAGCTTTTATCTCATAGCTACTGGATACGGCGCCACTGGTGCGATCAAGAAATTTCAAGAGCTTTTGGGGCTTTACGTGCCTCCAGCTGCTAAAAGAAGGTTTGATCTAAAGCCAAACAACGACTCACCGCTAGTTGTGCTTGGCCCATACGAGCACCACTCAAATGAGATCAGCTTTAAAGAGGCACTTTGCGAGGTTGAACGCATCAGACTTGCAAAAGACGGCAGCATCGACCTATCTCACTTGGAGCAAATTTTAAAGATAAACGCAGGGCGCGAGATCATCGCTAGCTTTAGCGCAGCCTCAAACGTCACAGGCGTCATAAGCGACTACAAGCAAATTTACACGCTCGTTAAGAAATTTGGCGGCATCGTGGCATTTGACGTGGCGAGCCTTAGTGCCTATGCAAATTTAGACTGCGACTACTTTGATGCACTCTTTATCTCGCCGCATAAGCTTCTTGGCGGAGTTGGCAGCTGTGGGCTACTGGCAATCAAAAAAGTGCTAGCAAATGACGATGTGCCAAGCTTTGCAGGTGGCGGCACGGTAAGCTATGTGAGCAAAAACTACCATATATTTTTAAAGGATCAAGAGGCACTTGAAGAGGCTGGCACACCGCCTATTTTGGGGCTTATACGGGCAAATTTAGCTTATAAACTAAGAGAAGAGATAGGGCTTGCGACTATCTACGAAAACGAGAGCGAGCTTAGCGAATACTTTTGCCAAAGGCTAAGGGAAATTCCAGAGCTAGTTAGCTACTGCCCGGCAAATTTAAAGCGCCTTGCGATATTTTCATTTAATGTAAAAAACGTAGCTCCATACGAGCTTTCAAAAATTTTAAGCAAAGAGTATGGCATACAAACACGTGCTGGCTGTTCGTGCGCAGGCTCATATGGCCACGACCTTTTGGGGCTAAAAGAGGATCCAAATTTCACCCACAAGCCAGGCTGGGTGAGGGTTAGCCTGCACTATACGCATACCTTTGAGGATATTGATTATCTGGTGAGTGCGATCAAGAAAAGTATCGAGAAATACGCACTTTCGTGGCAGGTCAAAGACCCTTTTGACGTAAAAGAGATAAGTGGGTGTGTAGGTGAATAAAAAAAATGTTTTGATAGTTGCTGGAAGCGACAGTGTCGGCGGTGCAGGAGTGCAGGCGGATATAAAAAGCTGCGAGGCATTTGGTTGCTTTAGCGCAAGCGTCATCACAGCCGTGACCGCGCAAAATACAAATGGCGTTAGCAGCGTGCTTGCAATGCCAGCAAAGATGGTGAAAGCTCAGTTTGAGATGGTGCTAGCCGAGCTTGATATAGACGCTGTGAAGGTTGGCATGCTCTTTAACGAGGAGATAATAGCCGTTGTAAGCGCGTTTTTAAAAGAATTTAGAGCTAAAAATGTGCCAGTTGTGATAGACCCAGTTTGTGTGGCAAAGTCAGGGGCAAAACTGCTAGAAGATGGGGCGATCGAAGCGCTAAAAGAGCTTTTAAACCTCGCAACTATCGCCACGCCAAATGCAGATGAGATTAGGATTTTGGGTATTAATTTTACAAATTTACCTTGCGATCTGGTGCTAAAGCGAACGAAGGTTGATGAAATTTGCGAGGATACACTCTATCTAAAAAACGGGGGCGTGATGAAATTTAGCGAGGAGCTTTTTGAGCCAAAGGTGATGCACGGGGCTGGTTGTAGCTTCTCAAGCTCTCTAGCGGCCATTTTAGCGCAGCAAAGTGATCTAATAAGCGCCATAAAAATGGCTAAAAAATTTGTAGCAAATGGGATAAAAAATGCACATAAAAGTAAATTTGGCGCAAGACTTATAGACCATAAAGCGGGGCTTAATGGCTGAAATTTACGCTATTAGTGATGATATTTTAATGCCTGAAAATTTGGCTTTGGAGTATGCAAGAGAGATTTTGGAGTGCGGGGTTAAATTTTTTCAGTTTAGATCAAAAAAAGCGGTCAAAAACGAGAAGCTCGCAAGTGAAATTTTAAATTTATGCGAGAAATTTGGCGCGAAATTCATCGTAAATGACGATGTCAAATTTGCTAAAAAGATAGGCGCAAAGGCTGTTCATCTAGGCAAAGACGATGAGGGCATAAAAGAGGCGTTTGAGATTTTAGGCAAAGACGCATACGTGGGTGTTAGCTGCTATAACGATATAAATTTAGCCATCAATGCCGCTAAAAATGGTGCTAGCTACGCTGCTTTTGGCTCTGTTTTTACAAGCCCCACAAAGCCAAATGCCCCAAAATGTGGGCTTGAAGTAGTTAAAGAGGCAAAGCAAATTTTAAACCTACCTGTTTGCGTGATAGGTGGCATAAATGAGACAAATATCGGCTCGCTCTCTCATACCAAACCCGATCTCATCGCCGTCATCTCAGCAATCTATAAAGACGGTAACATCAAAGAAAACATCAAAAATTTACAAAGAATAATTGAGCTAAATTTCTGAAACTAAGCTGGTTTTAGCAAAAATTTGTTTTTGAATTTTAGTGAAAAGTATATATTTTCAGCAAATTTTAAAACTTTCATTCACCCCTAAGAGTTGACTACTAAAATTTGACTTCGCTTACCGCTTAGCTCAAATTTTAGAGCCGAAATTACTCGTTCATGAAATTTTAAAATTTACTGGAATTTCAATAAAATGCATGCATTGCAAAGCACTAAAGCATGCACTTCTAACGTGCGAGTGGGGGATTTTACTCGGGCTTTGCCTCGTAACTGCAAGCAAACCGTAATTCAAGTCCCCTTGTCTCCTTTTTTTTGATAAAAACTTTAAATTTCTAAAAAAACTATTTTTACAAAATTTTAAAACTTTCACTATTGGTAAGAATCGACCGCTAAAACTATTTTAATAAATTATATTTATGTAATTTATTTCAATAAAATCATAATAATTTAAACTTTAGTTTGGTACTATTTTGTCAAATTTACAAAAAGGTAAAATGATGAAAAAGGCTCTATTTCTAGGATTTAGCGCACTTTTATTATTAGTGGGCTGCAAGGAAAGCAACATAGGCATTGTTAAAAACTACATTTTAAAAGGTAATAAATCAATAACAATAGGCTCAGCGATAGATAGCTTTAAAGGCTGTACAAGCACACAGTGGCAAGACATCAGTAGCGACGATAAAAAAGTGGTTAAAGTAAGCTGCGTGGTGGGGAAAAATGTACTTGAAGATGAGTTTGAAAGAAAAAATAGCGGCTACATAAAAGCTCTAAATAATGCCAAAGCTGCTCAGCAAAAAAGAGTTGATAACAGCCTTGAGCTAGCACTTGATAGCGCAAATAGCATATTAAAGGACGGCAAAAGCATAGACAAAGAGACTATTTTATCCACCGCAAACAAGCACTGTAAATTTGATCCGACAAAAGAAAGTGCTGGCTACCTAGCCTCTGTTAGCTGTGACCTTGAGTTTAAAAACGAGCTTGCTCAAATTTTAGATATCAAACAAAAATGGGTCTTTGACAACGTCGTAGCCCAAAGCAAATATGCCGCCTACTACTCGCAAAAAGAGCCAGAAGTGATCTATTTTGGTGAAAATACTAAAAAGATAAATGAGAGAGTTATTGAGCTCACTTTCACAATAAATAACGATAAAAGTGTGAGCATCTCAAAGGTTACAAAGATAGATGACGGTGATACAAAAGATATAAACCGCGGTTTGGTTGCGATGTTTTATGCAAGATAAATTTTGCTACTAAAACAAATATCTTTAAGTTTAAAAGTATTACATTTTAAAAGCAATGCTCTCACTTATTTGCAAGAGCAAATTAGCTATTTTAGAAATTAAAGTTGTATTTTACTTGTAACTAAAACTCGGTGCTTTTTTGATACTATTTTTTGTATCTGTGTGAAGTTTTCTTATATCTTTTTGCTTGAGCGCCATCCTCATTTTTTGATAGCTTCATAAGTAAAAATTTAATAAAATCCCAAAATATCAACAAAAAGAGTCTTTATGGATGAGTTTTTAAAACAGGCTTGGCGTGCAAATAAAATTTATACAAATGCTGCTGCTAGCGTGCCATTTTACCCAGATCTGCTAGCTCTTCTTCTAGTTTGTGACGAGAGAAATTTAGATCAGTTTATGGCGCTTGATGAGTTTAGAGCGGTGCTAAAAAGGCTTAAAATCGAGCTTGATATATTTAGCATACAAAGTGCGCAGCTTGCGACTCTTAAGGCACTAAACGAGGCTAAAATTTCAAGCGATGAGATAGTAAAATATCTAGAAATATTGCGTGATGAAAAGATCATAGATGATGAGAAATTTACCTTTTTAGAAAAGATCATAAGCAAAAACAAGGGCGCTAATGAGGCTAAAATTTCTCATACAAAGCCAAAAGATCACTTCCATAAAAACCTAGACTTTTTAAACGAGATAAACGAAAAAGCCAGCTTGCTTGATAACGAAAAAACATTTTTAGAGGCGCTTGTAGCAGCCAAAAAAAGATCAAACGAAACGCTTTTTAACATAGCTGCAAGTGGCGTCATAAACTCTGGCAAATCAACCCTTTTAAATGCCCTTTTAAACAAATCCGTCCTTGGCGCTTCAAACGTGCCAGAAACGATAAATTTAACCATTTTAAAATACTCCAAAGATAGCTTTGCGAGGGTAAATTTTTACACCTTAGATGAGCTTTTAGCACTTGGCGTACCAAGCGAAAATTTACCAAGCAAAAGTGTAGATATCGGCATAGACGAGATAAAAAACTATACATCTTCAAGCTCAAAAACAGCAAATCTTGTAAAAAGTGTCGAGCTTTATGACGAATTGGAGCTTTTAAAGGACAATGTCTGCATCATAGACACGCCAGGCATCGATGATGCGGTGGTTTTAAGAGAGCAGATCACTACAAATTTTATGAGAGAGTGCGACCTTTTAGCTCACCTGATGAACGCCTCACAAAGTGCCACGCAAAAGGACGCACTATTTTTGAAAAAATGCCTTGAAAACTCGCATATCGTAAGGCTTGCCGTGGTACTAACTCACGCTGATGAGCTAAGTGCCAAAGAGCTAAACGAGACGCTAAACTACACTAAAAAAGCGATCGGCGAGCAGATAAATGGCGTGGAGATTGATTACTTTGCACTTAGTGCAAAAAGCTACTTAGAAGGCGCTGCAAATAGCGGTGTAGAGGAGTTTAAGGACTATCTTTACGAGGTGCTCTTTGGTAAAAATTCTAAAAAATCAGCCCTTATCTTAAGCTCGTATCAAAAGGAGCTAAAAAATATTCTAAATAGCAAGCTTGAAGCTACTAAGGCTGAAATTTTGTCGCTCAAAGCTTATGAAGTAGAGCTTAAAAAGCTTCAAAATGAGCAGGCAAACGTCAAAAACGCACTTAGTGAAAATTTCTCTAAACTTGAAAGTCTAACTCAAAATGAGCTTGCAAAACTTGAAAGTAGCAACACCAAAAATATCTATAAAATGGGGCTTGAGACACTTTTACAAAATCTAAACGACAAGGTAAAAAGTGAGATAGCTTACTGCAAAAGTAAAAAGCAAAGCTTAAATTTTGAGCGTCTAGAGCAAATCGCAAAAACGACGCTTCGAGACGGTGTGATGGCACTTATGAGAGAGGCTAGAAACGAGACTTTAGTGCAAACAAAGGCTTGCGAGCAAAATATCGCTTTAAATTTTGATGATTATGTTATGAGCAAAGATGAGATTTTTAACATCAATGACTTTTTAGAGCAAATGGGCGTAAAGCTTGAATTTAAGGAGCTTTTAGCTGCATTTAGAGCGAAAATTTCAAGTGACGCAAGTGAAGCACTTTTAGGCTTAAAAGAGGGTTTGCTAAAAGATAAAAATATCTCTCAATTTTGTGAAATTTTAACTGACCACGAAAAAAACCGCCTTTTAAACCTCATAAAAACCTATGAAAGCGCTCAAAAAGCCACGCTTGATAAGAGGCTAAAAGAGCTAGATCGTGAGCTAGAAAAGCTTAGCTCGCAAAATCAAAACTCACTTTTAAAACTAAAAGAGCAAAACGCCTTGCAAGATGAAATTTGCTCGCTTTTAGGGGAGCTAGAAAATGTTTAATGAGTTCATAAATGCCTATAAGGCGAGATATTTTAAGGTTTTTACAAGTGACTTTAAGGGCGAGCTAGCAAGGCTGGTAAATGAGCTAAATGATCCAAGTCTGCACGCAAGCGATGAGATAAAAGAGAGCCTAAATTTACTAATCGACACTCTAAATGAGCCGCCTCTAATCGCCGTCATCGGTCAGTTTTCAAGTGGCAAATCAACCTTCCTAAACGCACTTCTTGGCGCAGACGTCCTGCCCTCAGGCCTCACACCAGTCACCGCTAAAGCCGTGCGGCTAAAATTTGCGAAGATGCCGCTTCTTAGCGTGAAATTTACAAATGGCAGCGAGAGCTTGCTAGCTAGCAGCGAGCTTGCCCAGCTAAACGCTATGAGCGAGCAGATAAAAAGCATGACACTCTATGCGCCAAGTGAAATTTTAAAAGAGGTAAATTTCATCGACACGCCAGGGCTAAACTCGCTAAGAGATGCCGACACAAAAGAGACCAAAAACACGCTAAAAAAGGTCTGTGGTGCGATCTGGCTAAGCCTTGCAAATAACGCAGCAAAGGCTAGCGAGCTTGAAAGCGTAGAAGAAATTTTAAAGACAAACGATCTAAAGGCGCTTTGCTTCATCAACCAAAAGGACAAGCTAAGCAGGGACGAGCTTGAAAGTCTGCTAAAGCACGCTAGACAAACTTATGGCGAGCTTTTTGAAGATATCATCGCCATCTCGTCAAAGCAGGCACTCAATGGCATCGCAAATGAAAACAAGAGCGAGCTAGAAAGCTCAAATTTTGCTAAAGCACTAAGTGTGGTAAAAGAGACGTTTTTAAACGCGAACTTTAAAGAAAATTTCATAAAAGCAAGGGCGAAAAAGATAGTAAATTTTTTAATCGCTGAGCAAGAAAATCGCCTCAAAGTTTATAACGCAGCTGGTGAAATTTTAGATAAATTTAATGGCACGCTTGAAGAAAAACTAGAAGCTATAAAAGAGGAGTTTAAGCCTAAAATCGCCCTGCGATATAGCGATATGAGCGAGGCTATCAAGCTTGCAAGTGATGAGGTTTTTAAGCTGCTTAAGCCATTTTCTAGGACAAAATTTAACCAATCAAAGACGCTTTTAAACAAAGAAATTTATAAGCGTGAGAACTTTGAGATGATAAGCCTTGACACGGACGAGGTCTTTTCAAAGCTCATCTACGAAGATATCGTCTTTTCTAAATTTTTTAAACGCTACAAAAGAGATCTAAAAGAGCTTGAAAACGAGATCATATCGGCTTTTGATGAGCTTTATAAAAGCTTAGAAGATGAGCTTTTCGTTTATAAATCTCGCTATGAGAGCTTTAATCCACTCGATGAGTTTGCCTCAAACTACGAGACAAAATCGATAAATACCTATGCTGGCAGGACCTATGAGAATTTCTTAAGAGAGTATGAAAATGCCAAATTTAAGGCAACGCAAAAGATATCGCTCTTTTTTGAAAAGCTTGACGTAAAGGTTGCGTCAAACTACGAAAATGCGCTTAAACTTGCGGTTTATTTTCTAAAGCAAAAGATCGAAAACTCGCTAAATTCGCACCTGCAAATGGGTACGCCACTTTACATCCCAAGCGCAAAAGAGGTTTATGAGCGCATGCTAAATGCCTTTAGCCTTTATGAATTTGACGATCTTATGTGCTCAAATAACTCTTTTTTAAATAAAACTTTGCTTGATATAAAGACCGAATTTAATGAAATTTACACCCAAAAAATAGCGATGCTTGAACGCCTAAAAGCAAAACCAAAAGAGCAAATTTTAAAGCTAGAAAAACTGCAAGAGAGTTCGGTGATATTAAAGTGAAATTTGAACTCAAACTGCATGTGTGAGCTATGAGCGCCTTGTAAATTTTAAAATTTCATAAACGAGTAATTTTGGCTCTGATTTTAGTGGCAAGCTTCGCGAGACCTAAAAATCAGTAGTCAATTCTTGCGAGTGAATGAAAGTTTAAAATTTGCAAAGACAGCTTTATCAAATTTGTAAAATTCTTTTTATTCAAAAGGGAGACAAGGGGGCTCGAGTTACGGTCTGCTTGCAGTTACGAGGCGAAGCCCGAGTAAAATCCCCTCGCACGTTCAAGGCGCATGCGTCAGTGCTAAAACACTGCATGCGTTTATGTGAGAGAATTTATAGCAAATTTTAAAATTAGAGCTGGCATATCACGGCTCTAAATTTAGTAGTCTGTTAAGACAGGTGAGTAAGATTTTAAAATTTGCAAAATTACTTTATTAAATCAGGCAAGATGTCAAACAAATTTTAAAATTTCATGAACGAGTAATTTCGGCTCTAAAATTTGAGCTAAGCTGCAAGCGAAACCAAATTTTAGTAGTCAATTCTTAGGGGTGAGTGAAGTTTTAAAATTTACCAAAAAGCATAAATTTACTACGATCCATGCAGTGGTTTAAATTTGTTTAGTGCAGATTTTATCTGCCACATCCCTACTCCACCCTGCCTCTTGCTAAAACTTGCACCTTCTCGCAGACCTCATCGCCACTTACGAGATAGGCGTAGTCATATAAATTTACCACAGGACAGATGTGGTTTGGATAGATGCGAACAAGATCGCCCACGCGCACGCTTTTTGCAAATTTTTCGTTTAAGATGATCGCATGCTCGTCAAATAGGCTATCTATCCACACTTCATGCTCCGCTATAAGCCCCATGCCAGGCGTCGTGCAAAAGCCCTCACTTCGCCTCTCTTTGGTTAGCGCCTTTGCCCCAGCATCAAGGATCGTGCGGGTCGCAGTCGGCCTTGAGATCACGACACTAAGCACGCTAGCAGCGTTCATATCAAAGCTACCATAAGCATTTGCCTGCGACGCATCCATAAATATATATGTGCCAGGACGAAGCTCCGTAACGCCTTTTGGTATCTCAAAGTCGTTTATCAGTGAGGGCGTAGAACCGATGCTAACAGTAATTTTTTCATACCCAAACTCACGCGCGATATCAGCAAATTTTAGCGTTCTCTCGGTCGCTACTTTAAAAATTTGCTCGCATTCGCGCTTATCTTTTGCCTTGTATGAGTGGCCATCATGCGAGAAAACGCCGCAAAATTCCACATTTTTGCACTCTTTAAAAGCGCTCATCAAAGCTCTAAAATCGCCCTCTTCTATGACGCCCGAGCGGTTTTCACCAACTTCTATCTCGACAAGTAGCCTAGCTATCTCGCCAGCCTCGCCAAAGACCTCATCAATGAGCCTTAAAACGCCCACGCTATCGACGCCAAAGCTCACTTTTGCCCCAGATCTTACAAGGGCTATGATGCGAGCAAATTTCTGCCTTGTAACGATCTCATTTGCGATAAAAATGTCGCTTAGCCCCTCTTTTGCCATCACTTCAGCCTCGCCCACCTTTGCCACCGTGATGCCCTTTGCACCGCACTCTACTTGCAGTTTTGCAAAGTATGGCATCTTGTGCGTTTTGGTATGTGGTCTTAAGCTTACATTAAATTTATCAGCGTATTTTTGCATTTTGTCTAAGTTTTTTAGCACTATCTCCCTGTCTATGAGCAGTGCTGGAGTGTCTATTTCAGTGATTTTCATTAGCTATCCTTTCTTTTTTCTTAGATTTTAACTCTAATTATTTAAAAAAGGATAGCTTTTGGCACTTTAAAATTTCAAAGTGTTACTTTTAGACCTTTCTTGCGCCGATCTTTGGTGCGTCAAACGCCCTGACACGTTTTGGTGTGCCCTTAAATTTCTCGACTTCGACAAGGCTCGTGTGGGCGGTGTTGCTCTGGCTCATCTTGCTTGATGGCACATCTTTTGTGAGCACGTTTAAATTTCCGTGCAAGCAAAGGCTCTTCTCGCCCGGCAACTCAGGGTCATACCAAGCGCCCTCGCTCACGATGACAACGTTTTGCGGCACGTCCTCGGTGACAAGTGCACCGCACAAAATTTCGCCCCTGTCGTTGTAAATTTTCACCACGTCGCCCATTTTTATACCTCTAGCCTCGGCTGTTTTTGGGTTTATGAGCACTGGTTCACGCTCTGCGATCTCGTTAAAATGGCGAAGCACAGAGTTATTTAGCTGCGAGTGAAGTCTAAATTTAGAGTGCGCGCCGCTGATGGCGATAGGATATTTTTTATTTTTTGCGCCCAGCCACTCAAAGGGCTCAAGCCACGTCGCATGCGGTGGGCAGTCATCATAGCCAAAGCCAGCGACCGTTTCAGAGTAAATTTCTATCTTGCCAGATGGCGTTTTTAGCGGATTTGCCACTGGGTCGTCGCGGAATTTCTTGTAGTTTGTAAAGTAGCGTTTTTTCTCATCGACCTTGTCAAATCTAAAATAACCCTTATCCCAAAACTCATCAAAGCTTGGCATGCTCTCATACCCAAGCCCAGCAGCCTTTTTAACGGCATCTTCGTAAATTTCTTTGACCCACTCTAGCTCGCTTTTGCCCTCGGTAAATGCCTCTTCTCTGCCCCACTCTTTTGCAATGAGCCTTGCGATCTCAAAGTCGCTCTTGCTCTCGCCAAATGGCGTGACAAGCGGCTTAATGGCAAAGAGATACTCGTTAGTTGAGTTTGCCATCTCGATGTCCGTTCGCTCGCACTCAAGCGCAGCTGGCAGGACGATGTCGCTTAGTTTTGCCGTGCTCGTCCAAAATGGCTCGCAAGTGATGATCGCACTAACTTTTTGCATAGCTTTTATCGCTCTGTTGGTCTCTGGGTGTCTTGTAAATGTCGAGCCGTTGGCGTTAAACATCACTCTGATCTTTGGTAGCTTGTAGCTCTTGCCATTTCTAGTTATCTCCTTGCCAGGGCTTAAAAGCGCGTCTATAAGCCTTGAGTTTGGCAGCTCGTAGCCCTTAGTCTTTGGCACTAGCCCGCTATCAATGAATTTTTGTGGCACCTTCGTCTCAAAAGCCGCTAGTTTAGGTGCTATGAAGCTTTCATCAGCGTTTTTGTGCATGCCGTCATTTGTGACAAAGCCACAACCCTCTTTGCCGATGTGTCCAAGCATCGCATTTAGCGTCACTAGCGCCCAGTAGGCCATCTCGCCGTGATCTTGCCTTTGGATGGCGTAGCCACTAACTATGACTGAGTCGTTTTTGGCTAGATCCTCGCTAAATTTCGCAAGCTCTTGCTCACTGACGCCACAAATTTTGCTTGCCCAAGCTAGGTTTTTATTGACCCCGTCTTTTGTGCCAAGCATATACTCTTTAAATTTATCAAAGCCAACGGTGTATTTTTCTATAAATTCTTTGCTGTAAAGCCCCTTTTCAAAAAGGTAGTTACACATGCCTATCATCATCGCCGTATCGGTGCAAGGCACGACTTCAAGGTATTTTGCGCCAAAATATCTTGCGCTTTCGTTGTGATAAACATCGACGCTATAAATTTTCATCTCGCCGCTCTCGCCTTTTTTTCTGATCTCATCGTAGTATTTATATGAGTTGTGAAGTGGCACGCCAATGGCGATCTTATTTGAAACGACTGGGTTTGTGCCCCAAAATACGATCGTTTTGGCATTTTTTAAGATAGCCTCCCACTTTGTTGGCGCGAGCGTTGGATCGATAAAGCCAGTGATATGAGGCATGATGACGGTCGCTGCACCGTAAGAGTAGCCGCCAAGCTCATTTACATAGCCGCCAAGTACGTTGAGTAGCCTCTTTGCAGTCTTTTGGCTATGACCAACTTTACCAAGGCTACCCCACTGATAAACCTGTCCGTATATTGCTTCAGCGCCGTATTTATCAAAATTTTCTTTTAAAATTTTCGCACTTAGTTTTATCGCCTCGTCCCAGCTAACGCACACAAACTCCTCTTTGCCACGAAGCTCTGGCTTTGTGTTGTTTGGGTCAGCCAAAAAGCTCTTTCTAACAAATGGATATTTTACACGGCTTTCATTTTGGATATGATCAAGAAGTGCGTTGTTTAGCTCATTTGGGCACGCATCGCCCTCAAATGGCTCAGTCTCTACAACGCGGCCTGCGATAGTTTTTACATAAAATGGGCCAAATTTGTTCGCACTTATTCCGCTTTGCTTGTCAAAAAGCGCCTGAGCTGCTCCGTCAAGCTCTTTTGCTTGAAGGCTTGCTGCGCTTAAGGCACCAAGCTTTAAAAAGTCTCGTCTTTTCATTTTCTCTCCGATTTTGGTTAAATTTACTGTTTTTGTTTGGTTTTATGAGTTATAAATTTAGTATTTTGTATCATCTCGTCATGAAAAGACCTTGTAATGTAATACGCAAACTTGCGTCTTATGTTGCGTAATTGTAACCAAAAAATATTAAAGGATAGGCAAATGGTAGGATTTTATGTAAATTTAAAGATAAAAACCGGCTTTGAGGCAAAATTTGAAGAAATTTTAAAAGAGATCGTGCCAGCTTCAAGAAAAGATAAAGGCTGCATAAGCTACGAGTGCGGCAGGGTTGCGGGCAGGCAGAGTGAGTACTGCTTTATGGAGAGCTGGGAAAATTTAGAGAGCCAAAAAGAGCATATGAAGAGCGCTCACATGGTGAAAAACGCAGCTGCTCTGGAGGCTTGCAAAGAGAGCCAAGAGGTGAAAATAATAAATTTTGTAAGCGTAAAGGAATAATATTTGCTTAAAAAGGGGCAAAATTTAGAAAAATGAGCGAAGAAAAGATGCTTGAGATGATAAACGCGACTGCCGATATTATGTTTATGGCTATACTTAGAGGGCGTGTGAGCCTTGAAGCCTGCAAAAAGGACAAGGAATTTATCGACGCCCTAAGAGAAGAGCTACTTAGCAAAAACCCAAACAAGCTCAAAGTCGCGCAAGACTCGCACCAGATGATCGCCATTTTCGAAAAATACCGCAATAAAAAATAATCCCACTTAAAATTTAAATTTATCTGCCGATATAGTGTTAAAGGATTTGACATGATAAACGCACTAAATAGACTTAATCAAAGCTTTAACTATCAAGACGCTTTTAATAAGCAGCCAACGACTATCGCAAATTTAGGCAAAGTAAAAATTTCTCCTCAGACCATAGATATCAAGCACCTATCGCTCTCTGGCTACTCGTCAAATGATAAAATTTCTATCTGGGGCAAGATAAATGGCATCGATAGCACGATGAGTAAAGATGAAGTTGCTAGCCTTAAAAATTTCGTTGATAGCACGAAGCTTTGGAGGTTAAATTCTATCCTCACTAGCGAGAAAAATGGCTTTAGCGTAGATGAGTTTAACAAAACATACAAAATATCTACTAATGTCACCAATACTCTTGGCGCTATAATCAATCACGACAATGGCGTACTTCATCTAAGCCGTGAAGCTAGAAATTTGCTAGATTCTGATCTAAGTATCAATGAATTTAAAGACAAATGGCTCGAATTTACCGCCGAAAAGATACTTGGTGAGCATGCAAATGTAAAAATTTCTTTTAAAGATGGCGCTCTCTCTTATGAGCAAACATCAGCTAACAAGCGCATAGAAATCATGGGTCAAGCGATGCCACAGCGTGTAAGCTACGCTGATAAAAACAGCAAAGATGAGTTTTTGAAATTTCTAAAAACAAGCTATGAAAAAGGAGAAAATATCGCTGATGTGCTGCAAAATATCGCCCTTACGCCAGTTAGAGAAGATGGCGATGAAGATATAGAAAAAGAGAAATTTAAACCTATGCAAGTTACCAAAAAGAGCGTAACCTACACGGATAAAGACATAAAACGTGAGTTTTTTGAGGAATTTATCAGGCGTGAGGTCGAAAATGGAGCGAGCTTTGATGATCTGGTACAAAAGCTAAACAAGCTAAAGCCAAAGGATGTGCTGGCTTAGCTTTAGGTTTAAATTTTGGGGGCTCGCTTGGCGCGTTAAATTTCAACTCGGGTTAAATTTAAAGAGCCAGCTTTGCTCTTTAAAATTCTATTTATATTTAAATTTCTTGAAGCCAGCTTGGCTCTCTAAATTTTAGCTCAGACTAAAATTTAAAAAGCCAGCTGCCCCAAAAATTTCTACTTCGGATTATTTATGCTTATCACCATATTTTTCTCATCAAGATATAGCCTAGCAGCCTCTTTGATATCGTCATTTGTGACCGCTTTGACCGCATCTATATACTCATCAGCCGTGTAAAGTGGCGTGTTAAAAATTTTATTTGAGATGATGAGATTTTGCCAAAACTCAGGCTTTTCATAGTCTTTCTTTATAGAAATTTCACTCTGCGCCTTAAAATCCTCCAAATGCTTTGGCATAAGCGCGCCATCACGCTTGATGCTAGCTATTATCTCTTTTATCTCGGCGATGATCTTATCCGTGTTTGCAGGGTCGCAAGTAAAGCCGATCACCGCCTTTGAGTGTTCATACGGATAGCGAGCGAGCCTAGTATTTAAGCTAAAGCCGTATGTTTGGCCTTTGTCTTCTCTTATCTTTTCTCGAAGCGCCGTTTTTAAGACTGAGCTTAGCGCTCTTAGCTTGATCACCTCTTTGAAGCTGTATTTTGTATCTAAATTTACGATATCCACGCTCACATCGCTTCTTTTTGTGCTTTGATACTCTCTTTTAAAGGTGTGCTGCCCTTTGATGCTTCGCACGCCGTCATCCTTAAAATTTTCAGCCTCGCCAAGCTTGGGCAGCGTAGCGATATACTTTTTAACAAGTGGCAAAAGCCTCGCCTCGTCGGTGTCGCCGATGATTACGAAGGTGTATGAGGCAGCATTTGTAAATTTATCTTTGATGATAGCTTTTAGCTCATTTAGCTTTAGCGCGTCGATCTGCGCCATCTCAATGGGCGCTACACGCTTGTTGCTTTCGTAAAAAAACTTGCTAAATTCGGTGCTAAATTTATATTCAGGTAAATTTTGCTCTTTAGCTAGCTCATCTTTTGCTCTTTGTTTTATCCTCTCAAGCACGTTTGCATCGGCTCTTGGAGAGCTAAACTCTAAATTTATAACAGCTAGCAGCGAGCCAAGATCGCCACTGCTTGAAGAGCCGTAAATGCCCTGTGTAAGCGCCTCTATGCTCTTTTCGTAGCTTACTATCTTGTCGTTTAGCACCTTTGAAAGCTCGTAGTTGTTAAATTTGCCAACGCCACTTTCATTTGTAAGCGCAACCGCAAAGCCGCCAAGCTTAGGATCAGCTAGATCTGAAGTGCCACCCTTGCTAATGGCTGCAAACAAGATGCTATCTTTTTTGGTAGCTAGCGGCTTAAAGATGACTTGCGAGCCATTTGGCAGCTTATAAGTGTAGATGCCATGCTTTTGATCAAATTCGCTAGAAAGGGTATCTTTTGGCTCTAAATTTTCATTGCCAAGGCTCTTATTTAGGCTCTGGCTAGCCAAATTTGTATCATAAGGTTTTGCCTCATCTTTTAGCTTTAAAAATGCATCTTTGCTAAGTTTAAAACCATCTTTGCTAAAGACCCTCACGCGCTCATCAGGTATGGCTAAAATTTGCCTAAATCTAGCATTTACCTCTTCAAGCGTGGTCTCGTTTAAGAGCTTTAGGCTAAGGTTTTTGCTATCTTCATCGCTTAGCACAAAGCCTCCATTTTCGATCATATTTAAAATTTCACTTGCATAAACGCTTGATTTTTTAGTTTTTGAGCGTTTAAATTTAGCCTCTACGTTTGCCACAAACGCCTTTTTCACATCGGCAAAATCGCCTTTGCTAAAGCCAAATTTCTCAATGCCCTTTAAAACACTTAACATATCTTTAAGGCTAGCGTTAAAATCATCTCCGATCACATTTGTCTCAAAGCTATAAATTTTTTGCTTTGCTTGAAGCGTTTGCGCCATAAAATCAACGCTTAAATTTGATGAATTATTTGCATTTTTTTGCTCATAAAGCATATTTATAAGGCTAGCTATTAGCGCATCTTTTAAATTTCTCTTCACATCAGCCTCATCCAAGACTGGCTTAAATTTATCAAAAAAACTAAGTCTTACAAACTGAGCCGCCGTCTCGTTTGCGTCGTAGTTAAAGACGTTTAGCCCATCTTTAAAAGCGATGCTTTTGTCTGGATGAGCGTAAGAGTTGCTATTTTTTGCTGCGCTAAAGCTTTTTTCTATCAGAGCTTTTATCTCGTTTTTATCAAAGTCGCCAACAGCCACAAAGCTCATAAATCTTGGCTGATAAAGCCTCTCGTAAAACTCTTGCATGTGCTTAGCATCCACGCTTTTTATCACGTTCATGTCGCCTATTGGCACTCTTTTTTGATAGATGCTACCAGCAAAGATGTCCTTACTTTGGGCAAGATAGAGCCTATAAGCTGGCGTGTTTCGCTGGCGCTCCTCCTCCATTATGACGCCACGCTCCTTATCAAGCTCGCCTGCATCGATCTTTACGCCATCGATCCAGTTTGAAAAGACCTTAAAAACATCCTTTAAATTCTTCTCATTTACATTTATGCTTAGCGTGTAGCTCGTCTGATCGTAGCTGGTTTGCGCGTTTAGATCAGCGCCAAATTTGACCCCGAGGCTCTCAAGCTGTTTAATGAGCTCATTTTTGCTAAAGTCGCGGCTGCCATTAAACGCCATGTGCTCCAAAAAGTGCGCAAGCCCCTGCTCGCCCTCTCTCTCATCGGTCGAGCCTGAGTTTACGACTAGGTAAAATATGGCTGTATTTTGTGGGAGTTTATTCTCTTTTATATAGTATTTAAGCCCGTTTTTTAACTCGCCACTTAGCATATCTTTGTCATTTTGCAAGGCAAAGAGGCTAAGCGCTAGGCACAAAAGTAGCAGAATTTTTCTCATAGTTTGTCCTTTAAATTTCTATATAAAAGCGGATTTTAGTATAAATTTTAAAATGCAAGATAAAGCTAGCCTGCCAAATTTGCAGGCTAGTTAGGAGGTGTTATTTTAGTTCGTATTTTTTAAGCAATGCGTCGTAGCTGCCGTCTTTTTTCATCTCATCTAAAATTTGATTTATCTTAGCGATAAGCTCACTCTCCTTATTTTTATCAAAGGCTATTGAAAAGCCCTCACTACCATCAACCTCTTTGAAAAATGCCTCTATTTCAGGGTTTTTCTTGATAAAGCCGTAGCCGATAGAGCTATCAAGGATGACAGCGTCAAATTTGCCAACTTTTAGCCCCATGATGAGTGGCACAGTATCTTCTGAAGGCACTACTTTTGCGCCATTTATCGCATTTGCGGCTAGCTCTTGTATGGTGCCTTGTTGCACGCCTACTTTTTTGCCAGCTAGCTCCTCTTTAGCTTTTAAAGCGTCGTTGCCTTTTTTCTTTAGGTAGATGTTTTCAGTTAGGTAGTATGGCTTTGTAAAGTCAATCGACTTTAGTCTATCAGGAGTCGCGCTCATCGCACTTATGATGCCATTTATCTTGCCAGCTTTAAGCGCTGGGATGAGGCCATCAAAGCTCATATTTATGATCTTGTATGAAAAGCCAGCACGCTTTGAAATTTCATCTATAAGATCGATGTCAAAGCCTGTTATTTTGTTGTTTTCATCGATGTATTCAAATGGCGGGTAGTTTGCCGCTGTACCAAATTTTAGCTCGTTTGCACAAAGAGCAACAAACGCTGTCAGTAAAAGAGCAAATATCTTTTTCATGTCTATCCTTTAAAGTGATTTAAAGCCCTAATTATCGGCATTTATCTATTAAAATTTGTTTAAATTTAGCGCAATGACAGAAATTTACATAAGCTTGTAAAGTGTATAGGTAAATACACTAGAAAGATTTTGATCAAATTTTAAAATTTATGAGCGTGTATATCACATCACCAAATTTAAACTTGCTAGAGTTTTAATTCGCATACAGTGCAAAGCACTGAGGCATGCCACTTC
>JAHAKU010000006.1:0-124497 GCA_018371535.1 Campylobacter concisus
TATTATTTAATCATAATAGACTGGCTCAATCGATCACTTGTTTAGATTTCAAAGATTGACTAATAGTTTAACAATTGTAAGTTAAAAGAACAACGATAAGAAAAAGGCTTTATTAACGTTGAAGTTAAAGGTGGTTTCTCGTTTCGTGAGCTGGAATTATATATGAGTGATGCTTAAATGCAGATTAAAAAATAGCAGCTTTTTGAAAAAAATTAAAAGCTCAAAATTTGATCAAATTTAACTATTTTCTTTTATAGATGCAAAGCCGCTTTCTTTTTCTATGGTAATGGTTGTTTGATTGCCGCGTTTGTCAGTTATTGTTATACTGCAATCTTTTTTAAGAAGTCTATCATAAGGACGTTTCGCTCCACCAGAAGTAGTACTTGCTACTCTCATAGGTCGGCCCATTTCATCAAAAATTATAGTTTGCATTCCACTACAACCATCTTTAAAATCAACTAATGTTATACCAAATCTTTTTCCTAAATTTAATTCCTTATTTATTTTTTTACAAGCATCTGTTGATATTCCACTCCAGCCTCCACTAAGGAGTTTCCCGCTTTTATAGATATCGTTTGCTACTTCACTTTCTGAATTTATATTTCCATTTACACTTTTGTCAAAAAAGACACTATACTTCCAAGTCTTAACTCCTGGTTTATCTATAGAGCATTCCTTTAGACTAGTTTCATTAAATGTTATTCCCCATCTCAACTTAAACCATGGCTTAGACTGATTGCTAATAAAATTTTCATACTTATCATCCTGCATAGCGAGGTGTTGAGTGTATCTTATATGAGTTAGGATCTGATTTGCAGCTTCTCTTGAGGCATTTCTATTTAGTTTTGGGATCATAATGGCAGCTAAAATTCCAACAACAACAATAACAAAAATAAGCTCTATCATCGTAAAAGCTCTTTTTTTCATAGCTTATCGTTCCTTGATATTGAAATTTGCAACTACTTTTCCCATTTTTTCTATACTAAATTTTGACTTCTCATCTAAATCGGCACTTGCTAATAAATTTTTAGAGTAGCTTTTTGTTTTTATCCCATAAAATTTAAGCCTAAGCGCAAGCCTTGTATCATCAGTCGCTATATCTTGCACTCCAGCCTCTTTTAGCTTATCTGCCAGCTCTTTTGCTACATCAAATTTATAAGTGAGATGTTTTGTAGGATCGTTTAAAAAAAGGTAAAAAATTTGATTAAAGATGATCGCTGACCAGTTAAATATCAAAAAAAGCATCACTAAGCTAGTGCAAATTTTATGACCTTTTCTAAATTTTGGCAGCCTCACGCGATATGAGTTGAAAAAAACTCTTACCATAAGTGGCGTTGCGATCACGCAAAATGGCAAAAACTGCTCAAGCTCCAGCCTTTGGCGCACAGAGACTATCATACAAAAGCAAAATGAGCAAATGGCGATAAACCACAAAAGATCCTTCTTCTCCTTAACCCAAATTCTATAAATCGTATATACAAAAAAGATAAAGACGAATGGTGAAAATACAGCAGCAAATATGCCAAAGGTATCGATAAAGTGCCCGCTTGGTCTGCCATTTGTTTCAAAGCCAAAAAAGTAAAGTGTCAGCAAAAACAAAATGGCACTTAGCCAAGCAAGTGGCGGCTTTCTTTTGTAAAGTGCAAATATAAAAAATCCTGCATAAAATATCAAGAAATCGCCATCTATGAAAAAGGCTAGGCAGAAAAAGAAGCTAAATAAAATTTTCTTTTTAATATGAAAAAGATATATACACAAAAGCGCTAGAGTGATGCAAATTCCAGCATTATTTATGATAAGGGCAGAAGCTAGCGTGCCAGGCAATAGCACAAAAAGTAGAACCGCTATAATCCTGTCAAACTCGAGCTTAATGTAAAATTTACTCACCTTATACATCAAAACCACGCTTGCGATGTGAAAAAAGATCATCACGCCTCGCACAGCAAGGTCATTTTGACCAAAAAAATGGGTGCTTAGTTTTAAGATGTAGCTTAGAAGGCTGTGCTTTTGAAAGAAAATTTCAGCCTCGTTGTAGCTTATACTAAGAGAATTTGCCGCATAAAGTAGAAAAACAAAATCAATCAAACATATCAAAAATACGCTAAAAGCGATGTGTCTGCTAGCAAATTCTCTAACTCTTTCTAACAAATTTAGCCCTTAAATATGTATATCCCAGAAAAACTCAACCCAGTCATGAGCCTCTTTTACTTTAAATTCAGGCAAAAGCAGAGCCTTTTCTTTATAAAATACAGTAGCTATCTTTATATCTAAATTTGGATATCGTTTAAGCAGCTCTCTTTTTATCTCGACCATGCTCTCGCCGCTATCGATGATATCATCAACAAGCAAAATTTTAGTGTATTTGCTAAGATCTGGCACGTTAAAAATTTGTATCGTATCAAGCTTGTTTGTATCTTCGTAATGGATAGAATTTAAAGTAAATAAATTTCTATTTTCAAGCGCAACAGCTAGTGAGTGGCCAAGCGTTAGACCGCCTCTTGCTACAGCTAGTATCACCTCTGGATCAAATTCATCTTTTATCTGTTTTGCCATCTTTTTGGCATCAACGGCAAATTCATCGTAGCTATAAAATATCATCTTTCATCCTTATCAATGCACTAAAAATATAATAAAACTAATAAGCGCTAGCACGACTACACCTAAATTTATATCGCTAAATTCTCTCTTTATGAGCTTAACTATGACGTATGACATAAAGCCAAATGCAAGGCCGTTTGTGATTGAGTAAGTAAGCGGGATGAGCACAACTATGAAAAATGTCGCAACGCCAATGGCTGGATCTTTGAAATTTATGCTAGCAAGCTCGGCAAACATAAGCACGCCTACCATTACAAGGATCGGATAGATGGCATTGCCAGGGATAGCTTTAAAAAGTGGCAACATAAATAGTGTAAGTATAAATAAAAGTCCGCAAAATACAGCCGTTAGACCAGTCCTACCGCCCTCTTCTACGCCGCTTGCGCTCTCTACAAACGATGTGGTCGTACTTACACCTACAAGCGAGCCAGCTGCAGTAGCAACAGCATCAGCTTCAAGGGTTTTTTCAAGTTTTACGACGCCATCTTTTTTATTTTCGTCAAATATCCCAGCCCTTGTGCCAACGCCAGCTAGCGTGCCTATCGAGTCAAAAAGATCTGTCACAAAAAATGTGATAATAACCGGTAGCAAGGCTAGGCTAAAAGCACCTTTTATGTCAAGCTCTAAAAATATCGGCGAGATAGAGGCTGGAGTTGAGAAAATTTCTGTTGGATGAGGAGCGATGCCAAGCACCCAAGCGATCACTGAAGTGACAAGCACAGCTAGGATAAACGCGCCCTTTATCTTCCACGCCCAAAAGCAAATAACCAAAAATAGCCCCAAAACGCCAAGAAGCACGTTTGGATCTCTGAAATTTCCTATGCCAACCAAAACCGCGTCGTTATTTACGATAAAGCCCATTTGCTGAAATGCAACAAAGCTGATAAATGTACCTATGCCAGCGCTTATCGCTCTTCTTAGATCAAGTGGGATGGACCTTATTATCCACATTCTAAAATTTGTAAAAGATAAGACGACAAATATCACGCCACTTAGAAAAACAACGCCAAGAGCCGTTTGCCAAGGCACTTTCATACCGATGCAAAGACCAAATGTAAAATAAGCATTAAGCCCCATGCCAACGCTCATCGCAACTGGCGTGTTCGCCCAAAGACCATTTAATATAGTAGAAAATATGGTAATTAGCGCAGTTGCAGTGATTAGCGCCTCATAAGGCATGCCAGTTTTGCTCATAATGATCGCATTTACCGGCACGATATACATCATCGCCAAAAATGTCGTAAGTCCCGCCCCAAATTCCTGCTTCACACTCGTTTTGTTTTGTGCTAAGTCAAAAAATTTCACCCCAAGCTCCTTTAGTAAATTTTAAGTTCGTTATATAAGCTATCACGCTCAACCGGCGTAAAACCAGATGTTTTAATAAGATCACAAAATGTCTTTAGTGTGACGCCATTTGCGCTATTTGCGCCGGCTGCACTTTGGATACTCTCTTTTTCTATCGTGCCATCAAGATCATCAGCGCCAAATTCCTGAGCTATCATCGCTAAATTTAGCGTCGAAGTAGCCCAGTAAGCTTTAATGTGTGGGACGTTATCAAGCACCAAACGAGATATCGCCATAGTCTTTAAAATTTCAGCTGATCCTAGAAATTTCACATCTTTTAAGTAGTTATTTTCTCTTTGATAGACAAGCGGGATAAATGCATTAAATCCGCCAGTTTCGTCCTGCAAGTCTCTGATCCTTAGCATGTGATCGATCCTATTTTCGCGGCTTTCTATATGGCCAAAAAGCATTGTAGCGTTACTTTGTCTGCCTTTATCGTGCCACATTTTGTGAATTTTGAGCCAGTTCTCGCTACTTACCTTGCCTTTGCAAACTTTAGCCCTGACCTCTTCGTCAAAAATTTCAGCCCCACCCCCTGGCATGCTATCGACGCCGTATTCGAGCATCTTGTCTATCACCTCATCGTAGCTTAAGCCGTAATGCCTTGATAAAAAATCAATCTCAGCCGCAGTCATCGCCTTTACGTGAAGCTCTGGATGAGCTGCCTTTATCTTTTTAAAAATTTCTAAGTACCACTGCCAGCCGCTAGTTGCGTTGTGGGCAGAGACGATGTGTATCTCTTTTACACCGTGGCTCACGCTCTCATCAACGATCTTTAAAATTTCTTCGTGGCTCATTAGGTATGGATTTGGATTTTTTCTGTGGGCTGAAAATGCGCAAAATTTACAGATATCAGCACAGATATTTGTTGGATTGATATGGCGATTTACGTTAAAAAAGACCTTGTTGCCGTGCAGTTTTCTGCGCTTTTTGTCGGCAAATTTAGCCAAGGTAAAAAGATCAAGCTCATAAAGCGAAAAAGCCTCTTGCTTGCTTAATCTCTCGCCACTTTCTAGTTTTTGTAATAGATTCATTAGTTATATCGTCCTAAAGCTGAACTTAAGGCTTTATTATAAGCAAATAAAGCTTTGTTTTTGCAAAAATTATGTAACATTTGCCAAGATATTTTTAACAATGGAAACACTAAATGCTAGCTGATAAAAGTGCCAAAAATAGCGATAATTATTCAAGGATCAAAGAGAAATTTCTTGATTTTAAGGCAAATTTGCCAAAACATTTTCAAAAAAATCAAGGTAGAAATTTCACAAATTTCTTGGCCAAAGAGTATGATGATTTTATAAAATCTTATTTAAATGAAACTATGCGAGAATTTTTTGATGAGTTTGTGCCACAAAATGACAGCTTTGCTTTGAGCGTTCTAGCCACTGGCAAATACGCTCAAACGCTGCTTAGCGCAAATAGCGAGCTTGAAATTTTGCTAGTTTATAAAAATTTAAAGGGTTATAATATAAAAAATTTCTTAAAAGAATTTTCTGAAATTTTAGATAGCTCTGGCATGAAATTTGTGATAAAAATTGCTGAAGTGGATGAAATTTTTATAAATTTCAAAGATGACCTTAAATTTAAAAGCGAAACCTCGCAACTTCGCTACATTTGTGGCTCAAAAAGCCTCTACCGCTTAGTAAAAAGCGAGATCATAAAGATAAAAGAATTTGATAAAAAAGCCTTTTTAAACTACCATTTAAAGGCATTTTTGCCATTTTCTAGCATAAGCTACTTGGCACAAGAGCCAAATTTAAAAAGTGGCTTTGGCGGGATCGATGAAATTTACCGCTTAAACTGCATACTAAACTGCCTTGATAGCGACGTTTCAGTTAGATCGCAAGCCCTTAAAGTAATGAATGAAAAAGAGATCGCTAGTTTTAATCTAAATGTGGATTTTTTACTAAGCTTACTAAGTGCTTTAAATTTAACGCAAAACACCGATACTTTCAGCGCTTCAAGTGTCGAGATTACGACAAATTTCATGCAGACAAAGTCCAAAAAGCTTCAAGACAACGAGAGCGTCATCAGCCAAAAGATGCTAAGCTCGATGAACAACGTAGCCATTTATTCAAGATTTATCGCGGCTTCGCTTTGCAGGCCATTTTTCAAAAGCGAACTAAGCTTCGTTCAAAGAAAATTTGCTAGGCTAAAAAATGGCTTTTATGAGATAAATGGCGTCATCTACGTGCCGCTTCACAAAAGGCCAGCCCTTATCGAGGATCTCATAAATGAGCTTTTAGAGCTAAAAGATGTGGATTATAAATTTGATATAAGCGCGATCTTTTATATCAAGCGAGCCATCATCACAAAAGATGGCTTAGAGCGCGCTATCAGCGAGTTTAAGAAGATATTTTTAAGAGAAAATTCCTACGCTATCTTAAAATCCTTGCTCGATGCACAGATGATACAAATTTTGATAAAACCGATGGAACATATCTCCCAGCTAGCAGAATATGACGGCTATCACGAATTTACGGTTGATGAGCATAGCATCTTAAGTGTCAAATTTCTTGAAAACATAAAAGATAAATTTATAAAAAATCTCTACACTGAGCTTTGCTTAGAGGGCAAAACGATGCTTAAGATCGTGACGCTTATGCATGACGTTGGTAAAGGACTTGGCGGCAAAGATCACGCAAACATCGGCGCAAACATCTTTAGAGCCTACGCAAACAAGCTAAATTTAAGCCAAAAAGCTATCAACATCGGCGTCGTCTTGATAAAATACCACACCCTAATGAGCAACGTCTCAAACAGAGAGGACATCTACTCGCAGCGCGTCATCTTTGCCTTTATCTCAAAGCTTGGCGACAAGCAGGTTTTAAAGCTACTTTACATCCTTAGCTACTGCGTGATAAACGCCACAAACGAGAGGCTTTACAACGCCTACACAGCAAAGCTTTTAAGGGAGCTTTATGAAATTTCTCTTAGCGCATTTAGCGATGAAAATTTACTTGATGAAGCGACAAGGCGAGTAAAAAAAGAGCAGTCTATAAAACGAAATAGCGAGTTTTTGGCGCTTGAGCCAAAGCTGCAAGAGAAAATTTTTAAGATCACATCAAATTTGGTCTTTACAAAATATAGCGCGAGCGAGATCATAAATTTAAGCAAGGTAGCTGATAGCTTAAACGAAACCGAAATTTTCATAAACAATACTAAAAATTTAAGCATTCAAATTTATACAAACAAAAGCCTAAATTTAAGCGCCCTGCTCTATGAATTTGCCAAATTTGACCTTGCATATATGGAGATATTTGAGCTTTTTGAGAAGAAATTTTATATCAGGCTTGACTTTAACCAAAATGTAAAAAATCATGAGCTTGAAAATACTAAAATTTTAGCCCTAAAATCCCTGAATAGCGAGGTTTTAAGAGAGCCTTTGAAACCAAATATTAACAAAGATGAGATAAACTTCGAGCTAAATCACTCAAAAGATTACGCCAAACTTAGCATCAACGCAAAAGATCAGCGCGGGCTAATGGCTTATGTGATGAGTGTTTTTGACAGGCTTCATTTTCAAGTCACGAGTGCAAGAATTCAAACGGTTAAAAATAGAACGAGAAATCTCTTTTTGATCGAGAAAAACGAGCGACTTGAGAGTAAAGGCGAAGAGATATTAAATTTATTAATAAGCGAGTAAAACATGTGTGGAATCGTAGGATATATCGGAGATAAAGAGAAAAAAGAGGTCATTTTAAGTGGTCTAAAAGAGCTTGAGTATCGCGGATACGACAGCGCTGGCATGGCTGTGATGAGTGATGGCAAGATCGACTTCTTTAAAGCGGTCGGCAAACTTGAAAATTTAGCCCTAAAGACAAAGGACTTTACATCAGAGGGCTTTGGCGTGGCGATAGGTCACACACGCTGGGCAACTCACGGCAAACCAACTGAGATAAACGCTCACCCACACCTTGGCGAGCACTCATTTGTCGTTCATAACGGCATCATCGAAAACTACAAAGAGCTTAAAGATGAGCTTGAGGCAAAGGGTGTGAAATTTGTCAGCCAAACCGACACCGAAGTGATCGTGCACCTTTTTGAAGAAATTTTAAAAGAGAAAAAAGACCCATTTAAGGCTTATGAGGCGACTATCGCAAAGCTTAGAGGCGCTTATGCGACGCTGCTTATCACCAAAACTGCACCTGATAAGATATTTTTCGCAAAAGACGCCGCTCCTATGGCGATAGGTAAAAGCGACAAAAAAGAGCTATATTTTGCCTCATCAGATGCCCCACTTATCGGCAACGCAACCGAAGTTGCCTACTTAGATGATAACAACTACGGCTACGTAAGCTTAGACGAGATAGCTGTTTTTAAACACGGCAAAAAGGCTAGCATAACATTTAACGCTTTGCCAAAGGATAAGAGCTATGCCCAAAAAGAGGGTTATACATTTTTTATGGAGAAAGAAATTTACGAGCAAGGCGCTGTTGTGTCTGAAACCATCATGGGCAGGGTTAAAAACCATAAAGTCACCCTTGAAAATTTAGACGATGAATACCTAAAAGGCATCGATGATGTCGTGCTTTGTGCGTGCGGTACGAGCTACCATGCAGCGCTTGTTGCAAGCTATCTTTTTGAAAGACTTGCTAAAGTTAGAACAAAGGTCGAAGTGGCAAGCGAATTTAGATATAGAAAGCCTTATCTAAACAAAAACTCGCTCTTCATCGTCATCTCGCAAAGTGGCGAGACAGCTGACACTCTTGAAGCACTTAGGATAGCAAAAGAGGCTGGGCTAAAGACGCTTGCGATTTGCAACGTCGATAACTCATCTATCGTTAGACTAGCTGATAATACGCTTCTAACTCGCGCTGGCATCGAAAAAGGTGTGGCAAGTACAAAGGCCTTTGCAACGCAGATCATCGTACTTTGGATGCTTGTGCTTCAAATGGCATCAGCAAAGGGATCTATCAGCAAAAAGGAGCTTGATCACGAGATCAAAACGCTTCTTCACATCCCACAAATTTTAAATATAGATAACTCTTTGCAAGAGAAGCTTCACCGCCTAAGCAAGCACTATTTGCACGGCCATGGCTTCTTCTTCATCGGTAGAGACATCTTCTATCCGCTAGCACTTGAAGGTGCGTTAAAACTTAAAGAAATTTCATATCTTCACGCCGAGGGCTATCCATCAGGCGAGATGAAGCACGGGCCTATCGCACTTGCAGATGAGAAGCTATTTACGATCGCTTTAATGCCTCAAAACTTACTATATGAAAAGACAAAAAGTAACGTCGAAGAGCTTGCTGCAAGAGATGCATATATCCTAGCGATCAGCCCACTTGAGTTTGAACTAAGCGATGACTACGTAAAAACAAGCGTTCAAGATCACTATATGAGCGAATTTTTCGAGATGATGCTAGTGCTTCAGCTACTTGCACTTGAAATTTCCGTTAGACTTGGCAACAATGTCGATATGCCAAGAAACCTCGCAAAAAGCGTAACTGTCGAATAATTTATGTGGCTGGCATCTTGCTGGCCGCTTAAATTTTACTTTTATATTTTTCTTTTAAAATTTAAGTTTTCACAAAATATTATTTTCTTATAATATTTGCACTTCTAATTACATTAAAAAGGATCTTCATGAAAAAGAGATTTTTAGCATCTAAGGTCTTTAGCAGCATTGCCGCTCTTTGTTTATTTGCTGGATGCGCTAGCAGCAATAGTGGTGTAACTGGTGCCGCAGCAGGAGATACAGCCAAAAATGCCAACACGAAAATCGAGCGTTGCAGCCAAACGCTAGGAACATTGTCTTTTTACGAGGATCAAAGTAGCTCATGGTACTCATATCTAACTAGAGATTATCAGCTTGGCTCAACAGTGCCGGTGCTAAGGATCTTAGCTCAGCAAACAGGCTGCTTCGTCATCGTCGAGCGTGGCAGAAGTATGGATAATATGATGCAAGAGCGCGCACTTGAAGCTAGTGGCGAGCTAAGAAAAGGCTCTAAATTTCACAAAGGTCAAGTCGTAGCGGCTGATTACACTATGCAGCCAGAGATCACATTTAGCAAAGAGGATACTGGCGGTATCAGCGGACTTGTAGGCGCTGTCTTTGGCAACGTTGCCGGCAAGGTAAGCGGAGGCTTTTCAAAGAGCGAAACACAAACATCTTTGCTTCTCATAGACAACCGCTCAGGCGTACAGATCGCTGGTGCAGTCGGCAGTGATAGCAACTTTGACTTCTTTGGCATGGGATCAAATTCATTTTCACGTGTGAGCGCTGGACTTGGTGGCTACACAAAGACACCAGAGGGCAGAATGATCGTAAATGCCTTTATGGATGCGATGAACCAACTTATAGTCGCTCTAAAAGATTATAAAGTCCAAAATGTAAAAGGCGGTCTTGGCAAAGGCGGAAATATAAAAATAGGAGACTAAGATGAAATTTATAGCCATTTTGTTTTGTACATTTACGATGTTGCTAGCTGTAAACTATACTAAAAAGATAGAGATCGGGCTTTGCAAACTTATAAACGAAAGAGAAATGGCTAAATTTTACGGCGATACAAGAAACTACGACGCCCTTAGTAAAAAGATAGACGGATATAAATTTCGTTTTGGCTTGAAAGATTTTGACGAGGATAGTTGCCGTATGAGTGGCTACTATCCTATTGATCCAAACTATGCGCCATATCCGCCTAACTACCGCCCATACTATCAAAATGAGTACGAAAGATTTGATAGATTTCAGCGTGGTTACCGTGGAGGCTACTACAACGACGATGACTACGACGATGGTTTTGAGCGAGGATATAGACGTGGCTACAATGACGCTAGAAGAGAGTATAGAAGACCTTATAGATAGGCAAAAAGCCACAATCTTTAAAGAAATTTGATGCAAAACCTTTGGATATGATAGCATCCTAACTACCCAAATTTCTCTTTCGATAAAAGAGAGATAGACACCACCATAAAAAAGCTAGAGCAAAATCACGAAATTTTAAAAGAGATAACAAACAAGATCAACAGAAACGATCTTCTAAAGGCGCAAATTAGCGCACTTGAAGATGAAATAATAAGCTCATCTCTCATAGAGGGCGAGAGACTTAATAGATCAAGCATTCGCTCATCGGTAGAAAAGAGACTAGATGAAAATTTTGACTGGCTAGCTGACACTCATGCGACTAGACATAGCGATAATCTAGTCTCGCTAATGCTTGATGTAAATTTAAACAAAGCTCCTATGAACTTCGAGCGGCTACATGGCTGGCACAATGCCTTGTTTGAATATAGCCAAAGCAAAGCTTACAAGATAAAAAGAGCTAAATTTAGAGATGATGAGATGAGCGTAGTCTCAGCTCCTTCAAAAAATATGCAAATCCACTATGAAGCCTTGCCAGGAGAGCGCGTAGAGGATGAGAAATTTTTTAAATTTTATCAATAAAAGCTCCGAAAACGCCTATATAAAAAGCGCCTTAGCGCACCTTTGGTTTGTGATCATCCATCCTTATGATGACGGCAACGGACGCATGGCAAGGGCTTTGGCACACTACTGCTTGGCCAGTGAAAGCATTAAGCCGTTTTCTATCTCGAGCATTATTTATGCAAATAAAAAAGATTATTATGAAATTTTAGAGCAAACAACAAAGCTTGAAAATAATTCAAATTTTGACTTTACGGCATGGATAAAGTGGCATTTAGAGGCGGTAAATAGAGCCATAAAACAAGCTATAAGCTCATTAAAAAGATAAAATTTCTATCAAAATTTAAGAGCAAAAGCCCTTAAATTTTATCTTTAGTTAGGATTTTTGCGAGCTGCTCTTTGATCTCATCATCAAACTCACTCACGCTTATCACGCCCCTGCTCTCACACATCTTAGCGTCATTTACCTCGCAGTAGCCACTTAGCGCGTTTTTGTATCCGCCCCTTATGCAGGCCTCTCTATCCTCTAAAAATCCAGCCCCACCAAGGATGAGCACACCAAGGTCAAAGCCGATCTTAAATTTCGCACTCGCCGAGCTTTTTATCCAACTTAAAAATATCTCATCGTACCTTAGCCCAAGCGCGCCAACACCATCTGGCACGACCAAGATATCCACGCCATAAAGGCTCTCAGCGTAAATTTCAGGATGAAGCCTGACGCCAAATTCATCGACTATCTCAGGCTTTAGAGCGTAGGTTTTGATGTTAAAACCTTCAAATTTATGCAAAAAATCATAAATTTTGGCAAAGCTTAACAAATTTATCTTGTCAAACATCAAAATGCCAACTTTCATGTTAGCTCCTTTTAATGAAGTGCCTCATTTAGTTTGATCGCCCTTTTGCTCGCACTCGCGGTGATCTGCCCTGTTTGGCTATTTTGCCTAAAATGAAGTCCGTTTAGTCCGCCAAGCTCGAGTGCTTTGTAAATTTCAGCCTCAAATTTAAACTCTGGATTTATCTTAGCTAGCTTTTCGCGCTCGCTTGCTGAGATATAGACCTTTGTGCCCTCAAGCACCGCTATGCCAGCATCCACGATGCAGTTATCGCCAAGTGGCACGCCAGTAACTGAGTTTGCACCGAGCAAGCAGTGTTTGCCGATGCTTACAGGGTTGCCGTTTGTGCCGCTTAGCACGCCAAGTATGCTAGCTCCGCCACCAACATCACTGCCCTCGCCCACTATGACAGAGCTGCTGACCCTGCCCTCGACCATGACGCCACCAGTCGTGCCTGCGTTAAAGTTGATATAAGCAGCCCCTGGCATGACGACCGTGCCAGGATGCACGGCAGCACCCATGCGGACTTTGGCAGCGTCCAAAATTCTCGTGTTATCAGCTGGGATGATGTGACTTAAAAATCTTGGGAATTTATCCACACTCACGATCGCTGGATACTCGCCAAACATCTTTAGAGAAATTTCATTTTCTCTTAGCCACTCAAGCTCGATCGGGATGTTTTGGCTAGTCCATGCGACATTTGGTAACACCCCAAAGGCTCCATCAAGCACGATCGTCCTAGGTGCGACCTTGCCAAGTGAGATCAAGTAGAGCTTGAGATAGACGGCCTCCACGCTAAGTGGCTTTGCGTCGTCGAACAAAAATACAAGCTTAAATTTATTCTCATTTAGCTCAAGATCGTCATCAAATGCCATCTTTACAGCGTGTAAATTCTCCACGTTTTTGTGTGATTTTATATCTTTTTCAAAGACGCTAAAGAGCTTGCTAGCCTTTTTTGCTACCTTTGGTGTAAGATCGGCTACGAACTCGTGAGCGCTAAAATCAACCTCAACATCGCACTTTTGTAAGGCATAGATAAATGCAGCTGCGCTTAAAAAACTCTCTTTGTAATTTACAACAGCAAAGCTTGCTTGCAAAATTTTGTCGCTATTTTTTTGTCCGCGATCGACTCTTGCGATACCAAAAGCGAGCGGGTCTTTGTAGCCATCTTTTTTTCTAAATTCTTCAAAAAATTCCTTAAATTCGTTTGCGTCTTTAAACTCTTTAGACATCTATTCTCCTTTAAATTTTTTCTTAGTCTAGCCAAAAATGGCTAAAAATTTTATGATTTTAAAGCATTTGAACTTTGATAAATTTATAAATTATAATAATGATTAACCTTATCATAAAAAAATAGAAATAAAATGTCGCAAATTTTACAAGGAGACAAAATGTCAAATCTAGCTACCAAACCAAAATTTGCCTTAGCTGCGTTGATCGGCCTCGTCGCTGGCGTAGTTTCAGCTTTTGTCAAATGGGGTGCAGAAGTACCGCTTCCGCCAAGAAGCCCTATGGATATGTTTAACGCAGCTTGCGGACCAGAAAGTGCCATCAGAGCGGCTGATGCGATCGACTGCTCGAGAAATTTTCTAAATCCCCCTTATGTATTTTTGAGAGATTATGTCGGTATCGCCGATCCAAACGCTGCTATCTACGAGTTTGCAAGACATGCCTTTAACTACGTGATGCTAACGCACATCATATTTTCAGTAGTCTTTGCCGTTGGCTACTGCGTCGTGGCTGAGAAATTTCCAAAGATCACGATGTGGCAAGGCGTGATGGCTGGTATCTTAGCAACTATCGCAGTTCACGGCATCTCACTGCCGCTTCTTGGCCTTACTCCGCCACTTTGGACACTTCCTTGGTATGAGTATGTCTCTGAGTTTGTAGGTCACATGGTCTGGTTCTGGTCGATAGAGATCATCCGCCACGACCTAAGAGCTAGGATCACAAAAGAAAAAGACCCGAGCGACTGCTGCAACGCATAGCTTATAAATTTGCTGTTTTGGGCGCAAAACCTAAAGAAGCAAAATTTAATCATTTAAAAAACTCTAGCGCCTCTTGATCGCAACCAATACCTAAAAACAAAATTTCATCATTTTTTGCAAGGCTTGAAAATCTTAACTATCTTTTAATGCGTAAATTTAAACGTTTAGCACTCACTGCTAAGCTCTAAATTTTCTAAACAAAGCGGCTTTTCACCCTCAAAGATCACCCCTATACCATAAGGCTCACAGATATCAAGCTCACCCTCTGCAAATCTCATCAGCCACTGCTTATCACGCGTATAAAAGGTGCATTGTGGCGAGCTAAATGGCAGGTCGCAAACTGACACGTCAAGCAATTTAATCTCGTCCTTGCTCAAAAAGCGCCCTCGTCTAAGCTCATCTTTTAAAAAGGCAAGCGCCTCTTTTATGTATCGGTCGATATCTTGGGCGATGCGTTCTGCTAGCAAAGTAGTCTCATCATCCACGTCTGCCTTATCTGTGCTAACAAGGCAAAATGTCACCTGTCCAAAAATTTCACTTTTTAGCCCAGTCTCCGCATACCAGATAAAGCCATCATCTGTTGCTACTTTTTCAAGTTCGCCAAATTTCAAAGTCATTTTTTATTCTCATTTTTGTGGTTTTGCTACTCTTACGAAAAAGAGCGAAATTTAAGCAAATTTGTCGTGATTTAAAATAGAGACAGCTTGTAAATTTGCCCTTTTAGCGCAAAAAGCAAAAGCTAAATTTACAAGCAATTTTTCAGTTTTTCTCGCTATTTAGAAGCAAAATTTCTCATCAGTGCCATTTTGCTTGCGCATAGCTTTGAAGTTAGCAAGATTGTCTTTATCTAAAAAGTAATCTTTCTCTTTTTTATTGCGCGCTTCTAGCTTTTCTATGCCTTTTGCAAGGGCTGCTTTTCTATCTTCGTGAGGCGAGCTAAATTCTGGTGAGAACATCGCTTCATAGGCATTTTTCTTAGTCCATTCAAGCGCTTTATCAGCGATCTCTTGTTGCTTTTTGATATCGCAAAATGCATAAGGATTGACCACGTCACCAACAAGCTTCATAAACGCCCCTATCGCAGCCACCACGTCAGTAAATTTCTCGCCCTCCATGTCTATAACGCCTCTTAGCAAGATCGCGCGGTTTTTTGCCGCATAAAACCAAAATACCGCATCATCGCGAAGCCCAAGATCATAAGCGCGAGCTGAAAGGACAAAAAGAGTTATCGGAGAGACCATTTGTGGGGCGTCTTGCACGATCTTTTCAGCCTTTTTAAAGTCCTCTTCTTTGCCACTTTTTAAAAGCTCATCTATCTTGTCATAGACCTTGACATACTCCACCTTGCCAGCATTTGCTGAGTAGTATGGCGTGACGTAGATGTCGATACTTCTTACTTTACCGTCGTTTGCAAAGCCACATACCGCTGTAAAAAGTAGTGCCGTAAGCAGTGATAAAATTTTCATTTTAGCTCCTTGGTTTAAAATTTTTATTATTTTAACTAAAAGCAGTTGAAAAGATTAGGATAAATTTAAGAAAAAGTCCGCAAATTTAAAGCGGACTTTGAAGATTAGTTTTTAAAACTATGAATAGGTGCTGGAATTTGTCCGCCACGAGCGATGAAATCGGCACTTGAAGCTTTATTTATCTTCATCACAGGCGCTCTTCCTAAAAGACCGCCAAACTCGATCATATCGCCCTCTTTGCCCAAAGGTATGATACGAACAGCCGTTGTTTTTTGATTTATCACGCCGATAGCCGCCTCATCAGCGATCATTGCAGCTATACTCTGGCTTGGCGTGTCCGCAGGTATGGCGATCATATCAAGTCCAACTGAGCATATCGCCGTCATAGCTTCAAGTTTTTCTAAATTTAATGATCCCGCGCGCACCGCAGCTATCATGCCCTCATCTTCTGAGACTGGGATAAACGCACCGCTTAAGCCGCCCACTTGATTGCACGCCATGACGCCACCTTTTTTGACCGCGTCATTTAGTAGAGCAAGTGCCGCAGTCGTGCCGTGCGTACCAACAGCCTCAAGCCCCATCTCCTCAAGCACGCGAGCCACCGAGTCGCCCACAGCTGGCGTTGGAGCAAGAGAGAGATCGACGATGCCAAATTTCACCCCAAGACGCTCGCTCGCCATTTGACCAACGAGCTGACCGATACGAGTGATCTTAAACGCCGTCTTTTTCACAGTCTCAGCCACCACATCAAAGCTCTCGCCACGCACCTTTTCAAGCGCTCTTTTTACGACGCCTGGGCCTGAAACGCCGACATTTATCACCACATCAGCCTCGCCCACACCGTGAAATGCACCGGCCATGAAAGGATTGTCTTCGACTGCGTTTGCAAAGACAACAAGCTTCGCACAGCCCATCTCAGATGCTGCCGCCGTCTCTTTTATGATGCGTCCCATGTCGCGCACCGCGCTCATATTTATGCCACTTTTTGTTGAGCCGACATTGACGCTTGAGCACACTTTTGTGGTTTGTGCGAGTGCTTGCGGGATAGAATTTATCAAAATTTCATCGCCCTTTTGGTAGCCCTTTTGAACTAAGGCCGAAAAACCACCTATAAAATCAATACCAACTTCAATAGCCGCCCTATCAAGCGTCTTTGCGATCATCACGTAGTCTTTTGCGTCCGTTGCGGCGCCGATTATCGAGATAGGCGTCACGCTAACTCTTTTATTGACGATTGGTATGCCTAGTTCAGCAGAAATTTCGTTGCCCACTCTAACTAGGTCTTTGGCTTTAGTGGTGATTTTTGCGTAAATTTTGTCGCAGGCTTTGCTGATGTCAGGGTCGATGCAGTCAAGCAAACTAATGCCCATCGTGATCGTTCTGATGTCAAAATTTTGCTCCTCGATCATCGAGATAGTTTCGGTTACGTTTTTGATATCCATCTTTTGTCCTTAAATTTTGTGCATAGCATCAAAAATGGCTGAGCTTTGGATATTTATCTTTACTTTTAGGCTCTCTCCAAGCTTATCTAGCTCCGCTCTTAAGGCTGTAAAGTCCTTATTTTCATCGCTTGAAACCACCGCCATCATCGTGAAAAAGTCGCTTAAAATAGTCTGGCTTATATCATCTATGTTTAGCCCTAGCTCGCTAAGCTTTGCTGAGACGCCAGCAACGATGCCAACTCTATCTTTTCCGACTACGGTTACGATCGCTTTCATCTTTTCTCCTATTAAATTTTAAATTTATTTTTTAAAGTGCATTTTGGCTACAAAATTTAAGCCCTGCATCAAGCAAAGCTAAATTTTGGTAGCCAAATTTAAACTGGCAAATTTTAAAATTTGCTCTAAATTTTATCTTTTGTAAATTTACTTCGAGCAAGCACTCTTGCCGTCATTTACTGGCTGGATCGCTGAGTTATCAGCCCCGCCGCCGTTATTTATATTTTCTATCATCTCCCAAAGCCTTGCAGCTGCGCTCTCATAGCGTTTTGCAGTGACTGAGTTTGGCTCGTAAAAGCTAACTGGCTTGCCGCTATCGCCACCCACTCTAACAGCTGGCTCGATAGGAATTTCAGCTAAAATTTGAGTGTTGTAAGCTTTTGCCACCTCTTCAGTCGTGCCTTTGCCAAAGATATCGTACTCTTTGCCGTTATCTGGGCAGATGAAGCCGCTCATATTTTCGATGACACCAGCGATTGGGATGTGAAGCTTCTCAAACATATCAAGCGCACGCTTGCTATCATCAAGTGCTACCACTTGAGGCGTTGTGACGCATACACCTGCTGTTACTGGCACGCTTTGAGCTAGAGTTAGCTGCGCATCGCCCGTTCCTGGAGGCATGTCGAGAAACAAGACATCAAGCTCGCTCCAGAGCACGTCTCTTAGCAGCTGCTCGATCGCTTTCATTATCATCGAGCCACGCCAGATAAGGCTCATGCCCTCCTCCATCAAAACGCCCATACTCATCATCTCCACGCCGTGGCTAAGTATCGGTTTTAGCTTGTTGCCGACGACTTGTGGCTGAGTATTTACTTCGCCAAGCATTCTTGGGATGTTTGGTCCGTAGATGTCAGCGTCTAAGATGCCCACTTTTTTGCCTAGTTTTGCCATTGAGATGGCTAAATTTAGCGTCGTGGTTGATTTACCAACGCCACCTTTGCCAGAGCTTACCATTACGAAATTTTTAACTTGCGGCGCGATATTTTTGCCACTTTGAGTGTTACTTTTCTCCTCAGGTATCTTTGGCTGGATCAAATTTAGCACGTACTCATTTGAGCCCATGACACGTTTGATGTCTGTTTTTAGCTCGTTTGCCACCTCTGGGCTTGAGCTAACGATCTCGACTTCGATTAATATTTTATCGCCGATCTGCACGTTTTTTACAAAGCCAAAGCTAACTATATCCTTCTCAAATCCCGGATATATGACACCTTTTAGTCTATTTAAGACCTCTTCTTTATTTAACATTTTTCTCCTTTTTCTAGATCTTTTGAAATTTTATATGCACAAAATTTTGGTCCGCACATCGAACAAAAATGAGCGCTCTTAAACGCATCTTCTGGCAAGCTCTCATCGTGAAGCTCTCTAGCCTTTTTTGGATCAAAGCTAAGCTCAAACTGCTTGTTCCAGTCAAACGCATATCTAGCGTCACTCATTGCGTGATCTTTTTCGATAGCTCCAGCCTTGCCAAGTGCGACATCTGCGGCATGAGCTGCTATCTTGTGAGCTACGATGCCCTCTCTTACGTCATTTTCATTTGGTAGTCCTAGGTGCTCTTTTTGCGTCACATAGCAAAGCATGCTAGCGCCGTGATATGCTGCCATCGTACCGCCAATCGCTGAAGTGATATGATCATACCCCGCGCCGATATCGCTAACAAGCGGTCCAAGCACGTAAAATGGGGCATCATGGCAAAGCTCTTGTTCGATTTTCATATTATACTCAATTTGACTTAATGGCACATGACCAGGGCCCTCTATCATCACTTGCACATCTTTTTGCCACGCACGAAGTGTTAGCTCTCCAAGCACCTTTAGCTCGCTAAGCTGCGCCTCATCTGTTGCGTCATAAAGACATCCTGGACGAAGTCCGTCGCCAAGTGAGAGCGAGACGTCGTATTTAGCGCAAATTTCTAAAATTTGATCAAAAATTTCATAGAAAGGATTTTGCCTATTTAGCTTTGACATATAGCTCGCAGTCAAACTGCCACCGCGGCTTACTATGCCCATTTTACGCCTTTTAACAAGGGGCAAAAACTCACGCAAAAAGCCAGCATGTATCGTAAAGTAACTAACCCCCTGCCTTGCCTGCTTTTCTAGCACGCTTAAAATTAGCTCATTTGTGATATTTGTAACCTCTTTTGCCTCTTTTAAAATTTCATACATAGGCACTGTGCCAACTGGCACGCTTGAGTGCTCAATGATAGCGCTTCTAATGGCGTCTAAATCGCCATCCGTGCTTAGATCCATAACCGTATCAGCGCCAAATTCTAAGCAAATTTCAAGCTTTCTAAGCTCCGCGCAAATGTCGCTGCTTAGGCTTGAATTGCCGATATTTGCATTGATTTTTGTCTTTAGCTTTCTGCCTATGCCCATAGGCTTTAAATTTGTGTGATTTACGTTTGCTGGGATGATGATGCTGCCTTTTGCCACCTCATCCATCACTAAATTTTCGCTCACTCCCTCAACCTTTGCCACGTAGCTCATCTCCTTTGTGAGCTCGCCTCGCCTAGCATAGTACATCTGCGTCTTTGTCATGACTAGCCTTTTTTTAAAATTTAAAGGCTCATTTTAGTCCTTTTTTGTTTTGATCTAACTAAATGCTAGACTTAAATTTATTTCTACAAAAAGAAATATTTAGCTTTTAGGTGTATAATTCCGTAACAACCTTCAAAGGAGCTACCTTGCTTGACATCTCACTTATAATGCTAGGAGCAGGAAATTCCAGTCGTTTTGAGCTACCTGTAAAGAAGCAATGGCTTCGCATCGGCAGCGACCCACTTTGGCTATTTGCCACTAAAAATTTGAGTAACTTTTACACATTTAAAGAGATCATCGTCGTTAGTAAAGAGTGTAAATATATGTCTAAATTTGCTCCAAATTATAAATTTGTTGATGGCGGCGAGACAAGGCAAGATAGCCTAAAAAACGCACTTGAGCTAGTAAATAGCGAATTTGTCCTAGTTAGCGACATCGCGCGTCCTTGCATATCAAGTGAGCTCTTTCACAAGATCATCGAGGCGGCCGCTCAGGCTGACTGCGTGGTGCCTGCGCTAAAGATCGCTGACACTGCCTATCTTGGCGAAAACGCAATAGACAGAGAAAAGGTAAAACTTATCCAAACACCGCAGCTCTCGCGCACGGCACTTCTTAAAAAGGCTCTTAGCAGTGGTGAAATTTACACAGATGATAGCTCGGCTATGAGAGCCATTGGCGCAAGTGTTTGGCACATTTTGGGCGATGAGATGGCTAGAAAGATCACTTTTAAAGAGGATCTTGCCAAAATTTCAGCCCTAAAAGCACCAGAAAATGAGGTTTTTGTAGGTAACGGCTTTGACGTGCATGAGTTTGAGAAGGGCAGACCGCTTGTGCTTTGTGGCGAGAAGATCGACTATGAGTTTGGGCTAAAGGCTCACAGCGACGGCGACGTGGCACTTCATGCGCTAACTGACGCTATCTTGGGAGCTGCTGGGCTTGGCGACATAGGCGAGCTCTTTCCTGATACGGACGATAAATTTAAAGATATTAGCTCCATTTTTTTGCTACAAGAAGCCTATAAAAGGGTGCAAAGCGTGGGCTTTGTGCTAACAAACGCTGATATCACGATAATGGCGCAAAAGCCAAAACTTTCAAAGCTAAAATCAAAAATGGAGGCAAACATCGCGCAGGCTCTAAATTTAAGCCAAAGTCGCATAAATGTAAAAGCAACGACGACTGAGGGGCTTGGCTTTGTCGGCAGATGCGAGGGGATCGCTGTCATGGCAAGTGCTAGCCTTAAATTTTACAACTGGACACAAATATGAAAATTTTAATAGTAGAAAACGAGATTTACCTAGCTGGCTCGATGGCTAGCAAACTAGCTGACTTTGGCTACGACTGCGAGATCGCAAAGAGCGTCAAAGAGGCTTTGAAATTTGAAAATTTTGACGTAGTGTTACTTTCTACCACACTCCCAGGGCAAGACTTCTACCCAGTCATAGAGAAATTTAAAAGCTCTATCATCATCTTACTCATCGCCTACATCAACAGCGACACCGTGCTAAAGCCGATACAAGCGGGTGCGGTGGATTACATCCAAAAGCCATTTATGATAGAAGAGCTCGTTAGAAAGATAAGGCATTTTGAAGAGTTTAGAGGTTTTAAAAACGAGATCAAAAACTACGAAAACTATATAAATTTCGCCCTAAAAAACTACGAGATACCTTGTTTTGAAGCTAAAAAGATCAAATTTCCACTTCTTTTAAAATCAAGCAAAAATGGCTACAGCGACAAATTTATCTTTAGCTACGTAAAGGCAAACAAAACGCCATTTTTGTTTTTAGGCAAAGCCTGTTTTAGCGAGCTTGAAAAGGCACTTGCTCAAAGTGGCGATGAGCTCATCTACATCACAAATCTCGAAGAGCTAAAAGAGGATGAAAAAGAGAAAATTTTAGAGCTTTGCAAAAAGAAAAAAGTTGCTATCCAGACTAGCGATTTTGCGCAAAGTGCACCATTTGAGGAGCTTGAACTCTCCATCCGAGATAAAAACTTTGACATCGGCGAGATCGTCACGATCGATGAATATATAAAATATATCATCGTTAATTATCAAGATAAATTCCCCGACACCGAGCTAAGTAAAAAGCTTGGAATTTCTAGAAAATCACTTTGGGAAAAGAGAAAGAAATATGACGTCAGCAAGAAAAAATAGTGAAATTTCTATAAACACCGAAGTTTATGGCGCCTTAGAGCTTATCAAAAACAAAATTCTCTCAAATTTTAGCGCCCTGATGGACGACGAGCAGATCAAAGAGGTGGCAAAAAAGGGCTACTTTAACGGCGAGCCGATGCCCTACTCTTTTGGCTTTGCTCCATTTGGCGAGGTCAATCAAAATATCGCTAGCAAGCTGCATGCTGGACAAAGAGTAAATTTAAATATGGACGGCAAGATCGTTGGGCACATCGACGTGGCAAAGGTCTTTAAATTTGACGAGAACATGCGAGCTAAAAATATATTTTTAGCAAATGAATCAAACAGCGAAATGTCGCTAAATTTAGGCAAATACGGCATAAGTGGCGAGTTTGAGCTATATGATGAGAGCCTCCAAATAAGCAAAGATGCGCTAAATGAGCTAATAAAAGAGAGTGGCGCCAAGAAGATAACGGCTGTTTTTTTGACGGCTGATCCATTTAACCGCGCGCATGAACGCCTAGTTAGGATGACTATCGACAAGGCCGATCTTGTGGTCGTTTTTCTAATAAGAACGCGCGAAGAGAGGCATATTGACTACGAGATCAGAAAGCAAGTGCTTGACTTTTTTAACCAAAACTATCTGCCGACAAAAAAGGTCTTTGTCTTTGCGCTGAAAAACACGACCCTTTTTAGCTCGCACGCCAACCCAACGCTTGAGTGCATCGCAGCTTCAAGACTTGGCGCAAACAAGCTAGTCATCGGGCAAAACCACTCTGGCATTGGTATGTTTTTTGACCACAACGAAGTTCATACGATACTTGACATCTACAAAAACGATCTAAATTTAGATGTGATCGTCCTGCCAGAGCTCGTTTATTGCAACAAGTGCAAGACGCTAGTTAGCACCAAAAGCTGCCCGCACGGTCAGCACCACCAGATCAAATACCACCCAGACGTGATCAAAGAGCTGCTATTTAACGGCATCATGCCACCAGCCATACTAGTAAGGCCTGAAATTTCAGCGCTCATCTTAAGCAAGCTCTATGTAAATCGCTTCAAAGATATACAAAAGCTCTGCGACGATCTTTTTGTAAATTCTGGACTGCTTGAAAACAAGACCGACCGCGACTTTTACGAAGAGCTCATGAAGCTCTATCAGACATCATCACTCACTTAAGGAAATTTATGCAAAAGCTATTTTTGACATTTTTTGGATTTGGACTTTTACCAAAGGCACCTGGCACTTGGGGCTCGGTGGCTGGAGCTGTGGTAGCTTATTTTGTGTTATATTTTTTCTCATCTACCACGCTTTTACTAGCTAGTATTTTGTTATTTTTGGTGAGCATTAGCGTCATTGATGATTTTGAAAAAAAGGTAAATTCACACGACGAGAGCTTTATCGTGATCGACGAAGTTGCTGGCGTTTGGCTCGCTATCGCCATTAGTGGAGCGACGATCTCTCAGCTAGTTCTCTCACTCGTGCTTTTTAGAGTGCTTGATATCAAAAAACCATCGATCATTGGCAGGATAGACCGCAACGTAAAGGGCGGACTTGGCGTCATGGGCGATGATATGGTTGCTGGATTTTTCGCTGGCATTATTAGCGCGATGATATATGGTGTGGCTATGAGATTTGGCATAGTTTTGCCGTAAGCTGAGCTAGCGATCTTGCTGGCTCTTTTTAAATTTAACTCTCCCTGCTTTTTATTTTAAACCTCTTTTGAGATGAGAGCTTTATCGCTATAATTTTTCTCATCCCTGCCTGCAACTTTATCTTTGTCATGAATTTTTCTAAAGACGATCATATTATAAAGTGAAAATTTTAGCTCTCCAAAAAGGCTTAAATTTTTCACATTTTCAGGGGTTATCTCATTGCCATTTTTGTCACGTCCTTTGCCACCTAAAAACAGCAAATAAACAAGCGGAGTCATGAAATTAAATCTTAAAAGAAGCGCCCAAAAGCAGTTTAAAAATCCGTAATTGTATTTAATGCAAACGTAAAAACCAAAGGAGGCGTAAAGTGCCATTATAAAAAGCATAGTGTAAAAAATATAAGTTAGCCCATCATTATTAGAAACGTCAAAATACTCGCATACCGCACAGAAGATAGCCACAAAGATGGGAAATATTATAAATGGGAAGACTAGATGCAGCCCAACTAGGTCAAATTTACTCAGATAAACTTTTATATTTCGCCTGCCAGCAAAGATCATCAACAAAATAGCTAGCACTATCGGCGCAAAGACCAAACTAGCATAGAGATCATTGATATCCAAGTTATGCTCCTATTTTACTTTGTAAATTTGAGTTTTGCTAACGATATTTTGTGCTCTTAAATTTAAAAACAGAGCTAAATTTACCTACGATTTTTACGGTTTTCTATGCCTATCCTCTCGCTATCTTCGATCTCTGCAACATAGCTTGGATTTTTCTTTTTAGCCTCTTTGTCTAAAAAGCTAATAAGCTTTGCATCGGCATTTTGATGAGAGCAGATTAGGATTATAAAATTTATGTAGTTGCTAGCTTCTTTTGGAGCGACCTGATTTTTTTTCGATGGTATTATAAATTTCTCTCCAAAAATTTGTATAAGCTCGAAAAGCTCGTTTTTGCTTAGAGTTTTATCGCTAGCAAGTTCTTCAAGCTTTTCGATCGTGATCTCTTCTTCACCCTCAGCTTCTAGCCCTCTTGCTAAGACTTGATGATCTTTGTTTTTTAGCAAAAGATAGATTAACGCGCAAATGGCAACTATAAGCAAAAAGACAAAAAAGACTATCAAGCCTTTAAGAAGCATCTATAGCCTTGTGCAAAGAGAGCGTTTCGTAAATGCAAGAACGCTCATCGCTATCATAATGGCGATGCTTATCCAGACGAAATCAGGCACCGGAAGCGGATCTCCAGCTGCATATGAGTGCATGCCAGCTAGATAGAAATTTACCCCAAAATAGGTCATTATGATCGACCAATAGGCAAAAAATGAGGCAACAGCAAATGCGTATTGATTATTAAGCTTTGGTATAAATCTCATGTGAAGCACCGCCGCATAGACAAGGATCGAAACTAGCGCCCAAGTCTCCTTGCTGTCCCAACCCCAGTATCTACCCCAGCTCTCATTTGCCCAGACGCCACCTAAAAAGTTTCCAAGCGTGAGTAAGCTAAGACCAAGTATCATCGCCATCTCATTTATACGTGTCGCTTCAGTGATATTGCGCGCGATCTCTGCATTTGGCTTTTTCTTGTTTTGCAAGATGATAAGCAGCAAAGTAAAACCACCAAGCAACGCACAAAGGCCTAAAAATCCATAACTTGCAGTTATGATAGAGACGTGGATAGTTAGCCAGTAGCTCTGAAGCACGGGCACAAGCGTCGTGATCTGCGGATCCATCCAGCTAAGGTGCGCGACAAACAGCGTAACGCCGGCTAATATAGATGTAAGCGCAAGTGCGATCGGACTGCGTTTTGCAAAGATGATGCCAGATAGACCAAGTGCCCAAGCGATATAGACCATCGACTCGTAGGCGTTACTCCAAGGGGCGTGCTCAGCGATATACCAGCGAAGTCCAAGGCCAGCTGTGTGCGCAAGAAAGGCTAGTAAATTTATAATATATACAGCTTTAACTATGCCATTTATCTGCACTTTTGGCGCTAGCATCTTGACAAAAACAAATAGTAAAAGTGCAAGACCAGCCAAAAGATATATCGGTGTCAAGCGGTCAAATACTTGAAATTTATTAAATAAAATTTCTATATCTATCTTTTTCTCGCTTGGCATGACAGCAGCGCCGTATTTGTGCTGATAGGCTGAAATTTTCTCAAGCGCCGCATCTGCCTTACTCCAGTCATTATCCTTTGAGGCTGCATCAACAGCTGAGAAATACTCTCTCATCATGCCAACGACTAGCTCAGCCTCTTTTTGTGAGAAGTACATCATTGCGCTAGCTGGCGAATACCAAGAATTTGACGGATCGTCTTGTTTTGGAAAAATTTTGAAAATTTCACCGATAAATATCATATAAAATACATTTAGTCTCTCGTCGATCTTTATCACATCTTTGTCAAATGTATTGCGTGAGCCTGGGTGTTTGCGGTTTGCTATCTCGGCAAATTTTGTTAATTTATACTCGCTACCGCCATCTTTTGTCGCTTTAAAAAATTCATCAAAGCTTGCGTATCTTGCATTCTCATCGACGCCTAGCTCTTTTTTTAGCTCCTTGCTTTGACCAAGTGCGATGATCTTCTCATTTCGCCAAAAATCAGGTGTTACCATTATAGAAAGCATAGCTTGGTTTGAATTTAGACTACCTATGCTCTCGCCTCTGTGAATTTTGTTTAAAACCTCTTTACTAAGCGTATCAAATGGCTTCATTCTGCCGTCTGGACTTTGCACGATGAGTCTAGCAAGCTTGTCAGCATGCTCTTTACTGATATGCGGCAAGAAGTCCTCAGCCTTTAGCGAGCTAAAATTTAAGCCCAAAAGTAAGACCACTATGAGTGCAGCAACTTTTTTACCGCCTTTTGTTGATTCATTATCTATTAGTTTTGCGAGCTTTCTAAAGCGGCTATTAGGATTTATGACATTTAACAAGAAGCCAAGACCTAGCAAAAAGTAGCCGATATATGTCGGGATCTTGCCTGGGTCTTTATTAACAGAGAGGATCGTACCTTTCTCGTCAGTATCGTATGAGCTTTGGAAAAATCTATATCCATCATAATCAAGCACGTGGTTCATATAAATCCTATAATCAAAGCCCGGATCATTCGTGCCGTCTTTTACCACAACCTCACTTGAGTAGCTCATAGGAGAATTTGAGCCAGGATATCTTTTTAGCTCAAAGTCTTTTAGGTAGAGGCTAAATGGGAGTTTTATCTGCTGAGCTCCCCATGAGGCGTTAAATTTCTGTCCAGCCACGGCGATACGTGAAGGCTCCATTAGGTTGTAAAATACATGCATCTCTTTACTCTCACCTTTGTAGTTTAGCTCAGCTATCAACGCATTAAACTCGCTATCCTTTGAGCTGACTAGCTTTCTTGAAGCGTGCGCTGAGACTAGTCTTGGGGCGAAATTTATATTTGAGATAGTATATAAGCTACCTGTGCCAAATTCATTCACACTGCCAGCTTTTAGCTCAGTTTTTGAGCTATCCGCCATAGTAAATTTTGAAAGATCAGCATTTGAAGTAACTGTGAAATTTCCATCATTTAGTCTAAAAAGAACGTATTTTTTATTTTCATCTGGTTTGGCATTAAAGATAAAGCTGATATCTCCAACCCTTGCCTCTTCTTCTTCAAGTAAAAATATCTCTTCGCTTTCGCTCTCGTTTGATACTACAAATTCAACGACAGGCTTCCCGCTATCATCATTTACAAATTTATAGCTTGCATTTGGCACAAATTCTTTAAATTTTAAACTAGCCTCGCCATCTGCTGTTTTTAGCTTTAGATCAAAGCCCTTCTTCACATCAGCAAGTCCCAAAGGCATAGCCGAGCTGATCTCCTCGCCTTTGTCGTTAAGCGCTGTTAAATTTATATATGAAACCTTCGTACTAACAACGTTTGAAGCGGTGTTTTCACGTATATGCATATCAGCTTCAAAACCAAGGTATCTTGTGATGCCAGCACCGATTAAGATGACGATAAAACCTAAGTGAAAGATGAGAGATGGGAGTTTTTTAGGATCGATTAGGTTGTATCTAAAGATATTGAAGGCTAAATTTATACCGAGCAGTAGTTGGATAAGCGCAAACCAGCCAGCGCCATAAACATAGTACCAAGCTGCTTCAGTGCTGGTTTTGCTCTCTATTATTGTGGCGGCTCCACTAGCTACGGCAAAGATTATCATCAAAACGATAGCTGAGCCCATACTTAAAAATAATGTTTTTGGATTTAACATCTGCTTCCTTTTATTTATATTGTGGCAAAGCTACCGAAGTGAAATTTATCTTAAATAACTGCCTTGCTTTGTTTCGGTTGAAACTGGTTTATTTTCGTTTGTATCTTGATCTGCAAGTGCATCTTTACCTTTTAGATAAGCAAGTATTGCACCTAGATCATTGTTTGAGACGATCTTAGCTTGGTTTTGCATCACGTTTTTACCGCTACCACCAAAGCTTGAGTCGCTTCTATAAGAGATGATGCTATCTTCTATATCTTTAGCATCCATGTTTTTAAGTGGTGTTGAGCCAAATGGTCTTTTGTCTGCGCTTTCACCATGGCAGCTAGCGCATTGTTTATCATAAAGCTCTTTTCCTAAAGAGACACTATATCTACCTTTTCTATCAACGCCAAATTTTAAAATTCTATTGTCTTTATAGCGCCTTGGATCTTCATCGACATAGACATTTACTTTTTCATTTCTGTCATTAGCCTGCTTTTTTGCCATTTCGGCAAGCTCTTTACCAAACTCACCACGAGCTTCTATATAATAAACCTGAGAAGCTGCAAAGGCATTTGCCACCAAAAAACACGCCAAAAAAGAAATTTTGATATTTTTCATAAGTTTCCTTGAAATTTTGCTCTAAATTTAAAAATCCCGGATCAGATTGCTCCGACCCGGGATTATATCATAAGTTGATTAACGAGCTATGAATTAGAATGAGTATTTAGCTTCAAATCTAAATTTGTCTTCTTTTGTCTTCACATCATTAGGTAGTTTGTGAGTTTGGAAAGAGTAGAATGAGCTAAATGTTAGCTTTTTGTTGTATTGGTAAGCAAATCTTGGAACAAATTCTTCAACTTTATCTTTTACATCTGGGTTACCAGCACCAGCTGAAGTTTTTTGAGTACCTTTAACATAATCTAAACCAACTTTGAATTTATCAAATGTATATGCACTTGTTGCATAGAAGAAGTTACCTTTACCCTCTGCATATGTCCAGTCAAATACATCTTCACCAGCAGTTATTAGGCTACCTTGATCTTCAAATGTAAATGCTGATATACCTTTATCTTGAGCTTTCCAGCCGATATAACCAGCAGCTAGGTCAAAACCAAATAGTGAAGTTGAAAGTTCGCCAGCATAGAAGTTACCATCATTGTATCCAAGGATGTTTTTAGCTTCTTTATCAGCTGTGCTATTTGCATAGTTAAGTCTTGCACCTAGGGCAAAGTCATTAGTGATGTCGAATTTAGCTGAAACGTCAGCTGCAAGTACATCAGCTAGATTAGTTAATGTACCGTACCATAGTTGGAAGCTAACTGGATTAAATGAACCAGCAATACCAGCTGCATATAAGTTACCAACATCATATCTATCTAATTTATTAGTTACAGCTGCATCATATAATTTGCCATCGCTCTCGCCATTGCCTTCAAGAGCATCAAAAGCTAAAGCTGTTAGAGTAAGACCTTCAATATCTTCATTTACTACTCTTACGCCAGTACCGATTGCGTCATCAGTAAAGTATGAGTCAATAGTTTGTTTACCAGCTGTTATAGTAGTACCGCCGATCTTATAGCCAAGATAGAATTGGTGAACACCAAAAGTTCCAGTTGTGTTTGTTTTATCTGTACCAGCACCAGCATTATCACCTGAGCCATCAGTAGCATTGTATCTTAAACCAACAACGCCAAAGAAGTTATCATCGATAGCAGCTTTAAAATTTGTGATCATTTTAAAGTTATGGCCAGCCTCATTTGATTTTTTAACATTTTTTTGTGTTTTGTCATAATCATGTACATGAGTATATCTGTATCTTGCCATACCAGAAAGATCAACATTTTTTATAGCTTCTTCAAGTGGAGTAGCACTTGCTACACTTGAGAATGCGCCTAAAGCAACCAAAGCGGCTAAACTAATTTTTGTTAGTTTCATTTTTTCTCCTTTTAAGGTTTTTGTGTCGACGATTATAATCAATAAATTTTAAGATGAAGCTTAAAAAATCATAAAATTTTGCATTTTTGTTACCGATCGTTTACCGATTTTAACCAAAAAGAGGTATATTTTGATAATTTAACTTTTACAAATGAGACTTTTAAAAAAGGGATAAAAGGAAAAAGGGGCCGTTGCTTTGCCCCTTAAAAGGAGTTCTAGTTTTGATTGCTGATGAAATTATATATGCTAGCAGTAAATCAACGGTAATCTAAAAAGAAATTTTCTCCTCTTTTGGCACATCGATATTCGTTTTTATATTTTTTCTTTTTACGACTACTTCATTTTGTGGTTTTCTTATGCCATTATATGCGCCTCTAGAGCCGCCCTCTTTTATAAGAAGCATGTCTATGAGCTTATCTGCGTAAAAAGTCGCATAGACAAGATCTCCCTTATCGTAATAATATCTGTTTGCACAAAAATTTGCTTTGTTTAGTTTATGATTTTTCACATCGCTGGCTACTATCTCGTAGCAGTATTTCGAATCTTTATAGCTGACATCTTTTATGAAGCCTTTGATGGAGCTTTTTGCAGGCATAGTTTTAGTAGCTTGCCTTGGTTGCTTGCGGACTGGTGGGTTGTCATCAAAAAATGAACATCCCAAAAACATAGTAGCTACTGCTAAGGGAAGTAAAATTTTAGCTTTCATCTTTTCTCCTTAATATAAAGAGAAAAGTATAGCTTTTAAGATTAAATAAAATTTGCGAATTTTAAAATTTGAGTTTTGTGCTTACAGTAATATACAAATTTCTTGGGAGAGACCCCAAGAAATTTAGGCTGATACGTTTAAGACGTTACCGCCAAGCTCAGCAATCTTTTTATCGAGCGCCTCAAGAGTCTTTTCGATAGTCTTTTGTGAAATTTCAGGAAGCTCACCGCCCCAAATTTTCTTTGCATCCTCAAAGCCCTTTGCCACGCCCTCTCTACCAACTTTTAGCTTCTCTACATCATCACCTGCGCCATTTAACACAAAGCCAGCTATCCTATCAGCTGTATTTGCGATGCCAAAAAAGCCATTTTCACTAACTAGCTCGCTCGCCTCATCGCTACTTAGCTCTCCTAGAGCTTTGCCGTTGTAGCCGATGCCTGCTAGATCAAGTCCAGCTAAAATGTCTGATAAATTTTCAGGCACACTAAAGTTTAGACCACCTTGGGCTAGTAAATTTAAACTAGTATTTTGAGTAATATCTTTTTGATACTGCAAAAAGTAGCTATTTGATATCTCTTTTGCGCTTAAATTTGAAACCTCAGGCTGCTTTTTAGAAACCTCTTTTTCATCTTTATGAAGTGAAATTTCTGATTTTACATTTTCTTTTACACTTGAAGTGTTGTATGAGCTTACTATTTGACTGATTTGCATATTTGGCTCCTATAAGTTTATAAAAACTATATCGCCAAAAGGTGGAATTTATTTAGGGTAAAGCGGGAGAGCTCCCGCTGTGATTATTTACCAAGTGTTGCGTTTAGCATCCAGATGGCTTTTTCAAATTTAGCTATTTGATCTTGCGCGTACATCTGAGTTGTTGTGTCACCCTCTGCAAGCTCATCAAGCTTTTTAAACTCGCCCAAAAGGTGCTTGTAATCAGCCAAAACAATATCCAAAACTTCAGTCGGAGTGTAGCTCTCTTTTGGCTCATGTTTTATGTGAGCGACTTTTGCTAACTCCTCAGCCTTGACGATAGGTCTGCCACCAAGCATAAGAGCTCTCTCAGCTGCGTCATCAAAAATCTCACTCATATCCTCATAAGCTTTTTCAGTGTACTCGTGGACGCTGAAAAATTGAATACCTTTTACGTTCCAGTGAAGATCATGAAATTTGATATAAAGTGCATTTGCATCAGCCTGAATTGTGTTTAACTGTAAAATAACTTTTGACATTTTGTCTCCTTTTTTTATTGTTTAAATGTGATGAAATTATATGCAGTTAGAGTTAATCGTTGGTTAATTAAGTAATAATTTTTATTATTTAGTATAAATTTTGACTACAAGTTAAATTTTATCTTGTAGTCAAAAGTAGAATTTAGAAATTTGTCTATTTTTTATAAGGTGTAGTTTTGTAGCCTTGCTCGATCAAACTACTCATGCCACCATCTAAATTTATAATCTTAAGATCTGTGCTATCTATCGCTGTAGCTGCTGCTGTGCTTCTTCTGCCGCTTCTACAAACAAGAGCGATAGGCTTTTTGATATCAACCGCTTTTGAAAGCTCATCTAAAAATGCACTCTTATTACTTGGATCAAAAGTGATGGTCTTCGCACCAGCTATGATGCCAGTCTCTTGCCATTCAGATGGAGTTCTAATATCAACGATCTGATCATATTTTTTGATCTCATCTGGGCTTATATTAACAGTTTTAACATCAGCTGACAACATGCAACAAACGGCTCCTAAAAGTAAAATTTTTTTCATCTACTCTCCTTAAATAAATTTTTGAAATGTTAGCATGGATTATTAAATATATAAAATTTTGTTGATAAATTTTATTGATAGTGAGGTCATACAAATAATTCATTAAAAAATAAATTTATTTATATGCCAAACACAACTACTTATAAAAATAAGAATTCTAAATATAAATGATTTATAGCACTCTATAAAAGATTTTTATGAGGTGGTATTTAAAGCAGGAGTGGTGTCCCCAGCGGACACCTAGTTTTATTAATATAATATCGTTTTAATCGTAGTTTATGACAATGTTCTAAAATATAGGTCAGTAAAAAACTCAGTAAAAGCTATTTTTGCCTATACTTTTTCTGCTCTATTAATCCAGCCTCTTTCATATCTAGCCAAAGTTGGGTTAGCTGAAATAATAGCCCTATAATAAGCTATTTCTGCTCGGTCGTAGTCTTTATCAAAGCTCACTTCATTATACGCATTTATCGCGGCTAGAGTATTAGCGCCTAAAATGCCGTCCATTGTAACGCCTACAACCTTTTGGGCTGCTTTAATGGCGTTTTTGCACCCAGCATTTACGCCAAATATAAACATTTCCGCCTGCTTTTGGTAGCTGTTTATTTCATCAAGCCTCATAGCGTCCCAATAGTTAGCCTTGTAAAATTTGCCTACAAGCTCGACTAGGTTATCGTCGTTGTATAGGGCGACGCTAGCCTTTTCAAGATCGCCGTATGCGTTGATAGCTGCTCTAACTTGCCCCCAGCCTTGCCAGCTTGGGTTTGCTGTTTCATAAATGCCCATAAAAGTTAAGCCTTTTTCGTTTGGGTTTTTATGTAGTGCGTTTTTAGGGCTGTTAAATTCTAGGCTCATTAATGTATAAAAAGCATTTGTAAAATTTTTCATTTTTTTAATCCTTTAAAAATTTAAATCTCTTGGCGGTTTTTGCGAAAAGTCATCGCTGCCGACATCAAAGCTATTTAATTTTTTATCTATCACTTTATCCACGACCGCACTTATCCACGCCGTGCCACGCAACGCAAAAAAGCCACCAACCGCCAAGCTTATGCGATCCTCTTTTGTAAAAAACCGCGTAAATTCATAAAAAACCCAGCAAATAAACATAGAACTTATCGTGCTAATAATTGAATTTATGATCGCCTTGCCACTATGTAGTGGTTTTTGAGGGTCGTTTACAAGACTTAATATGCCGCCCACAAGCCCAACGACGGCAACCCAAAAATAAAAGCCTAGCTGGCTTAATAAGTCCTCCATTACCTCCGCCTCTCTTAGTATCTGAATGTAAAAATATACATTATGACAACGGATAGTATTAGCTCAAAAACAACCATTTTATTAAGCCAAAATTTCTTAGTCTTTTTTATGATCGCTTCCATTTACACACCCTTTTAAAAGTTCTTCACACGTCAAAAAATAGCCCATTAGCTCCTTTGCGCTTTGTAAATCACTAGGGCTATACTTTGGCTTTGTTGGCATCTTTTCAATGCACGCCACCGGCACATATACATCTTGATATTGCGTTTTTACGATTACCTCAGGTTTTGAAGCGCATCCAGCCATAAAAAACGCCACTATTAGGCTACTTATTGCCAGCTTCATTTAATAACCTTTCATAGAAATTAAGCTTTTCCTCGCAGGCGGCGTCCTTGACCGGTACTGCCACGCGCTCAACTTTTGTTATAACACGCTCTTTTATCTTAGCCTCGTCTTGTTTTGGTACACTTAGGGCTTTTAGGCTTACATTTACAAGCTCTATCTTCGCTTTGCAAGTTTGCAAATCTGCTGTTATTACTGCATTGTCTGCCTTTTCTTGCGCCATCTTAGTTGTTAGCTCGTCGATTTTCTGCGTTGCGTTGTTATTTAACCAGTAAAGCACGCCAACTACAAAGCTCAAAAATAAGATAGCCCCTATATAGAATTTATCGCTCATTTCGCACCCTCTTAAATAGATTAATAGCCCACACGCTCTTTAAAAATGTCTTGTCGTCTGGCTGCATAAATGTATCTTTATTGTATTCGTTCATCTCTGCCACGTCTAGCAATTTCCACCCTACATAAATACGGCAATAAAAGCCGCTAAATATGCCTTTGTAGCGGATCGTTTTATAAAGTCCAAAACGTGAGCGTCCGTCTTTCAGCTTTAGCGTTACTTTGCAAAAGTCGCTTATTGCTCCGCCGTTGCTTGTTACTTTTGGATTGCCTTGCACTCTTATGCTTGATGGCTCTATCTCGCTCACTTTTACGCCATTTACACGACTTGAAAAGTAGCCTATGCGGTTTCTATATAGCCACCTAAGACGTGCAAAATACGTCCTATTTTTGCCATTTGGATAGTGTTCTTTTCTCCAGCCACTATCGCCGTTTATGGCTGAATTTATGCCGTCGTATAAGTCGCTTGCATCCTCAAAGTATTGCGCCCACTTTGGTAAGCGCTCGCTTTGTTTGTTACAAAACGCTAGAGCGATCGGCACTATTATGTAGCCAAGTATCTCGAGCGGCAACTCAATGACCACAATACAAAAGAGTTGCAAAAACTCTCTAAATTTAAGCATTACTCATCCTTTTTATCTTTTGGTTTTTCTTGCTCTTTTTCTTTATATTTAGGGCTTTTAGGGCATCCGTCCCAAGTACAGCTGCCGTCTTTATCTATCCTGCTGGCGCAAATTTCGCACCTTTTTATTCTTACTCTCATTTTTTATCCTTTTGTGTTGGTCTTGTTCGGACTACGTCCGAAAATTCATCTTTATCAAGATACCAAAATGGCTTTGTGCCATCCTCGTATTGAAATTTGGCAAAGTCATCAGGGTGTGTCGCCAAATGGGCGAATACCCTGATAATGTTTGCCATATTTGAGCTGTCCCAACCTTCGCATTTTCTAGCACGTAGAAAAATCACGATAGGGCAAAGTAAAACGCCTAAAACTAGGGATAAAACGCATATTATTATGTAGCTCATATTTTTCTCCTATATTGAACGATCTATACTCCACAATAACAACCTAAGCAAATCAAAGCCCCTACAACTAGCGATGTACCAGATACTATTACATAGCTCATTTTTGCCCCCCCACTTATAGATGATCGGTAGGTGCTACCGTTATCGGCTCGATCCTTGTGTTTAGGCGCTCACGCTCTGCGATTAGCTCCTTATACTCTGCCCTGAGATTTTCAAGTACGGCGGTGTTACCGATTATCAAAGCGTGGCGGATATAGTTTTCATGCTCAGCGATTTCGACTTCGATCTCGGCTAGTTGCTCGGCGTGCTCATCGGTCTCGCCAGCCAAAAGCTCATTTAGCTCGGTTTCGTCTATCAAAGTTAGCCCCTTTTGTATTGGCTTCTCATTGTCCTCGTACGCGTAAATTTCGTTATTTTTATTTTTATAATATTTCATTTTGCTCCTTAACGTAGTTCCATCCACACAAAGCTAGATGGATTTATCTGGCTATTTGATGATGTAGTGACTTTATATGTTGCCCCTGCTGGCACAACTGCGCAAACATAACCGCTCCTACTACCGATATTTATTTTTTGCGTCAAAACATTGTCTATTAAAAGTTGTATATCTTCTGATGAGTTGTTTATTACGCCTGCTACATTTATCATTATTGCTCTATTGGTAGTATTCGTATATACTATGTCTTTTTTTCTTTGTGTGGTCATATTTTGCCAAGTTTGCCCTATACCTAGCCCTTTATTTGCATCTATCGCATCACTCACGGCTTTTTCGGTTACCGCTGCGTCCTCTTGCTTGGCAGTTATGACATTTTTAAGCTTCGTGATGCCTGCTTTAGCTTCGGTTGCAAGTATAGTTTTATCAATTTGCCCAGCTGTCGGAGTATTTACATTTTTGACCTTAATGATGACCACTACTGCCATATTGTAGGGTCGATTTTCGTTGGCAGTTGGGACTACTTTAGATGCATCAAAAGACACCACATCTTGATAATTGTTTGGTGCGTGAAGCGAAAAGTGCCACTGATGCCTTACTGTGTCATCAGGTCCTCCCGTGAATGCTCCAGTTGTTCCCCCCGCTTCTCTAATTGCAGAACCATAGCCATAACCAGTTGAACCTTTTATATTTCTGATCGCGTCTTGTTGAGCTGTGCCAAGTGCGGCAGCATTGCCACCGATAGAGCGCATAAACTTACCATCGGCGAAATTTGGCAAATTAAAGTTATCGCCACTTCCGCCGTATGTGTAGCCTATCACGTCAAATAGCTCGGCGTATTCTGCTTTTTTTAGACTTCTACCATCTGCCATCAAAAAACCAGCAGGGATAGTCTTTTGGCTTGGATAGCTTAGATATGTGCCTATTGGCAAGCCGTCTGTTAGCTCGATTTTTAGGGCGAATTTCTCATCGCTTTCACGTTTGGTATATGCATCGATCTTGTCGGTCTTTTTTAAAAATGTGGCGTCGCTCCACTCTTGTGTAGCAAAAACGATCCAAATTGTCGCTTCGTTGGCTGGGTTTTTGTTTGTATTTTGGCTTTTTGCCACATATACAACCCCATTTAAACTAACAACGGCTCCGATCGGATATTCCATATCTTTATCCCACTCGCCAACGCCTCGTTGCAATTGATAGGCAATTGACTTATCCACGCGATTAAAGGCGGCGTTAAAATATTCCATAGGCGGAATAAAGCCTAAATTTTCGGTTACACCCCAGCCTCTTTTAATGTTTGGAAACTCTACTATTTCGCCATCTTTTGCATCGCTGGCGAAAATCTCATTTTTTGGTTTTTCGTAAATCATTACTGCTCCTTATATATTCTTGCAAACTTGCCAACACCAAAGGCTAGATTGGCTTTATTTTGCTTGAAGCCAAAGCATTTTTTGTCAGCGATTAGTATCACGTTTAACCCTACGCCTACTGGGCGAGCTAAAATATCGTTTTTAAAAATTAGGTTTATTAAGAATTGTGTCGTCTTAGCGTTTTTCAAGACTAAATTTAGGGTCATATTGTAATTGTCAAATATGAAGTTGCCAGCCCCTAATAAAAACTCTAACGACTTATAGCTGTTTTCTAGTGTGCCAGTTTGATAATTTTTAATAATTTTTGCTTTTATTAAAAACCTATAATCGCTATCGTTTAAGTAAAAACTACCTTTTAACGAATTGCCCAAGCGGTAAAACTCGCCCTTATTAAAACCTTGTTTTTTCTCGGCTTGGGTAAAGGCAAAAAAATCTTTTAATATAAGATTTTGTTGCTCTCTACTTACGCCTACGTGGCGACCGACTAAGTCTAAAGCGTAACCGCTTGCCGTATCAATATTTAAAATTTCGGCTACTTTTATGGCGTCGTCAAAGGCTTTATACACTTCATCGTTTAGAAGCTTTGCGGTCGCTCTAGCCCTTGGTTTTTTGCGGTATTGCCAAATTAGCTCAACCATTACACCACCGCCAAATCAATATCGTTTTTATTGATCACACATATCTCACGTACGGCTACGGGCAGGCTTTGTCCGCCGTTTATTGTGAATTGCGTAACCTCAAAGCCCTTAACGTCGTTTATAATGCTATACAAGCGGCTAATATAAACGTCCTCGCCTATATTAAAAACGTGGTTAGATAATAGCTCTTTGATTTTATCCGTGTTTATATCAGTTGCGCCCTCGGTGCGTTTTATACGCAAAAATATTCTAGGGTTTATCTGCATTGGGCGGTCGAATTTAACCTCACGCTTAGCACCCAAAAACTCAATTTCTAGTTTTGTTTGTCCTTGTATGCCACAGCCACCTATTTTTTTTCTTAATATCGCCTCGCCTATTGCTGTATCATCTCCGCCTAAAACGATAGCATTTAGGCTATGTGGCTCTACTCCGTTGGCGTCTGTTTGATTAGTGTAGTTTTCCAAAACCTTGCATTGTTTTACGCCATTTAGGTTAAGTAAGTAGCTTTCTAGCCCTTGGCGCTCGTCGTTGTTGTTGATGCTATGGCTTTGCATAAATCTAAGTAATAAATCGCCGTCGCTTTCCTCGTCAGCCCCTAGTGTTGAGTTTTGAGTAGCTACTATTCTATCAACGCCTAGGATTATCTCTTGCATTTCTAGCTCGTCTTGCTCGTTTAGGATAAATGCTCCAGTTTCTTGGCTGGTTATACTAACGGCTTTTGACCCCTCTGTGCCTAGTGTTATTTCATAATCGGTCGCCCACAAATTGCCATTTTTGTCTTTTAAAATTGTGCCTTTTTTGATGATAGTTCCACTAGCCCCGTGTATCGTTACGCCACTAGCCCTGCTATAATCCGCCGTTTTCCTTAAAAGACCTGCATAAGCTACGCGCTGGTCTAGCCATTCGCCAGTCGCCAAATAAGGGTCTAGCATTTGAGTGATAAAAGTAAGCACTTGATTAACTTCGCTTAATGCTTCGCTAAATAGTCCTATCATTTGCCCGTCTGGTGTTGATGATCCTAGCTCTAAATTTTCGCCATAAATCGCCTTAAAGCCATTTTCTAAACGCTCTTTTATGGTCTCTAATTCATCGATTATTATTCTATTCTCACTCACTCGCATTTATATATAACCTTTGGCTTTCGTCGTAAATATCCCTATATTGCACCTCAATAGTTACCTTGCGTTCGTTTAGATTTATGTTTAATATTTCTAAACTACTAACGCCCTCAACGCTTAAGATTTGCCTTTTTATTTCGTCCCTTATTTTGTCAGTGTTGGGATTTTTTGATAAGTAGTTAAACCACCTAACGCCGTTTTCAAAGTCTAAAAACCAGTCATTGTAAAGGCTTAAAATTTGGGTTTTAACGTTTTGGGCTATTGCAGCACTATCCGTTTTATGTCCTAGTAGCCAATCGCCCTCGCTATCTATCGCCCTTACTTTCACTTACTCCCCTTAGTTTGGTTGTGTGGTTGTGCCGCCACTATCGCCGCCATGTGTATGGTGTTTTAAACTTACGCCACTACCTATCATATCTTTGGCGGTAATTGTGCCACTACTTACACTATTGCCCTCGACTTGTGAAAAATTTCCAACTAGGTTTTTATTCCCTATTTGCTTGTAGTCGCCTGTTTGTTCTATGTTGCCCTTGATTATGATTTTTCCCTCGGTTAGTTTTAGGTAGGTGCTTTTGCTTAGTGTTCGCATACAAACGCCGTCTAAATCTACATCTTTAACCGCTAAGGGGCGAGGGCTAAAGCCAGTTAAAAAGAAGCCGTCCGAGTAGTCGTGTAGCCTAAAATCTAACGGCTCGCCCTTGCTAGCACCAGCAAACCAGCCGTCAATGCAACGCTCAGCAAATACACAAAGCCCATGATCGCCTTTCCTTATCGGCGTAGTGATTACAAAATCGCCACCCCTAAAAAATTGCACTGGCACATCATCTATTGGCGGTAATGGCACACTAACGCCGTCACGTTTTAGCTCGTTTATCATCGGCTCGACTTGCACCGTATTATCACCTGCGTTAAATTTAAGCACCTTAGCAGGTAGCGCCGTATGCACGCCTGCCTCAAAGCTTAATAATCCGCTATCAAAAATTTGTGTTAAATTTGGATCGTTCATTTTTTCTCTACTTTGTGAAATTTGCCATTTATGGCGATTAGCTCCGTTTGCCACGTATCGTTTAGAAAATCGCCACTATGCGTTAGCTGGATTATTTTATAGTCGCCGTCATATTCGCTTAGAATTGATTGTATTCGCACGAGCGAGCCGATGTTTAGTTTAGGGTTTAGTAAGCACGTAACCCTTAGTCCGTCGTCTGTCTTTTCAGGGCTATTAATCAAGCCAGTTTTTTCACTTAAAACAAAGCCCTCGCTATCGTTGATTACTTTATCCTTTGGTAAAATATTTAAATTGCCGTCTAATATATGCCAGTTAGCGTCATTGTTTTTGGCTACGTGTTTTAAATAGTCCTTTATATCGCCGCTTAATACTTTGCACCTTGGCAGGGCTTTATCCCTTGGCAAATCCACCACGCCTTGCTTTGAGCTACTCATCGCCTTTACGCACATATTTACTACGTCGCTATCTTTTACGCCAGCTTTTAACGTTGTGTATAGCCTAGATTTTGAGTAGTCGTTTTGTCCGTCGCCGCACTCAATATGGGTAATAAAATCTAAATCATTACGGCTGGTATAAGCCTGCGTTATTTGTCCTGCAAAAATTAATCTTGGCTCGTCGTAGCCTGCAAATAATTTCACTTGGTTAAAAATCTTATTGGCTATTTGATTACGGTTATTGGCATTTAGATTGTAAATTTCTATTTTGCTAGTGTTTGGCTCTTCGCTTATCGTCTTTTCGATGCTAAAACTAATTGCGAGATTATCTATTACTATGCTTTGTTTATTGTTGCCTATTTCTAAGCGGTAGCGCCTGCCGTATTGCCTCACGTCCTATCCTTTGCTATCTCGCTCATCGCTGCGTTAAACTCCTTTTTATCGACGGCGTAAAGCTTCAAGCGTTCGCCTAGCTCGCTAAAATCTACGCAATTAACGCCGCTTTTCGTGGTATCGACTAGCATTAAAACAAAAGGTAAGTTTTTATCAATAAGACTTGGTGCATTAACCGCTAAGCCCTTATTAAAAGCTAAAATTTTATTTGTGTTTAGATCGGTTAAATCATATTGCCAAACTGCACCAACCTCGTTATATTTAAGGGTTAATTCTAGCTCCATGCCGAATATATTAAAATTTTGCGTTTGTTTTAGCTCGGTCGTTGTCATTATTTCGTAAATCAAAATATATCCTTTAAAAGGCTTGTTTTCTTTTGTTTAGGTTCGGTCTTGCCTAAATTTACGGCACTTTTACTGCCATTTAGCCCTACGTTTAGCCCTTTCGCCGTTTTTGTTTCAACAATAAAAACCTCCTCGAGCGTGAGCGTAACATCAGCGTATAGGTCGCTTTCAGTGGTTACTTCAATGCTTGTAATTAGCATATTCCTATATGTTTTTAACCCAGTTGTCACTATCAAAAACTCGCCGCTCTTTTGCACTTCTAAAAGCTTTTCGTATAGGCTTTGTAGTCTATTTTTAGCGGTGCTGTTGTCCTTATTTTCTTTTCCGTCAGTTAAAAATGGTGCTATTTCGCGTATTTTCTTATCAACGCCAAAAATCCTAGCGTATCGCATTGCCTCGCTCTTTATATGCTTTACATTGTTGTAGAGTTTGTATGCCTTTTGTGTAAAGCGATGGGCGGTTTTTATATATGGCAGGTTAAAACGGACTACTTGCATAATCTCGTCAAATTGCGTAAAGCTAGGCGGCTCATAAGCTACTATTTTGCCCTTGATTGTTATTTGCTTTGGTTCTAGCACGGCGTGATCTGCCACATTTGCACCGCTTTCAATAGGATTTTTAGTAGTGCGTAGCGTGCTTTTATTATTTTCTTGCTCGGTTGCGTCTAGTCGAAACGTGCCTATCTTACGGCTTGCTACTTCAACCATTAATAACCCCCTCTTAAATTAGCTTGGGTAAATGCTAGGTCGTTTTTTTGTCTATTGTTAATTATTTGGTTGGCCATTTGTGGGTTATTTGTGGTTACGTTGATCGTTGTAGTGGCTGTTCCGCCGTGATATTGCACCGACCTATTGTTGTCTGCGTATTGTGTAGCCAGTGCCGCCTTTGGGGTATCGTTGCCAAAACCTAAAAAGCTTTTTGTGCTTTCCCACATATCGCTAGCGGTTTGCCCTATATCAAAATTTTTAACTGCGTTTATAATAGGGGCTATATACTCGTCATATTGCTTTTTAATCCATTTAAATGGTACTTCAAACGCCTTAAGGATAGCGTCGCCCACGTCCTTAAACCCTTGCTTTATCAGCTCCCAATCGCCCGTAAATACGCCATATAACATTTTAAATACGCCAATTATCGCATTTACGCTTTGGGTGATAAAATTAACCACAAAATCCCAAACTTCTTTTATTGTTGGTTCGATCTCTTTGTATAACGCAATGGCTTTTTTGCCCCACTCGATACAAGGCTTCCAATAGTCGCCAAATAAGCTTTCGCCGCCGTCTAAATAGGTCATTAGATCATCAATTAATAAAATAAGACCGCCTATTAGCATAATTACCCAGCCGATAGGGTTGGTTAAAAATGCCGCTAGCATTGCACGTTTAACGACTGCCAAAACACCTACTAGGATTAATAGCGCCGCTTTCCAGCCGATCGTGCTACTTATTACTTTATTTAAAAATCTAAACGTATTTGTAAAAACTTGACCGAGTTTTAAAATCCATTTAAAGACATTAGTTAGCCCCTCGACCACCAGCGCCTTATTTGCTTTTAGAAAATTATTAAACCCTTTTAGGCTCTGATTGACGACTGGGATTAATTTTAATGCTACTTGCGTAGTAATAGACTGCATTGCCGTCTTGCTTTCTTGCAGGCGGTCTTGGTATTCTTTCGCCTGATCTATTTCGGCTTGGGTTATATCAAACAATTTATTTTTTTGTTTAGCCAGCTCTTGGATTTTTTGAAGCGGTACAGTCAAATAATTAGCTATTAGCCCACTTGCTGCCGTTGCTGCCGCCCCGATTAACAAAAACTTGTTTCTTAACCCGTCAAACTCTTGTTTTAGCCCAATGGCTGGCTTTTTCTCGGTTAGTTTTTTAGTCTCTTTTGCTGCTTCTTTTGCTTGCTCGCCGACCTTTTCCTCTGCTTCTGCCACTTCATGAAAACTAGTAGTGAGCTCCTCAGCTTGCCCTTTAGCTTCCTCGCACCACTCTACGCCTTTATTTTTGGCTTGTTCTAATTTTGCTATTAGCTCGGCATTTCTTTCCATGCCAGCTTTTACTGCGTCGCTTATGGGTTGGGCTGTTTGTTTAGCTATGCTAGAGATATTTTTTAGCCCTTGTTCTATCTGCTTTATCTTGCCACTATCAACATCAAATCCGATTTTATAAAGAAATTCATCTAATAGCACTATATATCCTTTTAGGGGCATATTAGAATAAATTTTAATAATAGGTTCGGCTTGTATTTAATTAAATAAAGTTATGATATACATAATTATTAAGCATAAAATAAGGGATATTATTATATAATTATCTTATCAAAAGGGATAAAAAGCCTTTTTGATAATAAGAACTCAAGGAGGAAATATGAAAATATTTCTGAAAGGGTTAAAAGAGTTGCTAGAAGCGTTAGCCGCACTTCTAGCGATAATAGAAATCCTTAAAGGGTGGCTTTGAGCCACCCCCCTTGGGTTGATTATAAAATACTAGACTTTACAAGGAGCTTAAAATGGATATTGTTTTTGACGTAGCTCAATTAGTAGTTTGTATCGCTCTAATCTATGAGATGTGGCGTAACCACAAGCTAACTAACCGCATAAAAGAGTTAGAAAATGCAAAAAAATAAAACGCCTAAACGTAAAGACTTTGTCGAGATTTTTGGTATTCCCTACGCCACGTTAAACGACTGGGCTAAATCAGGGGAGGACAACTGGCGTTTTAAATTGCTTGATTTTTTGAGTAATTTGACTTTTGACGAAATAGAAATAATAAAGAATAGAAGTAAAAAAATAGAGGAGTGAGCCTTATTGTTTTTCTAAGGCTTGGCGCTCCTCGTTTAGTAGCTCAATAATAACCTCGTGCATTGCGATACCGTCCTCGAAGTCGTAGACGGTGCGTAGATCGTTTAGTGTGGCATAACCTTTTATGATCGGTAGCCACACCAAATAATCTATATCAAACTCGCTTTTTACGCCTTGTTTAGGTAGGCTGTTATACCCGCTAAGGATTTTGCCCCAGCGGGTAAGAAGTCTAAAAAATGGTATTTTAACCCCTCTAAAATAAGCTGTGCGTAGTCGCCTCTGTTGGCGTTAAAATGCGTTTCGGCTTGGCTAACATTTCTTAATAGTATTTCGCCACCCTCTGCATTTATCACGCTAGCGTATTTTAAAATAAAATTCTCAACTCCACTAAACGCTGCACTGCCTATATTAGCTATTATTTGCCCTACGTCGATATTAACGTCCTCGCCTTGCATTTTAATAGCGTCTTTGGCTAATCCTAAAAGGCTTTGCAACTGCGTTTTGGTTTCAAAAAAATTAGCACTTCTTAAAACGTACTTATTTTCGTTTATCATTAGCTCGTATGTTTGCATTAGTTGCCAGCTCCATTTTCTAGGCGTTTGCTTATTCTTTCAAAGGCGATTTTAAACTCGGTTGGGTTGTGTGCGTCACCTCTTTTTAGCCCGCCGTCATTTACAAAAAAGCCATTTAGCCCACTTAGCTCATCACCATTTAGTGTGTCTTTAAACTCCATTGTCATAGGGCTAAAGCTTTTAAACTCTGTGCGTTGTTGGTTATAAAGGTCTTGTAAAAATTTACAATCCTCGCTGTGTTGTAGAAGCTTTAGGGTTAGCGTGCCACTTTGGTTGCAACTACCCGTAAAAACGCCCCTACCGCTAGCACCTATTGTATAAGCTCCTGCGTCGCCTGCGTTTTCTATGCTTATTACATCGCTTCCGTCTGCATAAGCGGTTATCTCGTAGCCGTTTAGTAATAAAACGATCGTATCGTGTTGGTATCTTGCCATTTTAGCCCCTTTTATCTATTGTAATTTATCAAAATATCTACGCTGTGTATTGCACCAGCTAGCTTAATAGCCACATTGATAGGCACTGACTTTCTAGCTTCCCTATCTGCTTGTAATTGCTCGGTATAGCTAGGGCTATAAACGTAATAGCCTAAATCCAAATAGTCACCGCTTTCTAGTGTGCCAACTGGATCGCCACGCCATTGTCCTGGAGCAATAAAGCCGTTTTTAACAAATTGCTCGCAAACTTGCTTAACTGCTGCTATTAGTCTTACTTGCCCCTTATCGGTTTGCGGTACTTTCTTTGCGCCTTTTAGCACGTTAAATACTGCTATTTGTGTGCGGTTGTTAAAAGCGTCAAGTCCTACGGTTTCATCTATAAATTTACCGCCTAAAGCCACGCCCTCGGCTATCATACTTACGCCGTCATAATCGGTATAGTAATTTACGCCTAGTTTGTCGCATTTTTCGGCTAAATTTAGCGTGATTGTTTCATCAGTGCCAGCTGTTTTTAGGTTTTTAAACTTCATTGTTTGGGCTGTGTTGCTGCCCTCCCAATTAGTGCTTAAAGCTTTTGCTAATAATTCAGCGCCTGCGTGTTCGTCGCCAGTGTTGTTATATGTTGCAAAAAAACGACCGCTGTCTTTGTCGGCTATCTTTTTAATTACGTTTGTTTTTTCGCTTTCTAGCTGTGCCGCACGCGTGATCGTATAGCCCGCTACGCTTGGGTTTTGTGCCGATGTGATCCACTCGTTAAGCTCCGCTACTTCCTCATCTGCCAAAATAGCTGACGAATAAACGCCGTAAAAGCCTTGTGTTGCGTTGAATAATTTATCTAACGCCTCGCTTAGGCTCTCTTTTTTCTGCGTTACGCTATCTTTGCCTACATAAATATCGCTCTTGCCACTAACTAAATTTAAAAGCACCCCTACAAAGTCGCCATTATCTGCTTTCTCAAAATAGCCTAGCCTTGTGTTGTCGTTTTTACCAGCCGTTGCTGCTCTGATAATAAAGCGGTTGCCGTCGGCGTCATAAACTGCTTTTAACGCGTCTTTGCTAATCGCCGCTGTTAGTTTTGTTGCTACCGCCTCAAAATCTACACACGAGCTAAAATCCAAATTTGTATAAACTTTATCCGCTCCACCTACGTTTAGCTTGAAACTGCCACTTGTGATAGCCTTTAATTTATTAATGCCTACATTAAGCGCTGAGCCTCTTAACTCGTTAGCGGTTGCTTGTGTTGTCTTGTTCTCTTTTACCCACTTAGCAACGATCGCCTTTTTAACACCGCTTACGCTAAAAATAGCTTTGGCGGCTTTAGTTGCTCTGCTTTCACTGCCAAAATTTAACGCGGCGTCGTTTGCACTAGCGATACTTACAAATCTTGTATTCACATCATTGTAAGCCTCGCACCAATCGTCGCTTAGAATAGCGATCACGCTAAAATCTCTATTCTTTGCTATTTGTCCTTGTTCGTTTAGCTGGATATTCACTATCCTTTTTATCGTTAAACTCATCTATTTACCTTTATGCCAAAATCTGCCGTTTTAATCTCGGCTTTTTTTATCTCATTTTGAGAAACTTCCACTCTATTTATGTAGCTTAGCGTCAAATCTATACTAGCTCGCTCCTCTACGCCACCGCCCACTATTTGGCTTAAGTTCCTAATAGGGCTAATTGTTACTAGCCCTAACCCTAAAATCTTAAGCTCTTTTAAACACTCACTAGAGTAAAAAAGGGTGTTTAATTTTTCAATTATGAAGTTTGCGTTTTTGCCAAAAGCATTTACGCTAACCACGGCTTCACGTGTTGAAGTGATAACCTCTTTTTCGCCCTCGATAAATTTATACTCACGCCCCTTTTGCGTACTGGTTAGGAGATGTAGTGTTAAATATGCCGCCTTATCGTTTAGCGTCTTGGAGTAACTATCACGTACTAAACTTTCATCTACGCTCAAAGCCTTGGCTATCAAAACTTTCAAGCCCGTCAAATCTAACGCCTGCAAAGTTTTTGTATCCATATTCGCTCCAATCTTGCATATTAATAATGCGGTAATTAACGCCTTTGTAAGTGATAACGTCCTGCAAATTTAGGTTAAATTTCGTATCTATCCTAATTGCTTCTTTGTATCGCTCCCCCTCGGGCAATCTTTGCATTTCGTCGCCGCTTAAAAACTGCACCACCGCCGTAAACTCATCATCGCCCCTTTTGATAACTTGGCAAAAATCGCTATCGCCGATAAGTTCGCTAACGTTTATCATTTTCTAACCTCATATGTGATAGAGTTGATCAGTTGCCCTGTGTCAATTAGTGGTTTTGAGCTTTTTTTACGTTTTATTGTAGCTGGCTTTAAAGCTGGTGTTATGCCGTCGGTTATTGCTTCTTTGCTTATGTTTTTGGCTTCCTCGCCTACATATCCTAGCGCTGTTTCTAGTGATGTTTCGCCTGCGATAAATTTCCCTATTGCGGTTTTTGCCAAATTAGCCACCGCCTCGGCATTGTTTATCAAAGGCTTACGCAAAAATGAGCGCTCGGGGATATTGTGTGCTGGGCTACCAAATTCGTGGATCATAGCTAGGTCTGCATTAGTTAGCTCGTCGCTTCTAGCGTTGCTTTTTGCGGTTACGCCTACCACCACGCTAAGCCCCATAATCTCGGCTATTTTCCCCTCTAGTTTTTCGATCATCTAACTAACCCAAAATGTGGAGTTACTAGCTTTTTAAGCTCTAAAAACCGCTGCCCATACTTGGTTAAATAGTAGCTTCCGCTTTCACTCTCAAAGCCAGTTTTCCCGCTTGTATAACTTACGCTTAGGCTACCTACGGTTTTACTGCCTATTTCTCGCAAAGGTTGGGGGCTATTCGTCGCTTCCGTGCTTAATGCCCCCTGTATTGCCAAAATGTGAGCCGCTAAGTGTAAAACGCCGACCTCATAAAAACGCCCCCATATTTTTTCGGTAACCTGCAAGCTCGCCTCGTCTAAACTTAGCTCTATGCGTGTTTCATCTACCGCTTTAAACTCTGGGAATTTATTTAAAAAATCGGCTGTTGTCATTGTTAAGCCTTGTAATTTACGTAAGCCACTTTGTCAAGCTGGCGAATTAATGTGCCCGTAAATTTAGCTTTAACGGCAATTTCCCAGCTTAGCACGCTTCTTTGAAATGGTTGCATTGCTGTTGGTGATAAAGCCCAGTCAGTGCTTAACACGTCCTCGCTCTTTGTATATACAACGGCTCTATTTTTGCCCTTGCCACCGCCTAAGCCTTGTGCGAAGCCCAAAGGGAGACCAACTATATTTACATCGACACCTGTGCTTTGTGATAGTGCCTCTTTAATAGCGGTTAGTGCATTTACGCCACCATTTACTGCGCCAATAGAATTGTCATATTTGCTAGCTAGTGCCATAAGGTCTTTGCTGTCGATCGCTATCGTATCAGGGATTAGCAACCCACCATTTTGCTCGTAGCCAAACTCAATTAGCGATAAGAAAAACGCCCTAGCTTCTGCACCAGTCATCGCGCTTATTGCTGTGCCAGCTGTTAGGTCTTTAGCTTTCACGCTAGTGTTATTTAGTAAGCCTTGCACCGCACCGATCTTTGTGTGACCGACAAGCGCTGTTTTCTGCATTGTCAAAAGTGCTACACGCTCAAGATTTCTTAGCTTAGCGGTGTCTAGCTCGATTTCTAGCCTTTTTGCTCTAGCTACTGCTTCGCTAGTGTAGATTGCCGACTTCGCCCAGCTTAGGTATAGACCTTTTTTGGCTGTAATACTTAAATCTTCGGTTTCTAGTGAAGTTGTGTTCTCATCGATTAAGCCGTTTTCTAAATCTTGAGTTCCCTCGATCTCGCCGTAGTCTAATGCGTCAATGCTCTCGTCGCCCTTTTGTGTTATAGGCACAAAATTAGCTAGTTGTACTTCCGGATATTCACGCTCTTGAAAGCCCTCATTAAAACTAGCCGCTGCTGACGCAAGCTGGCTTAAAATTTCCTCATCTCTTAGTTTCATATTATTCCTTTCTCATTAGTTTTACAAGATCGCCACTTACTTCAGTAACGTAGAATTTATCTTTTGCTGCTGTTACCGCTAGAGTTGCCGTTTTTGCTACTTTGCCAGCGTCTGCGCCCGCTGTCGCTTCTACTTGGATAGTGTCGCCAACTGCCAAGCCATGATTTTCTTTGCCTTGTACCCAAACTTCGCTACCATAAGAGATTGATAAAACACTCATAACCTCGCTAGGTTTATTCTCGCTCTTTGAGCCTAGTTTTAGGCTAACACCCATAATCTGATCGGTTGCTTTGCTTATTTTTGCTACGCCGCCGTCTTTGCTAGTTACGAATACGCCAAAAGGGATAACCTCGGTATCGTTATTTACATAAGCTAGTGCTGTTACGGCACTTTCGCCTGTTCTAGCCACTTGTCCTGCAAAAGCTCTTTTGTCTAAATAGCCCATTATTTACCTCCAAATTTTTTATTAAAATCTATTTTTTTAGGTTTAGCGTCGTAAAATTTATCCAACACGCTACCGCTGTTATCTTTATTTTTAGCATTTACACGCATTCCCATATAAATAGCCCTAATCTCGCTATCGCTTAGCTTTTTAAGCTCGCTAGCCTCAAACGCTTTACTATCAAGGATTACCGCTTCATAAACACCTCTAGCGTTTTTAGCGTCGCTTAGTTTTACGTGGCTAAAGTTAGCTTTAGCGTCAGTTACGGCTTCGGTTGTTGCTGCTTCGCCTTTAAGCTTCTCAATCTCTGCTTTTAGCTCTGCGTTTTCTTTTTCTAATGCTTCAACTTTAGCTTTTAGCTCTGCGATTTCTGCGTTTTCGTCTGTGCCGTCATCGTCTTTTACACTTTTAGCTTTTACGTCCGCAAGCTCTGTTTTTGTTTTTTCAAGCTCTGCGGTTGTTTCGTCTAGTTTTGTGCTGACTTCCTCAGCGCCACTTAATGCTTGCTCTAAAAGATCAACTAGCTCATTGTTAGCCTCGTTGGCTTCCTCTACTTTCTCTTTACCGACTTCGTCGTTATCTTTAAATTTTTTGGCTGCTGTCAAAGCGCCTTTTAATTTATCTATGAATTTCATTTTTATCCTTTTACTATCGCCTAATTTACAATCTTTGCCAGCTCGCCCCTCGGCTACTACCGCCAAATGATTGCCCCTTATATTCGTTTGCCAAATTTTCCCATCACGCTCGATTAGTTTGCTGTCATATCCGCAACTTACCTCCTTTATTCCTTGTTCTTTTATTATTTTGATCGCTATCTCGTCGTTGATGTAGGCATCGCCTACCAAAAAATCCCCCTCACGGCGTACGTTTTGAATATGTCCTATCGCTGTATCTTTCCAGTTCTTGGCTGTTACGTCGTCGTCTGGGTGTGTTAGCGTTAGCGGCTTACCCTCAAAACTTTTAATTGTTTCGGGGCTAAATACTTCTTTTTCGTCCCTAAAAACTTTATACACCTTTCCACTCGTGCGTCCTATTTCCTCGCCTAAATATTCCATAGGCTGGGTACTTGCCATTTTGGCTTTTGTTATTATGTAGCCGTCATCATTTATTTTAAAATCCATTTATTCCCCTAGAATAGCTTTTGCAAAACATCGGCATTGTATATCAACGCCAGGCTTGCATTTCGGCTTGTCCGCTTCTCGTTTTATCCACGTTTTGCCGCCGTCCTTGCTATATACGGTATCATCATCAAAGCGACATAGCACACCTTGCATATTCGCGTGCGTGTGTCTTACCCTTTCATCTTTAGCCGTTTGCCAAATATAAAGCTTTACGCCTAGATTTTGCATGCGTTCTTGGTCTAGCTCGGCGTTAATCTTTGCCGTCTGATCTCTAGCTATTAGCCTAGCCCTGCTTTTACTTACGCCCGTGCGTTCGTGTATGATCGTGGCTAAATTTTCAGCCCTACCGTTTTTTAAATAGCTCTCTCTTATTGCTTTTTCCACGTCGCTTAGATAGTCATTTTTAACCGAGGTTATTAAACTCACGTTTTTGGCTACGTATTCGTCTAGTTTGCCTTTTACGGCGGTATCGCCTACTAGTGGGGTTAGGTCTATATCCGTGCCTTTTTGCACGTTTTGGATTAGTCGCTCCTTGTTTGCTTCATTTACTGCACTAACTACACCTCGGCTTAACCTTTTGGCGTAGTCTAATGTGTCAGCTTTTCGTAGTCCGTCTAATATTTGGGTTGTGTGTTCTATTGTTTCGGCGTCGCTAGGGTTACCTAACAAAAACGCTTTAAGCCTTTTTAATAGCGCCGTCTTTAAAGAGGCGATTAGTAATAATAAGGCGTTACGATATTTAACCTCTGCACGCTTGCTAGGCTGCACTGGCTTAAACTCTTTATTGCGTTTCTTGCTAAATAGCTCAGATAAGGTCGGTTTCATCGGCTGGCTCGTCTAACTTTTGGGCTAATAGCTCAGCTTCGTTTATATCCTCAGCGCTTATGTTCTTAATCAAGCCCTCGTCTTTTAGCTCTTTTAAAATGATCGCTTCGGTTATTACGCCCTTGTCTAGCAAATTTCCAAGTGCTGTGCTTTTTACGTTTAAAATTTCGGCTTTTTCTTTATCGTTTAGGCTGTCTATGCTGTAAAAATCGTATTCTAAATTTTCGCCTAATATAAACGGATCAATGAAGTCATAAACTGGGCGTAATAGCGTGTTTTGTAATTCGTTGATAGTTTCATAATATGCTCGGTTGTCTTCCTCGCCACTACTAAAACCGCCAGCACCCTCGCCAAATAGTATACTAATAGGGCGGTTTAATGCTCCAGCTACTACAATACAACTCTTACTCCAAAGCTCGGCTATACCATTTAGGTTATTTTCCTTTGTTAAATAGTCGTCCTCCATATCCATAGCGATTGCGTTGGTGTAGCTTTTGGCTTCATTTATTAGCCTTAGCCGTTTTAGTATCTCGCCCTCATTGCCTGTTGCTATTTGCTCGTTATATCCGTGCATTTTATATACATCTATTTTGCACTCCTCGATCAAGTCGCTAACGCTTAACGTAATAGTGTCAAACATCTTTATCACGTCAAGGGCGGTGGCTATATCGCTTATGCTTTCACGCTGCTTTATGCCATAGCTCTTAATGCCCCCTTGCACTATACAAAGACGGCTAATGTGTGTTTTAACGCCCTTTACATCATAAAGGCTAGGTCGGTTAAATTTATGCTCTGCGTTTCTTGCTTTAAATTCGCCCTTGCCAAATACAATAAATTGTTTAATTGTTTCATTTGGCATTAATGGGAGTTGATAGGTTTCCTCGCTTGCGTCTGTTACGGCTAATATCGCAGCTTCGCCATAAAGCAAAACGTTAAAAAGCAGGTCTTTAATAACGCCGTCTATTTCTAGCTTATTGCAAGCGTCGTAATACTCTTTTTTGCGTTCCTCGTCTATATCGTCCCAGTCGATTTCACGCCCCATTTTTAGCATATCGCCTATTGTCTTTTTAATGTAGCGTTTAGCTATCCAGCCGTTGTTGTAAGCGTTTAAAAGCTGTGTATTTGTGACTACTAATGGCGTATAATCTCTATTCGCCGTCATTTGCCCCATTTTCGTTACTAGGTTTTCTAAGCTATCGGTTATTTTTTGCCCCATTATCCCGCCTTTTATTTTTGATCAATAATAAGGCGTTTTTGGGCGTTAGCTTCGGCTTGTGATGTGTCCCCAAATTGTTGTTTTGCTTTTTATTAGTGGTTCTAGGGCGTAGCGTAATGCGTCTATGTAGTGGTTATTTTCATCTAGTATTTGTGGTAATATATCGCCGCTATGTGGATCGGTTTTGTAGCTATATAGTCTAAACTCTCGTGCCGTTTCTACGCAGCGCTCGTGTATTATGATTGCTTCAAAACTACGTATAAACTCTATGCCGTCCTCTATGCTGCCTTTGCCTTTTATTGTTGGCGTTATCATGCTTAGCCCGTGCCTTTTTAAATAGCTTATACTTTCAGGGCGTGCGTTATCGGCTCTTATTACATATTTATGTATATTTTCGATACGTTCTTTTAAAAACTCCGCCGTATAATCAAGCTCTAGCCCTACCGCTCCAGCTTCGTGGCTTATATATAGTTTTCGGTCGTGTATATAGCACCTTATCGCCGCTGTCGGATCGTTAGCAAAACCGAAGTCTAAGCCGTGATAAGGGTTGCCTAGTCCGTCCGTATTAAAGCTCTCTACTCTAAATTTACCTTTGAATATTAGTGCATCGCTCTTGGTGTTATACCCTCCTAGCCATATATGCTCGTAAGTGCTAGGATTAAACCTGCGGTCGTATTCTTGCTCGTTAAATAGCTCGGTTGGCAAAAAGGGGTTATCACTAAAATTTGCGTGTATTAAAATATAATCGGTTGCGTGGTTATCCTGCATTTGTTTAAAAAAGCTATCCACTGCGTCCGTTTCATTTTCAGGGTTCCAGCTAAACCAAAGCTCGGAGTTTTCCTTGCGTATAGTTGGACGTAAAAGCTCTAGGCTTCGCTTACTTAGGTTTTGTGCTTCCTCTACCCACGCAATATCAAAACCCTCTAACGATTTTATGCTATCGGCGGTATGGTCTTGCATACCTTGAAAAATTATTAAGCCGTTGCCACGCTTAGCTCTAATTTCGGTTAGTGTTATCTCAAAATATTCGCTTACCCATAAGCTGTTTATCTTGCTTTCTATTAGGGCTTTTGATGAAAATTTTAATGAGCGTTGAATTTCTCTTATGCAAACTATGCGAGCGTCTGGATTGATTAGCATTGTTTCGATTATGCACTCGGCGAAAAAATGGCTTTTGCCACTACCACGTCCGCCCTTAGCCCCCTTGTATCTTTTGTTTTCTAATAGTGGCTCGAATATAGGGGCGGTGTTTAAATTTATTATCATTTATCTAGCTTTATTATCGTTCGCCTAATTTCGGTTACTTCGTTTTGCTGTGCGTTGGTGTTGTTAATCTCTATTTTGTTGCTTTGTGGGTTAGCGATAGCCTCAAGGTCTTTTAATGCGCTTGTGCCTTGTTTTATTTCAGTTGGCGTTGCGTAGCGCTTGTCACTTATCCCCCGCACAATTAGCGACTGAAATGCTTTAGCTATTTTGCGGTTATTAGAGACTATGGCATTATTTTCTAGCGCAATATTCACCTGCTCGATCATCTCTTTTTTTTGCGTTTCGTTGGCATTGCGAAAGCTTTCGCACACTTTCGCACTTGCTTCTTGAAACTCTGTTAGAGCCGCTTTTTGCTCGTGCGAAAGCACCCACCCCGCCCGCTTTATTTTGCTGCCCAGCGTGCCAGCTGAAATATTATATTTTTTTCTTAGCTCTGCTTGGCTCATCCCTGCCTCATAATCCGCTTTTATTTCATCCCATTTATATGGTGGTAGTGGTTTAGCCATTTGCTGCTTCCTTATACTCGTACCAATCTACCTCTTTGCCGTTGATTTTTATTTTTGGGTTGTTTGTATAATCTACATACCGCTGGACTATTACTTGAGCGTATCTCTCGTCTAATTCCATAAGATAACAAGTTCTATTTGCATTTATGCTTGCAATAAGCGTGCTTCCAGCTCCTCCAAACAAATCCACCACCAATTCTCTCTCTCTACTAGAATTTTCTATAAATCTCTGCACCAATCCAACCGGCTTCATCGTCGGGTGTAATTCGCTTTTTTGCGGCTTATCGTAGTCTATTACGTCCGCGCGTTTTTGTTCTAGTAGTTTTTTAGCGAGGTCTATTAATTCCTCCTTTTTCATGGCGGTCAGATTAATTTTATCCTCGACAACCGTTGTTTCAGAGTAGTCCTCACAAAAATAATGTCCCTGCCCCTCTTTCCACCCATAAAGAATAGGCTCGTGCTTCCAGTTGTAATCTTGCCTGCTAAGATTAGCTTGATTTTTATTCCATATCAAATTTTGGGTGAATTTAAACCCGGCTTGTATAAAAGTCTCGGTAAAAGCACTCCTTTCACTCTCTGAGTGCGCTACGTAAATAACCCCTCCTTTTTTGACTATTTGGAAGTAATTTTTAAAAATTGATATTAAAAATTCTCTAAATTCCCCCTTGCTCATATCATCGTTTAAAATTTTACCTGCGCTATTCTCTACAGCTACGTTGTACAGCGGGTCAGTCCACACCATGTCTGCCTGTCTGCCGTTTAGTAGCCTTTCTACATCTTTTATATTCGTGCTATCGCCGCAAAGTAGCCTATGTTTGTCGAATTCTATTAAATCTCCCTTGCAAACAACGATATTTTTCTCGTCCATAGGCGGGATGTCGTCCTCGCGACTCTTGTCCAAGTTTTGATATTCATCTGCCCCCTGCAGTATTCCCATATCGGCAAGCTCATCCTCGCTAAACCCCGTAAGCTCTAAATCAAAATCTAAATTTTGTAACGCTTCTAGCTCCGCTTTTAATAATTCCTCATCCCAGCCTGCGTTTAAGGCTAATTTATTATCCGCTATCACATAAGCCCGCTTTTGTGCTTCGCTTAGCCCTTTTAGCTCAATAGTCGGCACTTCATCCATATTTAGTTTCTTAGCTGCTGTCAGCCGTCCGTGCCCTGCTATTATCTCGCCCTTTTCGTCAATCAATAATGGGTTAGTAAAGCCAAACTCTTTTATGCTAGCTACTATCTGATCTACCTGCTCGTCGCTATGCGTTCTAGCGTTATTTATGTATGGCGTAAGTTCGCCTATTTTTTTATATTTTATTTCCATTTCTACCCTTAAAATAAAGTCAGTTGTTGATATTTTTTCTTTTTATACTTGCGTTTAGGCTTCGTGCTTAAATATTTACTTTGGCACATCTTGCGCCTACTTGCTGTCATTCTATGTTTTAATACCCAATCTAAAAATTCTTTAGGCGTATTTAGTATCGTGTTAAGCTCTGCTTGGTATTTCTTTACCTCGCTTACTCTTAGATTATTAATAACGGTTTCGTCCGTATAAGGGCTATTTAATACTTCCCTTATTAAAAACGAAATTTCCGTTAAATAATAATGATCCTCTCGCTTTTCCCAGTCTGGGTAAAACTTATCAAGCACGGCATAAAATACGTCTAAATGTTTTAAATTAGGCAAATCCATTTTTCTAATAAATCCTAAACTCGCCCTCTATTACTCCAAGGGCTATTTTTCTCTCTAGCAGTTTTCGTTTCAGCTTGAAAACGTCCGTCTGCATTCCCTTTACGTCCTCTATTATCCTCTTGCCATTTTTTAAGCGGTAAGTAAAATCTGCTATGTATCTGATCTCACGTATCGTTCTAAAGCCTTGCCTCGTTGTTTCATCTGCTATAGTGTAGCTAGGCATTAGCACAAACGGTACTTGTCTATTTAGCTCGCTTATCTCACCTGCTCGCTGTAAGGTTTCTAGCTCTTGGTTTCTGCGCCATTCCTTAGCACTATCAAAGCCCTTGGTCTTGCGGTTGTGATATTTACTCGCCGAAACGTTGCCAATTCTCATCAGCTACCTCCTCGTATTTTTCTATGCTCTCGTGTTTGTGTGCGTGACACCATTGATGGCACTCTCTACAAACGGCTATTTGTTTGCTGTCGTCCTTATCTGCTCCAAACCTACCATAGCGTACGTGGTGGCACTCTATGCTTTGTTGTTTCTCGCATATTTGACAAAGTGGGTATTCTTCAAGTAATCTTAGTTGGTAGGCTTTATTTTCGCTTTTAGTTAGTCTCAAAATAGCCCCCTTGTTTCTTCGTCCTTGTGCTTCTCGTTCCACTTTCTCATTATTTCAAGCACACCGCTTGCGTCTTTACGGCTTATCTCAAAGCTATCAAGTATCTTTTTGTTTTCGTCCGCTACTTTTGCGATTATGCTAGCTCCGCTTTCGGTGATCGTGATATATATAGCTTTCATTTGCTCTCCAAATAACGCTCAAATATCTTTTTGCCTATCTCGTAATCAACTTCGTTTCTTATGGCTTGGCGTTTGTTTTTTATCTTAAACTCATTCAAATCTAAATCCATAAAATCACCAATTTTGGTCTTTGTTACGATCCTAAAATTAGAGTTATGTAAAAAGAATAGATCAAAATTAGCCCAAAAATAGTGCCTGCCTATCTCGGCGGTCGGCTTTATAAGTGGCTCATAAAATGGCACTACATTTTCAACTACAAAAGCCTTTTTGCAAAAGTATTTTAGATACACGATTAATTCATAAAGTCTAAAATCAGGCAGCCTTTTTGTTCGATCATTACGGATATTATTTGCTATATTTAGCCTACTATGTGTTTGACATGGTGGGCTAGCCCATATAAAATCAAAATCTAAGTAATTTTTTGCGCCATAACCCCAAGCGTCGCCTACTATTACGTTGTCATTTGGATAGCGTTTTGCATAAGCTTTAGCTATTTCAGGGTCAAACTCAACGGCGGTCACTTCTATGCTTATGCCTTTTTCTTTTGCTACATCGTCCCAAAATTTGCGATTACCACCAAGCCCTGCGAAAAGATTTAAAATTTTCATCTCACGCTCTCTTTGCTATATTTGCCGCAATGGCAGATAGTCCAAGTCTTAGCCTTGCTCTTGCTTCATCGCTCATTTCTATCGGTGCGTCTGGGTCAGCTGGCAAAAGCTGTGTGTTATTCGCCACCTCTATTTTTGCCTGCTCTTTCTCTTTTTCTTTTATTTCTCTTTCGCTTATGTATTTGATCACGCCGATACGCTTTTGATTTTCAAAGAGCCACGCATAAACCTCTGCCTCGTCATCACTGCTTAGCTGTACTGGCTTGCCTGCTTGGTTGATTTGGTAGTGGTTGATCAAGTTTCCGTATTCATCAACCCCGATAATTACAAAATCTTTATAGACTGTGCCATAGCAAAGCCTCTCATTGCGAAAAAATGTTTTTACAAACTCTACTAGCTGCTCGATATTTTTAAAACTAAATTTCCCCTCGCTGATCATCTCTAGCGCTTTTTGTTTTCTAAAAGCTGCTACGGCGTTTTTTGTGATTAGCTCGCTTGATTGCTTTGGCTGGATAAAGCTTGTCCTATATGCGAAAAATGGGATAATATCCTCATCTTTTAGTGGTTTTAGTAGCTCTGCTGTGATTAGTGCTTGTGTTTCATTTATGCCAAGCGCTTCTTTGATCGTTTGTATGCGGTTCATTAAAACGGCTCCTTGTTTTCAATATATGCCACGTTTTGATTTGCTATGGCGTTCGTTTCTCTTGTGCTTTCGATGTAGTAGCTTACGTCACCACCAAAGCGTCTTACGTCCTCTACGCTTAGGCTTAAGCCGTTTTGTGCCTTGTAGGTTGGCTTTGGCTTAAATACCCCTTGCCACTCGTTACGCATTGCTTCTCTAAGGCACTCATTGACGTCTATGCCTTCGGCATCCCATTTAGCCCACTCGCTAAATTTCATCTCGATGCCCTTTTGCGTCAATTTTTCTCGTCGTTCTTTCTTGTAGGCTAGATATTCTTGCCAAAGATTTGGATCGATGAAGTCAGGTAGCAAAATGCCCTTAGGGGGTAGGGGGTTTTGTTTGGTCTGTGTTTGAATTGTTGTTTGGTTTGTGTTTGAACTGTCTTGATTATTATTCTTTATTGATTTTGTATTTTCACAATATCCATTTTGCATTTTAGCTTTTTCCATTTCGCATTTTTGCAAAATGGATTTTTCGTATTCGCAATTTGGATTTTGCAATTCTAAATTATCGTTTTTGCACTCGTTCGTAACATTAAAATTAGCATCAATTAGATAAAGAAAATCATCGCCTAAAGAATACCAAGCAGTGCGGTCAAATTGACTTTTGTTAAAATTCCCTTTTACTATTGCATTAATCTTTTCAAGTTTCTTTAAAATTCGGTTTATTTTATCCGTGTTTTTATAGTATGGAAATTGTTCTAAAAATGCATCAAGAGTATTATAAGTCCAATGCCTGCCATTATAAAAATTTTTATTATTATCTTTGTTGTGTTTAGTCCAATAAGCAATATGTCCCAAGATATTTGCTTCATCAAAGCCTATTTTACAAGCCAATTCAACATCTACGCTATGAGTTTTAATCATCACTTAACTCCTTTGCGGTTTTTAAAAAAAGCGTGATTATTTGGTTTAGCTTTGCGTCATATATCTTTTTATCAAAAATACCGTTCTTTGCTTCATATGCTTTTATGTTGTTAATAATCGTTGGGTTTATTCTTTTTACGCTATTTTCTATTGTGTATAAAAAATCCAAGCTTGTCCTATTGCCTTTTGATGCGTTACAAGGTCTGCATAAGCCCCTAAGATTAGAAAAATTACTTTTACCACCTTTTGTTTTTGCTATAAGATGATCTATTTGTAGGTAGTTGTCAGCAAGAAAATCATCTATTTGTAGTAGGCGACCGCACATTTCACATTTATTATTTTGAATAAAAATCTTTTTTCTTGTTGTTGGCGAAAATTGCTTTCCCATTTTTTGCTCCTAATTTTCCTTTTTTTGTAGTGCTATCGTCGATTTCCATATTCCAAACTTGGCTCATTATTCTTATACTCATCTAAACCCCCTCCAAGTTTGATACACTGCGTCGAGTATTAATAACGCGCAGAGTATATAGCCTATATACATTTGGCTCATTACGCTATCCTTTCTGTGGGTTTTAATATTGACGTACTACATCCACTTATCACATCTTTTTTTTGATCCGATCTCAACTAAAAAGCCACGCTCTACTAGCTCATTTACACGTCCGCAAACGCTATTTATCGCTACGTTGTACCAGCGTGCTATTTCTTGCCTTGTCGCACCCTCTTTGTGCTGGCAAAACATTTCATAAACGGCTCTACGTTTGCCACTTAGCTCTGGCTTTAGTTTGTTGTATGCCTCTAGGCTATTATTTGCTACCATTTGTTATCCTTTCTCGTTTGCAGAGCTTTCCAAAAGCTTGGCGATTACTTGTGTTTCTAGTTCTTTGTCGATCAAAACGCTGACCATATCAAGACAAAATCTGATCACTTCGCTATCGTTTCTAAAACCCTTTCTATTCTGTATTTTCACGATATTTGCGATGTTTTGATTAGACAATTTGAATGCTTTGCTAATATCATACTTAGGCGTTACCATTGTGAGCCTTTCGTAATATTTTAAGATTACCAAAACGTTTGCTATTATTTACAACGTAAGAAGTTATGTCATACCAAGCATTAGGCGGAATGCCAAATTGCTTATCCATGATTTCAACGTCGGTTATAGTTGGTTTTGAGCCTCCGCTTAGCCAAAAACTAACCGATGCGTGAGTTTTATTCGTTGCTTTGGCAACGTCAATTAATTTTATTTTTTTTGTTTTCATAGGCTTATGTTAAAAAAATTTACATTATAAGAAGCTTAAATATGTAAATATTTTTAACATTTTATTGAGTATTATTTACATTTTAGGAAAGGTTAGAAAAATGACACTTGGTGGTAAAATTAGAAAAGCAAGACAAGCAAAAAAGCTTACTCAACTACAATTATCCAAAATAGTGGAAGTAAGGCGTGAGTCGATAACTCAATACGAAAACGATCTCATAAAGCCAAAAACTGAAACACTCGAAAAAATTGCTAACGCCTGCGATGTTGATATGCTCTATTTCTTCGAGGATGAATATGCAAAACGCGCTGGCGTAGTAAAAAAAGAGCTAAAAACTAATTTTTCACAATACGCCGATTTTATCCCACAAGACTATGCCCCTAAAAATATGTTATTTATCCCAAAATCCGAAATGCGTATAGGTGCGGGTAGCGAGGGCGTTTATGATCTCGCTATGCTTCAAAAAGACGAGCGTAAAATCGCCGTTGATAAGGCTTTTCTAAAAGGGCTTGACACTAAAAATTTACGTATCTTTGAAGTAGTTGGCGATAGCATGGAGCCTGATTTTTACGAGGGTGACTGGGCTATTGCTGATATGGTAGCAGGCAGAGATAATTTCGTGCGTATAGCTGGAGTTTATATCGTCAGAATGGACGACGTAGTCTATATAAAAAGGGTTGAGTTTTTGCCACAAAATAAGATAAAGCTAATCAGCCTAAACCCAAAATATAGCGACATATACCCACACAAAGAGGGCTACGAGTGCGAGATACTTGGCAAGGTCTGCGGCAAAGTCCATTGCGAAGTATATAAAGGGCTAACGTTTGAGGATTATGGGATAAAGTAGAGGGGTAGACTATGACAAACCAAGAAGCTAGCGAATTGATAGCGGTTTTAAAAAGAGCTAAAGAGATAAATTTTGTTTTAGATAAAATAAATTTTTATGTTAAAACGATCGAGCTTGAGGCAGAAGACGAGAGGCTAAAAGATCTCTCTTTATTGTTTGATATTAGCACATCAAAAAAGCAGTCAAAAAGAAAGACTTTGCAGTTAAGAGCCAATAAAAGCACTCACCTTTTAAGAAGCGATTTTTACAGCGTTCACACAAACCCACCTTTTAATGAAAATGTCGCTCCAGATGATAAAACTTTAAGATTACTTATGCAAAAATATTCCGAAGCAAGATTAAAGCTTGGCGCACATTTGCACGTTTATATTGATGGCTATGATGACAAATGGGCGTTCCCCATAAGTGAGTTTAAACTTAGTGAATGTGATGATAACTTTTTAGCACAGATAGAGCAGTTTTGCGCTTATGGCAACATAAAGATAAAAATAGAAAGGGCGTTATTTTAAAATGCTTGATATTAATAGACTTTTGGGGTCTTATTATGAGTATTTAAATGGTGGTTTTGAGATTAATACTATCAGCAAAGATAGCTATGAGGTTATAACGCCATTTTTAAATAGACATAATGATAATATTTCGCTCTATATTGATTTTTTAGATGATCGCTCTATTAAGATTAGTGATGGTGGCGAGACTATTCAAGATTTAAATTTATCAGGCTTTGAGTTTAACTCTCAAAAAAGAGCTAGACAGCTTGAAATAGCATTAAATGGCTTTGGCATTTTTAAAAACAAAGATAATGAGCTTTTTGTCTCTGCTTCAGCATTAGATTTCGCAAGAAAACAACACAATGTCATACAAGCCTTAATAAGCGTAAATGATATGTTTGTCCCAAGCAAGGGCAACAATAGCTTTTTTTACGATGAAGTAGAGAGTTTTTTTAACAATATCGATGCACGCTACACTACAAATATATCAGTTGAGGGGAAGTCCCATTTATCGCATAAATTCGAGTTTTTGATAAGTCGCTCAAAGCAAGAGCAAGAGAGACTTATCAAATTATTAAATAACCCAAAAAAAGAAAATTTAAAAGCTACCCTTTTTACTTTTACCGACTTAGCCGCAGATAGAAGCTCCAGCGATAAGATCATTATTCTTAATGATGATGCCTCAGATGATCAAGAGATAAGATTAGCCACACAAGAGTTAAATATTAAGCTCTTTAAGTGGAGTAGCATAAAAAACCATGCTAGCTATTTGGCTGCGTAATATCCGACTTGTTTTCTATTGTCTGCTTTTTTTGCCGCTATCTCTCTTTGCCTTTTCAGCCAAAGTCATAAAAATATCTGACGGCGACACTATCACTGTGCTAAGTGGCAAAGAACAAACAAAGGTCAGACTATACGGCATTGACGCTCCAGAGAAAAAGCAAGACTACGGACAACGATCAAAACAATTCTTGGCTAGCCTAATCGCAGGGCAAGTTGTAGAAGTAGAGCCAAAGGGCAAAGATAGATATAGACGCACACTAGGCATTATCCATTTCAAAGGGCAAGATATAAACGCTCAAATGGTGCTAAATGGCTACGCTTGGGCTTATGTAAAATACTCGAGAATATATGTAGGTCAAGAGAAAACAGCTCGTGAGAATAAGCGAGGGCTTTGGCAGAGTAGTAATCCTACTACGCCATGGGAGTGGAGAAAACGCTAATTATTTAACTCCCTCTTTTAGCTTCACCTCTAAAAGACAATCTGGATCATCGCCAGTAATTACACACTGAAAATATGATCTATTGTAATCACATTTACATCCATCCAAAACAATATCTACGGGGTGAGATTGAACAAAAAAAATTCTACCGTTATTATCTTTACACCACTGACAATCGCGCTCATCATTACAACAATGATACATAATTTGTTTTACTCCTAATTTTTTAGCGTTTTCGCAATCCTCTATTAACCTAGCTTTTGCTGCAGCTCTTAGGTATACTTTTTTTATTTCCATTTTTAAATCGAGCCCTTTTATTTTTGTAGTATCAAAAAACATTAACAACCCCATAGGTATTTTTTGCCTAGTGTTTAGTCCTAGCTGGCGTTTTTCCTCCGTTGTTAGTAGTATCGTTTTATCAAAAATAGAGTTGCCATTAATGATATAATCATATAAGAGCCCATAATTTTCTTTATTAAAAATCCCAGCCTTAATAATATAGTCATATAGATAGTTTTTATAACTAATTGCTGATTGATACCTTTCTTGCTCGGCAATAAAATTTTTCAGATCTTGCCCTATATTTTCCTGATCACTCTCGGTGGCAATCTTACTATCATCAATGTCTTGTTTTGATTGATTGCTAGATAAAAACATTTTTTTAAATATCTCAAACATTACAACTCCTTTAAAGTAGTTTTTGTTGATTATACCCCAGCCTATTTTTAAAAACAACTATCTATTTTTTAAAAAATGTAAAATATATTAACATATTTAAGCTTTTTCTTATGTAAATAATATTAACATTCTCTCATCAAAACGGAAAACGTTTTGTAGGCTTCAAGCGTAAGCTGACAGAGTGAGCCTCCTGCGAGTTTTGCAGGTCAATCACGTTTCAATCTGAAGCGTCAGTGATAGGGCGAAAATCTATCACTCAGCACCAGCCCTGATTTAGGATAGTTTTCGCAGGGTTATTAATAAAACGAAAAACACCACTTTTTCTAATAAAAGCCTTGCTTGCTTGGAGTAGGCGAAAGCCTGCTAACACTTTTCATATAAAAAATTTTCCTTTAAAGTTGCTTTTGCAAGCTAAATTAATTTTTAGCATCTTTCAGTCGGCGGTGGCGAGCAAGGTTTCTATTAGAAAAAGGAGCAGTCATGCAAAACATTAATGACCTAGAGCAAGCTTTAGAGAGCCTAAAAGCGCTTATAAAAGCTAAAAAAGACTACGAGAAATTAAGCACTAAATACGCCAACGTAAGTTTTAAAGACGTCACTCGCTCACAAAGAGCAAGGATAAATGAGCGTTTAGGTGACGCTGCGTTTGACGTGAAAGTCAAAACTGACAATCTTCACGCTGACTTAGTAGATGCTTATTTGTGCGATATGAAAGAGCGTTACGAGCAAAGAGAGTTAGGGCAAAGTGCAGGCTTAGGGCATATATACCACGCTGCGTATTTGCCAAAAGTGCCAAAGAGATACAAGGAACTACAAAAATGAAAAAGCTAGTTAAATTTTTTAGGGTGCTTTTCAGCAATGGTGGCGAGATAAAAAATATCGCCTATCTAAATATCAAAAGGGGCTAAAAATGAGTTTGAGCTACGACTTAACACGTGCCGAAAGCGACGTGGCACACATAAATTTAGACAAAGAATACGACGAGCTAATAACTGACATTGAAGCTGTATATAGCCGTCATCACTATACCTTTAAAAACTCCCTTGGCGAAAACAGCGGCGAAATAGTTGATCTTTTAATCGAGCATTGCAAAAAAGACTTTTTCGCCTACGCCGCACTTGTCTATGTGCTATGCGTTGAGGCTGAAATGAGCAACGAAGCGGTCTTAAGCTATACAACGACCTACAAACAAACACTTAAAAAACTACGAGAGGAGGCAGAGAAAGATGCACTCTTATATTCTGATGAGGCTTGTTGAGTTTTATTATGAGCCAGGTATGACTGTCGGCGAGTTTTTAGAAATTGTTAAAAAATTGAGAAAATTTTAACATAAATGATAAATACGTTAAAAAAGGATAAAAAAATGGAATTAATTGTAACTTATGAGGCACAAACAGCGGATAGTCAAAAATTGACTACTAATTTTGAGGAACTAAAAGCTGAAGCTAGCAGGCAGGTAGAGAAATATTCTATCAATGTAACCGAGGAAAATATCCCTGAAGCCAAAAAGGTGATGGCAAATTTTAATAAGGTTAAAACAGAGATTGGTGAGCGATATAAATTTTATATTGATAAAATTTCAGCCCCAGTAAATCAACTAAAAGCCGAGAAAAAAGAGATCGAGGCTATCATCACAGATGGTCGTCAAAAGATAGCAGACGGCGTGGCAAATTTTGAAAACGCTAAGCTTGAGATAATTGCGGCAAGGATAGCAGAATACACAAAAAGCCTCTGCGATGAAAAGGGGCTAAATTTTGAAAGAATAAACACATCCGATCTAATTAAACTAAGCGCAGTAACGCCTGCTGGAACTCTAGCAAAAGCCACAAAAGACGCGATAGAGGTCAAAATACAAGCCCTTGAAAACGAAATCCTACAAGCCAAGATCGCAGAGCAAGAAAAAGCGGCTAGAGATGCCGAAATAGCAGCTCAAGCAAGACGAGAAGCAGAGGAGCGAGCAGCTAGAGAAAAAGCGGAGCTAGAAGCAAAAGCCGCACAAAGAGAGGCTGAATTATTAGCAAGAGCTGAAAGAGAAAAACAAGAGGCTATCGAGCGCGCAAAAGCCGAGCAAGCAAGCCCAACCCCACAAGCTTTTTATGACGCACAACGTGAAATTTTGCAAAAACCACGCGAAGCCGAAAACGGCAAGGCTATCTACACTATCCGCGCTGAGTTTGAGGTTAAAGCTCCAGTAAACGCTCCGCACGACAAGCTAACAGACAAGATCAAGGAGATGTTAGCCGCGGCTGGTATAACCAATCTAAGTAAAATTGAGGTGTTAAATGTTTGAAATTAGTTTTGATGAAGCATCAGAAGACAACAAAAATATAAGTAATAAAGAATACCACGCACGCCCTGAAATATCAAAGAGCGACCTCGACCTACTAGCGCGTAGCCCATTGCACTTAAAAATGAAAAACGAGCTTAGGAGCGAGCCTACAAAAGCTTTGCTACTAGGCTCTGCGGTGCATAAGCTAGTGTTAGAGCCAAAAGATTTTTCAAATGAGTTTTGCGTAGAGCCTGACGTTGATAAACGCACCAAAGAGGGCAAAGCGATCTACAACGATTTTTTAGAAAATTTAGGCGATAAAACCTCGCTTGATCTTGATACTTTTGGCTCAGCTGTAGAGATAGCAAACTCGGTTAATTCTATGCGTGAAACAGCTATATTTTTAAAAGACGGACTGGCTGAACAAAGCTATTTTAGTGAGATAGAGGGTGTAGCGGTTAAATGTCGCCCTGATTTTTATAATGAGAAAATGGGTGCAGTGATCGATCTAAAAACAACTTCTGACGCTTCGGCTACTGGCTTTGCTAGATCGGTAGCTAGTTTTAACTATCACATACAAGCAGCGTTCTACAGCGATATTTTAAGAAGCTTAGGCAAAGAAGTAAATTATTTCTTATTTATCGCCGTTGAAACAAAAGCCCCTTATTTTGTAGGGTTTTATGAGCTTGACGCCGCAGCGATAGAGCAAGGACGGAAAACATATCTTGAATTACTAGAGCTTTACAAATATTGCAAAGAACATGACGAGTGGTGGGGCTATGCAAAAAAAGATGGCGATAAGATAAATGCGGTGCAAACTTTGAGCCTGCCGACGTGGAAATTTTACGAACAAATAGCATAAAATTTGAAAGGATAAAAAAATGAAAGTAAAAGCAAGTTTTAGAGGCACTGAGATAGAAACAGACGTTGAGCCCGTGAATGATGGCTACTTTAATTTAGATTTTGACGGCGCATATTTAATGGAGATTTTTTACGACGGTAAAGAGTTTTACCCCACGGGGCGAATTATGGACGGCTGGCGGAACGACGACGTGCCTTTTGAAAATAGCGAAGTAAAAATTGAAAGGATAGACAAATGAACCAATTGCAACCAAGAGAGCAACAAGCGAGAGCTTTAGTTGGCTCAAAAATGAACCAAATTTCAACCATAGTAGGCAATGACAAGGCAAAAGCTAGCGTATTTGCCAGCGCTATCGCAAATATGGCAAACGACTATGGGCTAAGAAATTGTAGCGTTGAAAGTATAGTAAATACAGCTATGCAGATAGTCCAAATCGGACTAAACCCAAATAAACTTTTCGGTCAAGCTTACGTAGTGCCATTTAAGCTAAAAAATGGTGGCGAAACCGCACAACTTCAAATAGGCTACAAAGGGCTTATTAGTTTAGGTATGAAAAATGGCTGGAAATTTAGAGCGGTAGCCGTTTATGATTGTGATGATTTTAGCCTAGAGTTTAACGGACTTGATGACAAGATACACTTTGCGCCAAATTATGATGAACGAAGCGATGATGACGGCGACTGGGTATTTAGTCACTTAGTAGGCGTGATCGTATATGCAAAAGATAGTAGCGATAATGTCTTTAGTGAGTTTGTGAGTAAGAAAAAACTCGAGAAACTACGCTTAAAAAGCCAAAACCAAAGCAAAAAAGACAAATTAGAATACATTTGGCTAGACTGGGCGGAGGAAATGTATAAAGCCAAAGCTCTTAAATATGTAGCCTCACGCTTGCCGATAAATGATCGCCTAGCCGAAGCCGTGAGCGCAGAGGACGAGCCTATCACAAAACAAGAAACTACTCAAGCGCCAAAAGCTGGACTAAACGAGCTTTTGAGTAGCTCAGAAAAACCGAACAGCTCAACTGTAAACCAAAAATTGACAGTTGGCGACGCCGAATTTATCGAAGCCGCACCCCTTGAAGTTGAAATCGCAACTGTAAAAGAAAAGTTGACAGTTGAGCCAATGCCTCACGACCTATTACAAAGCGAGCTAGTGAAACGAGGCGCAAGTGAAACAGAGGCTGAAAAATTAGTCGAGAGGCTAAGTATTGAAGAAGCTGAAGCATACTTAAGTGATCCGAGTAGCATAGATGCCCTATTAGAAAAAGTCGAGGGGTAAAAAATGAATAAAGTAATTATGATAGGCCACTTAGCTCGTGATATAGAGCTAAGATATACACAAAGCCAAATGGCGATAGGCAAAACTGCTATTGCTGTAACTAGAAAATACACGTTAAATGGCGAGAAAAGAGAAGAAACGTGTTTTATTGACATCACGTTTTTTGGCAAGCAAGCAGAGATAGCAAACCAGTATCTAGGCAAAGGCTCAAAGCTAGCCGTTGAAGGATATTTGAAGTTTGAGCAATGGCAAGACAATAACGGGCAAAATCGCTCAAAACACTCAATCGCCGTTGAAAGTATGGAAATGCTAGGCGACGCAAAACAAAACAATCAAAGCTATCAGCAAGGAGCGCCAAAGAAACCACAGCAACAAAAATAGCCTCAACGTCAGCAATATAACGAGCCACAATATCCTGAATACCCAGATATAGATAGCGACGAGATAGACGGCACCGATGAAATACCATTTTAGGGGTGTGACTATGACTTATGGCGAAAAGATTGTAAGAGAAAAAGAAAAAATGCAAATGAAAAACGGCGTTTTTGTGATATGTGGGCGACTGCCACCTCGTATGAGCTTTGATAAAGCCGTGAAATACTACTGCGAAAAGTTAGATCGCTACTGGCTTAGTCAAATCGAGCTAAGCCCAGCTTCTAAATTTTCAAAGAAAGAGGTGCTACAAATATTAAAAGGCAAAAATCTAAACGGAGCTAGCGATGACAACGGCTGAATTAAAAGACGCCGCTATTTTTGTAATGGCGTATAGCTTTTTGCAAATGGACAGCACCGAGAAGCTAGGGCTATTTATTAATAAAAAAGCGAGCAAATTTATCGACGAGCTAATCGAGGCAATGACGCCGATAGTTGGACACTATCACGCATTTAAAAGGCGGATAGAAACTCAAATAAATGCTTTGGACAACAAGGCGAGCATTGCCAAAAAGAGCTTTAGCACGACAGCGCCACAACTAGCTTGTGATCTACTTTATTTGAGGTTAGCACCAAATGAACGCAAAGGGCAAAGATTAGCGCCGATACTAGCTGATTTTTACGAGGCAAATAAAGAGAAAATCGCCTACATATCGAACAAGAGTTGTGATACAAAATATCGCAAAGAGGCAGAGGATAGCCAAACGCTGGCTTATTTTTACATCGAGAATATTTGAAAGGACAACAATGAAATATTTTTTAAGAGAAATTTACTATGCATTGGCGAATTTAGACGAAAGCCCCCCGCTAATAATACTTGCCATAACAATACTTTGCATCATGGGTAGTTTAACATTTATATTTACCACATTTTTCTACCTTACTGACGGGATTATATTTTGGCGAGGAGTGCATGTGATAGTATTGTCTTTGCTGTTAGCAATGGCAATACTATTTATTGACACATATATTAGGGAAAATGTAGAACATAAAAACACGAAATAAAACTAAAAGGGTATATGATGACACTAGAAGAAAAGTTAGAAGTTATTAGGGCTTATGCAGAAGGTAAGCCAATAGAGGTTTATAACGAAGATGAAGATGTGTGGGAGGCAAAGATTTATGATGATTGGAATTTTGAGGAAGGTAAATATAGAATTAAATCTAATAAGAGTGCTAAGTTTAATATAGGAGATACTCTTGTATTTAAAGCCTCTGAAGAAGGGTTATGTCCAATGACATACACAATTATAGATATTGACGAAACCCATTATAAGTTTGAATATACAAGCCCTACTGCTATCGAAGAGGTAGATAGGGACTTCACTAATGAGAGAAACGTCTTATGGTATTTCGAGATATACGACTATATCTCTAAAGAGTACTCGATGTATCCTAGGAGAACAACTAGAGCTGAACTAGAGGAAGAGTATGCAGCTAATCACGATACGCTTAGCTGGAAGCCTATATATGCTCTTGGATTTAAACTAAAGGACAACTAATGTTCGAGAAAGAGATTAAAGAAGTTGTTGAGAGGTATATCTCTAAAGGGTGGTATCTCGAAAAGTTTAGGAAAATAAGTATTCAAGAAGATATAGTTAAGCATATATCTGAAGCTACAGCTTACCCTTATGAGATTATAAATAATCTTGTTAAATATCCAGAGTTATATAGTGAAGTATTTGACATAGTTGAAGAGGAGTTCCCAATACTCAATAACTGCATTAGCTTTATGAGAAAGGAGAAACTAAAAGCTCTTGACTTTACTACTCTCTTAACTAAGGAGAATAGCAGAATGTTTGACGAAGAAGCAGAGAAGCTTAAGCTAAGGATTATTCAAGAAGAGCTAAAGCCTTATGCTAATAAGTTATTCAATGAGTTACCGCTAATGGAGAGCAGATCTAATGCTCTATTTGATGCTGTATCTAAGGAGAACTAATGAGGATAACAATAGAAAACTACTTAATGCACAATGAAAGGATAACGCCTATTCAATATGTCAAGGCAGGTCAAGTAATAAGGAGCCTTACTATATTTATTTCTTGCAAAGAGCATCTAAATAAGTTTGCTGATATAATAGATTATTCAGTAGATAGATATTCCCCTGACGGATGTGCGAGCGTTATCGCTAAGTTTAAAAAAGATTGCCTCTTGGTATTTGAAGAGGAAATAAGGCAGCTAATGAGTAAGCCATACACTGCTAGTATAGAGTATGTGTTATGTGAAGTTATTGAAGCATTTGAAAAATAAAGGATATAAACATGTTAGACGAAAAATACAGCAGTTATGCAGAAAAAGTTTTAGCTGAAAGCGACAAAAGCGATACAAGGCGACTATATCGACATCTTTTTCGTGACAGCAATGTTGTTATCCACGAAAATTGTATTATGGATATTAACGACTTGTTGCTTAAGGGCAGAGAGTATGGCGATCAGTTCATAATTCCTGCATATCAAAGAGGCTTAGTTTGGAGTGAAACCCAAAAGGTCAATTTAATAAAAACGATTATGGCTGGCATTCCTATTGGAACTTTTGTGTTTGCCAGGCAAGCTTATGATAAACAAACCCTAAAAAAGCTACCAACTAGGAAATATTATCTACTAGATGGACAGCAAAGACTAAATGCAATACAAGGCTTTATTGATGATGAATTTGCCGTAGATGGGCATTTTTTCAAGGATTTGCCTTATTTAGACAAAAGAACTTTCATAGATTTTCATAATTTCGGTTCTATGATCATAAATGAACCAACACTAGAGCAGGAGCTAGATTTCTATTTGACGTTAAATTTTGGTGGCACAGCTCACACAAAAGATGATTTAGAAAAAATAATGAAGTGTAAGAGTGCTATATATGAAAACAAGGAGTTATTAGATGAGTAGTCCAGAGCGTGAAAAACACTTGGCTGCCCTTGCAAGCCTAGAAGCATTTTGTGAGGCACACAATGAAAAGATAAATTTAGTTGAGCGAATACAAACTCTTTTATTTAAATGCGACGTCCGCTATTTACGGCACGCTTTGCGAGATTTGAAAGATTATGTTAAGGATAAAAAATGAGCGAGATAGTAGCCCTAAGTGAAGCGGTCGGTTTTATCCCATCAAAATATGCAAGGGAAATTTTAAACATTTCAAAGCCGACCCTAAAAAAACTCATCGACGCTGGCATAATCAAGGCGAATAAAATAAACCAGCGTGTGATTTACTGCGACCTAGCCTCAATAAAAGAGTATATGTCAGGGCAAAGGGCATAAATAAAACCTTGCCACCAAAGCATAAGCTCTTTACGCTCTTTTAAATTCTTTGCGTGATTATATGCGTCTTTTACCTTGTTTGTTTCAATATGTGCTAGGCAAAGCTCAATAATATCACTGTTTTGTTTATGCTCTGCCCTCTTTTCGTGGCAAATGGTGCTAAATGTAGCCCTAAAGCCGTGTGGGGTTATTTCCTCATTTGAGTAGCCCATGTTTCTAAGAGAGCAACGGCACGCATTATCACTAATAGGTCTAGTTAAACTTCTTACGCTTGGAAATAGATATTCACTTTTAAAAGCGCCCCTATATGATTTTAAGAATTTGCAAAGGTCGTCAGACAAAAAAACAACGTGCGGGCGCTTCATTTTCATTTGCTCAGCTGGTATACGCCAAAGCCCATTATCTAGGTCAAACTCCGACCATTTAGCCGACCTTGCGTTAAAAGGACGGACGGCGGTCATTATGCTAAGCACTAAGCACGCCTTAACCCTAACATCGCCGCTGTAATAGATTATATTATTTAATAGGTGTGCTAGCGCCTGCTCGTCTGTTATGGCGGCGTAGTGTCTTGTTTCAGGGGCTTTAAAAAGTGCTTTCTTGTCAATATCTAAGATTATATTATGTTCCACGTATTCTTTCAATACGGCGTATTTGTAAAGCTCTTTCATCGCTCCTAGCGCCTTACTAAATGCTATATATTTTTTCTCAAACTCCAAAAACTCTAACGCCGAAACAATATCACGTCTGCTTATTTTTTTAATATCCATATCACCAAATTTAGGCAAGAAAAATCTATCAAAAAAGCTTTTGATTGTTTTTTGTTGTTTTGCCAAAACCTGCTTTTGCTTCCTCATAAACCATTCGTGAAATATATCTTTAAACCTTTTTCCCTCATCCGTATTATTCTTTTTAGGGTCTATCCCTTTGCTTATCTGCTCTTTTAGCTCCAGCTTTAACGCTCGGGCTTCTTTTAGGCTCATTATCGGATACTGCCCTAAAGTTATTCTTGCCATTTTGTTGGTTGCAGGGCTTTTATATTCTAAAATAAAAGATTTTTTGCCATTAGGGCGTATCTCTATTAGCATATTCTCGCCGTCACTAATAAAATATTTATTCTCTTTAGGCTTTAGCGATTTTAATAGGGTGTCATTTACTTGTGGGCTTATCTTTGGCATAGTTTTTACTGACCTATTTTTTGAGATTTTGCGGATTATAACATTAGTCAGTAAAAAAGTCAGTTAAAAAATATTTCGCTATCTTTTTACAACTTTTTACTTATTTTTACAACTTTTTGTCTATTTTTAGGATAATTAGCTGGTTTTTGCTAATGTATTTTTTACAACTTTTTACTTATTTTTCTAAGTTATGGTGTCCCCAGCGAGGTTCGAACTCACGACCTCAGAATTAGGAATTCTGCGCTCTATCCAGCTGAGCTATGAGGACAAATTTGCAAGTTAGTTTAATTTTGCACAAGTAGTTAAATTTTAAAGGGCAGATCGCTCTGCCCTATTTTTGGCTAATTAGCCATTTCTCTTTTTAATAATCTCTTCACTTACGTTTTTAGGAACTTCTTCGTAGTGATCAAATTCCATAGAGTAAGTCGCACGACCTTGAGTCATTGAGCGAAGATCTGTTGAGTAGCCAAACATTTGAGCTAGTGGACAATAAGCTGCAATGATTTTTACACCATTTCTATCATCCATTGAATTTACTTGGCCACGGCGCTTATTAAGGTCACCGATAACATCACCCATATACTCTTCTGGAGTCTCAACTTCAACTTTCATCATAGGCTCAAGGATAACTGCGCCTGCTTTTCTAGCGCCCTCTTTAAAGCCCATAGAAGCAGCGAGTTTAAATGCCATTTCAGACGAGTCAACTTCGTGGTAGCTACCATCAAAAAGTGTAACTTTAACATCTTCAACTGGATATCCAGCAAGAACACCGCTTTGAAGCGCTTCTTTACAACCTTTTTCAACAGCTGGGATATACTCTTTTGGAACAACACCACCTTTGATGTCGTTAACAAATTCAAATCCACTAGCAGCTGGAAGTGGCTCGATACGTAAGAATACGTGACCATATTGACCACGACCACCTGATTGTTTAGCATACTTATACTCTTGTTCAACTGCCTTACGGATAGTCTCGCGGTAAGCAACTTGTGGCTGACCAACTTCAGCATCAACTTTAAATTCACGAAGCATACGATCAACAATGATCTCTAGGTGAAGCTCACCCATGCCACTAATGATAGTTTGTCCACTCTCTTCATCAGTGCTAACTCTAAAGCTTGGATCTTCTTGAGCTAGTTTTTGAAGAGCGATCGCCATTTTTTCTTGATCTGCTTTTGTTTTTGGCTCAACCGCAACACTAATAACTGGCTCTGGGAAGTCCATTCTCTCAAGAATAACTTTATCTTTTTCGCTTGCAAGAGTATCGCCAGTTAGAGTATTTTTTAGACCAACAACAGCACCGATTTCACCAGCGAAAAGCTCAGTAATCTCTTCACGTTTATTTGAGTGCATTTTTAGTAAGCGGCCGATTCTCTCTTTGCAGTCTTGAACTGTGTTGTAAGCGTAACTACCACTTTCAAGGCTTCCTCTATAAACACGGATAAATGTTAGCTGTCCAACAAATGGGTCGGTCATAATCTTAAACGCAAGAGCTGCAAATTCGCCATCATCTGTACTTTCAACAGTCACTTCAGTGCCATCTTCATAAACACCATTTATCGCTGCGATCTCATCTGGAGCTGGTAGATAATCAACTACTGCGTCAAGCAGAGGTTGGATACCTTTGTTTTTAAACGCAGTTCCGCAAAGCATAGGTGTGATAGTCATTCTTAAGCAGCCTGCTTTTATACCTTTTTTGATCTCTTCTTCAGTTAGTTCTTCGCCTGCAAAGAATTTCTCCATCAAACTATCATCTGTTTCAGAAACAGCTTCGATTAGTTTTGCGCGGTATTCTTCAGCTTTATCTTTAACTTCAGCTGGAATTTCTTCTTCTACATAGTCAGTTGGCTTTTTCTCGTCATTCCAAACGTATGCTTTCATTCTTACAAGATCAACTACACCTTTAAAGTTATCCTCTGCACCGATAGGAATTTGGATAGGCACTGGATTTGCTTTTAATCTTTCTCTAATCTGCTCTTCAACTCTAAAGAAATTTGCACCAATTCTGTCCATTTTATTAACAAAAACAATTCTTGGTACGTGATATTTATTTGCTTGTCTCCAAACAGTTTCAGACTGTGGCTGAACACCACCAACAGAACAAAATACCGCAACAGCACCGTCAAGAACACGCATAGAACGCTCAACTTCAATAGTAAAGTCAACGTGTCCCGGAGTGTCGATTAGGTTTACTTGATAGCCCTTCCAAAATGCTGTAGTTGCAGCTGATGTAATAGTAATACCACGCTCTTTTTCTTGCTCCATCCAGTCCATAGTAGCAGCGCCATCATGAACCTCACCTATCTTATGGCTCATACCAGTGAAGAACAAAATTCTCTCACTAGTAGTTGTCTTTCCAGCATCAATGTGAGCCGCAATACCGATATTTCTTACCTTATGTAAAGGCGTTTTTCTCTCTGCCATACTAATTCTTTCTTACCAGCGGTAGTGAGCAAATGCTTTATTAGCCTCTGCCATCTTGTAAGTATCTTCCTTCTTCTTGAAAGATGCACCTTTTGAATTTGCCGCATCTAAAAGCTCATTTGCTAGTTTATCAACCATTGTTCTTTCGCTTCTTTTTCTAGCAAAAGTTATAAGCCAGCGGATAGCAAGAGCTTGTTGGCGAGCTGGGCGAACCTCAACTGGCACTTGATAAGTAGCACCACCAACACGGCGTGATTTAACTTCTAAAATAGGTTTTACATTTTCGATAGCGTCGTTAAAAACGTCGATGCCTTTAACCTCAGCATTTTTCTTTTCGATAGCTTTAATAGCACCATACATTATCTCTGTAGCGACGCTTTTTTTGCCATCATACATAAGAGAATTAATAAATTTAGTGATTATTTTATTTCCGTAAATCGGATCAGGTAAAACTTCCCTTACAGGAGCTTTTCTTCTTCTCATTTTGATTTTTCCTTCAAATTTTTATGAAATTTTACTCAAACGTTTGCAAATTTAAGCAACGTCTGCGAACCTAATTTTTTACTTTTTTGGAGCAGCAGCGCCAGCTTTAGGGCGTTTTGCACCATATTTAGAACGAGAAACTGTTCTTTTTGCAACACCAGCAGTATCAAGTGCACCACGAACAATGTGATACTTAACACCTGGTAAGTCTTTAACCCTACCGCCGCGAACTAAAACGATACTGTGTTCTTGTAGGTTGTGACCTTCACCGCCGATATAGCTGATGACTTCAAAACCGCTTGTAAGCCTAACTTTGGCAACTTTCCTTAAAGCTGAGTTTGGTTTTTTAGGAGTTGTAGTATAAACCCTAGTGCAAACTCCTCTTCTTTGAGGGCACTCTTTTAACGCTGGAGATTTTGACTTAACAGTCACTTTCTTGCGTTCATTTCTGACCAATTGATTTATGGTTGGCACAATAATTCCTTTCAACTAAATTTATTAAAAAGACCTAATTTTATTTAAAAAAAGCTTAAATAACGGTTAATAAGTTAGACTTATTCATACGTTCCTTTTTTTATAAAACCGCTGTCATCTTTTAAAATTTCGCCCTTTGCAACGACAAATTTAATCTCAAATTTATCATCTATCAGCAAAATATCTGCATCGAAATTTTCTTTTATCTCGCCTTTTTTATTTTGTAAGGCCACACTTTTTGCCACGTTTGTCGTAAAATATGGCAGTGCCTCCTCGATACTAAAGCCATCTTTTATGAAATTTATAAACTCTTCATATAAGCTCTTAACGCTAGCGATGCCTATTTTTAGTAAATTTCCGTCGCTATCATAGCTAGAGTAGCTGCCAAAGCCGTCTGAGCTAATGGTGATCTTATTTGTCGGTAAATTTTCTTTTTTGATGCGCTTTACAGCTTCAAGTGGCGTAAGTCCTGGCATGCAGGTAAAGTCGATATATCCGCCATCTTTTATAAATTTAAAGCTTTGTTTAAAAAGCTCCTCGTTTCTATTTACGTGCGTTGGCTGAAATAGCGTGATTGGCATGTCGTACTCATTTAGCACTTCATAGATCAAATTTAAGCCCTTTTTGCCATCCCCCATGTGAAGTGTGGTGTGTCCTGACTTTGAGCTGATCATACCAGCCACCCTGCCAGCTGAGACTATGTGAGCGAGCTCGTCTTTGCTTACACTTGATGAGCGGTGATCGCTTATGGCTAGTTTTGTGCCGATTATCGGATCAACAAAGACAATATCTTTTTCGATCTCACCAGTTATGGTTGGCGTTTTAGAGCTGTATGCACCAGTGTGAGCGTAGCATGTGATGCCCTCGTCGTTTAGTGCGTGTGCTTTTGCGACCAAATTTTCAACGCTTCTTGTCGTGCTGTCAGTTCCAAGTAGGCCAACAGCCGTCGTTATACCAGCTTCTATTAAATTTGATAGCATGATCTCAGGCACCCTAGTCTTAAAGCCGCCCTCGCCGCCGCCTCCAGTGATATGCACATGCTTATCAATGAGACCTGGTATGGCTGTGAAATTTGAAGCGTCGATCACCTTTACATTTGGTAAATTTGGCTCTAAATTTTCAGCTATGCAGACGATCTTGCCATTACATATAAATATATCTTTTTTGCCAATGAATTTTGGTGAGTAAATTTTGACGTTTTTTATAAGTATCATTTGGCGTCCTTATTTATCTTAGCTATGCCGATGCCGGTGAGTGCTAAAATAATAGCAAAGACAACGCCCATGTAGTTTAGTATCGCCCATGGCAAATACTCTACCGTTGGCACGCCTAGTGTGGCTGTCATATATGCGCCTGCTGCTGACCAAGGGATGAGTGGGACGATCACGGTGCCAGAGTCTTCAAGCGTTCTTGAGAGGTTTTTGGCTGCTAAATTTTTCTCTTTATAAAAGTCTTTAAACATCTCGCCAGGGATGAGGATAGAAAGATATGAGCTACCTGTGACAAATGCGACGGTTAGGCATGAGCCGATAGTCGAGATGATGACGCCTGCTGCTGATTTAACCCTTGCCATAATGGTGTGAAGTACCTTTGTAAGCATGCCAGTTTTTGAGATGATGCCAGCAAAGCCCATAGCGCAGATAACTAGGATAGTGGTTGAATTTACAGAGCTCACGCCACCTCTATTTAAAAGCTTAGTGATATCTTTTGAAAACTCTATATTAATGCCGCTCATCGTGACGTTAAAACCAGTCATCACTGAGATAAAGCCATTTTTAAAGCTAAAATCTTGAATGATAACACCAAGAAGCACTGAAAATAGCGAAGCTATGATCATGACAGGTATCGTTGGCCACTTTAGCACCGAACCAGCCAAGACAAAAAGCACAGGCAAAAGCAAGATGATATTCCAGTGAAAAATTTTATCAAGCTGACCTTGAAGTGCTAAAACCGACTCTGAAACATTTGCACCACTACTTGCCGCCTCGCTACCAAAGAATAGATAAGCTGCTATCGCAACGATAGTTGCTGGGATAGTCGTATAAAACATATGTCTGATGTGCTCATAAAGCTCTGAGCCAGCTGCTATCGGAGCTAGGTTTGTCGTGTCTGAGAGTGGGGAGAGCTTATCGCCAAAGTATGCTCCTGCGACTACCGCACCAGCAGTTGCTGCTAAATTTACATCAAGACCTTGAGCTATGCCCATGATGGCGACGCCAACTGTGCCAGCAGAACCCCAAGATGTGCCAGTTACGGTTGAGATGATAGCTGCGATGACAAAAGCGGTTAGGACTAGATACTTCGGACTTATAAGATCTACACCGTAGTAGATGATCATAGGGATAGTGCCTGAAAATACCCACGATCCAATAAGCAGACCGACCGCCCAAAGTATCATAAGCGCTGGCAGAGAGCTTGAAATTTTCTCTATTACCCCTTCTTGAAGCTCGCTCCAACTATATCCTAGCCTCCAAGCGATGCCACCAGCCACGAGGGCTGCTATCAAAATGATCGGCTCAACCTTTAGCTTCATATAACCAACGCCAAGCGCAAGGCCTACGATCATAACCAAGATAGGCGTAAGGGCTAGCAGAAACGAAGGCTCTTTTTTTATAGAGTTCATCATGTGTCCTTTAAATTTGAGATATTTTTGAATTTAAAGGCTACAAACTTAAATTGTTATAAAAAAATAAAATAAAATTAAAATTTAAAATAAATGTGTGAAAATTTAGCACATCTGATATGTGCTAAATTTAGATCAATCTTGTTTGATAGCGTATTTACCGCTACCAGTCGAGATGATGCAAAGTGACATAGCGATATAAAGATATATAAGCTCTGCTTTAAAGCCATTTACATTAGTTAGCTCAAGTAAATTTGACAAGCCAAAATATGAATACAAAATGACAAGACTTGAGCCAAAAACTAGGAGCGCACCAAGCTTTGAGTAAAAACCAACGGCGATCATTATAGGGGCTAAAACCTCACTAAAATAGGCAAAATACGCCAGAAAACTAGGTAGTCCAGCATCAACTAAAATGCTCTTTACGCCGCCAACTCCGTGTAAAATTTTGCCAAAGCCGTGCATAAAAAGGCAAATTCCAAGACCTAAGCGCAGAAATAAAAGTCCAAGATCGACATTTTTCATAATATCTCCGTTACATATTTTTAGTTATGGATTTTATTTAATATTGATTAACGGCTTGTAAATTTTGAAATTTTGTAAATTTAAGTGTGGAAATTTATAAGAGGATTAAGCCCCAGAGGTGGGGCTTAATATATTAGTTTTCTTTGATCTTTATCTTTTTATCTTTGTAAAAACCAGTACCAACTGGGATCATACGTCCAAGGATGACGTTCTCTTTTAGATCTTCAAGATAGTCAAATTTAGCAGCGATTGAGGCTTCTGTTAAGACCTTAGTTGTCTCTTGGAATGACGCAGCAGAGATCACACTATCACTTCCGATGGCCGCTCTTGTGACACCAAGAAGGATCGGCTCAGCGATAGCTGGCTCGCCACCCATTTTCATGATGCGCTCATTCTCTTCTTTAAATTTGTTTCTTGAAACCATGTCGCCAACGATGAAATTTGTATTTCCACTATCGACGATTTTGACTTGGCGAAGCATTTGAGAGACGATGATCTCGATATGCTTATCAGCGATCGCAACACCTTGGCGACGATAAACTTGCTGAATTTCACTGATCAAATAGTAGTGAAGTGCCTTTTCACCAAGAATTCTTAAGATATCGTGGCTTGAGATAAGTCCGTCTGTTAGTTTCTCACCAGCATGGACAAATTCTCCGTCTCTTACTTGGATCTGGCGGCTCTTCTCTATCAAATACTCAGCTGTCGTGCCATCTTCTGCTTGGATGATGATACGCTCTTTTGAGCGAAGTGGCTTGTCAAATCTAACAACGCCATCGATCTCTGCAACGATAGCTGTATTTTTAGGGCGTCTTGCCTCAAATAGCTCACTAACTCTTGGAAGACCACCAGTGATATCTTTTGACTTAGCAACAGCTTTTGGAGTCTTAGCCAAAATGTCAGCTTGAGCTACTTCATCGCCACTTGAAACAAAGATCGCAGTTTTTGGATCAAGCGGATACTTGATCAAATGTCCGCTCTTTGTAGTGATAATGATCGCTGGTTTTACGCCACTTGGCAAATACTCGTTGACAACAAGACGTCTTTGGCCAGTTGCCTCATCAGCTTGCTCAGTCGCACTATATCCTGGCTCGACATCTTCAAAGCTAACCACACCAGCCTCTTCTGCGATAGTTGGAGTTGAGTATGGATCCCACTCAGCGATTATTAGCTTGTCATCTTTTTCAGGTAGTGAGACCACTGTCGCTCTTTCTACCGCATCATTGTCTGATACTTGTATGATAGAATTTCTTGGGATGTAGTGGCGAACTGCCTCACGTCCATCTTTATCAGAAACGACAACAAAGAAGCCTTTTTCAGTTACTTTGTGACCTTTTTTGATATCTTTTAGTCTATCAAGGAAGTCACCTTTTAGTATGAAAAATTTAACCACACCATTTGCATCTGCTGTGATCTTTCTAGTTACTGGATCGCCATCTGAAATTTTAAGCTCACTAGCATATGGGATACGATTTGGAATGTTCCAACCCTCTTTTATAATTTCGACGATACTTTCGTTCTCTTTTACTTTGTCGCCATTTGCATAAGGGATATACATCTTGCCTTCGATCTTACCGCTAACGCCAGCTAGTTCGTTTGGCTTAGCAAGGTCGTTTCTTCTGATTGTATATTTAACCTCTTCTTTTTTGCCTTTAATTACGATATTTACATCTTCATGGGCATATTCGATCTCGATTTTACCATCGATTGTTGATTTTATCTTTGGCTCAACAAGTAATACAGCTGCACTTCTTCTGTTTGCAACGATTTTCTTGCCGTTGTTCTCGTATGTGCTAAGGTTGTAATATCTAATAAAGCCCTCTTTTTGAGCGATGACTTGGCGGTCTTGTTGTTCAGTAGAAGCCGTACCACCGATGTGGAATGTTCTTAGCGTTAGCTGAGTACCTGGCTCACCAATTGATTGAGCTGAGATGATACCGACAGCCTCGCCTGGTTTTACAAGTTTACCCTCACCCAAATTTAAGCCGTAGCATTTTGCGCAAACGCCTTTTGGCGCCTTGCACGTGATAGGAGTTCTAATGCTTACTGATTTTATGCCAGCTTCTGTTATAGCCTTGGCTTTCTCCTCATCAAGCAATGTGCCTTCGCTAAATAAAATTTCATTTGTTATAGGATCGATCACATCATCTGCTAAAACACGACCCAAGACTCTCTCTTCAAGGCTCTCTATTAGCTCGCCGCTCTCTGTGATATCTGTGATCTCAACGCCCTCGTGCGTACCGCAGTCGTGCATTGTGACTTTAACGTTTTGAGCAACGTCGATTAGCTTTCTTGTTAGGTAACCAGCGTTGGCAGTTTTTAGCGCGGTATCTGCAAGACCCTTTCTAGCTCCGTGGGTTGAGTTGAAGTACTCCATTATATTTAGACCTTCACGGAAGTTTGAAATGATCGGCGTTTCGATGATCGAGCCGTCCGGTTTTGCCATAAGACCACGCATACCAGCTAGCTGGCGAATTTGCGCTGCACTACCTCTCGCACCTGAGTCTGCCATCATATAAATTGAGTTAAATCCGCCCTTATCACTTTGGATAAGCTTCATCATCTCGCTTGCAACGCTATTGTTTGTATCTGTCCAGATATCGATGATCTTGTTATATCTCTCACTATCTGTTAAAAGACCAGCGCCGTATTGCTTTTGAATTTCACGAACTTTTTTCTTGGCTTCGTCGATATATTTTTGCTTACTATCTGGCACGATGATGTCTGCGATAGAGATAGAAATTCCCGCTTTTGTAGCATATCTAAAGCCTAAATTTTTAAGCTTATCAAGGAAGTCAGCCGTTACTTCAAGGCCGCCATTTCTATAAACATAATCAACCAAATTTGCAATGTCTTTTTTCTTCATAATCTTATTCCACATATTTTCAGGGACAAAATCAGGAAGTATTGCTCTTAAGATCAAGCGACCAGCGGTTGTAAAGATGATCTTGTTATCAACCATTGTCTTAATTTTAGCGTGAAGACCAAGAGTGTTAGCCTCTTCAGCGATCATTACTTCATCAACGCTTGAGAAAATTTTATTTGCACCTTTTTCATCGTTTCTCTCTAGGCTTAAATAATAAATTCCTAAAACCATGTCTTGTGATGGGACTGTGATAGCCTTACCACTTGCAGGAAGCAAGATATTCATTGAGCTAAGCATCAAAATTTTGCACTCAGCGATAGCTTCCTGCGATAGTGGCACGTGAACAGCCATTTGGTCACCATCGAAGTCAGCGTTGAAAGCCGCACAAACTAGTGGGTGAAGCTGGATCGCCTTACCTTCAACAAGAACTGGGTGAAACGCCTGGATAGAGAGCTTGTGAAGTGTCGGAGCACGGTTTAGCATAACTGGATAGTCTTTAACGACCTCTTCTAAGCACTCCCAAACCTCATTTGTCTTATCTTCTATCATTTTTTTAGCTTGCTTAACGGTTGTCGCATAGCCTTTTTCTTCAAGACGAGCAAGCAAATGTGGCTTAAATAGCTCTAGAGCCATCTTCTTTGGAAGACCGCACTGATCCATTTTTAGCTTTGGACCAACGACGATAACAGAACGTCCAGAGAAGTCAACACGCTTACCTAGCAAATTCTGGCGGAAGCGGCCTTGCTTACCTTTGATGATCTCACTTAGTGATTTTAATGGGCGTTTGTTTGCACCTTTTACTGCATTTGCTCTGCGGCCATTGTCAAATAGCGCATCAACAGCCTCTTGAAGCATTCTCTTTTCGTTTCTGATAATGATCTCAGGTGCGTCAAGCTCAAGCAGGCGTTTTAAACGGCTATTTCTATTTATTACACGGCGATATAGATCATTTACGTCTGAAACAGCAAATTTACCGCCATCAAGATTAACAAGTGGTCTAAGGTCAGGCGGAAGAACTGGTAAATTTGTTATCATCATCCACTCTGGGCGGTTGCCTGAATTTAAAAAGCTCTCAATAACCTTTAGACGTTTTACGATAGTCTTTTTCTTGGCCTCAGAATTTGTAGCCTCCATCTCTTCTTGTAGCTGATTTAAAATTTGAGTTAGATCAAGCTCAGCTAGCATATCATAGATGACCTCGCCACCCATTCTAGCACTAAAGCCAGTTTCTTCATATCTTGAAGCTAGGCTTTGATATTGCTCCTCGTTTAAAACGTCATATTTTTCAACTTTTTTAGAATTTTCATTGTCATAATAAGCCTCACCAGCGTTATCAACAATGTATGCCTCATAGTAAAGTACGCGCTCGAGGTCTTTCATCTTAATACCAAGAAGCGCACCTATACGGCTTGGCAAGAAATTTACATACCAGATATGAGCCACTGGGGTTACAAGCTCTATGTGACCCATGCGAGAGCGACGAACTTTAGATGTTGTTACTTCAACGCCGCACTTTTCGCACTTGATGCCCTTATAACGCATCTTTTTATATTTACCACAAAGACACTCATAATCACGGATCGGTCCGAAAATTTTGGCACAAAACAAGCCGTCGCGCTCAGGTTTTAGCGTGCGGTAGTTGATAGTTTCTGGTTTTTTAACCTCGCCATAGCTCCAAGATTTTATCTTCTCAGGACTTGCTAAACGAAGTTGGAAAGCTTCAAAATCACGAGGTCTATGCTCTTCTTTTATCTCAACTGGTTTTAAATTAGTTAGTTTCATTTGTCTCATCCTCATCATATACTTCCACATCAAGAGCTAGTGATTTTAGCTCATTTGTTAGAACAAAGAACGTCTCAGGGATACCAGTCTCAGGAACGTTTTCACCTCTTGTTAAAGCTTTATAGGCAGAAAGTCTTCCCTCAACATCATCTGATTTTACAGTTAGCATCTCTCTTAGTGTATGAGCAGCACCATAAGCCTCAAGTGCCCAAACCTCCATCTCACCAAACCTTTGACCGCCAAATAGTGCCTTACCGCCAACAGGTTGTTGTGTAACAAGACTGTATGGTCCAGTACTTCTTGCGTGAACTTTTTCATCAACCAAGTGGTGAAGTTTTAGCATATACATACAACCAACATTAACGCGTTCTCTTATCTTTGAGCCTGTACGTCCGTCATATAGCTCAGTTTTACCATCGCTATCTATCTTTGCCATCTCAAATAGTTTTGCAAATTCGTCAGCTTTAACGCCTTCAAAAATCGGAGTTGCAAATCTTACGCCATTGCTCCAATCTTTTGCATACTCAAGAAGCTTCTCATCACTCATCTTACCAAGAGCTTTTTTAGCGTCCATTAGCTTAGCAACGCTTGCGATCTCTATCATCTTAGCTCTTAGCTCTTTTATCCACTCGCCTTTTTTGGTCTCAAAAATTTCATTGATCTGCTCACCTAAACGGTAACCAACAAGACCAAGGTGGCTCTCTAAAATTTGACCGATGTTCATACGGCTTGGAACGCCTAGTGGGTTTAGCACTATATCAACGATCTGACCGCTTGGAAGATACGGCATATCGACTTCTCTAACTATATTTGAAACGATACCTTTGTTGCCGTGACGTCCAGCCATCTTATCGCCAACTTTTAGTTTGCGTTTTGTAGCTATATAAACTTTTACAAGTTTTACAACGCCGCTTGGTAAAATGTCATCTTTTTCTAAAATTTCTATCTTAGCATCGTGCTCTTCTTTAAGCTTTTTCTTCTCATTTTGGAAGTAATTTTTTAGCTCATCATATTTCTTTTGGATATCTTTTGAAAAGCTCTTTACGATAGCATTTAGGGTAAATCTATTGATATTCTCAAAGTCAGCTTTGTTGATCTTTGAGCCTTTTTTATACTCTTTTTTATTTACCTCTTGATCGCTAGCTAGTGGGTTTTTAGAAAGAAGCGCTGTAACTTTTAGCATCTCTTCGCGGTCTAGCATAAGCAATCTATCGTGGTGCTCTTTTTCTAAAAGTGTCTTCTCTTCTTCATAAGCTTTGTTCGTTCTGCTATCTTTTTCATAACCTTTTTTGGTGAAAATTTTAACATCAACAACCACGCCTTCCATCGAAGCTGAAGCATAGAGCGATTTATTTACCACGTGACCAGCTTTTTCGCCAAAGATAGCACGAAGCAATCTTTCTTCTGGGGTTGGCTTAACCTCGCCTTTTGGAGATACTTTGCCAACAAGGATCATGCCAGGCTTGATCTCTGTACCGATTTTAACGATACCGCTTTCGTCAAGGTGCATAAGCTCCTCTTCTTTGACGTTTGGTATATCTTTTGTTATCTCTTCAACGCCGTCTTTTAGCTCACGAGCCTCGATCTCTTTTTCATAGATGTGAACGCTTGTAAAGGCATCTTCACGTATCATTTTTTCACTAATAACGATCGCATCCTCGTAGTTGTAGCCATTCCAAGGCATAAATGCGATTAGTGCGTTTTTACCGATAGCTAGCTCGCCTTTTTCCATACTTGGACCATCAGCTATGATTTGATTAGCAACGATCTCATCACCTTTTTTAACGATCGGGTGTTGTGAAAATGTCGTATTTTGGTTTGTTCTTAAATTTTTCTCTAAAGAGTAGTGATCGATATATGGACCAGCTTCATCTTCACCAAGGATAAAAATGTTTTTATTATCAACCTTTTCAACCACGCCTCCACGTTTTGCTTTTACGCTCTCCCAAGCATCTCTTGCGATAACACTCTCCATACCTGTTCCAACAATAGGAGCAGTTGAACGAAGTAGCGGCACTGCTTGACGTTGCATATTTGAACCCATAAGCGCACGGTTAGCGTCATCGTGTTCTAGGAAAGGGATAAGCGAAGCTGCAACACCGGCTATCATACCAGAGCAAAGGTCGATCAAGGTAACATCTTCTCTACGAGCAAGCATCATCTCGCCCTCTTTTCTAACCTCGATCAAATCCTCAACAATGTGTCCATTTTCATCAAGCTTAGTTGATGCTGGAGCGATAACATTGCCCTCTTCTTGTGTCGCTGTTAGATAGACTATCTCATCAGTCACTTTGCCATCGACGACCTTTTTATAAGGCGCCTCAACAAAGCCAAGGTCATTTACTTTTGCATAAGTTGAAAGAGTGTTTATAAGACCGATATTTTGACCTTCTGGTGTTTCAACCGGACAAATTCTGCCGTAGTGAGTTGGGTGAACGTCACGCACCTCAAATCCAGCACGCTCTTTTACCAAGCCACCCTCTCCAAGCGCAGATAGACGGCGCTTATGAGTAACCTCACTAAGTGGGTTTGTCTGATCCATAAACTGACTTAGCTGACCGCCTGTGAAAAATTCCATGATTGTTGCTGTAATCATTTTTGGATTGATAAGATCATAAGGCATGATCTCGTCAGTATTATTGCTTAGACTTGTAAATTTATCACGGATAGCCTTTTGCATCTTGACAAAGCCAAGGTGAAGCTCACTAGCAAGTAGCTCGCCAATCGATCTTATACGGCGGTTGCCAAGGTGGTCGCGGTCGTCAATGTGACCTTGTCCATTTTTAACTTTTATAAGATATTTTGCAGTTTTGATGATATCTTCGCTAGTTAGCAAGGTAACATACTCTGGCACATCAAGTGAGAGCTTGTGATTCATCTTCATACGACCAACTTTTGTTAAGTCATATCTTTCAGGGTTAAACAATATATCATTTACAAAGCTTTTTGCAGCCTCTTTAACTACCGGCTCGCCAGGTCTCATGACCTTGTAAATTCTAATCGCAGCAAGATCATTTTCATCATCAACACCCTCAGTTTGTTTTAAAACCTTAAGCATATCATTATCAGCTATAAATGAATTTATGATAGCATCATCAACACCGGCTGCAGAGTTATTTATGATCTCGATACTTTCATGCTCAGCTAAAATTTTTGCCAGTTTATTCTCATCAAGAGCAGATAGCGTGTCATATAAAATTTCGCCGCTTTCTGTGTTTATCACAGGATTTGCCAAATATCTACCTATAAGTGCTTCGATCGGATACTCGACAAATTTAACGCCATCTTCGATTAATTTATCAGCTTTTTTCTTTGTTAGGCGCTTGCCGGCTTGGTGAAGAACCTCTCCATCTTCATTTTTTATATCATACTCAACTCTTCCTAGATAATCCTCTGGATTGAAAAGAGTTAAAAATTTATTATTTTTAATAACTAAATTTTGTATTGGATAAAATAGCTTAATAATGTCTTGTTTTTTATATCCTAATGCCCTAAACAAGATAGTTACAGGCACTTTTCTGCGCTTATTTATCCTAACATATAAAATATCTTTTGTATCATATTCAAAGTGTAACCAAGAGCCACGATCTGGGATTATTTGGGCTGTATAGATAAGTTTATTTGCAACAGTCGCACTCTCTTCTTGCTTAAAGATAACGCCAGGGCTTCTATGAAGTTGATTTACAACAACACGCTCAACACCATTTATAATAAATGAAATTCTATCTGTCATCAACGGAATTTCACGTATAAAAATTTCTTGTTCTTTTATATCTTTAACGCCAACTTTATCGCCAGTCTTATCGTCTTTTTCATGGACGATAAGGCGTATTTTCATTTTTAAATTTACAGAGTATGTAAGACCTCTTTCTATGCACTCTCTGATTGTATATTTTGGTTTTCCAATCTCTGAGCTAACATATTCTAAAGTCAAACGATTTTGCGGATCATGTATAGGGAAAATCGACTTAAAAACTTTTTCGATACCGCTTTCTGTCTGATTGTTATTTAGATTTAAAAAATTATCAAAGCTCTTTTTTTGTAGTTGTAGTAGGTTCGGAACATCTATCTCTTTAACGACATTAGAGAAGTCAACTCTAAGACGATTTCCTGAGTATAAGCTATTTAACATTGCATCTACCTCGTGGTAATTTTGAAAGAAAAGTATAGCCTTTTACAAGGCATCTAAAATTTAAAAAAGAGAGAGCCTCTGCCCTCTCTTGAAATATTAAGCCTAAATAATAAAAAATTATTTAAGTTCAACCTTAGCACCAGCCTCTTCAAGCTCTTTTTTAGCTGCTTCAGCTTCGTCTTTGCTAACGCCTTCTTTAAGAACAGATGGAGTTCCTTCAACAGCGTCTTTAGCCTCTTTAAGACCAAGACCTGTAAGTGCTCTAACAACCTTAATAACGTTGATTTTCTTATCACCAGAATCAACAAGAACGATGTTAAATTCTGTTTTTTCTTCAGCAGCAGCTGCACCACCAGCAGCAACTGCACCACCAGCTACCATTACAGGAGCTGCGCTAACACCAAATTTCTCTTCAAACTCTTTTACAAGTTCGCTAAGTTCAAGTACAGAAAGATTAGATATGAACTCTAATACGTCTTCTTTTGTAATTGCCATTTTTAATCCTTATTATTTTTTAATTTAATTAAGCTGATTGTTCTTTTTTCTCTTTAAGCGCATTCAAACCAATTGTAAAATTTTGAATTGGCGCATTCCAAACTTGCAAAAGCATCGCAATAAGCTCATCACGGCTAGGCATTTTAGATAGAGCTTTAACTTTATCAACGCTTGCAACTTCGCCATCAATATAAGCTGTTTTAATTTTGAAAAGATCAGAATTTGACTCTTCAAATTTTGCGGCTACTTTAGTTACTGCTAATTGATCTTCGCTCCAAAGATAGATATTCGTATCTTTGAGTTCCATTCCTACTTTATCAGAATTTTTAAGAGCAATATTTGCAAGAGTATTTTTAATAACTTGAACTTTTACATTTTGTTCTTTTGCAGAATTTCTTAAAACTTCAAGTTTTTTAACTGAAAGACCACGATAGTCACAAACTACAATAGCTTCAGCAGTTTTAAATTCACTCTCTAATTTTGCAACAACTTCAGTTTTTTCGTTACGTGTCACTTTTTCTCCTTTCCGACCGGTAATTTCAAGCAGAGCGGGTCGAATCAATTAAGCCCAATGGCCTCGGCTATCTCCAATCTAAGATATAAATTTCTCTAAATTATTATTTTAAATCCATAACTTCTTGAGTATCAAGAGTTACAGAAGGGCTCATTGTTAAAGACAATGAAGCATTTTTTACATATCTACCTTTTGCAGTCGCAGGTTTATGTTTATTAATAGCTTTAATAAATGTTGAAATATTTTCATTTAATTGCTCTTTAGTAAAATTGACCTTGCCAAGACCTGCATGTATATTTCCTTGCTTATCAACACGGAAATTTACCTGACCACTTTTTGCATTATTAACAGCTTGTGCAACATCCATTGTAACTGTTCCAGTTTTTGGATTTGGCATTAAACCTTTAGGTCCTAAAATTCTACCAACTTTACCTACAAGACCCATTAAATTTGGAGTAGCTATAAGAACATCAAAGTTCATTATACCTTTTTGAATATCCTCAACCAGATCATCAGCACCAACTATATCAGCACCAGCAGCTTTTGCCTCATCAGCTTTAGCATCTTTTGCTATAACAGCAACTCTTACAACTTTACCTGTGCCAGCTGGTAAAACAACTGAGCCACGAACCATTTGATCAGCATGTCTTGGATCAACGTTTAATTTTAACGCAATCTCAACTGTCTCATTAAATTTAGCAGAAGCTAGAGTTTTAACTGTATCGATAGCCTCGCTAAGGTTATAAATTTTATCTTGCTCTACTTTTTTGAGCAATTCTTGAAATCTCTTACTAGTTTTTCCCATAAATTTCTCCGCATATAAATTGCTTCCGTCTTTTGAAAATCAACCTGACGGTAAAGGTTTTAGTCTACTACTTCGACACCCATTGAACGAGCTGAACCAGCGATAATCTTAGCTGCTTGCTCTTTATCATTTGTATTTAAATCAACAAGTTTTTTCTCAACAATTTCTAAAACTTGAGCTTTTGTCAATTTACCTACCTTATTTTTTAAAGGATTATCTGTTCCTTTTGTTATACCCGCAGCCTTTTTAATAAGGTCTGTAGCAGGTGGTTGCTTTGTGATAAATGTAAAACTTTTATCAGCATAAACTGTTATAACAACTGGGATATTAAATCCAACCATATCTTTTGTTTTTTCATTAAAGGCTTTACAAAATTCCATAATATTAACGCCTTTTTGTCCTAATGCTGGACCAACTGGCGGGCTAGGATTTGCTTTTGTTGCGGCAATTTGTAATTTTATTTCACCTATAACTTTTTTAGCCATTTCTTGCTCCTTAAATTATCTTCTCAACTTGTGAATACAAAATATCAACAGGGGTACTTCTACCAAAAATAGAAACATTGAGTCTAAGCTTGCCATGTATCATATCGTATTCTTCAACGATACCTGTAAAGTTAGCAAAAGGACCTTCTGTTATGCGAACGCTTTCACCATCCTCAAAAAATATTTTAGGTTTTGGTGCCGCTCTTTTTTGAACTTTCTCCAAGATAGTATTTATATCTTTTTCAGTCAATGGTGTAGGCTTTTTAGCCTCACCGATAAAACGTCCAACCTTTGGCAAAGACTGAATCTTATGCCAAAGAGCTGTATCAAGATCTAAACATGCAAAAGCATATCCAGGATAAAGAGTTCTTTCATTAATTTTTTGCTTACCGTTTTTTATCTCTATTACGTCTTCTGTTGGAACTATAACTTCTTTTAGTTGATCTTCAATACCGTGATCTCTAACTAAATTTTCAATTCCTCTTTTTACTGCCATTTCGCTACCAGCGTAAGTTTGTATAGCATACCATTTATGTGACATTATTTTTCCTTATCCTATATAACTTTAGAAAGAACAAAGGACATAATGACATCAACAAGAGCTAAAAAAAGTGAAACAACAGCGACCACGATAAAAACTGCAATAAAAGCATTTCTAATTTGTTCTTTAGTAGGAAAGATAACTTTCATTATTTCCAATTTAGATAGCTTTATATAATTTATAAATTTTTCCATAATCTTAACCTTAATTGTGGCAGGGCAAGAGGGATTCGAACCCCCAACCATTGGATTTGGAATCCAGCGCTCTACCGTTGGAGCTATTGCCCTAATAGCTACTTATTCTTAATTAGCTTTTTAACTTAACTTCTTTATGAACAGTATGTTTTTTTAATCTTGGGCAATATTTTTTGAGCTCAACCTTATCTGTAGTGGTTTTGCTGTTTTTTGTAGTAGTATAATTGATATCACCACACTCAGAGCATTTTAAACCGATTTTAATTCTCATATATATTCCTTATAGAAAGCCAAAGGGTTTCCCCTTTGGCATAATTTTATAAATTAACCAAGTATTTTTGAAACAACACCTGAACCAACAGTTCTACCACCTTCACGGATAGCAAAACGAGTACCTTCTTCAAGTGCAACTGGAGCGATAAGCTCAACAGAAATTCTTACGTTATCACCTGGCATAACCATCTCTGTGCCTTCTGGTAATGTAATAGAACCAGTAACGTCAGTTGTTCTTACATAGAATTGTGGTCTATAGTTGTTAAAGAAAGGAGTGTGGCGACCACCCTCTTCTTTAGTTAGAATATAAACCTCACCCTCAAATTTTGTGTGAGGAGTAATTGACTTAGGTTTGCAAAGAACCATACCACGTTCAACGTCTTCTTTTTTAGTACCACGAAGAAGAACACCAACGTTATCGCCAGCTTCACCTTGATCCATCTCTTTTCTAAACATCTCAACACCAGTAACTGTTGTTGTTTGTGTAGGTTTGATACCAACGATTTCTATTGTGTCACCAACTTTAACAACACCTTTCTCAATTCTACCTGTTACAACTGTACCGCGACCTGAAATTGAGAAAACATCTTCGATTGGCATAAGAAGATCTTTGTCCGTAGCACGAACTGGAGTTGGGATATAGCTATCAACCGCATCCATTAGTTCCATAATTTTTGCTGACCATTCACCATCTTGTCCAGCTTTTGCCTCTTCAAGAGCTTTAAGTGCTGAACCAGAAACTATTGGAGTATCATCACCTGGGAAGTTGTACTCGTTAAGTAGTTCGCGAATTTCCATTTCAACTAGTTCAAGTAACTCAGCGTCATCAACCATATCTGCTTTGTTCATGAAAACAACGATATAAGGAACACCAACTTGGCGAGATAGCAAGATATGCTCTCTTGTTTGTGGCATTGGGCCGTCTGCTGCAGAAACAACTAGAATAGCACCGTCCATTTGAGCAGCACCCGTAATCATGTTCTTTACGTAGTCGGCGTGGCCTGGGCAGTCAACGTGAGCATAGTGACGTTTTTCTGTCTCATACTCAATGTGTGAAGTAGCAATTGTAATACCACGCTCTTTCTCTTCTGGAGCATTATCAATATTATCATAATCTTTTAGCTCAGCAAGACCTTTGCGTGAAAGAACAGCAGATATTGCAGCTGTTAAAGTAGTTTTACCATGGTCAACGTGACCGATAGTGCCTATGTTTACGTGTGGCTTGTTGCGTGAAAATTTTTCTTTAGCCATCTTTTCCTCCGTTATGATATGTGTCTTTATCTAATTCAAATTCGTATAGTAATATAAAATCATATAAACCAGTGGAGCTCATAGCGGGACTTGAACCCGCGACCTCTTCCTTACCAAGGAAGTGCTCTACCTCTGAGCCATATGAGCGAAAAACGCTTGGCTGAGATGATTTTAATCAACATACAAACAACTAAAAATTCATGAAAATAAAGATGGAATAACTGTGTTTAGTAAAATCTAGATACAGCTCCCAGTTTACTTTCCCAAATTTTGGAGCGGGAAACGGGGCTCGAACCCGCGACCCTCAGCTTGGAAGGCTGATGCTCTAGCCAACTGAGCTACTCCCGCATAACAATGGTGGTGAGACGTGGATTCGAACCACGGAAGACATAGTCAGCAGATTTACAGTCTGCCCTCGTTGGCCGCTTGAGTATCTCACCTTAAACATTAATAAGTTATTTTGGTATTTTCTGGTCAAACACTGTTACAAAATGGAGCTGGTGAACGGACTTGAACCGCCGACCCACTGCTTACAAGGCAGTAGCTCTACCAACTGAGCTACACCAGCACCTGTTTTGTGAAGTGGCAATTATAGCCCAAAATAAAATAAAAGTCAAGGAGATTTTGAAAAATATTTCATCTAATTTTTTTGCAATCAAAAATTTATAGAATTTATGAAAAATTTCAAAAACACCCACTAGACTGATCCATTTTTAACAAAAATAAAAAATAAATTTTACATATATAAATTTCATATTTCCATAGTTTTATTTTTTTTAAAAGCTAAAATTTCTATAATTACGAAAAATTACAAAGGATTTAATATGCAATTTTTACCTTGGGCGGTAATTTTACTGCTAATTTATGTGATCTACTTCTTAATGATCCGCTATGAAAAAAAGATAGCGACGCTAAGCAAAATGATCGAGCAAAACAGTGATGGTATCAAAGAAAATAGAGACCTTATAGGTCAAAACAGATCACTAATCGAGAAAAATAAACACAACATTGAGAAAAATACTAAAGATATTACAACAAATGTTGAAAAAATAGACATTGACTTGGAAGATTAATTCTTCCAAAATTTCTCTTCTTTTTCCTTTTTTATCAAATTTTCGTAAGTTTGCATTTTTATATTTACAGGCTCTAAATTTATGCCATCTTTTTTTATCTTAAAATATTTCCCGTCCATCAAGCAATACTCTGGCACTAAGTCGTAGCGCTTTGAAAGCGGCAAAACTCTAAAGCTTAGATTATCTAGTATCAAAGGCTCTTTGTTTAAATTTTCCCAAACAGCTAGCACCATATGATATTTTTTTGTATTTTTTTCCTGAACAACTAGAAGGCATTTTTGATTATCCACGCCAAGATCTTTTAGGCTATCGCGCTTTGATATCGCGTACTCCTCGCAGTCTCCGCCACCTCGCCTTAAAAACTCGCCCCTAGTGCTCCATACATCGACATTTGTATTGTAAAAATCATCATATCTTGGCATTAAAGAATTTAGGTATGAATTTATGAGCTCTAGCTTTCTGATAAAACTTTCGTGTTCTATTTTTTTCATAAAATTTGCATAGTGGTTTAGGATATTTTTACAAATTTGATTTTTGCATTGAGAGATATTTTTTGGAGAAATTTCAAAATTATTTGCAAAAAGAGAAAAAACAAAAAAGAAAAGAAGCAAAATTTTACGCATGCAGCTGCTTCATCAAAAGTACAAGACCTATTCTATCTTTCACATTTAGTTTGCTATAAATCGACGTGGTGTGTGCCTTTACTGTCCTTAAAGTAATGCCTGTTTGCTCTGAAATTTCATTGTTTGTTAGACCTTGATAGATTAAGTTTGCGATCTCTTTTTCACGTGAGCTAAGCTCGCTTAGATCAGACTTTTTCTCCAAAGTCTCACTTTCATTATTTATATATGAGCCAGTTAGCTCTCCGATCATCGCTTGGATAAATTCTGGATAAAGCCAAACTTTGCCATTTAAAATCGTCTCAAAGGCATCTTCAAAGTGAGTTTTTCTCATGTGTGAGTTTGCATATCCTTTGACACCAAGAGTCAGCAGGTGCTTGCCTTCGCTAAATTTTGGTTCGTTTGCAAGGATTAGACATTTTATATTTGGAAAACTTTCATGAATGGTTTTAATATTTTCATCAAGGCTATCTTTAAAAGCATTTGTATCGATACCGACGATATCAACCTCGTCGTTTAAATTTGCAAAAAAATCCTTTTTATTGTGAGTAAATTTCACATCGTCATCTGAAAAATACCCTCGCCAAAGATTATTAAGCGAACCATTTTGAGTAAAAAAAACCACATTCATAACCATATTTCCTTATATCACATATAGGTTTGCTCGTAAATTTTTGACTCATTTACGAAAACGATCAAGTGGCGCTCCTTGCCACTATTTGCCTCAAATTTATAACTAAAAGTGGATAAAAATTTCTCAACCACTTCTTTGTCTTCTTTTAAAAAGATACTCATCTCAAAACAACCATTTGATATAGCGTATCTATATGGCACGCTAAGAGATAGTAAATTTAGATCAAAGTCCAAGCTATCGCTACTTTCATCGTAGCCACTAATTGATATTTTAATGCTGCTTACTAGCTCATCTTCTATCTTTAGCCCAGCTAAGCTGATATGCTCTTCTCTTTTTAAATTTATCACCTCATCAAAGCTTTTTTCACAGTCTTTAAAGAGAAATTTAACAACCTCTCTTCCGATTAGATCGCATATTTTGCCATCATTTACAATGACAAATTCATCAGCCAACTTTGCTCTTGAAATTTGATATTCGTTAAAATTTCGTTCAAAGCTAGCTGACTTTTGCATTATCGCTCCGTTAAAGCGTTTTGTTTTGCTTTTAAGATAGGTTTTAGCAGATAGTCAAGTATCGTCTTTTTACCAGTGATGATATCAGCTGAAACTATCATACCAACCTTGATCCTAAGTGGCTTCTCTTCGCTACCCAGATAGTTTTTCTCAGTTTCTATCCTGACTAGATAGTAGCTCTCGCCTGTTTTTTCATTTGTCTCGGTATCGGCACTGATCTGCGTTACTTTGCCTTTTAAACCGCCATAAATACTAAAATCATACGCCGTAAATTTAACCATCGTATCAAGTCCAGGTCTCAAAAACGCAACGTCAGCTGGCTTAACCTTTACCTCAGCGATGAGTTTATCTTCTAGTGGGACGATCTCAGCGATATTTTCACCTGGCTTGATGACGCCAGAAACTGTATGCACCATCATCTTACTAACGATACCATTTACCGGAGATCTTACGTAAGTTCTTTCAACCCTGTCGCTTAGGCTGATTTGCGACTCGTTTATCCTTGCGATCTCAGCAGAGACTTCGTTTAGCTCTTTTTTTGCATTATTTTTAAACGCCAGCTTTGCCTCTTCTATCTTATTTTTCGCCTCTTTTATGGTTGATTCGACCCTTGGCACGGCAAGCACAGATGCGTCAAGCTCGCCCTTTAGGTCATTTACACGTCTTTGAAGCTGGATATACTCGACCTCACTAACAAGACCTTTTTTAAAGATAGGCTCCATGATCGCTTTTTCTTTTAAAACAAGGTTATAGCTGTTTTGAGTTTGAGAAATTTTATTTCTAAGCTCATTTAGCTCACTTTGGCGCTGATGGATCTGTTCTGTTAGAATTCCTATTTGTTCATTTAAGTGATCGATGTTTGAGTTATGCAAGCTTATCTCGTATCTTACGGCCTTGCTATTGTTGGCATCTCTTGTTTCGTTATAATCAAATTCTTTATCATTTGCTTCAGCATCAAGCCTCATAAATTTAGCCTGAAGCTCATCAAGTCTTAGCTTTGACTCGCCGTAGCTACTTGTAAAATTTTTATTATCAAGTCTGATTAAAATTTGATCTTTTTTAACCTCATCGCCCTCTTTTACAAAAATTTGATCCACGATACCGCCCTCAAGGTTTTGTATCGCTTGGTTTTTGCCTGATGGGATGATCTTGCCGCTACCTCTTGTTATCTCATCTATCTGCGCCCACGAAGCCCAAATAAGTAGCCAAAATACAGTTATGCTAACTGCATAAAGTATCTTTTTTGAGGTTGATGGAGCTTTTGCCAAAACTGCTTCTGAGAGGCTTGACATAAATTTCAAGTCATAAGCATCGTAGTTTTTTGCTTGGATGTTTGACTTGATGCCATCTACGCTATTTAAAATTTGATCTCCAGCGCTCTCTTGATCTTTTATGTCGCTTTTTTGAACTGGCTTTTCGTCTGGCTTTAAATTTTCATTTTGTTGATTTTTTATATCTTCTTGCATAATCACTTCCCACTAAGTCTAGCTAAAACTTCGTCTCTTGGACCATCTAGTAAAATTTTGCCGTTATCCATCACTATGAGCCTATCAACAAGATCAAGCATCGATGTTCTGTGAGTTACTAAAATCATAGTTTTATTTACGGTATTTACCTTTAAATTTGCTTTTAGCTTGCTCTCAACTGTATTGTCCAGTGAATTTGTAGGCTCGTCAAGCAAGATGATAGGACTATCTAGCAAAAACGCCCTAGCCACAGCTATACTTTGACGCTGACCGCCGCTAATACCATCACCTCTTTCAAATACTGGCATATCAAAACCAAGTGGATGGGCATTGACATATTCATCGACGCCACTTACCTTAGCAGCTTTAATGATCTGCATATCATCGACATATGGAGCTTTTTGAACGATATTTTCTCTAACCGTTCCTTTAAATAGCACAACATCTTGTGGCACGTAGCCGATATTTCTTCTAAGGTCAGCTGGGTCTATCTGGTTGATATCTATGCCATCAATTAGCACTGAACCTTCAGTCGGTGCGTAAAGACCTAGGATTATTTTTTGTAAGGTTGTCTTACCAGAGCCATTTCTACCGATGATGCCTACTTTCTCGCCTGGCTGGATGACAAAATTTATCCTATCAAGTGAGCCTTTTGTAGTATCTGGATATGTAAAGCTAACGTTTTTAAATTCTATCTTACCGTCAAAAGAATTTCTTCTAACAAATTTCTTGCCCTCAGGTCTTTCAACTGGCATCTGCATGATCTTACTAAGGCTTTGATAAGCTGTCTTTGTCTGCTCGAAATTTGCAGCTAGTGAGGCTACTTGACCCATAGGAGCGATCGCACGAGAGCTAAGCATAACAGCAGCGATCAAACCACCCATAGTAAGGTGCGTATCTTGTATCATATAAACGCCAAGAACGATGATAGCGATAGTATTTAACTGCACCAAAAACGACGTAACTGTCGTGATCGAAGTGGTGATTATTTTTGATTTGATACTTCTGTTTGCTATCTCGCCAGTCGCCTCTTCCCAGTTCCACTGCACGTGACCGCTAGCACCAAGAGTTTTAATGGTCTCCAAGCTGCTAAGGCTCTCTATCAAAATTCCATTTTTCATAGCTGAAGCCTCAAATGTGCTTTTGATCGCATTTTGAAGTGGGTCTTTTATAAAAAATGTGTAGCACAAAATAGCTATCATGATAACGATAGGCACAAGCACAAGGTAGCTTCCAATAAAATAAGTAACTATCAAGAAGATTAACGCAAATGGTAGATCCACAATGGCAGCAAGCGACGCAGATGAGAAGAAATTTCTAACTGTGTCAAATTCTTTTAAGTTGCTAGCAAATGAACCAACCGACTTTGGCTTATTGCTAAATTTCATATCCATGACGCGCTCAAATAAGATAGAGCTCATAATGATATCGCTCTTCTTACCTGCGATCTCAAGAAAATATGAACGAACAAATTTTAAAAATAGATCGATACCATAAACGACGCTCACGCCAAGCGCTAGAACCCAAAGTGTCTCAACTGCATTATTTGGCACAACGCGGTCATAGACGTTCATCGTAAAGAGCGGGCTTGCAAGGACAAATAAGTTTATGATAAAGCTTGCTATCACGACGTCAAAGTAAATTTTCTTAGAGCGCTTTAAAGTGCCCCAAAACCAGTGGTCATTACCAGCGTCAATAAGCTTTGTCGAGCTTGTATCTTCTGGGACAAATTCACGTTTTAGGTAGTAAGCATAGCCTAGATACTCATCTTTTAGTTTGCTTGTTTCTATCGTGCTAGTACCAGTTGAAAGGTCAGGCGTGATGATGTTTGCCATCTTTTTGTCTTCGCTGAAAGATTGCAAGATGCACGCTTTTTTGCCTCTAAGCATCAAGATACAAGGCAAAACTAAAGGCGAAATTTGATCAAGGTCTTTTCTGACAAGAGTCGATGCAAAGCCAGCACGTGAAGCTGCACGAGAAAATAAAGACTTCGAGCTCTTTAGTGAAAAAAGCTCGATCTCTTCGCCATCTTTTACAGGTAGGCCAATAGTCAAAGCATCGGCACTATATGGGTTGTTATGAAGTTTAGTAAAGATCACCAAACATTGAAGCAGTTCGTCTTTTATCTTATCGCTATGCATCTATCATCCAATATTTTTGATTTCATCTATGTAAATTCCTTGCATATTTTTAATGCCAAGCTCAATTAGCTTACTCTTTTGCTCTTCACTCTCAACACCGATAGCAATCAAAATGATATCTTTTGAGCTTAAAACAACATCTAGTGATTGTTTTGTGTTTGCTCCTGATTTATCACTTAAAAAGTCGATTAAGACGCTTGACTGGATCTTTACGTAGTCTGGATTAAATTCTTTTAGCTTCTCAATGCCTTTTGCGCTGAGTTCAAAGTGATCAAATCCAAAACCAAAGCCGAGTTCTTTTAATTTTTTAGTAAGTCTAACTATACTTTCGATACTAATATCGTCTTTGTTTGGAATTTCTATATAGTTTTTCGATTTTGAAATTTGAGCGATTTTTTTAAGTGTGGCCTCAAGTTTTGAGAAATTTTCATCCGAGCTTAATATCTCTTTTCCTAAATTTATCGCCAAGCTTCCTTGAGGCAAGATATTTTCAGGCAAAATTCTAGCGATTCTATTTAGGATATGAAGATCAAGCATCGCACCTAAATTTAGCTCATTTACCATTGGCATAAAATATGATGCCATACGCCATTTGCCCTCGCTATCAACGAGCCTTAGATAAAGTTCATACTGCTCAAAGTTTGAATCAAAACCAACTACTTTTTGAGCTGCAAATTTAAATTTATCCTCTTTTATAGAGTCAAAGATAAGCTCTTTGTATTTCTCTTTGCCGATGACTAGGGTGTTTTGATTTGCATTAAATTCCTTGCAAGCAAAGCAGCCAGCCAGTCTTGCACTAGCTAAAGTAACGTCAGCAGATGTAAGTAGTGTCCTCATGTCAGTGCTTGGCGAATACTCGACAATAGCAGCATTGACTGGACATTCACTATCATTTATAGAGAAATTTGCATAGAGTTTTTTAAACTCAGCCATGATCTTATCGTCTAAAGCTGAGAAATTTGATGGGTTTTTACCGTAAGAAAGCAAGATAAAATCGTTGTCATTTAGCCTTGCAACGATCGCATTTTGGTCATTTTCGGTAGATTTTTCTTGTAAAATTTGAGCTATTTTAATGATAACGCTTTGCCATTTTTCAAAGCCAAGAACGCCTTTTAGCCCAGCAAGATCCTTAAAGCTAACAAGTGATGCAACACCGCTTGAATACTCTTCACTTGCCAAATACTCACTAAATTTAGTTTGAAAAAATCTTCTATTGTAAGTGCCGCTCATAGAGTCTTTATATAAAAGCTCTTGATACTTGCTAAGTGTTGCGGCCTCTCTTTCAAATATGTCTTGAACCTTGCTAACCATCGAGTTCATGGCGAGCACCATCTTTTTCAGGTCGGTTGTGAATGGAATTCTCTTTTGGATGATAAATTTATTATCAAGTATCGCTTCAGCTTGATCTTGCACCTTAACAAGTGGTCTAAATATCGCCTTAAGAGCGAAAAACGCCACGACAAGAGCGATGATGATCATTAAAGCTAGAAAGTTAAAAATATTTTTTGAGTTTGAATAAAGCTCATTGTAAGCAAGTGCTGTGCTGCCTTGAACATAGAGTGTGCCAAATTTAGCCCAGCCAGTCATGATCTCGCTAGTTGCAACAGGAGCTTCAAATTTAGCGATCTTGTAAAACCACTCAGGGATATCTTTGACGATAGTTTGTTGAGAATTTTCTATAAGCACCTTACCATCTACGTCTTCAAGTTTAATGAGCTTGTATCTGCCGCTATCAAACATAGAATTTATCATCGTTTGAGCCAAAGACATATCCTCAGGATCAACTATAGGCTTAAGAGCAAGTCCGAGCGAGTTTGCTGTGTGCCTTGCGTTTTCACCGAGCTGGTCGTTGATGTATCCATTTAGGCTCTTAAAATTTAAGTAGCCAACAGCCATAAAAATCATGATGCCAAAAGCTATCACAGCGATCATAATCTGTTTAAATAGCGTCATAAATCCTCTTTTCCTATCCTATCTATTAGTTCCATCCACTTAGGATTTTGTTTTTGATTTCCACCTGGTATTGCCTGACCAAGACCTTCTTGTTTTGCCAAGTATAGCGAATCACCGTTGAAACTATAAACTGGCACTAGGTCTGTTCTTTGAGTTGCGATTTTTATTTTACCATTTATATTGTCTAAAATTAATGGAATAGACTTTGGTGTATCATAATATGCCAAAACCATATGTGCTTGGTTGTATCTTAAGGCTTTAACGTATGTGAAGTATAATTTTTGAGTTGGAATTCCAAGTTGCTTTAGGGTGAAATACTTTGCGATAACGTAGTCTTCGCAGTCACCAGCGCCTTTTCCTACAAATTCCATTCTGGTAGCCCAGTAATCTTTTTTGTGCCAAAGTTGCATATCATCAACCCACCTAAAAGAGTTAAAAAAATCATTTACTTTTATTAATTTCTCTTGTTCGGTTGCATCTTGCAATGAAGTCATTAAAGAATTTAATGCCGATGCCCTTCTTCTTGCATCTTCTCCATAAATTTTAGCCACCTTTGCTATCGTTGTTTGTTTTACAAAATCCCCAACAGCATTTAATGCTAATAACGAAAAAAGGACGCTTAAAGTAAGCGTCCAGAATTTTGCTTTGACCCTCATGGTCATCACTTTTTAAATTTTTATCTTAAGTCGTTTTGAATACTGCAAGCGCCTTGAATATATCTCTTAGCAAAGCCTGGCTCAAAACTATCTGAAACCATACCCATGTTATCTAGCAATCTATATTTTGCATAAGATAGTGCAGTCTCAGTTGTAGCGATCTCTTTTAAAGCAGTATTGTACTCGTTTTCTGCATCAAGTAGGTTGATAAGGTCGCGGCGACCGATTCTAAACTCATCTTGGTAAGCATCAAGTGTAGCTTTTGCATATTCAACGTGTTGATTTAGATATCCCATTTTCTCTTGGTTAAGAACATAGTTTTGCCATGAGAATTCTAAAGACTCTTTAAGCTCTCTTACAAGGTTATCCATAGTTTGTTGCTCTTGTTGGACAGCAAGTTGGCTCTTCTCTTTATCTAGCTTATCGTTACCTTTGTTGTAAAGGTTATAGTTTAGTCTTAAAAGAGCATCAAATGTTTGCTCTTCATAATCATCATATAAAACATTTGAATGATCATAAGCACCTGACACAACAAGATCTAGTTTTGGTAAGAATGGTGCATTTTTCTCTTTTACAACAGACTCTGCCATAGCGATGTTTGATCTTTGAACTAGAAGTGTTGGGTTGCAAAGAACAGCTTTATCATAAACAGCCTCTTTAGTGCTTGGTAATGGCAGGTTAAATTCAGGCATTACTAGGTTTTTAGCAGCAACTTTTCTTCCATATAGTTTTTCAAATGTAGAAAGTGCGTCTTCATAGTTATTTTTTGCAGCTATATAGTTTGATTGAGCCAAAGTATAACGTGATCCAGCTTGTCTCTCTTCAGAAGCTACGCCGTAACCTGATCTTGCTCTATCTTTGATTTGGCTATAAATTTCTTCATGGCTTTTTACATTTTCTTCTTCAATGTCAAGAATTCTCTTTGTTTGAAGAACTTGTAGGTAAGCATTTGCAGCGCTTAGTGTTAGTCTATCTGCAGCTTGAGCCACTGTGTAAGCAGCTGAGTCAAGTCTTGCGCTTTGAGAGTTGATTCTGTTTTTATCAGCGCCACCATTATAAAGGTTTTCAACCAAAGTTAAAGATGCGCCAGATACTCTGCCATCGCCTCTTCTTGTTGAGATGCCATCATCAAGACGTTTTCTCTCATATCCTACTCTAGCAGCTGCATCAAGTGTTGGATAGTAAGCATTTTTAGCTATTTTTAGATCTTTGCCTACTTGTAAGTAGTTAAATTCTGTAGCTTTTAAGCTTGGGTTTTCATTTAAAATAGTTTTTACAACTTGATCCAAAGTCAATACGCTATCATCAGCTTGTGTTGTAGCTGCTGCTTTAGGCTCTGCTGATATAGTTTGCTCTATATTAGATTTTTTAGCTGACTGAGCATTTGTTACAGGTGACTTAGCTCTCATTAAAGCATCTTTATAACCTGACTCATTTTGAACTTTAGCCAACAACTCATTAGCTTCATTTTCAGAAACTGGAGTTGTATCAACATATAAAAACTTTCTTCCACCAACTTCATAAACGCCAGTAGTTAGTCTGCTATCTGATATTTTGCTGTTTACTTTGCTAACAGCACTATCGATTCTAGCAGCGCTATCATCTTGAGCGAATGAAGCTAGAAAAATCCTGTAAGGGACATCTTGAGCAGACAGCAACGTTGCTGCGGCCAAAGCACTAATTGCTAACATCTTTTTCATAACTAGATCCTTTTACCTTTTTATTGTCAAGCTTTGGCTCGACTTTTAGTGCGAATTATACACCAAGAAATATTAAACGTATTTTAAATACCTTATGACAAAAAAATAATTTTTATATCGTCTTAGAAAATCGCCTTAAATTTTCAGGAATTTTCTTAAGATACTCATCAAAACACATTGCAATATTTCGTATTATCAGCGTTCCTGTCTCATTTACGCTGATCTTATCTGTCGTAACATCGACAAATTCACTTAAATTCTTTAGCTCTTCAAGCTCATTTTTGAAATGTTCAAAGAAATTTATATGAAATTCATCCTCGACTGCCTTGATATTAAGCCCAAAATTGCTCATCAAACTCATGATCACACTTTTTCTAAGCAAATCTTCATCGCTCAGATAAATTCCCTTTGCGTATGGCAACTTTCCGCTATCGATCGCCTTTTCGTACTCATCCATATCTTTGTGATTTTGCGCGTAGTGTCTTTTACACTCGCCGATGCTTGTCACACCAATACCAATAAGATCAGCGCCGCCCTTTGTCGTATAGCCTTGGAAATTTCTATGCAAAGTGCCATTTGCCAAAGCGCCAAAAAGCTCATCATTTGGCTTTGCAAAGTGATCCATTCCTATCATCTTGTAGCCATTTTTAGTTAAAAACTCAGCTGTAAATTTTAAAATTTCAAGCTTCACTTCTGGACTTGGCAGGGTTGTCTCATCGAATTTACGCATCGACTTTTTTATCCATGGCACGTGAGCGTAGTTAAATACTGCGAGCCTATCAGGATCAAGCGTAAGAGCAAGCTCAAGCGTCTTTTTAAAGCTCTCCAGACTTTGATATGGTAGGCCGTAGATCAGGTCCATATTGATTGATTTTATGCCCTTTTCTCTAGCCATTTTTACGGCATTTTGAGTGATCTCATAAGGCTGAATTCGGTGAATTTCTTTTTGCACCTTCTCATCAAAGTCTTGCACGCCGTAGCTTATGCGGTTAAAGCCGTGAGATATGAGCACATCAAGCTGCTCGTTTGTCAAAAATCTCGGGTCTATCTCGCAGCTTATCTCAGCCTCTTTTGAGAAATTTTTAAATTTAGCCTTGATAAGTTTGATGATCTCATCAAGTTGTTCGGCATTGTAAAATGTCGGTGTGCCGCCACCAAAGTGCATCTGCAAGACCTCGGTGCTTGTATCTAGGTGTCGAGCTAAAATTTCAAGCTCTTTTTCTATATATCTTATATATCTCTCTTTGCGGTCCTCTTTGCTCGTGTAGATGACGTTACAGCCACAAAAATAGCAAGCGCTCCTACAAAATGGCAAGTGTAAATAAAGCGAAAGTGGCCTTTTTTTATCGCGGTTTTCAAGCTCTTTTACGTAAGCCTCATAGCTAAATTTATCACTAAACTCCGGTGCTGTCGGATAGCTCGTATATCTTGGCCCTGGCCTTGAATACTTCACATACGCACTAAAATCAATCATCTGCCCTGCTCCTTGCCATTTGGATCATCTCTTTTATATCTACAAATAAATTTGGATGCTCTTTTTTTATATTTTTTACTAATTTTTCAAGATCTATGTTAAACTGCCTGCTCTTTTTATCGTGAGCGATCTTCTTGATCTCATCCATCGCAACCACCCAAACATCGCTAAAATCAACTGGGATATTTTGCCAGATCGTCTTTTCAAGCCTCAGGTCAAAATTCTCTTTTTGCGTCTCTTTTAAAGCCTCTATCAAAGCTGAGAGCGATTGTACTGAAATGACCGTGTGTAAATTTTGATTTTCATCAATGCCAAACCACGGCTCTTTCGAGTCCCATGAGCCACTTTTTAAATTTAAGATATGCTCGTTTGGATTTTTCGTTGAAACTATCTCAAAGACCGTTTTTTCAGGGTTACTTAGCCCAAGGTTATTACCGATCTCATCTATCTCATCATATATATTTTTCTCTTCACTCATATTCTTCTCTCGTCTAACCAGACCATCACGCCTTTTTGGGCATGAAGTCTATTTTCCGCCTCGTTAAAAATTTCATCCGCGTGCCTCTCAAAGACCGCTTCGCTCACCTCGTAGCCTCTGTAAGCTGGCAAACAGTGCAAAAATATCGCGTCTTTTTTAGCTAAGCTCATCAAATTTTCATCCACGCAGTATCCAGCAAAGTCTTTTAGCCTTTTTTCTTTCTCGGCCTCTTGCCCCATCGATACCCAAGTGTCCGTAGTCACTACATCGGCACCATCTACCGCTTCTTTTATATCATTTGTGATAAAAATTTTCGCACCTGAAATTTTTGCGTTTTCATTAGCTATTTTTAAAATTTCAGCGTCCGCCTCATAGCCTTTTGGCGTAGCGACTCTTAGCTCAAGGCCAAGCTTGCTTGCTAGCATGAGCCACGAGTGAGTCATGTTGTTGCCATCCCCTACGTATGCGACCTTCTCGCCTGCGCTGAATTCAAGCATAGTTAGATAGTCTGCCATGAGCTGCACTGGGTGAAATTTATCGCTTAAGCCGTTTATCACTGGCACGCTTGAAAATTTAGCAAATTCTTCTAGCGTCTCGTGCTTATCAACCCTAAGCATCGCCATGTCACACATCCTGCTTATCACTCTAGCGGTGTCACGGATTGGCTCGCCGCGGCCTATTTGTATATCATTTTTGCTTAAAAATAGCGCGTATCCGCCAAGCTCGTGCATGCCCACATCAAAGCTCACTCTAGTCCTAGTTGAGCTTTTTTCAAATATCATCGCAAGCTTTTGATCTTTAAGATATGGCTTAAATTCTCTAGCTTTCGCCTCTTTTTTGATCTTGCGGGCTAAATTTATCATCTGCTCGATTTCATCTTTGCTAAAGTCATTTAGCGTCAAAAAGTGCCTCATCTTAGCCCCTTAAAATTTTAGCCGCTTCTTTTGCGTGATAGGTGATGATCAAATTTGCCCCTGCTCTTTTAAAGCCGATTAATGTCTCCATCATGACGCGCTCATAGTCGATGATACCAGCTTTTGCGCCAGCTTTTAGCAGTGCGTACTCGCCACTTACGTTATAGACGCAAAGTGGCAGAAGTGTCAAATTCCTAAGCTCTCTAACGATGTCAAGATAGGCAAGCGCTGGCTTTACCATCAAGATATCAGCGCCTTGCGCTTCGTCTTGCAAGCTCTCGTTGATCGCCTCCAAGCGGTTTGCGCTGTCCATTTGGTAGCTCTTTCTATCGCCAAAGCTTGGTGCGCTTTGCGCCACGTCACGAAATGGTCCGTAGTAAGCTGAGGCAAATTTAGTCGAGTACGCCATCACTGGTAAATTCTCAAAGCCATTGCTATCAAGTGTCTCTCTTAGCGTTGCAATTATGCCATCCATCATGCCGCTTGGTGCGATCATGTCGGCGCCATTTTGAGCGTGTATCAAAGCTTGTTTAGCTGAAATTTCAAGTGTGGCATCGTTGTCGATGGTGTTATGCACATGGTCGATTATGCCGCAGTGGCCGTGGTCTGTGTATTCGCAAAAGCAAAGATCGGTGACGACTACTAAATTTGGAAATTTATCTTTTATGGCACGAAGCGCAGTTGCGATGATGCCGTCGCTACTTAGTGCGTCGCTGCCAACGCTATCTTTTAGGCTTGGTATGCCAAATAAAATGATCGATTTTATGCCTAAATTTACTATCTCTTCGCACTCTTTTAAAATTTCATCGATACTCATTTGATAGACGCCCGGCATCGAAGCGATCTCGTTTTTAACGCCTTTGCCCTCGACCACAAAGAGCGGATAGATGAAGTCATTTACGCTAAGGCTAGTCTCTCTTACCATGTCTCTTAAAGCTGGATTTATTCTTAATCTTCTAAAACGTTTAAACATATTTTTGCCTTTTCTTTGTTAAAATGCGTGATTTTTAGCTAGTTTAGCACAGTTGGAGTAAATTTAAAATGAAAATAGAAATTTCAAACGCCGCAAATCTACCCTCAAGATTTGGCACTTATAAGGTTCAAGCCTTCAAAGAAGGGGCAAAAGAGCACCTCGTGATCTACAAAGAGCCATTAAGTGAAGTAGTAAATCTTAGAATTCACTCCGAATGCCTAACTGGCGATGCGATCGGAAGCCTAAAGTGCGACTGCCGCGACCAGCTTGAAGCGAGCCTAAAATATATCGAAGAAAATGGCGGTATGGTCATCTACCTGCGTCAAGAGGGCAGAAATATCGGGCTTTTAAACAAGATAAACGCTTATAGCCTCCAAGACAAGGGCTTTGACACCATTGAAGCCAATCACCAGCTAGGTTTTAAGGCTGATGAGAGGACTTACGAAGTGGTTGATTTTATCCTAAATCACTACGGCATAAAAGAGGTAAATTTACTCACAAATAATCCTTTAAAACTTCACGGACTAAGCTCAGTAAAGATCGTAAAACGCGTGCCTATCGTCATCAAACCAAATAAATTTAACGAAGGCTACTTGAAAGTAAAAAAAGAGCAAATGGGGCACATCTTGTGATGAAAAATGAGCTTTGCTTGCCAGCAGAATTTGACGAAAAAGTAAAGGCTTACGCTCAAATTTTTGCTAAATTTAACAAGGTTCATAGCTTAAGCAACTATAAAGATATAAGCGAGCAGGTGCTTGATAGCATAAAACCGCTTGAAGTTTTTGACCTAAGTGCCAAAACGGCGATCGATGTGGGCAGTGGAGCTGGCTTTCCAGCGATATTTTTAGCCCTTGCGATGCCTCAAACGAAGTGGCATCTTTTTGAGCCGATAGCCAAAAAGTCATCATTTCTAAGCTACGCTAAGATCGAGCTTGGCATAGAAAATTTAGAAGTTCATAGCCAAAAGATCGAGCTTGCAGATAAATTTACAGCTGATCTCATTACCTCAAGGGCGCTTAGCAAGACAAAAGAGCTTATAAAAATTTGTGAGGGATTTTATGATGAAAACACCAAATTTCTCATCTACAAGGGCTCAAGCGTCATGGATGAAATTTCAGGCATCGACGCACAAATTTATAATGATAAAAACAGAAACTACATATATTTTAATCTCAAAAACCAAGGGGAGATACGTTGAAATACTTGCTTTTTGTAGCGATTTTGGTTGCGATTTACATCATATTTTTTAAAAATAGAAAAAAAAGCGACAAGATAAGCACCAGCAACTTCGAAGAGTGCAGCAAATGTGGTGTCTTTAGCGACATCGACCAAATGGTGCTAAGGGACGGAAAATACATCTGTAAAGAGTGCATAAAGGGCGAGAGATGAAAATTTTGGGTGATGAGCTGATCAAATTTGAACCGCTATTTCTTTGCAAAAGCGAAGATGAAATTTCAAACAGCAGGCAAAATCTCTTTAAATTTGATAGAAATTTGATAAAAAAAGCGCTAGAAGCTGGAGCAAGCTTTAGCGTCTTTGTATCAAATTTAAACGAAGCGATAGTTGCAAACGCCGCTGGAGCAAAATTTATTATTGCCGATATTACGCTAGCAAAAGATCTGGCAAAAGTTGCGCAAAACTACCTATTTGACGCGCTTATCGCTGTTTTGGTAGAGAGTGAAACAAGCCTTTGCGAGCTTGCGGAATTTGAGATCGACGCAGCGATCCTGCCAAATGCTATAAAAGAATAAGGACAAAAATGGAAATTTTCAAAACCGCTTTTTTAATGGTTGCTTTAATGCTAGTTTTTATCGCTGTTGGCGGCTACGTGGGCGGCGAACAAGGCATGATGATCGCCTTTTTGATGGCAGCTGGTATGAACCTATTTTCTTACTTTTTCAGCGACAAGCTCGTGCTAAAAAGATATAACGCCATCCCGGTCGATGAGAGCAACGCTCACGGCCTTTACGAGATCGTCTCTCGCCTCACACAAAAGGCGAATTTGCCGATGCCAAAAATTTACATCATCCCAGAAGAGGTACCAAATGCCTTTGCCACAGGCCGCAACCCAAGCCATGCAGCCGTCGCAGTAACCGAGGGGCTTTTAAAAATTTTAAATGAAAACGAGATCGAGGGCGTGCTAGCTCACGAGCTAAGCCACGTAAGGCACTATGACATCCTAACTGGCTCAGTCGCTGCCATACTAGCTGGGGCTATCGCAATGGTCGCAAATTTCGCCAAGATAGGCACCGTAGCCGGTCAAAATCAAAACTCACAAAGAAACGCCAACCCAGTAATTATGCTAATCATCGCCGTTGTGATGCCTCTAGCTGCTACGATCATCCAAATGGCGATCTCAAGGGAGCGCGAGTACAAGGCGGACAAAGGCGCAGCCTATCTCACAGGGCACCCAGAGTGGCTAGCCAGCGCACTAAGAAAGCTTGAAAACTACTCAAATTCTTACGTCATGCAAAATGCAAGCGAGCAAAGCGCTCATATGTTTATCGTAAATCCATTTGGCTCGCTAACTAGCAAGCTTGGCGTGCTTTTTAGAACGCATCCTAGCACTAGCGACAGGATCGCCGAGCTTCAAAGACTAGAGCAAGAGATAAAAAGAGGTATGTAGATTTAGCCCTTAGCAAATTTGGGCTAATCTTCTTTTTGTCTTTAAATTTTAAATTTCATGAACGAGTGATTTCGGCTCTGATTTTAGTGGAGAGCTTTGCGAAACCTAAAATCAGTAGCCAACTCTTGCGAGTGAATGGAATTTTAAAATTTGCAAAATAGCTTTATTAAATTTGTAAATTTCTTTTTATTCAAAAGGGGGACAAGGGGACTTAAATTACGAAGCCGTCCCCTTATCCCCCTTTTTAAATCCCCTAAACCCCTCGCACGTTAGAGGGGCATGCAACAGTGCTGACGCACTGCATGCGGTTTATTCTAAAAAGCCTACCTTAAATTAAAAAATTTCATGAGCGAGTAATTTCGGCTCTAAATTTAGTGATTTATTAAAGCAAACAAGCAGGATTTAAAATTTGCAAAAAGTCACATTTAAAACCCAAAAACTAAAATTTAACCCCAAATTTCACTGCACTCTCTTGCAATCTTCATCTTTTATCGTGTATTCAAAGATTAGTTCGCCGTTTTCTGAGTAGAAAATTTCATCCAAGCTAACGCCGATGCTTAGCATATTTAAGATTTCTTTATCCTTGCAGGCGGTTCTTAAATTCTCTTTTTTTATAGCTTCGATAAATTCCAAAAGTTCTTTTTCTTCAAGCCTTTTGATCTCTTGCTTTCTTGCGTGTTTGACGGCGTATCTATAGATGAGCGTATCGCCCACGTTTAAGATATCATTAAGCGTTAGCGTAGGCGTACAGATAAATGGGAGCTTTTTTTTGTAGTATGTTGCGTGATTTTTCGCCGCCATATCTGGCGTAAGAGCCAGAGCAAGCGAGCAAAAAACCAGAGCAAAAAGGGCTACTCGCAACTACTCTTATCCAGCTTCAAATCAAAAAGATGTCTGCCCTCAAAGCCATAGCTACCACTTAGCGTGATGCCGCGATTTAGCGCAGCTCTTGCCATACCTGAGTTACAAAGCGCCTCTTTTCCGTTTTGATAAAATTCATCTTTTAAAGCCGAAATTTGAGCCTTGTTATAGCCTTTTAGCTTCTTTGTCTTGGTCTCATTTAAGACAAACTCGCCATGTATGTTTAGTCCGTCACTGCTTACATCTTTTAGCGTGATCATCTCATCGACCCTGCTTGGTAAATTTGGCTTTGCAGTTTGGACGACAAAGGCTGGGATCTGCTTTGTATCAAGCTGATTTAGTATCTGCTCATAGACTTTAAACTCACTCTCTTGCACACCAAAAGCAAGGCTTGCAAGAGCTAATAAAACGATCTTTTTCACATATTACCTTTATATAAATTTTCTAGTGATATTTGGTGAGAGTTTGACCAAGATGTCGTAGTTTATCGTGCCAAAAAAGTTAGCCCAGACATTTGCATCCTCAAAGACGCAGACCCACTCGCCACTATCTTTACAGCTAAAACTATCCATCGAAATTTTACCAAGTACCATCTCGCCATTTGCAAGCCTTAGCTCGCCAAGTCCATTGTATCTTAGTAGTCCATCGCCATATCCAAGGTCGTAAGTGGCGACGTTTATATCATCTTTTGCTATAAATTTAGCCCCATATCCCACGCTTTGACCACTTTTTAAAACCCGCCTACTAACGCGCTTTGCCCAAAGTGAAAGCACTGGCTTTAAATTTAAAGAGCCATTAAACTGAGCATATCCATACTGAGCGATGCCCACGCGCACCATCTCATCTTCAACCGCGCTAGCTCTTTCAAGGGCTGCTGAGTTGTGAGAGTGAAAGATCGGTTTTTTTATACCAAACTCATCGCAAAGAGCTAAAATTTTCGCTTTTCCGGCGTTAAAGTTTTCTCTTTGCACGAAATAATCAGCATTTAGCTCATCGCTTGCGCGAAAGTGCGTATAAGCGCCAAGAAGCTCTAAATTTCTTCTAGCTAAAATTTCAAATGCATAATCAAGCTCGCTTATATCAAGCCCATTTCTATGCATGCCAGTGTCGATGGCGAGGTTGATTTTTGTATTTTCTTTTATCTTTAAAAGTGCGTCTATGTCGTTTATGGCGTAGGTAAATTTAGCGCTCTCATCGCCTGTTGGGATGTGTGAGAGGATCAAGATATTTTCAAAGATATCAGCGATCTCATTTGCTTCAAATTCGCTCTTTACGGCGCAGTTTTTTATGCCAAATTTCTTGGCCTCGCTAGCTATAAGCCTCGCACCGTGCCCATAAGCGTTATCTTTTAGCACGACGATCACTTTTTCTTTTCCGCCAGCTTTGTCACAAATTTTAGTTAGATTGTGGATATAGGCTGCTTTGTTTAGGCGTATCTCAGACATTGAAATTCACATCATAAGCTTTATAAACGTCAGGTAAGAGCTTTCTTACGTTGTAGTCAAATGCATAAAATTTAGCGTAAATTTCTTTTAGATCAGCCTCTTTAACCTTGCTAAAGTCAAAGACGTCAGTGCCATTTTTCTTTGGTACTTGGCGGTCTAGCTCAGCAAAAAATGCAGACCTCGCCTCTAAAATTTTCTCTATCTTCTCTTTTACTTCTTGAGATTTTTCCACTTCTACTCCTCTATAAAAATTTTCATCTCATCGCCATAAAGCTTAACATAAAGGGTCTTTTGACCTGCAAATTTATGCGTATCAGCAGCGTAATCCTCATAAAAACTCACGCGAAAGAGCTTGTCATTTTTAAGGTTTGGATAAGGCGTGATGAGAAAATTTGAAAAAGCGATATGTTTTTTCTCTTTTTTAGCAAAGATCGCTCGTTTCATATTTTTAAAATTTTCTAAACTCATGCCGTCATATCGCTCAAAATCTTTATCATAAAATTTCAAATAGCTATCAATATCACTCTCGCTCCAAGTCTTTTTCCAGTTAAGAATTCCAGAGATGATCACTGCTATGTCGTTCACGCTTGCTTCTGGGCGCTTGTCCTCGTAGATAAATGCGAGCGTTTTTTTGTGGTCTATCACTTCGTCAAATTTCATCAAGATATCATTTTGCATAGCCACGCAGCCTTTTGTCTTTAGCTCATCTGTCCTTTGACCATCGAGTGGATAGCCATGTATCCAGATGCCGCTGCCATTGCGTTTTGAAAGTTTATCAAGTAAATTTGGATATGAAAGAGAAAAAGCAAGAGGTCCAAGATATCTGTCATTTGGCGTAAATCTACGTGTGAGCTGATAGACGCCAACTGGCGTTTTTAGATCACCCTCAAGTAGTTTGTCGCCGTTTTTGCCAACAATGACGCTTGAGCTAAATAGTTTTTTTGTAACGCCGTCTTTATAAGAGATGACTTCAAGCTCTTTATCAGTCTTATCAACCACGCTTAGAAGTATCTCGTTGTCGTAATATCCGTATCTAACGTCCTTGTCTTTGAGCTTTTCTAGCCAGTAGTCCTTACTTAAAATGTTCTTTTCAATGGCTTCTATGACAGCAGATGGGCCATTTTTTAAGTAAATTTCTTCGTAATTTTGGGCAAAAAGACAAGGCGCTAACGCGATGAAGAAAAGTAGTATCTTTTTCAAATGAAGTGTCCCAAAAAGTAAAATTTAGTGCGTAATTATAACCTAAAAAATTTCAATTTTTAAATTTTAAAGGGAATTTTAGTTTCTTTATATGTATAATGTGAGAATAATTATTAAATTTACCACAAAGGAAAAAATATGAAAAAACTTGTTTTTGGTGCATTGCTTGCAGCTTCAACACTAATGGCAGCTGACATCAGCTTAGAAAATGTCAGAGCAAGAGACACAAAGCCTGGCACAAACAACAGCGCTATTTTCATGAATATCAAAAATGCTTCAAATGCCGATGTAAAGCTAGTTGGCGTTCATTCAAGTGTTTGTAAAAGCACTGAAATCCACACTCACAAGATGGAAAATGGCATGATGGCTATGGTTCAGGTTGAAGACGCCGTTATCCCAAAAAATGGCGAGACTAAGCTAGCACCTGGCGGTCTTCACATCATGCTTATGGATCTAAATAAGCCCATAAAAGATGGTGACAAGGTTGATCTTGAGCTAAAATTTAGCAATGGCGAGAGCATCAAGCTTGATAATATCGGAGTAACCAAAAACTTTAAATAATGAAAAAAATTCTAATCCTTTTTTCACTCATCTTTATCGTAGCAGGCGCTTTTTGGATAGGTCATAAATTTATGGTCAGCAAAGAGGATCCGCCTGAATTTGCCGATGTAAATACATCGCTTGATCCTCTAAAATGCGATCTAAACAAAGATGCTTGCGAGGTGAAATTTAATGGCGTTAAGCTAAAGATAGACATCTCGCCAAGACCGATCTTTGCGATGAGGCCGTTTGGCTTTAAGATCATTAATGGCAAAAATTTAGGGCTAAAAGATCCAAACCTTGTAATCGATGGCATAAACATGAACATGGGTTCTATAAAGGCAAGGCTTGATCAAAGAGGCGATAATCTAATAGCACAAGTCGTGCTAAGTGCTTGCGTGGTCGATCTTATGAGGTATAGATTTAAGCTGCTTGATGGCGAAAAGGATACTGGATTTTTTGTCGATCTTGATCTAAAAATGTAAGGGCAAATGATGAAAAAGACACTTTGGGGCTTAATAATAATCTTAATATGCGCAGGTCTTGCGATGCTTTTTATAAAGCCAAACAAGTATGATTTTAAGGCGCTTTCAGAGCATGGCGAAGTGAGCCTTAAAAACTATAACGGCAAATATAAAGCGATATATTTTGGTTATCTTTACTGCCCCGATGTCTGCCCTACTACGCTCTCTCTTGTGGGCGATGAGCTAAATAAACTAAAAAGAGATGACTTTGAGCTACTTTTCATCACTCTTGATCCTGAGCGTGACACGCCTGAAAATTTAACCCTAATGGCAAAAAATTTCTACAAAGATGCAGACGGACTAAAGATGAATGATCTGCCAAAAGTCGCTAAAAACTACGGTGTAAAATACCAAAAAGTGCATCTTAAAAACTCTGCTATGGGCTACTCTGTCGCTCACAGCTCTTCTATCTATCTGCTAGATAAAGATGGGAATTTCTACAGCGAAATTTCAAATTTAACTAGTGAAAATATCAGAGAAAATCTTTTAAATTTAATAAAAGATAGACCTTAAATTTATCTTTTAGATCAGAAATTCTTACTTTTAAAGAAAAACTTCTTAAGCAGCTATACAATTCTTTTTAAACTAGCCGATATTGCGACAATGTAAATCATATGTAAAGGAATTCGTGTGAAGTCAATCACCAATAAAATAGCACTAATGCTAATAGTTGCTCTATGTATATCGTTTGTGGCTATGTCAGCCGCTAGTTACTACACTGCCCAAAACAAAACCATCGAGTTAGTCATCCAATCTCAACGTCAAATTCTAAAAGATGTAAAAAACGCTATGAATACATTTTTTGACGAGAATACACATGCCGCAAATGGCATCGCCCAAAGGCTAGAAAAGCTAGAGGACAGAAGCCAGATAAATGAAATTTTAAGCACAGGCAAGCTTATCGTATCGCCTGAGATAGAAAGAATTTTTGTGGGATACGAGAGCGATGGTGCGATGTACCGCTCAAATGGTAAAAATGAGATGCCAAAAGACAATGGCTACGACCCAAGAACAAGAGACTGGTATAAGATCGCAAAAGGCGCAAAAGCAACTTTTTCTGATCCTTATAAATCATCAAGTTCTAACGCTATGATGATAGCGTTCTCAGCACCTATCGGCAATAAGGGTGTCGCTGCCATGAATGCTGATATTTCAAGTCTCAGTGAAGAGATCATGAACATTAGCAAGACTGATTATAGTTATGCTTACGTAGTAGATAAAGATGGCAAGATCATCATCCATCCTGACAAAGAGTTAGTTGGCAAAGATAATCCAACTACGATAGGTCTAATTAATAGATACAAAAATAAAGAATTTAATGAAAACGGTCTAATTGCTTATAAAAACACAAAGGGCGAGGATAGATATGCTGACTTTATCGAGCTAAATGATCGTGGCTGGATAGCTATCTCGGCTATGCAAAAAGATGTATTTACATCAAATACTATCCCTCTCCTAAAGATCCAGCTAATCCTAGCAGTGCTATTTATAGTTATCCTCTCAGCATTTGTCTATTTCTTACTTAAAAAGTCTCTTAACCCTATAAAAATCATTCAGTCTAAGCTTGATGATGTGTTTAAATTTGTAACTTACGAAGCAAAAGCACCAAGCAAGCTAGAGGTAAGATCAAATGACGAATTTGGTGAGATGAGCAAGGCGATAAATGAGAACATCGACAAAGTCATAGCTGGCATCAAAAAAGATAGCACTATGATAGATGAGCTAAATAAGGTAGCAAATTTAATGATCAAAGGAAACCTTGGAGCAAAGATAGGCTCAACTCCAAACAACCCATCACTAAATGAACTAAAAGAGCTACTAAATAAATTCTTTACATCTATCTCAGCAAATTTAAAGGGCATAACAAACGTTCTTAGCTCATATACTAAAAACGACTTTACAGCAAAGGTCGAGATAAATGAAGAGCTAGAGGCTGATCTAAAGGCTATGATACTTGGAGTATCTAATATGGGTGAAGTAATTTGCACTATGCTAAACTCAAATTTAAATGATGCCAAGATGCTTGAAGAAAAGGCTACAACTTTGGCTTTGGCTATGAAAGAGCTTACACAAGGTGCTAGCACGCAAGCAAGCTCACTTCAAGAATCTGCAGCTGCAGTTGAACAAATGTCAAGCTCAATGAATGCCATCTCTCAAAAGACAGCTGATGTCATAAGACAATCAGATGAAATTAAAAACATCATAACTATCATTAGAGATATAGCAGATCAAACAAATTTACTTGCTCTTAATGCTGCAATTGAAGCAGCCAGAGCAGGAGAACACGGCAGAGGATTTGCAGTTGTTGCTGATGAAGTTAGAAAACTAGCTGAGAGAACTCAAAAATCACTTGGTGAGATAGAAGCAAATACAAATGTCCTAGCTCAATCAATAAATGAGATGAGTGAATCAATAAAAGAGCAAAGTGAAGGCATAAATATGATAAATCAATCAGTTGCTCAAATAGATAATCTAACAAAAGAGAATGTTGTAATTGCAAACCAAGCAAATGAAGTCACATCAGAAGTAGATGAGATGGCTAAAGCTATAGTTGAAGAGGTTAGGAAGAATAAATTTTAATCAAACTGCTTCATAAATCTTCATAAACTCCAACCTGGTTTAGGCTGGGTTGGAGTTTAATATATTATATTTTTAAATTTAATCTTTTATTTAACTGCTTTAAATTTAATAATCAAAAAGCTTAAACATAAATGCATGCAGTGCTCTAGCACAATTGCATGCCACCTCTAACGTGCGAGGGGATTGGGGGATTTAAAAAGGGGGATAAGGGGACGGCTTCGTAATTCAAGTCCCCTTGTCTCCCTTTAGAATAATTTGAATAAAAAAGAAATTTACAAATTTAATAAAGCTATTTTGCAAATTTTAAAATTTCATGAACGAGTAATTTCGGCTCTAAAATTTGAACTAAGCGATAAGCGAAGCCAAATTTTAGTAGTCAATTCTTGCGAGTGAATGGAGTTTTAAAATTTGCAAAAATATTTTTTTAAAAAATTTAAAGTTTTGTTTCTTTGTTGATGAATAAAAGGACTTGAATTACGCTCTGCTTGCAGTTGCGAGCTAGTGAAGAAAAGCTGTCCTTATCTCTCTTTTGTCCTCTCTCTCACCAGGTTTATGCTTGAGGAGGGCTTTAAATTTAATTTATAAAAATAATTAAGATATTTAATAAAATTTACACTATTTACCAAATAAAACATAATTTTCATCCTGTTATATGTGTTACTTTTCTACTCAACTATTTAAATAAAATTATAATTTATTTTTTTTAAGATTTACTTGTAAAATCCCCATAAATATGCAAAAAATTGCTTTAAACTATCGTATCATCTCTTTTATCAAGGGCTATTTATATAAATTTTCTTAAACTAATATGTAATTTTATATTTTAAGATTATCAAAATTTTTATCTATGTAAATAAGGGGTAAATAAGTTTAATGAAGATAATATCTATTAAATTTGTTTAAATCTTTTAAGGAGAAAAAATGAATCGACGAGATTTCATCAAAAGTGCTGCAGCTAGCGCTGCTTGTGCTAGTGCCGGTATCGCTGTGCCAAGCTCGCTAAGTGCGGCAAACGAAGCTGAAAAAGGCTGGCGTTGGGATAAGGCTGCCTGTAGATTTTGTGGAACCGGATGTGGCATCATGGTTGCTACAAAAGATGGCAAGATAGTAGCTGTAAAAGGCGATCCAGAAGCACCAGTAAACCGCGGTCTAAACTGTATCAAAGGCTACTTTAACGCTAAGATCATGTACGGCGAAGATAGGATTACTCATCCACTTTTACGTGTAAATGAAAAGGGCGAATTTGACAAAAAAGGTAAATTTAAGCAAGTAAGCTGGAAGCAAGCATTTGACGTGATGGAAGCTCAGTTTAGAAAGACTTATGACGAGCTTGGACCTCACGGCGTTGGCGTGCTTGGCTCTGGTCAATACACTATCCCAGAGGGCTATGCAGCAGTTAAGCTTATGAAAGGTGGCTTTAGAAGCAACAGCATCGATCCAAATGCAAGACACTGTATGGCAAGTGCGGTTCTTGGTTTTATGCAAGTTTTTGGTATCGATGAGCCATCAGGCTGCTTTGATGACATCGAGCTAACAGATACTGTCATAGCCTGGGGCGCAAATATGGCTGAGATGCACCCGATCCTTTGGGCGCGCGTCAGTGATAGAAAGCTTAGCGATCCTGATAGAGTAAAGGTTGTAAATTTAAGCACATACTCAACTAGAACATCAAATTTAGCCGATATCGAGATCATTTTTGCTCCGTCATCTGACCTTGCTATCTGGAACTACATCGCTCGTGAGATAGTCTATAATCACCCTGAGATGATCGATGAAGAATTTGTTAAAAAGCACTGCGTCTTCACAGCTGGCCCAGTTGATATCGGATATGGTCTTCGCCCAGACATCCATCACAAAAAATATGCTCCAAGCGAGCTAGACACAGCTGCGACTGAGAAGTCAAAGGTGCTAAGCGAGGCTGAGGGTGTTACACTTTCTTATCTTGGCTTAAAAGCTGGCGATACGCTAGAAAACAAAAATGCTGCCAAGGCTGATGCACACTGGCAAATAACATTTGAAGAGTTTAAAAAAGCTCTTGCGCCTTACACACTTGACTTTACAGCTAAGGTAGCAAAAGGCGATCCAAACGAAGATATCAATGAATTTAAGAAAAAACTAAAAGCACTTGCTGATCTTTACATCGAGAAAAACCGCAAAGTCGTTAGCTTCTGGACTATGGGCTTTAACCAACACCAACGCGGCACTTGGGTAAATGAGCAAGCTTATATGGTGCATTTCTTACTTGGCAAGCAAGCACTCCCAGGCTCAGGCGCCTTTTCTCTAACTGGCCAACCAAGTGCGTGCGGAACAGCAAGAGAGGTTGGAACATTCGTTCACCGCTTGCCAGCTGATATGGTTGTCGGCAATCCAAAACACAGAGAGATCACTGAAAAACTTTGGAAACTTCCTGCTGGCACACTAAGCGGCACTCCAGGCTCACACTACGTAAAAATGATGCGTGATCTTGAAGATGGCAAGGTCAAATTTATCTGGGTTCAAGTAAATAACCCATGGCAAAATACTGCAAACGCAAACCACTGGATCAAAGCAGCTCGCGAAATGGACAACTTCATCGTCGTAAGTGACCCTTATCCAGGAATTTCTGCAAAAGTAGCTGACCTTATCCTCCCAACTGCGATGATCTATGAAAAATGGGGTGCATACGGTAATGCTGAGAGAAGGACACAGCACTGGAGACAGCAAGTACTCCCTGTTGGCGAAGCGATGCCTGATATCTGGCAGATGCTTGAGTTTAGCAAGCGCTTTAAACTAAAAGATGTTTGGGGTGAGAAAAAGCTAAATGACAAAGTGACACTTCCAAGCGTGCTTGAGGCTGCAAAAGCTATGGGGTATAGCGAAGAAGATACGCTATTTGACGTGCTTTTTGCAAATGAAGATGCTAAGAAATTTAGCGCAAACGATCCGATCATGGAAAACTATGACAACACAGAAGTCTTTGGTGACAGCAGAAAAGTGATCGGCTCAGATGGTAAAGAATTTAAAGGATATGGATTTTTCATCCACAAATATCTTTGGGAAGAGTATAGAAAATTTGGCGTTGGCCACGGCCACGACCTAGCTGACTTTGACACTTACCACAGAGTAAGAGGTCTTAGATGGCCAGTTGTCGATGGCAAAGAGACTCAGTGGAGATTTAACACTAAATTTGACCCATACGCTAAAAAAGCCGCTCCAAATGATAAATTTGCATTCTACGGCAACAAAAACGCAGCCCTTCCAACAGGCGATCTAAAAGGTGTGAAAAATCAAGAGAAAACTCCTCTTGCAAACAAAGCAAAAATTTTCTTCCGCCCTTACATGGATCCATGCGAGATGCCAAGCAAAGATTATCCATTCTGGCTATGTACTGGCCGTGTTCTAGAGCACTGGCATACAGGCACGATGACTATGCGTGTTCCTGAGCTTTATAGAGCCGTTCCAGAGGCACTTTGCTACATGCACGAAGATGACGCTAAAAAGCTTGGCGTGCTTCAAAACGAGATCGTTTGGGTCGAATCACGCCGTGGCAAGGTAAAAGCAAGAGTAGATCTAAAAGGTAGAAACAAGCCGCCAGTAGGTCTTGTTTATGTGCCTTTCTTTGATGAAAACGTATTTATAAATAAAGTCTGCCTTGACGCTACTTGCCCGATCTCAAAAGAGACAGACTATAAAAAGTGCGCGGTTAAAATTTACAAGGCGTAAAAGTGGCTGATATGGAATTTTCAAGTAGGCGAGAAGCTTTGAAATTTGGAGCTAAGGCAGCGATCTTAGCTCTTGGCGGAGGCTTTATATGGTCACTTAGTGCCAAAGCCTCACCGCTTATACTTCTTAGACCGCCTGGTGCGAAAGCAGAGGAGCAGTTTTTGAAAAGCTGTATCAAGTGCGGACTTTGCGTAGAGGCCTGTCCATTTGACACGCTAAAACTTGCCTCGCTAGAAGATGGCATAAGTATTGGTACGCCTTATTTTGAGCCTAGAAAAATTCCTTGCTATATGTGCGAGCATATCCCTTGCGTGCCAGCCTGTCCGACTGGGGCACTAGACGCAAATTTAGTTAGCACAGCTGGCAAACTAGACATAAACAAAGCCAAAATGGGCGTTGCAGTGGTCGATATGAAAAACTGCGTGGCATACTGGGGCATACAGTGCGATGCTTGTTACAGAGCCTGTCCGCTCATAGATAAGGCCTTGTATCTTGAGTATCGCCGCAACGAAAGGACGCAAAAGCATGCGTTTTTACTCCCAGTAGTTGATAGCGATATCTGCACAGGTTGTGGCGTGTGCGAGCGAGCCTGTATCACCGAAAAGGCAGCCATTACCGTGCTAAACCGCGAGGTTGTGCTTGGTAAAGTTGGCGATAACTACGTCAAAGGCTGGATAAAAGAAGATGAAAGGCGCGTGGATGATGCCAACAGCAAGATAAAGCTCGACATCAAAAAGGCGACTGACTATCTAAATGGTGGTGAGCTATGAAATTTTTAATCTTAAGACGAATAACTCAAATTTCTATCCTAGTGTTATTTATCCTAGGAAATGTTTATGGGTTTAAGATACTTAGCGGAAATTTAAGCTCATCTTTGCTTTTTGGACAAATTCCACTAAGCGATCCATTTGCGGTGCTTCAAATTTTACTAGCAAGCTTTAGCGTAGGCATAAATGCAGTAATTGGCGCTATCATCGTCTTTGCATTTTATGCACTCGTCGCTTCTAGGGCGTTTTGCTCGTGGATTTGCCCAGTAAATTTACTAACTGACATTGCTTACAAGCTAAGAGAGAAATTTGGCTTTAAGGGTGAGAAAATTTTAAACGTAAGTAAAAATTTGCGCTACTACTTGCTAGCGCTCACTCTTATCTTAAGCCTCGCTCTCTCGCTGCCAGCGTTTGAGAGCATTAGCTTTGTTGGTATCATCCAGCGCGGCATCATCTACGGCTCAGTTAGCGCCATTGGTATCGCCCTTGGCATAGTGGCCTTTGACATGTTCGTGCTAAAGCGTGGAATTTGCTCACATGTCTGCCCGCTTGGTGCATTTTACGCTGTGATATCAAAATTTGCACTCATCAGAGTAAAACACGACGCAGATGCCTGCACAAAGTGCATGAAGTGCAAGCTCGTCTGCCCAGAGGTGCAAGTGCTAGATATGATCGGCAAAGAGAGCCGTGCGGTTAGCTCAAGCGAGTGCATAAGCTGCGGTAGATGTATCGACGTTTGCGGCGACGGGGCGCTAAATTTTAGTATTAGAAATTTAAGGAGAGAAAAATGAAAATGAAAATAATGGCGCTTGGAGCACTATGCGCTGCCTTTTTAGCGGCATGTGCATTGAATAATCCAAGCATTAGCGATTCGCAAATCGGCCTTAGAAATGTCGATTTGTTAGACGATAAAGACGTTGTTTTAAAAGACATCAACTATACAAAAGAGCCAGCAGGTATGGCAAAGAGATTTGACAGATCTTTTGAAAATGCACCTCCATTTATCCCACACGACACTGAGGGCTTGGTGCCGATCACAAAAGATTCAAATATGTGCGTAACCTGCCACATGCCTGAGTTTGCAAAAGATAGCGGAGCAACTGCGATCCCAGCTTCTCACCTTTATGACATCAGAAATAAAAAAGATCTTGCAGGCAAGCTTGATGATGAGAGATATAACTGCACAACTTGCCACGTCGAGCAACAAAATGGCGTAACTCAGCTTGTTGGCAATAAATTTAAGCCTGACTTTAGAGACAAAAATGGCTCACATAAGTCAAATTTACTAGATGTTTTAAATGACGGCGTTAAGTAATGCAAAGCAGGCGAGAGCTTTTTAGCAAAATTTTGGGGGCAAAACCTGCTCCCAAATTTATAAATCCACCATTTTTTAGCGGTGAATTTGACTGCGCTGGCTGTGAGGCTAGCTGTGTAAGTGCCTGTGAAAAAGAGCTTCTTAGCTTTGAAAATGAAAGAGTTGTTTTTAAAGTTAAAAAGCTAGGCTGTGACTTTTGCGAAGAGTGTGCGAAGGCTTGTCAAAGTAGCGCTCGCGCGACACTAAGCTTAAATTCGCCAAAGAGCATAAACGCAAAGGTTAGCATAAATGTAGCTAGCTGCCTAGCGTGGAATGACACGATTTGCTACAACTGCCTTGATGCTTGTAAATTTAAAGCGGTTGAGTTTCTTGGTGTTTTTCGCCCTATAATCAATCAAAATTGCGTGAGCTGCGGCGAATGCTTTGATGTTTGTTTTAAAAATTCGCTTGAGATGGAGGCTTTATGAGAGTTTTGTTTTTTCTTTTTTTCTTGTTAAATTTTATCTTTGCAAATGAGATCACAACGCCTATTAAAGAGATAGAAACTAGTGCAAATGTGCTTAATACCACGCTGATAAATGGCAAACTTTTTATCGCAACTGATGGTGGCACGGTTGAAATTTACGATCCAAAAGAGTCTAAATTTGATGAGATCATTAAAATGGATGATATAAAAACATATGTGAGCGATCATGAGAGGCCAAAAATTTTAAATGTCGATGAGCTAAATGGCAAGGTACTCATCCTAAGCGAGGGTGACTACGCTACAAAGGTGCTTTATATAAGAGAAAATGGGCAGATGAGAAGCATAAAAATGGCTAATCAAGCGATAAAAAAGGCTCTATTTTTAGATGATGAGCATATAGCACTTGCCTCGATCAGCAATGAAATTTACTTTTTAAACCTAAAAAGTGGCGAAATTTATGATAGCTTTAAGATATCAATCGCAATGCTCTCAGACATGGAGATAAGCGAGGACAGAGGCACGCTAGCGATCGCTTGCGAGAGTGGTAAGGTCTATTTTTACAACGTTCGCACTAAAAAGATGGATAGAATTTTAGATATCCACACTGATAATATCTACGACATCGCTTATAAAAATGGCGTCATGATAAGTGGAGGCACCGACAGGATCGTTGGCATCTTCTCAGCTGGAACGCTAAAAAAGATAAATACTGGCTTTTTGGTTTATGGCGTGGGGCTTAGTAGTGATGGCAAGATCGCTGCATATATGAGCGATGAGATGAGCGATGTAAATTTAGTTGATAGTGCTAGCCTGGAAAATATCGCGATGCTAAAAACTGGGCAAAGCACGATAAATAGCATAGTTTTTATAAGCGACAACGAGGTCGTAACCTCTGCTTATGAGAAGAAAATTTTATTTTGGAGAGTTAGATGAATATTTCAAGCCTGATAGTCTATACGGATAATAAAAACGAGAGCGTAAAAAGCGAGATAGGCAAGCTAAAAGAGTGCGAGATCATCACTGACGCAGAAGATAGGATCGTGGTGGTAGTTAGTTCAAAGAGCATCGAAGATGAGATCAGAGTTTTTAAGATGATAGAGGGCATTAGCGGTGTGGTGAGCGTTGCGATGGTTTATAGCTACCAAGAAGACGCTCAGGAAAATAGAGAAAGGCTTGAAGCAAACGGCAAGATAAGTGAAATTTTAACAAGCGATGATGTAAAAGCCGAAGATATCGCATATGGCGGTAGCGTGCATTATAAGGTGAGGTAAAATTTAATTTAAAGCAATAAACCGCATGCTGTGCTTCAGCACCATTGCATGCCACTTCTAACGTTGTCGGAGTTGGGGGATCGTTAAGGGGGAAGAGAGCGACTTCGTAATTTAAGTCCCCTTGTCTCCCTTTTAAATAAAAAGAAATTTACAAATTTAATAAAGCTATTTTGCAAATTTTAAAATCTTACTCACTCGCAA
>JAHAKU010000027.1:0-2863 GCA_018371535.1 Campylobacter concisus
CGCTAGCGATATGCTTCGCTCACTCTCTCCCGCACGGATACCAAGCAGTTGGTATCCTCTAAAGGCGGTCGTTCACCCACCTAAAGTTACTTGTCCGACCACGCGGACTAAATTTGGTTTTTCTCACTGAGTAGCCACCCATCGCTCGCATCGCTAGCGATATGCTCCGCTCACTCTTACAAATTTAAGTCCGATCAGACTGAAAATTTTGGCTCTTTAAAGGCGCTAAGCTCTGGTGCCTCACCTTTAAATTTCTTGATATTAACAAGCGTCGTATGCGAGATATTTGCATTTGAGAGCTTGCTAGCTGGGATGTCGTTTGTTAAAACATTTATGCAGCCATTTTTGCAAACACCCTTCTCATCTGGGTCGTACCATGCGCCCTCGCAAAGTCTTGCTACGTTGTAGCTCACATCATCACTCACCACAGCGCCTGCTAAAATTTCACCTCTCTTGTTATAAACACGCACGATGTCTCCCGTTTTGATGCCAAGTTTTTTAGCATTTTTAGTGTTTATCAAGATCGGCTCACGATCAGCCACCGCGTACGTATCTCTAAGCGACGTTATGCCTAGCTGAGAGTGCAAGCGCACGCTTGGGTGTGGGTTTAACAGGTGAATGCTGGCTGATTTTTTCTTCGCACCCAGCCACTCAGCAGGCTCCATCCACATAGCATGACCCTTGCAGTCATCGTAGTTCATATTTGCTATCGTTTCTGAGTAAATTTCTATAAGACCACTTGGCGTGCCAAGAGCGTTTAAGATAGGGTCTTCTCTAAACTCAGCGTGTCTTACCCAAGCCTCGTTCTCTGCGGTTGAGTCAAATTTAGTAGGCTCGTTTTTCTCCCACCACTCGCTAAATTTAGGCATTTTTACGCCAAGAGCTTTGTTTTCATTGATGACTTTAGCGGCGCTATCGTAGTATGACTTGATGAAATCAAGTGGCTCTTTCGCCCCATCAGTGTAAATTTCAGCTACGCCGTCAGCATAAGCCTTGCTTAGATCAGAGAAAATTTGATAGTCGTCTTTTGCCTCGTTTTGTTTGGCTACGACTTGCTTCATCGGCATGATGTATTGGTTAGAGTAGTCGCCAACCATAGTGATATCATCTCTTTCATAAAGCGTCGTCACTGGAAAGACGATATCAGCCATCTTTGCTGTTGGCGTCCAGTAAATTTCATTTACGACAACCGTTCTTGGCTTTTGCCATGCACGTTTTAGCTTATTTAAATTTTGCTGGTGACCAAATGGATTGCCCCCTGCCCAGTAGATAAAGTCGATGTCTGGATAGGTGATCTTTTTGCCATTATGATCTATCGTCTTGCCAGGGTTTAAAAGCACGTCAGCTATGCGAGCCACTGGGAAAGAGGCTGCTTGCATCTCTTCTATCTCAGCTTTTAGCTTCTCATCAGCCACGTCTTTTGCATATCCTTTAAATTTGCCATCTTTGATGACGCCGATATCTGCAGGGTTGATACCGCCAACGACCGTTGCTGTGCTAGTTGGCACGCCGCCGCCGCTGTAATGATAGCTAAAGCCAAAGCCTCCGCCTGGTAGGCCTATCTGACCGAGCATCGCCGCAAGTGTGACTAGCATCCAGTAAGGCTGCTCGCCGTGGTGAGCACGCTGCATAGCCCAGCCGCCCATTATCATCGTGCGGTTTTTATACATTTTAACAGCAAGCTCTTTTATCACTTTTTCGCTGACGCCACAAATTTTGCTCGCCCATTTTGGTGTTTTTGGCTTGCCATCTTTCTTACCAAGTAGATATGGCAAGAATTTATCAAAGCCAACTGTGTAGTTCTCTAAAAACTCTTTGTCGTAGTTTTTGGTCTTATATAGATGATACGCCATGCCAAGCATCATAGCTGTGTCGGTATTTGGCACTGGAGCGATCCACTTTGCCTTGCCGTCAAAGTAGTTACCCGTTAGGCTCTTGATAGGGTCAATTATAATGATCTCTTTATCGCTATTTTTTAGATCTTCTAGGTATTTGTATCCTAGCTCATCAGTCGCCGTCCAGCCAACTCTTAGCGTAGCTACTGGGTCACTTCCCCAGATAACCACTACCTTTGAGTTTTCAAGCACCACTGGCCATGTAGTTTGCTGCTCATAGACCTCTATGCCGCCCATAACGTGAGGCATGATGACCTGCCCTGCACCTGTCGAGTAGTCGCCAAGACCGCCGACAAAACCGCCAGTTAGGTTCATAAATCTAGCCAAAAGCGTAGTTGAGCTGTTGAAATTTCCGCTTGATTTCCACGCTGGAGACTTCGCATAAACGCTAGCAAGGCCTCTTTGAGCTCTTGTCTTTTTTAGCTCTCTTGCAACCAGCTTGATCGCGTCTTCATACTTTACCTGCACCCACTCGTCTTGACCGCGAAGCTCTGGCTTTGGGCTATCTGGGTTTTCAAGATAGCTCTTTCTTACCATAGGATGCTTGATGCGGCACTTGTAGATCATGTCAGCTGTGTAGCCTCTTAATGGGTTTGGTATACTGCTTAAGACGCTAAGTGGCTTTGAGCCAGTCACAACGCCGTCTTTTACGCTAACATCCATCATACCCCAATATGCAGAGGTTCTAACGCTGCCATTTTGTACTAAGCTTGGTTTTACACTGCCATTTCCACTAAAAGCGCAACCGCCTAGAAATGGTGTAGCAGCTAAAGCCAAACTACCTTTTAAAAATTTTCGTCTTTGCATTAAAAAATACCTTTTTTACTTCACTTTATTACTTCTCGCTTGAGCAAGCCCAAGCTGCGAGCAGCCACCCATCGCTCGCATCGCTAGCGATATGCTTCGCTCACTCTCTCCCGCACGGATACCAAGCAGTTGGTATCCTCTAAAGGCGGTCGTTCACCCAC
>JAHAKU010000018.1:0-30633 GCA_018371535.1 Campylobacter concisus
GGCATTTAGTATCGCTGGACCACTTATGCCTCTATGTGTAAAAAGCACATCGTTACTAAATTTATGGCTCTCGATTTTGGTATTTATCACTACATCCGCACTTAGACTAACACCGCTAAGCTCTTTAAACCAAAACTCATCTTTTTGCACGCTGAAGCCAACAAGGGCAGGGGCAAAAACCAGAGATGGATGAGCAAATAGGTTAAATTTATCAGTTAAATTTAGTTTTTTAGATTGGCAGTAAATTAAATTTACTGCATATTTATGCTTCCAGCTGGAGCTGGCATATCGCCCTTTTCATCTACAAATGGAGGCCCTTTTTGAAGTAGCGCAGTCACTTCAGAGGCAACTTTTGGATCCATCTTAGCCATTATGGTTGAGATCTTTTTTGCATCAAGGGCGTAAAGTATGGTAGCAGCGTTTGACCTTGGCATTTGTGAGAGCACTTCGGCTGCTGCACCATCTTTCATTTTGGCGTAGGATTCATTGACTTTATCAGTCGTCATCGTGCGAAGCTCTTTTAAAATTTTCTCATTTTTAGCGACAACTTCGTCGATCTCTTTGCGCTTTTGCTCGATCACTTTCATCGTCGCATTCAGGTCAGCCTCTTTTTTGGCAAGCTTTTTGTTGTTCTCTTCATAAGCTGCAGCCGAGCTTGCTCGAAAGACCTCTAGGGCTTGACGCTGCTCGTCGATGATCTCAAGCTCCTTTGAAATTTCCTCTTTTCTAGCTTCAAAGATCTGAGTGCAATCAACCGGCACTTCAAAGCAAAATGCAAAATTTATGACCATAAAAAAGAGTAAAACAGCTCTCATCACGCCTCGCTTTTGGCTGCAAATTTCATAACCGCAAACTCATCAAGAGCAAGCGCTTCAGCCTTTTGTATGCGTTTTATCTCTTTTTTAAATTCTTCTTTTTCTAGATATTTCATCTTTTCATACTCTAAATTTGCATTTTTATATTTGTGCTCGTAGTGCAAGACCTCTTTTTTTGCTATCTCTAAGCTCTCTTTACAGGCGCTTAGCTCGGCTCTTGCTATATTTATGAGCTCTAAATTCTCTCTTAGCTCGCCTATGTTGCCACTTTTTGGCAGGCTAAATTCGTTGAGCTTGGCCCTTAAGAGTGCTATTTTTTCTTCAGCATTTCTTACATTTAGCCTAGCAACGACGAGCTTAGCCTCTACCTTATCCATCTCCTGCTTTTTGACGCGGACGACGGAGGTAAATTTACTTTTCATCTAATGATCGTATCGCTTCTTTCAGGGCTTGTTGAGATGTAGCCAACTTTCACACCAGTTAGCTCCTCGATACGCTCGATATATGCTCTTGCGTTTGCTGGTAGGTCTTCATATCTGCTGATGCCTTTTACGCTGTCCCAGCCTGCAAGCTCCTCATAAATAGGCGTTGCATTTTCAAGATCTGTTGGCACGTAGTCTATGGTCTCGCCGTTATATTGATATGCTTTGCAAATTTTTACCACTTCAAAGCCATCAAGCACGTCAAGCTTCATAAGCGCATAGGTATCGACGCCATCGAGCCTTGAAGCGTATTTTACGCTTACTGCGTCAAACCAGCCACAACGTCTGCGGCGGCCTGTTGTTGTGCCAAATTCTTTACCGATCTCACACATCTTATCGCCGTTCGTGCCTTTGTCTTCAGTTGGGAAAGGTCCGTGTCCTACGCGAGTTGTATATGCTTTGATGACGCCTATTACCTTGCCTATCTCTTTTGGATTTAATCCAAGCCCTGTGCAAGCGCCAGCACTTATGGTATTTGAACTAGTTACATAAGGATATGTGCCGTGATCGATGTCTAAAAGTGTGCCCTGAGCGCCTTCAAGTAGGACTTTTTTATCTTCATCAAGTGCTTTCCAAACTAAATTTGTAGTGTTTGCGATAAATGGAGCAAGCACCTCTTTATATCTTTTTAGCTCTTCAAGTAGCTCATTTTCTTCAGGTATTTTTACGCCAAGAGCGTCAAATACTGGTTTATTTGTTTCAAAATCATGCATCAAAGCATCGCACAAGCGCTCTGGCTCAAGTAGCTCTCCAACTCTGTGGCCACTTCTGCTTATCTTGTCTGCGTATGTTGGTCCGATGCCTTTGCCAGTCGTTCCGATCGCTTTTTCGCCTTTTAAGCGCTCTTTTGCTTGATCGACTTGGCTGTGGTAGCTTAAATTTAAGTGTGCTTTGTCGCTTATATAAAGTCTGCCCTCTAAGTTGTCAAACTGCGCCATCTCAGTGATGAGCACCTCTGGAGAGACAACGACGCCGTTACCGATGATATTTATGATATTTTTGTGCAAAATACCGCTTGGGACAAGGTGAAGTGCGTATCTTACGCCATCGACCCAGATCGTATGACCAGCGTTGTGGCCACCTTGAGAGCGACAAATCATGTCATAGTTTAGTCCTAGCATATCAACTATCTTGCCTTTACCCTCATCACCCCATTGAACACCAACTACTAAATCAGCCTTTCTCATTCTTACTTCCTTAAATTAATTTTTTCTTCTATCAATGCATCAGTATAAACAGCGAACCCGCTGCTTGAAATATCGTCTATTTCATAGTTTCCGCCACTTGCTAAGATGGCGTTGTCTTTTAAAAATCTAAAAAATAAACTATCATAATATCTCATTTTTGAGTAATATAGCGGAACTATTCTTAAATTTTTATATTCTAGTGATTTGGCTACGTTTTGTAAATTTTTTAGCGCCTCTTTTAGCTTATCAGGGACTAAATTTACTATCTCATCAAGCTCGCTAGCGTCCTTTAAAAGGGCTAGTTTGCTAAGCCACGGCACGTTTTGGGCTAAAATTTTTTCTAGCCATGAATTTTCAAAAATTTCTATCTCTAAGTTTAAAATTTCGCAAATTATCCTTGGGATTTGCATATTGCTAAGCTGCAAACAAGCGCCGATCTCAAGCTCACTAAAGAGCTTTGCTACAATGTTTATGCTCTTTAAAATATCGTTTTCGCCGATAAGCTCAGCGCCTATTTGATAAATTTCTTGGCTTGGGTAGCGAAAGACTGGCTGTATATAAAACCACCTCTTTGGCTCGTTTGCTTTAAGCCTTCTAAGCACGATCCTAACGGTATCAACAGTGCTATCAGCCCTTAGGCTTATCTCGTGGTTTAGACTGTCGCTAAAGCGAAGAAGGTTTGTCGCATCTACGCTTAGATGTTGATGATACGAAAAAAACGGCGTTACGATCTCACTAAAACCCTCATCTTCTAAAATTTCACTCGCTTTTTGCTCGATTTTTCTCTTTAGTTTTGCACTTTTTGCAAAGTAAAGTTTGCTTCCGTTTGGGATCTCGTGCTCATAAACATTTACATCACTCAACTCTTATCTCCTTACTAAAACCTAAATTTATATCGCACTCTTTGATGATGGACACGGCTAGATTATAGAGTTCGCCACTGTCGCTACTGCTTGCTAGTTTGCTTAAATTTATGGAAATTTCTTGATTAAATTTACCTATATTTTTTATCTCGTCTTCTATTTTTTGCTTTAGGCTTTGTGCTAGTTTGTCGTCTTGATTTAAATTTGCTATCACTTCATTTGCAAGCTCTTTTAGCACGACTAAGCCTTTGAAAAGCTCGAAATTTTCGCTATTTTTATAGTCTTTTATGTGTAGATATGGTCTTTCAAATTTAAATGAAGCAGCATCTTTTGCCAAAAGCGCCAATGAGAAAATGTTACCTTGAAATTTATCAAAACCAAGACCAAGTAAAAACTCAAGCGTTCTTTTGTCATCGATATTTTTTATAGTAGCATTTAGTCCAAATTTATCAGCCACAAACCTTATCATATTTATGCTCTCAAGCGCCTCTTTTGAGTTAAAGATATGCTGGCAAAATTTATTATCTATATTAAAGCGATTTGTCTTTAGCATACCAAGAGCTTCTATCGAGCTTGAGTATGAGGCAAAGTCATCAAGCGAGAAGTGTATGCCAAGCTCTTTATATTTTCTAACATAAATTTCTAAAACTTCTAAATTTGTAGCTGTTGCAGCGTCGATAACATCGATGATAAGCCCAGTTGGATCAAGGCTTTTATCCTCATCAAATATCGCTTTAAATTTATGCCAAAATTCCTCCGTAAAGAGCTTTTTAACGCTTAAATTTACACGAACCTTTGCGCTTATGCCATTTTCTAGCCACATTTTTCTTGCTAAAAGCGCCTCTTTTATCGTAAATAAAGCGATATTACTCGATGCGCTGCTTGTCTTTATAAGTGGTAAAAAGTCGCTTGGATAGATGACCTCGCCATCTTTTCTCCATCTAATAAGCGCTTCAAAATTTAAAGTCTCGCCCGTGCTAAAGCTGATCTCTGGTTGAAATTCTAAAAACATCTCGCCAGCGTCAAGCGCTTTTAAAATTTTTGAGCCATCTTCGTATTGGCTCTTAAAATAGACATCTTTTTTCGCATCAAATGTATAGCTTCTGTTTTTGCCACTTATCTTGGCTTGATACATCGCCCAGTCGGCTCTTTGTAGCACATCATCAGCCCCAAGCTCACTATCAGCCAAGGCTATGCCTACGCTAGCGCTTGCTTTTAGTTTTAGCTCGTCTATCTTTACTTCATCTGAAGCTAGCCTTAGCATATTTTGCGCTATCTCATAGACTTCGCCTAAATTTTCGTAGTTTATGACGCCTACAAACTCATCTCCGCCTATCCTTGCAAAGATATTTTTGCCATTAAACATAGCGCCTATCTTTTCAGAGATAGCTACTAGAAATTTATCGCCTATTTGGTGGCCGAAGTTGTCATTTATGCTCTTAAAATCATCCATATCAAGGTAGATGACGGCTATTTTTTGTTCATTTTTTTGTATGAGAGAATTTAGCTTGTTGTAGAGTAAAAATCTATTTGGTAGCTTTGTAAGCGGATCGTGATATGCGATAAATTCTAGATATTTCTCATTTTGTGCTTCGTTATTTGCAAGCATTGCTAGCATGATGTAGCCAGTTTTTTTCTCATTCGCATCGATAAGCGGTAAAATTTCTATGACTTCAAGCTTGCTTTTGTTTTTATTATTTTCGCTCCAAACCTTGCCACTCCACGAGCCACCTTGGTTTATGGTCTCTATGATCTGGTGTTTTATATCGCTTAAGCCTTGCTTTATAAATGTGATATCTTTTAGATATACGCTATCTTTTGCGCCAGCACTTTCAAAAAATGCGTCATTTGCGTCAATAACCCTCATCTCCTCATCAAGCAAGACGACCTCTTCTTTGCTAAATGAGAAAATTTTTGCAAGCAGGTCTTGACAGACAAAGAAGCTATCTTCTAGGCTAAGGTCTCTTAACGTGCCTTTTATCAAGCTTACTTCGCCAAATTCGTCGTATTCAAGCGCTTTTGCCCTTAGTCTAAAGTGTAAAATTTCTTTATCTATGCTGTAAAGCTTGATATCTTTGATGTATGTTTGAGCATCTCTTAAGCTCTCAAAAAAGCTATAAAAACTATCAAACTCATCGACAAAGACCGACTTTGCCTGCTCGAAATTTAGAGTGCTTTGCGTGCCAAGAATTTTACTTAGCTCGTCTGAGATGTTGAGCATGTCGCTTCTTTTATCCCAAGTAAAGACATTTGCCTCACTCGCCCAAAGCAGTGCTTTGCTCTCTTTGCTTTGCTTTTCAAATCTCTCTTGAAGCTTTAGCATATCGCTAAGATCGGTAAATGAGTAGATGACCTTTTGCCCTTCTGCATCGATAAATTTAGCCTTTATCTTAAATGGAATTTTCTTTCCGTAAGCGTTTGTCATATTTGCTATGAAATTTAGCTCTTCATTTTTAAAGCTTGCTTGCAAAAAGGCTTTTTTACTTGCTAGCACGGCAGCTTTAAAGCTATCAAAGTCCTCGCTTGCGATGATATCTTCTAAATTTATGAGACCTTGGCTTTGAACATTAAAAATTCTCTCGACATTGTTTGTGCTTTGGATGATCAAAAATGGCTCTTGTGCCGAAGCGATAGCAATGACATTTGGCGATAAAAAGACGTAGCTTTTGATGATATCGTCATTTCTTTGCGTCATCTTTTCTTGAGTGATATCTTTTATGAGTATGAAATTTAGCCTTGTGTTTTCTAGCTCAAAGCTACTTTGTGTTGCTAAAACATCGATTATCTCGCCATTTTTACGCCTTAGCTTAGCTTCATACGATAGATCATTATTGATAGCGTTTTCTCTATTTTCTGCTAAATTTTTAGACTCATCTTCAAGTAGCTCTTTGATATTTAGATCTGCTACGTCATCTTTTTTGTAGCCTAGATTTTCTAAAAGAGCGTTGCTAATGTCCGTGATGACGCCAGTATAAGCGTCATAGACCACGATCTTTAAAAAGCTCTTTTCAAATACATAGCCAAATCTACTCTCGTAGCTTTGTGCCGTCTCGTAAGCTTTATCTCTATCTTCGTAGAGTTTTTTGATGCTGTTATTTAGTGAGATAAATTCTTTTATGTCAAATTCTTCATCAGCCAGCTTACTTTTATCTGCTGCAAAAAGAGCGATCCTAGTAAATGGAGAGAGAATTTTATCTTTTATATATGAGTTATCACGTAGCCAAAGTATGCTAAATGCGACAAAACACAAGAACGAAAGCACGACTAGAACTAGCTGGATAAAGATCTGTGCTTGTCTGCTAGAGCCTGTTATGACAAATAGCTTTTGCTCTTCTAGGTAGCTGATCTTGTAAAAATTCATATCTTTTAGTATAAAAATGATCTTGTCAGCTTTAAACTCGCCACCTTGTGAGATGTATTTGTTAAAGTCCTCTTTTATAAATTTTCTATAAAACTCATCTCTTGAGAGGTTGCCATCTTTATCGACCAAAAAGACGTATGCGGCAAGGTTTTTATTGTAGCCTGTATCGACCTTGTTTTTTAAAAGATTTTGATTTAGCTGAACGAGAATTTTATTGCCATTTTTTAGCCCGTAAGCTATGTAGATATCTTTAAAGCGTCTATTTTTGTAAAATCTATCAGAGAGCCTAAACTCGCCTGCTTTTATATCTGAAAACCACGAGATATCGTAGTTGTGTAACTCAAAAGCACCCTCAAATTTACGCTCATAAAGCAAGGAGTTATCTTTTGCTATCACGTAAAAAGCGGCGTAGAATTTACTTACAACAGTATCTTCATAAAATGGCTCTACGCCGTTTGCTATGAGTCTTGCCTTTGTGGTGATATTGTCTTTTACCTCTACAAATGTACTCACGATATTGTTTCTAGTGATAAAATTTAGTGTTGAAATTTCATATTTTATATCGTTTATGCCAGCAAATATGACAAAAAGTGCAAGAAAGATGAAGGCAAAAAGAAGTAGTGCTATCTTTACATAGAACCTCTTAAAAATCTGCAAAACTGGTTTAGCGCTATTTTTTTGCATTAAATTTAAGCCTCGCTTTTTAAAACTAGCCATGATTTTAACGCAAATTTACTTTTTTTAGCTTATAAAATGCCTTTTTGTTTAAATTTAAAGAGATCACAGGGCGTTTTGCCCCGTGACTTAGTAGATCCAAGTAACTACTTCAGATCTTTGTCTGCGTAGTTTTTCAGGTTGTGGATTTAGACGGTAGCCAAATGGCACTACGATAGCCACTCTTTGCTCGCTCTCATCAAGACCTAAAATTTCATTTAAAGCGTGTCTGTCAAAGCCTTCTATCGGGCAGCTGTCAATCCCAAGGCTCGCGGCTGCGTTCATCATATTTGTCGCAGCTATCATGCACTGCTCGTGTGACCACTGAAAGGTTAGCTCATCGTCATTTTTGAAATTTGATAGCAAAAAGTCGTTGTAAAATTTCTGTCTCGCAGCGATCACCTCAGGATCTTTATCTGCGCGTCTAGCGATCATTTTATCAACGTAGTTGCTGCCAAATTTTATCTCTTTGACCTTTGCTAAAATGACAACCAAATGCGAGCAAGAGGTGATTTGCACTTGGTTCCACGAAACAGCTTTTATCTTCTCTCTAAGCTCCTTGTTTTGTACGACCAAAAAGTCCCACTGCTCAAGCCCAGTCGAGCTTGGGCTTAGCCTGCCAGCCTCTAGGATAAAGTCAAATTCGCCAGCGCCTATCTTTTTGCTCTCGTCAAAAATTTTGCAAGCGTGACGAAATTTTAAAATTTCAAGATAGTTCATCATATCTCCTTTATTAAATTTCTTGACATTATAAAGCGACTAGGTAAATTAAAAGAAATTTAGCCAGACTTTAGCTGGCCATAAAATAGGCTAAATTTAGCCTAGAGTTAGTTTAAAAATATATCAAACTCGCCTTTTTGGACCGTTTGTGCGATGATGGCTGAGCGCTCATAGCCAGCCTCTTTTAGGCGCTTTAGAGCTAAGCTCGCATCATTTTCGCTAACAGCTAGCAAAAGTCCGCCAGAAGTTTGCGCGTCAAAAAGCAATATATCAGCCTCTTTGCTCACAAAATGCTTTGCAAATTCGCGGTTTTTGTAGCTTCCCTCTGGGATGATGCCCATATCGGCAAATTCTTTCGCACTTGCGATCACTGGCACATCTTTTTCAAAGACATTAAAGCTGATCTTGTCGTTTAACATCTCGCTTAAATGCCCTAAAAATCCAAATCCAGTCACATCGGTTGCCGCATAAACTTTGATGCCACTTAGTGCTTTTAGAGCGTAGAAATTTAGCTGAGCCATGATGCCTGCGGCCTCATTTATCTGCTCCATGCTTAGTAGATCAGCCTTGATCGCTGTGCTTAGGATGCCACTGCCAAGAGGCTTTGTAAGGATCAAAACGTTACCAACTTCTGCTGTGTTGTTTGCCCAGAAATTTTGTGGGCTCACCTTGCCAGTCGCGCTTAGTCCATAATACATCTGCTGCGTCTCTATCGTGTGTCCGCCAACGATGACGCCGCCACACTCTCTTACTTTATCGGCTCCACCTTGCAAAATTTCGCCTAAAATTTCAGGTGCAAGGTTGCAGCTGTCAAAGCCCACGATATTTAGGGCGTTTATCACCTCGCCACCCATAGCAAAGACGTCGCTTAGGCTATTTGCAGCAGCGATCTGACCATAGATAAATGGGTCATTGACTACTGGCGTGATAAAGTCAAGCGTCTGAACGAGCGCAAGATCGTCTGAGAGCTTAAAAACGCTCGCATCTTCGTTTGAGCCGATGCTTGAGAGCAGGTTTGGATGAGATAAATTTAAACTACTAATCGTTTTGTGAAGACCCGACGGGTCAAGCTTAGCAGCTCAACCAGCGGCTTTAACGAACTGCGTAAGCTTTTTGTCGTGATAGATCATAGTTTGATTTGCTCGTGAGTTGAGAGTATGTCGATGATCTCATAAGCGTTTGAAATTTCGCCAACTGCAAGATCGCTTACTAGTTTATAAGCCTCCAAGCAGCTTCCGCAGCTTAAAATTTGAACGCCAGCAGCTTCAAGATCTTTAAGTGGCTTAAAGCTTGGATGTGCGCGGTTTGTGGTCATCTTAACGGCGTTATTTACGCAGATGATTATCTTTGGTTTTTTCTCTACTTGAAGAAGTGCGCCTAGGAATTTTGATAGCAAATTTATGCCAACTTCGCCGCTACCTGCGCGCTCTTCGTTTAGATAGAGCACTTTTTCATTTTTTGGTGTTATGTCGCAGACAAATTCATCAAAATTTGTAAGCTCAAGTGCGCTTTTGCCCTTGATGGCTAAAATTTTAGTCTCATTGCCGTTGCTTTCTAGGCTAAATTCTATATTTTGATTTTTCAAAAATCTTGAGATATTTTCTTTTGGAGCTAGGGCATTTACGATGATCTCTAGGCTCTCTCCTTCATTTAAACCCTCAAGTGCGTTTTTAGTCATGATGACTGGTTTTGGGCACTCTAAATTTCTACAATCAATTGTTCTTGTCATTGTTTTTCCTTTGTGATTAGTATTTCAAACCTTGAAACTGATTTTGGATTATAGCTAAAAAATATTAATTTTTTAAAAGGATTTGTGCTGTGAAATTTGCTATAAAAGAGAGTTTGACCCTGCGTAAGTCGCAAGGTCAAGGCTAGTTATTTTAAATTTGTATATGATTTCTCGTAGTCAGATACTGGGATCTTGTTTTTCTTAACAAGCTCTTGATACCAGTAGTGGTGAAGCACATAAACCTCTTCTTCTTCTTTGTATCCAGTGATCATCGACCAGATAGCGCCATGTATAGCGATCGCAGCCATATAGATATGAACTAGGAAAAATACCGCACAGACGATGCCAAGGCAGTTGTGGATAACTACGCTGTATCTTAAAAGATCGATTTGTTGGATACCAAACCAACTAGCAACTGCTGGCTCTTTGAAGTCTTGAAAATACATAATCGCACCAGTGATGATCATCACGATACCACCAGGGATAGCGATCCAGTACCATGCTTTTTGACCAGCGTTAAATTTACCAGCTGGGACTGGTCTTTTCTTCTTTGATAGATAACCACCAACTATCAACATCCATCTGATGTCATACACTGCTGGGAGCATTCTTTTTGTCCAGCTAAAGAGCATCGGTAGCACAGATATAGCAAAGATCACAGTTGCTATCTCGTGCAAGTATCTACAGAAACGCACAAATGTGCCACCGCCTAGCTCTGCACCCCACATGATGATGATACCAGTTGGCACCAAGATGATCCAAGAGATCGCAGCTAGAGCGTGAGCTATACGTATAAATACTGAAAAAGCAAGCACTTTTTTGCCCTCGTGACTAAAGTGTTTTGGTCCGATGATCAAGAAGTGTAGCACGAACGCGCCGATAACAGCTAAAATGATAGAAAGTGCAGCTATCGCGAAGTAGTCGTTGCCTTGTATAAAAGTAAATATCGGGCCCCATCCATGCTCATAAGGCTTGATATTTTCTATCCTCTGTGCTGCCCAAATGGTGCTGTCATATTGATTGACGCCAGTTGGTCCCTCAATGGCCATTGCCGCAACAGACAATGTAAAAAGTAGAGTAAGAATTCTCGTCATTTTATTCCTTTATTTGCTAAAGCTTAAATGATTTAAGCTTTGGTTAAATATGCTAAAATCACACAGCTATGCCGTTTTGCGGCTATTATATCAGAGCTAATCACAAGCAAACCTTAGCAAAAAAGATTACTAAAAATTTTATAAAAAACATTTAAGTTTTGTTAATTTTTAGCATTTTTGATCTTAAAATTTAGCTAAAATAAAGCCAAATTTTAGCCGAAAAAGGACCGCACTATGCATCTTTTTTGCCTTATATTTGATGAGTACGAGACGCTTGATCTCATGGGGCCAGTGGAGTTTTTGGCAAGGGTGCCTGAAATGAATATAAACTACGTCTCGTTTGATGGCGGGATGAAAAGAAGCAAGCAAGGCTTTAAAATAAAAACAAAAAAGCTTAGTAAGATGCCAAAAGAGAGCGTTTTACTAATCCCTGGAGGTCAGGGCACAAGGACGCTTGTAGATGATAATGAGTTTATTTTGAGACTTAAAGAGTGCGTTTTGGCATCTCAAATTTGCCTAAGCGTATGCACAGGCTCGGCGCTCATCGCTCGCACCGGAGAGCTTGACGGCTTAAGGGCTACTTCAAATAAAAGATCGCTTGAGTGGGTAAAAAGTTGCGGCGAAGCTGTAAAGTGGCAAGAGCGCGCTAGGTGGGTGAGGGCAGGTAAATTTTACACATCCTCAGGCGTGGCTGCTGGCATGGATATGGCGCTTGGCTTTATCAGTGATCATTTTGGCAAGGAGCTAGCCCAAAAGATCGCAAACGAGACCGAATACAACTGGCAAAAAAGCTCAAAGATAGATAAATTTGCCAAAATTTATGGGTATTAAATTTAAAATAGCTTGTGACTTTTTGATAAAGTCAGAAATCTACCAAATTTTAAAAAAGATAACAAGCTAAGATAGCTTTAGCAAAAAGTGTCAAGATAAAATTTATAGATAATAAATTTAAATCAGTTTGTAGTATGGCTTTAAATTTGTCAAATTTAGAAAATTTAAATTTTGAAAACGAAAATAGCTTCAAGATAAATTTTTAAATTTAAGCAGTTTAAGCTGTTTTAGCAAAATTTGCAAGCCAGATAAATTTGACCTAAATTTAAAAGCCAAATTTACCTTCAAAAACTCAGCCTAGTTTCTGCGCCTATACTCTTCGTAGTCTAGCTCTCTAATCATCTTTATCTCGCCATTTTCTTTTAGAAGTAGCAGATCAGGCAGTTTTATGCCGTTAAATGTCGTATTTTTCACGATGGTGTAGTGGATTTGATCTTCAAATATGACGCGGTCGCCAATTTTTAGCTCGCTATCAAATTTATACTCCGCATCGCCCGCTTCAAGCCCCACTATATCGCCAGCTAGGCAGGTATTGCCGCCAAATCTATAAGCAAATTTGCCGTTTTCACTCTCGCCTCTAACGGCTGGGCGGTAAGGCATGAGCACGGTATCTGGCATGTGCGCCTCGGCTGAGGTGTCAAGGATGGCGATATCTTTCTCGTTGTGCACGATGTCAAGTACGCTGCTTATCAAAAAGCCAGTCTGCCAGCCCACCGCTTCGCCAGGCTCCAGATAGACCTCTACGCCGTATTTTTCGCGAAAGCGCCTAATTATTTTTATAAGTAGCTCCACGTCGTAATCAGCCCTCGTGATGTGGTGGCCGCCGCCCATATTTATCCACTTCATCTTTGGGATAAACTCGCCAAATTTCTCCTCAAACGCCTCCAGCACGACCTGCAAGCTGCTAGCACTCTCCTCACAAAGCGCGTGAAAATGAAGCCCAGTGATGCCATCAAGAAGCTCTGGCTTAAAATTTGCCCTAGTGATGCCAAGCCTGCTAAATTTACCGCATGGGTTGTAGCTATCAGTTGGGGCGAGCGAAACCTCTGGATTTACGCGCAGGCCGCAGATGATGCCATTTTGCAGGGCAATGCCTTTAAATTTTTGCCACTGAGCAAAGGAGTTAAATGTGATGTGCTTTGAAATTTTTAAAATTTCATCAAAGTCCTCATCTTTAAAGGCTGGGCTATACGTGTGGATCTCGCCTTTTACGTATTCGTTTGCAAATTTTGCCTCATGAAGCCCACTGCAAGTCGCTCCGTCAAGGTATGAGCCCACCAAGTCCATCACTCCGCTAAATGCAAAACCCTTAAGAGCCACTAAAATTTTAGCTCCGCTTTGCTCTTTTACATACTTTAAAAGCTCTAAATTTTTACGTACTTTTGCCTCTTCGCAGACGTAGGCTGGGGTTTTTATGCTTTTTAAAATTTCATTCATTTTCTTTCTCTTTTGCAAATTTTCAAATAAGTATATCTAAATTTATTTTTAAGTAAAATCAGCAAAAATTTCAAAGGATAAAATGTGGTAGAGATCGAATTTCTTGGGCCTATAGGGCTTGAGAGTATAAAAGTAGAAGCAAAAAAATTAGGCGAGGTAAAAGCGGCGTTAAGCGAGAAAGAGGAGCTTAAAAAGTGGCTAAATATCTGTGCTGTGGCTGTAAATGACGAGATCGTAAGCGATATAAATTTCGCTCTTAAATCAGGCGATAAAATTTCTATCTTACCGCCAGTTTGTGGAGGTTAAGATGCAAATTTATAATGGTAGCTTGGACGTTCAAAACATCACAAATGAGTGGTATGATAAATTTAAAGATAAAAACTGCGGCGCGCTCATCACTTTTGTGGGCATAGTAAGAGAAGAGGGCGGTATTTCGGCGCTTAGCTTTGATATCTATGAGCCGATCCTTAAAAAATGGCTAGATGCTTGGCAAGAGCGAGCCAAAAAAGAAAATGCCTACGTGCTCTTTGCTCACTCAAAAGGCGATGTGCCGGTGCATACGAGCTCTTATGTAGCAGGTGTAGTGAGCCCTCAAAGAAAGGTCGCGCTAAGGCTTATAAACGAGTTTGTCGAGGACTTTAAGGCAAATGCACCGATCTGGAAATATGACGTGATAAATGGCGAGAGAATTTACGCCAAAGAGCGCAGCCAAGCGATAAATGGCGCCGGACTTTTGGCGTAAAAAGGGTAAAGATGATAACCAAAGAGAGTAAAAAAGATGTTTTTTGGGCACTAGCCTTTGGGCTTGGGCTCTTTATCTTTAGCGTCGCTAGCTACTTTTATCTTGATCTTGGCACGCCGTCTCTTTTTGGTGTCATCGTTGGCGCCATTTCAACCTTTTTTTGCGTGAGAAAGATCTTGCAAAACAACTTTTTTGAGATAGATGATGATGGATTTGTCATTACAAAAGGCTCAAAACATATCAAATTTTTCTTCAAAGATATCGACGAGATAGCTATTAAGAGCTTTGGTGATAAGAAAAAAGTCGATGCGCTAAGTGTTAAATTTAGAAAAAATCGCCTGGATAGAGATGCGTGTTTTGGACTAGTGCAAGCGCTTGGTGATGATATGATCGTTATTTTTGATAGATATGAGCTTTCACAATTTACACTTTCAAAAGAGCTTCGAGATAGGCTGGCTAAATTTAAAGATAGGGCGTAAAAGCTTCTTAATTCGTGTAACTTTCAAGTTTTTCGTGGTCGATGATGAGAAATTCGTGCGGTGTGATCTTTCTGATGATGTCGTCTTTGATAAGCTCATTAAAGGCTGTTGAGGCGCTTTGGCGCTTGAGACCAACAAAGCTTGAGAGCACTTTTAGAGAAAACGGCAAAAACACATATCGGTAGCCATTTTGTTTTAGATCTTGCTCATTTGCAAGCTCGATTAAGAAATTTGCGATCCTGCCCTTTGCGTCCTCAAAGAGTATCGACTTTGTGATCTGGCGCTGCACGATGATGGTGTTTAGCGTGGTTGTTAGGATCTCGCTTGCAGCTTTTTGATTATGTAAAATTTCATCTATATTATCTAGTCTAATGACGTAAATTTGGGCATCTTCAAGCACTTCAAAGGCGCAGTTGTCATCGAGTATGGCGATGTTGTTTTTTTCTAAATGATAAAGGATAAATTCCTCGCCATCTTCAAAAAATGAGAGCTTTGCTGAGCCGCTTTTTAAAATGATGATCTCGATATCTTCGGTGTAGATCGTGCTTGTTTTTGGCAGCTCTTTAAACTCAAATTTCTCCAGCTCATCTTGTGTCAAGATATCTAAAATATGTGTTTGTAAAAGCCCTAAGCGTGATTTTTTCATCTTTCTCCCAAAAAAGTGTAAGGGCTGATTTTACTTTATAAAGCATTTAAATAAGTTGAAATTTCTCTTTTTTGGTGTTACTTTTTTTCAAATTCTTTTAAAAATAGTGATAAATTTAAGGGTTTGGCTGCATAAGTTGCAACCAAATTTTAAAAGCCGTGAAGCTCTTTTATCTTCTCATCTATCTGTTTTTTGTGCCCGTCTTTTGTCACACTAACATAGGTCGCGGTGGCGCTTGTGACGTGTATAGTTTCTCTAAAACCGCCATCATTTAGTCTAAGTGCAGTCACTTCTATCTGCGTTGTTATCGATGTTTTACCAACTGCGATGATCTTTGCATAGCAGCTTAGCACGTCGCCAACAAAGACTGGTTGTTTGAAGATGATCTCTTTCATCGAAATCGTCACAACTCGCTCAGGCGAAATTTCTCTAGCAGCCTGCGCACCTGCAAGGTCGATCTGACTCATTATCCAGCCGCCAAAGATATTGCCAGCTGAGTTTGTATCTTTTGGTAGCATCACTTGCTTGATGCGTGGCTCGCCAAAGTCCTTTAAAATGTCCATTTTTTGCCTTTTAGATTTTAAATTTTTGGTAAATTGTAGCAAATTTTAATGGCTTTATGCTAAAATCCTGCAACTTTAAGGGATGAAAAGATGAATGATTTTAAAAGACTAAACGAACTTACAAAAGAGCAAAAATCCAAGCTAAACGCTATTTATAAAAATTTAGATGACAAGATCATAACTGATGCTGTGAAAATTTGTGGTCTTACTGGCACGCCTAGCCAAAAACTAGCCCTTGCAAGAAGGATCATAGACCTAAAAGTAGACCCACTTCAAAATGAGCTAAAAAAGCTAAATTTAGGCGAGGACGAGCAAAAACGCGTGCTAAATTTGATCTACGGCTACGTTAGAAATTTATATGAAAATCTGCACGCCCAGCTTATAAAAAAAGCAAAAGATGAGCAAATTTTAGACCCATTTTATCAAGCTTTTATTGAGGCTATGCACGAGCTTGGGCTTAGTCTAAATACGTGGCAAATTTCATGGCAAGATAAGATAATAGATACTACAAATAAAGAGTTTGAAGCTAAATTTAAAGATTTAAGCCAGGCAAATGAGTTTATCACTAAAAACGGCTTATTTCAGTGTGATAGTAATGGCGTAAGAGCCGATAGAACGTATGGTGCAGTTTGCAAAGAGGGCGAGAAATTTAGCTTTTTGCCTTACGCGCTTGCTTTTAAAGATGAGGTTAGAGAGCTTAAAAAAGTATTTATAAAAAACCTTGAAATTTTAAGAAATTTTGCTCAAAATGACGAGCAAAAATCCTACGTAAAATACCTTGAAAAGCTACAAAACGCCTTTTGCGAAGAGGACAACGCAAAAGTAATAAATGCTTGGCAAGAGGCTGAGATAGCGTGGATGGATGTAAAAGGAGCACTTCAGCCAGGTCATCCGCTAGAGTACTACGAGGATGCCTACACGCACGCAGTCGCGCTTGAGTGGGACATCAGGCTGGTGGATAGCGAGGGCATTGATGAGCTTAAATTTAAAGAAAAAGTGACAAAAACTTACAAAAGCGTCTGCGAAAAAATCAAATTTGATAACGCCGTGACAAACAAGGCAGTTAGTGAAAATATTGCTAGAACACAGCTTTATATAAGCGTGCCGATGATCTACTATGGGGCAGAGCTAAATGGGCTTTTTAGCGCCCAGGTCGTGCCAAATGATGAGAGTGTGAGCGCGAAATGCGGCAAGAAAATTTTTGCCTTTGTAAATCACGTCTATGAGGGCGCAAAGGCAAAGCCTTTTATGAAGCTTGGGGCTGAAATTTTTAGCAAGGAATTTTTGGATTTTGGTAGAGAGATTTTATTTTTAAAGCCAAAAATTTGGAAAAAAGTATATGAAATTTCAACGATCGGCCATGAGTTTGGGCACATTTTATTTATCGGACTTGATACTGAGATGAGCATGAATAAAAGTGGCGTCTTTAAATTTATAGAAGAGTACAAGGCAACAACTGGCGGGCTAGTAAATTTCTTCTTGCACGAAGAGGCGGAGTATAAAATGGCCGTCTTTCACGAGCTAATAGCCCGTGCGGTTGGGCTTATAGCGTGGCGAAAGGTCGATGAAGTTAGGGCTTATTACTGCGAGGGGCTCATACATCTTAGCCTGCTTTTTAGGGCTGGAGTGCTTAAATTTGACGGCAAACTAAGCGTGGATATGAGCGAGCAAGCTTATGCTAAATTTAAAGAAATTTGCTTGCAAAACTACTTTGACCTAGCGCAAACATACGCTAAAAAAGATGATGCGAGCACGTTTTTGGAGAAATTTTGCCAAAAAGATGAGCTAAGCTATCTGCCAAAAGACGAAGAGTGCAAGAAATTTGTTGAGCATTTTTACGCTAGGTATGAGGCTATCGGCAACGATGTTGATGATAGCGGCGAGTGGCAAAGGTGGCAAAAGCTAGCCCAGGAAGCGGAGAGTGGCCGTGCTTGATAGGATAACAAATTTTCACAACGGCTCTTTTTTATTTATATTTGCCCTGATTATTGCTTATTTTTCTGCTATTTATCTGGGAGATCAGTTTTATCTGACGGCTTTATCAGTCGGTACCGATGTAGTGATCGCCTTGTTTTTGTTCTTTTTACTAAAAAGTAGTAGAAATTTAAACTCATACTGGACCTATATATTTTTAGCTATCGCGAGCTGGGCGTTAGCAGATATCCTTTTATTGCTTTATGATAGATCGCTTCTCATGCACGGAAATATCTCTCGTACGGAGCTTATGCAAATTTTATATTTGATCCCATTTTTTATGTTTATCGTCTCTTTTGTCGCCTTTTTTACAAGGATTTTAAAAAGAGTGATATGGCAACAAGTCGCGGTAGATGCGCTTGCTTTGATGCTTATAACGGTTAGTTTTTTTTGGTTTGTAATTTTTGATAGAAGTCTAGCAGTAGCGCTTAATAAAGAATTTGTGACTAGCCTTTCATATATCATAATGGATATTTTTATCTTTTGCTTTGTCTTTGTTGTCGCATTTTCACTAAATTTTGTATCAAAAAAACCAGTTTTTAGCTATAAAAGAGTTAGCCTACTTTTATATCTGTTAGCCTTGCTTATCATTTGCATTTGCGATGCATACTACTCGTCAAAGGCCTTTTTGTCATACGGTGGTACAAATGTTCATTATGAGTTTTTCTTTAAAGTTGCATTTTTTATTATATTTGTAGCTTGCTTGCACCTAAAGGAAAACGAGGCAAATATCAAGATAAGAAGCTACAGAAAAGACTATATAAGGGTGCTTATATATAAATTTATCACCCTGCTTATCGTATCTTTACTCTTTTTGGGAGCTGCTAATACAGATAAAATTTACTCTGTCTGGATAGTCTTTCTGCTTATGGTTTTGCTAGCCTATGCAGCGCTAATTTATAGTATCTCAAGTACAGTTGCTATGAGGGATTTAGCTAGATCTGAAAGGCATATCATCGCTCAACTTGACGAAGAGATCCAAGATAGCTTAAAAGAGCTTGAAGAGAAAAACGAGCGCTTAAGGCAGCTTAGCGAATTTGACTCACTCACTGGGCTTTTAAATAGACAGTCATTTTTAAGCAAACTATCAGAGATGATAAAGACCAAAGCGCTTGGCGAAAAGATAGATATTTATTGCATCGACATCAACCACTTTAAGGCTATAAATGACTCATACGGCCACTACGTGGGCGATGAGGTGCTTTTGAAATTTTCTAAAAATATAAAAGCGATCTTGCCAGAGGGCGCTATCGTCTCAAGGTTTGGCGGCGATGACTTTATGATAGTTTTAAAGCAAAAAAATGAGGGGCATTATAGAGAATTTTTATACTATCTGCTAAACATCATAGCCGAGCAAATCTCAGTTGGCGATTACAAGATAGCTCTTGGAGCAAAGGTTGGCGTTAGCTCAACGCAAACAAGTGAAATTTTAGCTGATGATCTTATCATGCAAGCTGGAGCGGCACTTGACGCAGCAAAAAGAGATGTTAATACAAAATATGTCTTTTATGATGATATAAAAGAGATCATTCAGGAGAAAAACTACATAGAAATTTTGCTAAATTCTATGAATTTTGATGAGGAATTTAGTCTAAATTTCCAGCCGCAGTATCTACTAAATGGTAAAAAGATAATAGGTGCTGAGGCTCTTATAAGATGGAACTCTCCGGTAAAAGGCTTTGTAAGTCCGGCTAAATTTATCCCAGTAGCCGAGCAAAGCTCAATTATAAATACAATAGGAATATGGGTGGCAAAAGAGGCCATAAGGCAGATGAGCTACTGGAACAAAAAGTATGGCATCAGCCTAAAAGTTGGCATCAATATCTCGCCAAAACAGGTTGATAATGTAAATTTTGCATCTGACATCTTTGGCTATGTTGAAGAATTTGGCATGGATCCAAAGTGCGTTGATATCGAGCTTACAGAGGCAAGCCTCGTCAATGCCGAAGAGATCATGCAAACAGTCTTAAAGAAATTTTCAGATAAGGGCATGAGCATCTCTATCGATGACTTTGGCACTGGCTTTTCGTCGATGAACTACGTCAAAAAGTATCCACTAGATAGGCTAAAGATCGCAAAAGAGTTAGTTGATAACATCGCTACAAACGAGATAGATAGAGACGTCGTAAAGAGCGTTATAACATTTGCTAAAAATATCGGGCTAAAGACGATCGCTGAGGGTGTTGAAGATGAAACTCAGCTTGAAATTTTAAGAGAGCTAGGCTGCGATGAGATACAAGGTTATTTCTGGGGTAAGCCGATGAACGCTAAAGACTTTGAAGAGCTCATAAGAATCACGCTTGATTACATCTAAGCTTGTAAATTTACAAGCTTAGCCAATAACGCTCTTGTAGTCTAAATTTTCAAAAAGCAGTAGCTCTTTTTTGCTCTCTTTTATAAGTGTTTTTACTAGCTCTGAGGTTTCTTTATTTTTTGGCAAGACAAGATGAATTTTTTCATTTATAAAGATGACAAAGATATTTTTAAGCTCGTAAATTTCACTTACATCTTTTATATCAAAAATTTCATTTTCTTTGGGCTCATTTTCATAAAATGCCAAATTTTTCTCATCTACTTCAAAGATCATCTCTTTTTTAAAGTCTGAAATTTCTAAGCTTTTTAGCGCCACTCTTCGTCTATTTTTTAAAAAAATTGGATAAAAAATGATCCAAAAAATAGCAAAAATGACGCCGATAATAGTAAAAATTTTGGTTTTTAAAAGCATATCAGCGACAAATCCAGCTATAATAGCCTCCGTAAAAATCATAAAAACATTTATAAAATACTGTTTTCTAGCCTTTTTTGAGAAAAATAGATTAAATGCTTGGTAGTCTATTAAATTTTCTCCAGATAAGACGATATTACATTTCATAATAAACCTTAAAGAAAAATTTGCAAAATTATAACTAAAAATAAGGTTTGAAACAGAATAAACAATGGAGAGAAACATTTTTTTTACGTCAAATTCGTCACTTATCGTAAGACAAAAACAAATTTTCTATGCCGTTATAGCTTTTTTTATATTTTCTCAGTTTGCCGGCATTTTAAACTATAAAATTTTTGAAAATTTGTTGATATTTTTTGGCTTTGGTCTTGTAGTTCTTGGTATCTACATCTCTATGAACAGATCAAAGCTTAAAGCTATGCACTGGCTTGCTGCATGCTTTGGGGTCTTTCTTTGGACGATTATTGATGCCATTAGAAGCGTAAATGAAGACTTTCTTTTAAGAAGCAAAGAGCAAATTTCTTATCTTGATTTTTTTGATCTGCTCCCTATGTTTTTACTATTGGCTGCTGTTGGTATATTTTTTGTGGTCAAATTTATAGCCAGTGATAAAAAGATCCTAGTTCTAGCCGATAGCTTTAATGTGCTTTTGCTAGTTTTCACGCTTGCTTATTGCATTGTTGGCGATATGGGTGATTTTAATATATTGATCCATCCTAAAAGCCCTAGTGAGCTTGCTGCTAGCATTGCTATTTTTGTAAATTTATCTATTTTATTCATCGCTCTTAGTGAAATTTTTAATAGCAACCATCTTTACATTAGACATAGCGGCTTTTTTTTGATAATAGCAAGTGCGATTTTTACGCTATTAAATTTATATGTTTTTTATAATGAGCTTATAAACAAAGGGCATGATTTTACTCTGCACTCTATCTACCTTGTGCCATTTTTCCTCTTGATGCTTGGAGCTTTTTATCTAAGGGGCGACAACAAGCGTATAAGCGCAGCAGATGTTGGCATAAAAACAACATCTAAGCTCGTACCTATCATCTCAGCTGCACTAATACTTATAAAAGCCAACCTCTCATCTTATGTCGATCTACTTATAATTTTTGTTATTGTAGCTGGAGCGGTCATTAGCTATTTTATGAAGGTGCTTGATCAAAGCGAAGAGATATATAACGCAGAGCAAAATTTACATGATGCTAAAAACAAAGAGAAACACCTAAAGACAAACGAACTTGAGATGATAAATTTAAGCTTAGAGGGTGTATCTGAAAAAGACTATCTAACCTCTCTTGGCAACAGAGACTCATTGCTAAATGAGCTAAAAGGTATGTGTAGCGTTTTGGGCGAGAAGCAAGAGATCGCAGTTTATTATATAAATATAAGTCGCTTTAAAAATATAAATACCTCTTACGGACATGAGGTTGGCGATAAAATTTTAAAAGCGGTAGCAAAGCGCATACGTGAAGCGTGCAATAGACAAGAGGTCACCGCAAGGATCGGCGCTGATGAGTTTATCGTGCTTTCAAAAATGGAAGAAAATAGCCACACTAAGCGTATGAAGCTTGGTATGGAGCTAAGAGATACGATAGAAAAACCTTTACAAATAGATAAGTATCACTTTGCGATTAAGAGCGTCGTTGGTATCCACGTTGTCACAAGAGAAAACATCAGCGATCCTAGAAATATCATCAAAAAAGCTGATATGGCGATGTACTACGCTAAGCAAAATCCAGCCAAAAACCCGATGGTTTATAATAATGAGATAGATAGCGAAATACAACAAAGCTCAAACATAGAGATAGCTCTTAAAAAAGCAAATTTACAAGAGGATTTTGAGGTATATTTTCAGCCGATTTATGACATTAAAAATTTAAAGATCATCTGCGTAGAAGCGCTACTTAGATGGCAGTCAAAAGAGTATGGACAAAAAGAAGCTGGCGAGTTTATGGATATAGCTAGCTTAAATAGCGACATCTTAAACGACATCTGCACGCTTTCTGTCTCAAAAACAGTAGAGCAAGCTGTAAGGTGGCAAAACAAAAAGCTAAAAGTGCCAAAAATAAGCATAAATGTAGCGCAAATTCAAAGCACATCTGAAAAATTTGTCAATGAATTTATGCTAACTTTAAACTCACACCATCTAAATCCAAAGCAGTTTGAGCTTGAATTTAGCGAGGATATCTGGAAAAACGACCAAGAGACGCTTGATAAAATTTTTTCACTTTTAGAGAAAAATAGCATAGATGTTTGTATAGATGACTTTGGATCTGGATATACGTCGTTTGTCTATATCAGAAAGTATAAGATCGACCGCATAAAGATAGCAAATGACTTTGTCGCTCAGTCTGTGATCAACAAAAAAGATATGCAAGTAGTCGCTGCTATCATAAATATAGCAAAATCAATGAAGCTAAAAGTGACAGCAAAAGGCGTGGAAAGCCACGAGATAAAAGAGCTTTTAAAAGAGCTTAATTGTAATGAAATGCAAGGATATTTCTTATCTCGTCCGATGAGTGCGGAGGAGTTTGAGAATTCTTTAAGGCAGAATTCTCACATGGTGGCTGATATTTAAATTTCAGCCTTTATCTCTTCGTTTGATTTTACGACCATGCCTGAGCCATGTATCACGCTTGGGATACAGCTTGTGCAGATATCGACCTCTTCGCCGTTTTTGTGAGCGTGGATGAAAACTGCATTTTTATCATCGCTGCTTTTTAGTCCGCAAACGTTGCAAACTACTAGATCTTTCTCTCTCATCTTTTCTCCTTTGAAATTTTGGGTGATTTTACATCTTGTAAGCTTGCATTAAGATGATTTGGGTCAAGCTTGTCGCTTAAGCATTAATTGTTTTTTGTTATAATCATTTAAAATTTAAAAGGTTTAAAAATGGATGAAAGAACTATTGTTTTAGAGATGTTAAAGATGCAACAAAGCCTAAATGACGAGACAAACGGGCTTGGTTGGGAAAATGGCTATACAAATAAAAATAAACTCATAAGCTGGAGGCGCTGCATATATATGGAGTGCGCTGAGCTCATTGATAGCTTTGCTTGGAAGCACTGGAAGAGCATAGATGCTAAGACTGATGAACAAAATTTACGCATCGAGGTTGTCGATATCTGGCACTTTATAATGAGCCTAGCGCTGCAAATTTACAAGGCAAAACAGCTTGGTGATGTTGAGACTTTAGCTGATGATATCTGCCAGTCAAGCGGCTTTAGCGACTATTGCAAAGAGCCATTAAAGGTCGAAGATGAGAGCATTTATGAGATCATGAACGACGTTGAGATGCTCATACATGAGTGCAGCGGCTTTGACTATGACATCTTTGATATTTTTAAAATTTATTTCTCAATGTCTTTAAAATGTGGCGTAAATTTATACTCGCTTTATGAGTGCTACATCGCTAAAAACGTGCTAAATCGCTTCCGTCAAAACAATGGCTACAAAGAGGGCAGCTATAAGAAAATTTGGAACGGACGCGAAGATAACGAAGTGATGAGTGAAATTTTGTCAAATGGCGTTAGTAAGATCGATGAAATTTACGCCGCACTTGAGCGCGAGTACAAAAAGGTAAAATGATAAATCTTCTTCGCCTTGGCTTTAAAGACTTTTTTACAGCCAAATTTATAACGCTATCGATCTTGCCGCTTTGTCTTAGCATACTTTGCCTAGCTTGGCTAAGTATCTGGGGAGGTGGCGAGATATTTGATCTTTTAAGTGACGGCGCTAAAAACGAAAATTTCGCCTTTTTAGAGTCAAACTCAACGCTATCTTTTATAGCTATTAAAATTTTAAGCTTTAGCGCTACAAAATGGATCATAAGCATACTTTTTTACGTTCTAAGCACCTTTTTAACGATCATCATTAGCATCGTGATCGCTCTAATCGTGGCTGGCTTTTTAACGCCAGTCGTGGCCAAAGAGATAAACAAAAGACACTACAACTACATGCTTAAAAGTGAGGCTAGCACGGCTAGAGTGCTAAAGGTGATGATGGTTGAGATCATGAAATTTCTTGGGATCTTGCTCGTTTGCCTGCCGCTTTTGTTTGTGCCATTTGTAAATTTTTTCATCATCAACGTGCCGTTTTTTTACATCTACTATAAGCTTTTGCTTATAGACGTTGGCTCAAATACGCTTGATAGCGATAAATTTGAGCTAGCACTGCTTGAAGGCGGTGGGGTTAAATTTATAGCTTTTACACTTTTGTTTTATCTCATCTCGCTTGTGCCGCTTGTGGGATTATTTTTTCAGCTTTATTTTGTGATAGTCTTGTCGCACCTCTTTTATCAAAGAGAGGCGCTAGTTAAAATTTAGAGCCAAAAAGCTCTAAATTTACGCGTAGTAAGATACTTTTTTGCTCTCATCAAGCAATGTGTCAAATAGCCTTTTTGTCGCACTTAGTAGGTTTTTATTAGCGTCATTTTTAGCTAAAAGTTCGTCAAACATCTTTAGCATATTATCATTTATGAAATTTTTGTGATCCATATCTTTTGCGTCAGGCAACATCTGCTTGATCTTGTTTGAAAGCTCACTTATGCTTTGGCTACTACCCGCGATCTTGTCGCCTTCCTTGACGTTTTTCATAAACTCATCAACCTGTGGGCGAATTTGCTTCATCGCCTCTTCGATCTCTTTCATATCTTGCTCGTCTATGCCGTTGCCTTTATAAGCAAACTCATAGCCGTATTCGTACGTGAGAGTTAGACTTCTTTGGCTTGAAGTGCCATTTTTCTGGCTAGAAAACTCCAAACTTTTGTTGTCATACATAGAAAAGCTTATCTCATCGCCTGAGCTAGTCTTCATCGAAAAGCTCATGTTGTTGTAGCTTCCTTGAGAGTAAAAATTTGTTTGCATTTTTAAATCCTTTTGAGGCTAAATCGGCAAATTTTTAATTTCATAAAGCAAAATTTTGTAAAATGCGTCAAAAAAGGACGGGCGATGTGTTGTTTTGGGACTAGGATCTTTTTGCTGATGCTTATCACTGTTTTAAGCTTCGTTTTTGCTAAGCTTTGGCCTGTTTTGCCAGTCGTTGGCTACTACTTGATACTTGCAAATTTGCTTGCCATTTTGATGTTTTCACTATTTTTTAAAGGGCTTTTGCCAAGCTTCGTAAAGGTAAATGCGATCCACTATTTTTCACTGATCGGTGGCTTTTTTGGGGCATTTTTTACAATGCTTGCTTTTAAAAAGGTTGCAAAAGATAAATTTACTCTAATAGAACTCATTATTTTCGTGCTTTGGGTGCTAATAATCGCCGTAGTCATCTTTAAATTTCAAACCATTCTTGACATTTTTAGGGGAATTTAGATGGATGAGAGGATAGTTAAATTTTTAAAAAAGATGCATCTTGCAAGCGTTTGCGCCATTGATGATGAGGGACAGCCTTATGCTTTTAGCGCATTTTACGCCTTTGATGAGGTAAATTTTTGTCTTTTGCTAGCTAGCTGCGATGAGAGCTCGCATGTTAAATTTTTAAAAAACTCAAAGCTTGTTGCTGGCACGGTCGCTCTTGATACAAAGATCGTTGGCAAGATAGAGGGTGTGCAGTTTCAAGGGGTGATGAGAGAGGCTGGCACAAGTGAGCGAGAAATTTACTTTAAAAGATTTTTTTACGCAAAAGCGATGGATCCAAAAATTTGGTCTATAAGCCTTGAAAAGGTTAAATTTACGAGCAACACTCTAGGTTTTGGCAAGAAAATTTTTTGGCAAAAGTAGCTAAAAATCGCATAATATTTTCGTGTTAGCTTAAAAGATGCTCTTTCTTAAGGCGTTCAGAATAACGCTTTTATGAAACGAAAGGTACATGTACCATATAAAAATTTTTTTTAAAATTTTTTACACAAAAGTTACGCAAAATGCCTTTTTTAGGGTGAATTTTAAAAATATTAAAGTGTGATAAAAGAGTATTAAATAACTAAAAATAAACTTAAATTTACCCAAATTTTACTTAATATCCCCAGCCTCACTCTTATTATATAATCGCCGAAAAAATTATATAAGGAGAGTTTTATGGCTAAAGAAGCGGGTGTAGTAAAATCGCTAAGTGGCAAGGCGATCGCAGTTGATCAAAACGGAAACGAGAGAGAGCTAAAAGTTGGTGACATCGTTTATATGGGCGAGAGTGTCAAAACTAGCGATGCAGCCGACAAAGTAACTATCGTTGCAAATAACGGCAAAGAGCTAACTGTACTAGGCAGTGACACGCTTTCTTTAAATCCAAATACGATAGGTGCTGAGGGCTTAGCTGATATAAGCGCTTTACAAAATGCTATTTTAAATGGTGGCGATCTAACAAAACTTGAAGAGACTGCTGCTGGTGGTAATGCTGCTGCTGGTGGTGGAGATGGCGTTAGCCTTGGCGAAGCTAGATTTGCTGAGGGTGGTCACTACTCAAACATCAATGAAAATTATAGAAATTTAACTGATACAAATAGAGCTTTTGCTTCATACGATAGCCCAATAGGCGGATACGCTGATGGTGGCACAGGTGCTGAGCCAGTGATAATCCCAGGCGCACCAACCGTAACTTTCATAAGCGATGCAGACAATGACGGTACATTGGGCAGAGTAGAGCACTTGGCAGACAATAGTGCCAATACATCTAAAGTTCTTATAGAGGTACCAAATGACGGCACAGTAAGAGCTGGCGATATCCTAAATGTCACTGTGACTGATCCAAATGGCGTTCAAACAACAACTAATATCGTTATAACTCCAAATATCATAGCTAATGGCTATCCGCTTGACGCTCAAGTTGAGAAAAACAAGACTTCAAAAGTTGAAGCAACTATTACAAATTTCCAAGGAAATGAGAGCGAAAAAGGCGAAGACTCTGTTAAGGTAATACCTGAGGTTATCAACCCGCCGACTGTTGAATTTACAAATGACGGTGATGGCAACCACACTTTAAATAGATCAGAGCACGCAAACGATCCTGATCCAAGCAAGACAAAAGTAGTTATAAAAGTACCAAACGACGCAAACCCAGGCGATAAACTAGTCATTGAGGTGACAAATCCTGATGGCTCAAAAACTCCACTCCCACCAGTTGTTATCACTCCAGAGATCATTAGAGATGGTCATCCTATCGAAGTTCCTGTTGAAAGAGACAAGAAGACAACAGTCGATGCTAAGATCGTTGATAAGCACGGCGATGAGAGCACAACTGGTACAAATCACGTAACTCCTATCGAAGTTCCAGAGGCTCCAACTGTTAAATTTACAGAAGATATCGCAGGCGACGATGGGCTTTTAACTTATACAGAAAATAATAACGACACAAAACAAAATGTAACACCAGTTTTGATCACTGTACCAAGTGACGCAAAAGTAGGTGATACACTAAATATCACTATCACAAAGCCAGGTGGTACAACTGAAACTAGAGCTATACCAATCAATCAAAATATAATAGACAATGGCTACACAATACCAGATGTACCAGTTGGAAGTACAGATGGTACGACAAACTATATAAATGCAAATGGCGATGTTATACCAAATGTACCAAATGAGACTCCAAAAACTTCAAAAGTAGAGGCTTTCATAACTGATCAGCACGGACAAAATAGCCAAACAGCAAGCGATACTACGACTCCAGATACAAGACCAGTACTAATCTTCACAGAAGATCTAAACAATGACACTGGTCTTGGCGAGAGCGAAAACAAACAAGATGGCAACAACAGAAGCACAACAGTGGAGATAACTCTTCCAAAAGATGTAGCTGTTGGCGATAAAGTAGTTATCACATATACTGATCCGGTAAGAATTTTTGACGATCCTAATGCAAAACTTACAAAAGAGGTGATCCTTGATCAAGATATGGTAGATAACCTTAAAGTAAAAACAAACCTTCCGATATTCCCAGATGTAAACGTAAAAGCAACTGCACACGTTGAGACTCCAGCTGGCGTTCAAAAGAGCCCAGAGTCATATGAAGATAAGGTGTGGGTTGTGCCAAGAAACGTATCTATCGAGCTTATAGAGCAAAAATCTACAATTGAAATCACAAGAAATGAGAGTATGGGCGAGCACAAAGTAAACGTGACTACTGCTAGGATCACTCTACCAAATAAGATCGATGATGGCGATAAGCTTGAGCTTACAGTAAATGAGCATTCTAAGCCTCAATATAAGAGAATCTTCACTATCCATATGGATGACAAAGGCATGGTTACAAAGGTAACAGAGGATACAGACGGCAATAAAGAATTCCCAGTTACTGCAACTAGCTTCCACACATTTACTATCGACGTGCCTGGCTTTGAGCTAAGACATGGAGAAAATACTAAGATACATGCTCACGTTGAGAACCATACAAGACATGCTCGCCAGTGGGACGCTGAAGCAAATGCTAGCTTAGAGCACGTAAAAGCTCCTGTTGTTAGCTTTGATGAGGCAAAAGGCTCAAAATCAATGAGTAGAGCAAATTCGCTAAGTGATAATGACGAATACAACACAACAGTGACTATTAAAATCCCTAAAAACGCAGTTGATGGCGATAAGATAGAGGTTAAGATAACTGAGCCACAGCTTGACGGCACAACAAAAGATAGAACAGTTAAATTTGATATCCATAAAAATGGCTCAACATTTACAGTGACTGATGAAAATGGCAACAATGTACCAGTATCGGATAATGGATTTAAGATCAGTGGTGTTGGTACTTTAACTAGTGCAAAAACCGTAGTTACAGCTACTATCATCGATACAGACGGCATCCAAAGCGCTACTGGTGAAAATAGCGTAACAGTAGCTGGCATAGATGATGCTGGAATTTACTTTGGTGAAGACGCAGACTTAAATACATCTATCACAAGAGATGAGAGCTCAAAAGATGGCGAGCTACGCCAAACTTCACTTGTTATAAAAGTGCCAAACAATGTTGTAACTGGCGATAAGATGACATTAGAGGTTAAAAGTGATGGCGTGACTACTACTAAAGAATTTACTATCACGAAAGATACAGATCCTAACACCAACATTGCAACAATAACTCTAACAGGTGCTAATGGCGAAACTATCGTCGCTGATGCTAGCAATAAAGTGACAATCCCTGGCATAGAGATCAAAGAAGATAAGCAAGCAGACGCAAAAGCTACATTTACAGATAGCAAAGGCTTTGCAAACAATGAGGTAGTAAACGAGGCTACGCTTGAAGCACTTCATGATGATATGAGTATCACATTTGCAGAAGATGGAAATTTCGATGGTATCTTAAATGCCGGCGAGGCAGCAAGCGACGGCGATATAAATTCTACAAAAGCTACTATCAAACTACCAAGCAATGTTGTTGATGGCGACATACTAAAAATAAGTGTAGATGGCAAACCTGATGTTGAATTTACTATCCACAAAGATGCAAATGGCGTTATCACAACTGCACCTGCACTAAATGTTGCTGGCAACAAAGCTGTTGAGTATAAGCTAGATCTTACTGAGGATCAACTAACAACCATAAAAGCAACAGTTACAGACAAAACTGGTGTTGATAAAGTTGGCACAGTAAGTGACATCTTACTTGACGCACAAGGCGGCGGAGCTGGTACTGCGCTAAGAGTGCTAATCGATGAGGATAAAGACAGAAACGGCAAGCTAAGTAGAGATGAGGCAAATTCTGACGGCAATATCAATGTAACTTCAGCAACTGTAACTCTACCAAGCAGCCTAAACGCTGGTGAAAATTTTGTAATAACAGTAAATGGCACACCAACTACATATAAAGTCTCAACTAAAACTGGTAGCGTTTTAACTATAGAAGATGCAAGTGGAAATAGCGTGACTCTACAACCAGGAAACGTACTAAAAATTCCTAATATCCCAATAAGTGTTGGCAACCCAGCTAAGGTAGAATTTACATCTGCTAACAGCGGTTCAAAAGCAGCAGAGGCTGAGCTAGAAGCTATAAAAGGCAACGAAGTAAAAGTATCTTTTGACGAAGATAACGCTAGTAGAGATGGCGGTCTAAGCAGAAATGAGGCCGTTTCAGATTTGGCCCTAAAACAAACAACAATGAGTGTTAAGATCCCTTACAATGTTATTGATGGAGATAAGGTAGCAGTAGTTGCAACTGATACAGTAACCGGAAATAAGATAGAAAAAACTTATGTTATCAGTAAAGATGCTAGCGGTAGAATATTTGCAACAGACGAAAATGGTGTAATTGCTGAGGCTGAAAACAATACTATTAAGGTTAAAAACGTACCTATGTCACCAGGCGGCACGACTGAGGCAAAAGCTACACTTACAAGTAAA
>JAHAKU010000019.1:0-22562 GCA_018371535.1 Campylobacter concisus
GTCTAATCTATTATTTAATCATAATAGACTGGCTCAATCGATCACTTGTTTAGATTTCAAAGATTGACTAATAGTTTAACAATTGTAAGTTAAAAGAACTTTCTGCTCTGCACTCTGCAAAACAGAAAGTGAAGTATATAGAAGTGATGCTTAAAAGTAGATAAAAATCAGGCTATTTTTTTAAAAACCCATAAAGAAATTTTGAAGTCCGACCTTTTCATTAAAAATAATATCTTTTTTATTTGGATCGTACTTAAATTTACTTACTACTTTTTTGCCATCTTCTTTTAAATATCCAGCAGATATAAGTGTTGGCTCGACAAGAGTCATCTCAGGGAAGAGCGTATCAAAAAATTTAGCCAAACTCTCATCCGCGCTTAGCTCACCATTAAGTGATAGCTTATCAAAGATCGCAAGCTGACTTTCTCCGCTTTTAAAGCCATTGATAGCAGCATCTAGTTTTAAATTTATCGCATTATTGCCATTTTTAAAGCTTAATGTATCCACTTTCACACTTGGGTTTTTCTCTAAAATTTGACCCATTACTTCGTCTAAATTTAACCCAGCAAAGATACTCTCATTTGTATCAACATTTACATTACTTAGTCTATCAAGTATATTATTTATAGTTGACACATTGATATTTGCTATTTTGCTATCTAAGATAAAATCTGTAAATTTCACTTTATTAACAGCAACTGTACCTATCTTGACCACGTCATTTGAGCTACCAAGATCATTTGAGACTTCAAATTTCGAGCTATACTCAAGATCATCTAGAGCAACATTGCCATCCTTTTCATCTAATAATGCTAGTTTTTTAATCTTAGCTTTTGCTATGTAAGGGGCTAGTTTGCTCTCAAATATCTTTGAAATTTCAACTGGCACAGTGTAGCTTGTATCTATATCTACGCCTTCAAGATTAACTTCTGCTTTATTTTCTTCGTTAAGGTCTTTTAATGAAACTTTCTCAAGACCTAAGTTTGCGCTATTTACATTATCTTTTGCGTCCAGTTTCAAGCCAAATTTCACATCCTTTGTATGAACGTTCATGGTTTGCTTGTCACTAAAGTCGATATCGCTAAATTTAACATTTACATCTTTATCGCCACTCACGCTAGCCTTTGTTTTAGCCATTGCAACGACGTTTGACCCAAGAAATGAAGCTACTATATTTTTTATCGCCTCATTTTGTATAGAAATTTTTGAGTCGATATCAAAGCCATTTACAAATGCAAGCACTGAGTGAGAAATTTCATTTTCTACCTTAAAATTTAGATCCTCATCTACATCTTTGCCGGCTAAATTTTTCAAAAGATCCTTTGAAACGATAAGATCAAACGATCCTTTTGAGCCAAAAAAGCCTTTTTGATAGCTATTTTCTGAAACCTTAAAGCCATTTACATCATTTAGTCTATCAACTATCCTTTGATAGTTCTCCTCGACCTTGTTTGAGGCGAAATAAACAGCACCTGCGACGATCACGATAACTACGATTAGAGCAGATATCACCTTTTTCATGCTTTTCTCCTTTTTGTAATGTGTTGTAAAAATAACCAGATACCTAATAACAAGCCTACCATGGCAAGTGGCATGATATAGCCATGCTCGCCAAGATAATTGCTCACACTCATAAAATAATCCCCTGCTTTATAGCTAGCAAGACCGACGATCACCGCCCAAAGCACTGAAGAGATCAAATTTATAACGCTAAATTTATAAAAAGAGTATTTTGTAAGTCCAAGTGCGATAGGCACCAAAGTTTTGACGCCGTAGATAAATTTTTTGATAAATATTATCTTATCGCCATGCTTTTTTGCCAAAATTCCAGCGTAGGCAAGCTTTCTTTTGTGATTTTTTACGTAAGGCATAAGCGAGCTTTTATTAAACCTTGCGACGTAAAAGATCAAAGTATCGCCGATCGTATTTGCCACGGCAGCGACGATTATACTAAGAGTGATGTCCATCTTACCAGCAAAGCTTAATATCCCAGCGGCGATAAGCGCGACCATGCCACCACCAAGGCTGTAAAAAAATAACACGATGTAGCCGTAAGTTGAAATTGAGTTTATAATATCTTGCATCATTGCCCCAAAAGTTTAGAAGCAGAAGATATTAGCTGCTCGTATGCGTAGCCACTTTGTTTTAAAATTTCATCCTTTGCGCTTATCACTGCTCCGCCAAAGCTTGCTCCTGCGAAAAATCCATCATTTGCAGCATACGCGTAGATGTCGCTTGAAAATTTAAAATCGCTTACTTTATTATAATTGCGTCCGATATCGCCAAATGCCACTGAAAGCTTCGTATCAAGCGTGATCTTGGCGTCTTTTATGTCGTAGATAATACTATCTTTAAATATAAATAGCACAAGCGAGCTATCTTCATAGCCAAGCTGTATGCCGATACTGCCGCCACTTATACTAACTGGCAAAATTTCACTTGGCGAGTTGATGTTGCCAACGACCATGATGCCATCTCCACCCATGCCACCGACCACAAAACCGACTTTTTTTACACTTGGAAAGATGATCGTCGCTTTTGACTGTTCGATGAGCTCTTTTATAGGGGCGTTTCTAGCGCCTCTCATCGTCGTTATAAACGAATTTGCCGAGTCTAGCACGAGCTCCTCGCTAGCAAAGCCAAGCGAGAAAAACATTATTAATGATAAAAGAAATTTCATATCTTGCCGTTATTTCGCAAAATCAACAGCGCGAGTCTCTCTAATGACGCTTACTTTGATCTCACCAGGATACTGCACCTTGCTCTCGATCTCTTGAGCGATCTCTTTTGCCACAAGCACTGCCTCATCGTCGTTTATGAGCTTAGCATTTGCGATGACACGGATCTCACGGCCAGCGTTGATCGCATAAGCTTGCTTGATGCCCTCTTTGCTTTTTGCGATGTTTTCGATCTCTTCAACACGTTTTAAGAAGCTCTCAAGTACCTCACGTCTTGCTCCTGGACGAGCTGCACTTAGTGCATCAGCCGCGCAAACAGCAGCACTTTCTATACTTGTAGCTTCTTCGTGGCCGTGGTGAGCATAGATCGCATTGATGACAACTGGATGCTCCTTGTAGCGTTTGCAAATTTCAGCTCCAAGATCAACGTGGCTGCCCTCGTACTCGTGAGTTAGCGCCTTGCCGATGTCGTGAAGTATGCCAGCTCTTTTTGCTAGCTTCTCATCTCCGCCGCACTCTGCTGCGATGATGCCAGCAAGGTGAGCTACTTCAAGGCTGTGAGCAAGGGCATTTTGACCGTAGCTTGCTCTAAATTTAAGCTTGCCTATTAGTTTTACTATCTCTGGGTGAATTTTATTTAGACCAAGGTCCATGACGATGTTCTCGCCCTCTTCTTGTATGCTTTGTTCAAATTCTTCAGTCACTTTTTTGTGAAGATCCTCTATCCTTGCAGGCTGAATTCTGCCATCCTCCACCAAAAGCTCGATCACTCTTGTTGCGATCGCACGTCTGTAAAGATTAAAACTGCTTAAGATGATCGCGTGTGGGGTGTCGTCGATGATGATATCAACGCCAAGCACCATTTCAAGGGTTTTGATGTTACGTCCCTCTTTGCCTATGATCCTACCTTTTAGCTCATCATTTTTGATATTTACGACATTTATCAGACGCTCAGCCGCAAATTCTCCAGCAAATCTTGACGTAGCCTGCGCCAAGATGTAATTAACCCTCTTTTTAGCCTCTCTTTTTGCCTCTTCTTCGTATTTTCTAACGATGTGAGCGATGTCGGCGCGTGACTTCTCTTCGACCTTTTTAAGCACGACCTCTTTTGCCTCTTCTTCGGTTAAGCCAGCAGCGTGCTCAAGCACTCTTATCGCCTCTTCTACTTTGTTTTGATAAGTCGCTTTTAAATTTAAACCCTCTTCGTAAGTAACCTTCGCATCTTGCTTATCTTTTTCAAAAAGCTCTTTACTCTCATTTAAAAGCTCTTGCTCATTTAGCAAAATTTTCTCTTTTTTGGTCAGCTCATCAAATTTACTTGCGTACTCTTTTTGAAGCTTTGTCGTCTTGTCGTCGTATCTTTTTTTAGCCTCAAATTCAGCCTCTTGCACTGAAATTTTAGAGTTTTTAAGCGTTAGCTCAGCTTCATACTCGATGGCTTTTGCCTTTGCTTTTGCCTGCTCTAAAAATATGTTGTAGTTTGCATCATTTATCTTTTTGGCGTAGAGATACCCTGCTCCAACGCCCACCACACCGGCTCCTAAGCCTATTAAAACCTCTATCATTTATTCCTCTTTTTATATAATTTTTGCTTGGGGTTATATAAAAGTCCGCTACCGCATCGTGCGCCTGTGAGAGCACATCTTTGGTGTAGAAGTCTTTTACCTCTAAGAAAACTATCAGTTTTGGCTTAACGGGCAAAGTGTCAAAAAATCTATCGTAAAATCCTTTTCCGTGCCCTATCCTTGCCATAGCTCCATCAACCCCAATCGCTGGAACTACCGCCATATCAAGTTTAACATTATTCATTTTTTTGCCAGATGGCTGTCTGACATTAAATTTATAAGTTAGAAATGGCAGTCGCAATCTTACCATCTCTAAGCTAAGACCTACCATAAAAGGGGCAAAAATTTCACATTTATGTGATAAATTTCGTCTTATTTTAAGCACATCGACTTCGTAGTTAAGCGGCAAGTAAAAGAGCACCTTTTTAGAATTTGTGTAATTTATCAAATTTAAAAGTGTTTTTGCCGCCTTATAATGCGTGCATTTTGCTCTAAATTTAGTAAGCTTTATTAAATTTGCTCTTGCATTTTTTCTAAATTCGTTTTTTTCTAAATTAACGCTCATTTTATGCTCTTTCTTGTATAATCCTGAAACATTTTTCAAAAGGAAATTTATGACACTAAAACGCGCAATTATAACATCACTTTGTCTTTTTGCATTTTTCGGATGCGGCGACGACAACAAAAGCCAAAAGAGCGAGCAAAACAGTAGCGAGCCAGCTGTGCAAAGTAAAAATTTAGAAGAAAATGCCAGCAAAGATGAAAATTTAAGCAAAGATACGCTCACACCAAAGATAAGCGAGAGCGCACAAAGTGACGAAGTAAAAGATATAAGCCTAAAACTGCTTAACGGCACAACTATGCAGATCACAAAAAGAAGCAACGGCTTTGACGTAAAAGATGGCAAAAAAGCGACACTTTATGTATTTTTCGCCACTTGGTGCCCACCTTGCAAGGCTGAGATCCCATCTTTAAACAACCTAAGTGAGAAATTTAAAAACGAGCTAAACATCGTTGCTATCTTGCTTGAAGACAAGAGCGAGGACGAGGTTAAAGAATTTGCTCAAAAGTATAAGATCAAATACGACATCGCAGTTGGCGAGGGAAATTTCTTATTTGAAAAGGCGATGGGCGGCATCAAAGGACTCCCAGCATCTGCACTTTTTAAAGCAAATGGCGACTACGCTCAAGGCTACATCGGTCTTGTGCCTGAAGAGATGCTTGAAACTGACATAAATAGGGCTATAAAATAATGCTTGAGTTTTTAAAAAGAGGCTTTGAAAAGACCTTTGGAGCGATAAGCTCGGCTAAAAAGTCAAAAAAGATCGACAAAGAGAGCTTGGAGGAAATTTTACTAGAGGCTGACGTGGCCTACGAGATCGTGGAGGAGATTTTATACTACTTGCCGCCGCAAGATGAAGTGAGCAGAGCTGATCTTAGACGCGTTATGAGTAGCTATTTTATCTACGAAAAGGAGCGCGTGATCGAGCCTGACAAGCCATTTGTCGATCTCATCCTTGGCGTAAATGGCGCTGGCAAGACGACAACCATCGCAAAGCTAGCAAATTTATATAAAAATAACGGCAAAAGCGTCATTTTAGGCGCTTGCGATACATTTAGAGCTGGGGCGATCGAGCAGCTACGCCAGTGGTCGATCAGACTAAATGTGCCAATAGTCGCTACCCAGCAAGGGCATGATCCTTCAGCTGTTGCCTACGACACGATCAGCTCAGCCCTTGCAAAAGGCATCGACCGCGTCATCTTAGACACGGCTGGCAGACTTCAAAACCAGACAAATTTAGCAAACGAGCTTGATAAGATCGTTCGTATCAGCAAAAAAGCCTACGAAAAGGCGCCTCATCGCAAGATCCTCATCCTTGATGGCACGCAGGGCAACGCTGGCGTCGCGCAGGCAAAGGCGTTTAATGAGATCGTCTCTCTTGATGGCGTCATCATCACAAAACTTGACGGCACTGCAAAGGGCGGAGCGCTATTTGGCGTGGCAAGGGAGCTTGAGCTACCTATATTTTATATAGGCGTTGGCGAAAGTATGGACGATATCATCAAATTTAACCCAGACGAGTTTTTAGACGAGCTGATGGACGCCATTTTTGAGTAGGGTAAAATTTCTTAGTAAAATTTGCTTTTTCGCTGCTCTTTTGGCGATTGATATTCTTGCATTTACTCCAAAAAGTCCTGCGATCATCGAAAATTCGTGGGACAAAGCAAACCATTTTTTAGCTTTTTTCGTCCTTTATATCCTGCTCTACCTTGGCTATGAGTTTAAAATTTTAAAAAATTTAGTCCTACTTTTAGCCTTTGGCGTGCAAATAGAGCTCGTTCAGGCATTTTTACCAAACAGGAGCTTTAGCTTGCTTGACATCGTAGCAGATATGATCGGAGCGGCCTTTGGAGTGATAGTAGTTGAAATTTTAAAAAGGATAATTTATGGCAAAAGCAAAGCCAGTTTTTGAGTGTCAAGCGTGTGGTAATCAACAGGCAAAGTGGCTGGGCAAATGCCCACAATGTGGGGCTTGGGATAGCTTTGTCGAGCTTAGCCAGCAAGAGATAAAGATAAGTAAAGAGATAGCAAAAAGCAGTGGCACACCTAGCAAAGCCATAAGCATAGACGAAGTTGAAATTCAAAATTTCACGAGATTTAGCACCAAAGATAGCGAGCTAGACCTTGTTCTTGGTGGCGGCGTGGTCGAGGGCTCGCTTGTTTTAATAGGCGGCAGTCCAGGCATTGGCAAATCAACCCTGCTTCTAAAAATCGGCTCAAATTTAGCAAAAGATGGCAAAAAAACGCTCTATGTAAGCGGCGAAGAGAGCCAAAGCCAGATAAAAATGAGAGCTGATAGGCTAAATGCGGTGGATAAAAATTTATACCTGCTAACTGAAATTTGCCTAGAAGATATCATGCTAGAAGTGCAAAAGAGCGACTACAAGGTGCTAGTCATTGACTCCATTCAAACTCTTTATAGTCAAAATATAACCTCCGCCCCAGGCTCGATCACGCAGGTTCGAGAGATCACATTTGAGCTGATGAGGCTTGCAAAGAGCCAAAATATCTGCGTTTTCATCATCGGACACATAACCAAAGAGGGCTCAATCGCAGGGCCAAGAGTGCTTGAGCACATGGTAGATGTGGTGCTTTATTTTGAGGGTGACGCGAGCAGAGAGCTAAGAATTTTACGTGGGTTTAAAAACCGCTTTGGCTCGACGAGCGAGGTTGGTATATTTGAGATGAGCCAGCACGGACTGGTGAGCGCAAATGAAGTATCGAGTAAATTTTTCACACGTGGCGGGGCGATGAGTGGGAGCGCGATCACCATCATAATGGAGGGCTCAAGGGCGCTTAGCATCGAAATTCAGGCGCTTGTTTGCGAAAGCGCCTATCCAAAGCGAAGTTCGACTGGCTTTGAGAGAAACCGCCTAGATATGCTGCTAGCCCTACTTGAGCGAAAGCTTGAAATTCCACTTGGGCACTACGACGTCTTTATAAACGTTTCAGGTGGCGTTAAGATAAGCGAGACTGCGGCCGATCTAGCCGTCATCGCAGCGATAATCAGCAGCTTCAAAAACCGCCCTATCAGCAAGGACAGCGTCTTCATCGGCGAGCTAAGCCTAAACGGCGAGATAAGAGAAATTTTCAACCTCGACCAGCGACTAAAAGAGGCAAAAACGCAGAAATTTAAAAACGCGATCATCCCAAACAAACCGCTTGACACGCAAGGTCTAAAGTGCTTTTACGCCAAAGATATCACGCAAGTGCTTGAGTGGATGTAGGGATAGTTTCGGTATGCTTTTTGCGCAAAATGACAGTGATCTACAAAGCCATAAAGAGATAATTTATGCTTTTGTGTCAAAAGATAAAAGATTTTTTAGCGAATATCAAAAAGAGCTCACACGAAATTTACCACTTTATCCTAGCTTAAAACTATTGCTTATCGATTTTGCGGTTATTTAGGACAAAGCCGTCCTAACTCAAAAAGATTGTTTTTAAGCCTATAGCTTTATTTGATTTATTGCATTTATTGTGCTATTTTTTAATGCAATCTCATCAATTTCACCAGCATTTCTTAGTTCTTTAATTAGGCAATATTCTTCCACATCATAAAATAAACTTTGCATAACGTCATAATAATTATTAAAAAAACCGTCATCTTTATGCAATAACTTAAAAAATTGAGTTTGATAAGTGCTCGCATCTATTTTATCATTGGCAAAATCTTTCATTAAAGTCAAAAAATTATTATAAATCACAAAACTACTCCTATTTATTGCATCTAATAACATCATTATACCGACCAATAAAAATCATTTTAATACCCTAAAATGAAAACCAAACCATATAATGTGGCTACTTGATATATGATGAAATTTATATTTGGCAATACTTAACAATTATTACCATTACGATCTCACAAGCCTCTACTTTTTCTCAATATATTGTATATTTAAATTTACTCATCAAGCACCGATATCCCGCTTGGGCAAATTTTAGCAAGTGGATTGTTATACTCTTGGTGGCATTTTTCGCACTTTATGACGCCTAGCTCTGCACTTACCTGCTCTGCGTTGTAGCAATGCGGACAAACCACGTAGCCATCTGCTTGCGTATCTACTCCGGTAGCTTTAGTACTTGGATCTTGATAATCGTTAAAGATTTTTTTAAATTCGCTTTTGCAAATTTTAAAATCAATAAAACCAGCAAACTCAAGCAGATAATTTCAGAACGCAAAATAATATCTATTCTCTTTCTCTAAAATTTAGATCATCTTCAAAAATTTATTGTAAAAGTGGTTAAAAGTTTTCATAATTAAAATTTTCTATACTAAAACCAAATCTTTTTATGATTGCACCGGCAAATTCTCTTGTTTTTATCCAAGTTTTGTTTGAATAAACTAAAGTTTTATTATCTATTTTTTCTATTTCATTCCAAAAATCTATTCCAAAATTCTTATCCATAAATGATTTGAAGTGACTTATGATTTCTATCTCTCGCTTTGAAAAATATATTTTATTTCTAGGATATAACGCATATTCGCAAGCGTTATATATATCTTGCACCAGGTCTTCTACTGTTTCATATTTATCCGTATATGGATCAACCAAATACTTATCTTGATGCCATAAAGAAGCTATTCTGCATAAATTTAATAAAAAATATCCCTTTTCTGCTAGCATTTTATTTCTCCAAAATAGAATTTCCATAAATTGGTATGTGTGTTTCATTAGCCTTATAGCCACCAATATTTCTAAAATTATCTAAGTAATTTTTATTTTTATCTTGTATTCTTAATATCCAACCAGAATTTGAATTTGTTCCAATTGGGGCTTTTGGATCAGGTCCATGAATTCTAATTCTTTCAATACCAGCCTCATCAATAAATCTTATACCATTCCCATTTTTTTGAACCAACATTTTCCAATCTTTTGGAACTCTTGAAATAATTTCATCTACTGTTGCTCCCTCTAGCTTTGTAAAATCTCCAACCAAATTTAAAAATTTATTGTTTTATCGGGGCATGTATAGACGGTTTATTTGTTTTTCACCTTTTATAATATTGTCTAGCTCATATCATTTTCAAATTTATACATGCTGATAAATATTTCTATCAACACCATCTTCTTGGATTTAAACCTTCTTTTATATAATATTAAATAACTAAATCTTTTACTTGGTAGTTATTTTTAACTTTTCATTTGGTATAAAAAACTCATTATCATTTGTTGGTATCTTTATAAGTGGTGAAAAATCAACTTTCCAAATATCAACACTATCAACAAAATTATTATCGTATGCAAACATAGTGGCCACACAAAGTGTTCCATCAGCATCATAAAACTCTACGTCCGAAATATGCTTACCGCCACCAATATACTCATTGCTTTCATAAACAAAGCCAAAACTTCCCATTTTACCATCATCAAAATAAAAAATTTCATCTGAAAATTTATAATCTTTATTATCACTTTGTGAATTTTTAATTAAAATTTCCACCATTTGCCTAATTTGCATAGTTATATGTCTAACTCGTAATTTTTTATTATATACACAAATCTCTTTCATTATTCAGCCCCTATTTAACAATAATGGTACCAATATTATATGTGTCATCTTCTTCTCTAGCATCTAAGAGTTTCACACTCCAAGTATTTCCAATTTTATCATTTCCTAAAAATATTAAAGATTTTATTGCAAATTTTGGTTATTTTTAGACACCTGCTTATATTTATTCCAAGCAACTATGACATTTTGTGCTTTTTTAACGACGATCTGCCAATTTGGGTCTTTAATAATCGCTTCATCATCATTATCATCTTCTGCAATATAATTTCTTAGTTCATCTCTAAAATCATGCAATGAATTTATAAGTTCATCTGAAAAACCTAAAGTGGATACCGTATTTTCCACAAAGTCATCAAAATTTAAATCATCAAAAAGCGAGCACATCAATTCAACATAAGACGATACTCCGCCATCAATATTGTCCTCATTTAGCCAATACATTTTTTGTTGTTTTATATCAGAAGCTTCTTTTATCCAATAATAAATCCATGGTAAAAATTTTTTCTCAATATTTAAATCTGCCATATTTATTGTTCCATAATCTTATTAAGTATATTTAAGTCAAAATTTTCCAATTCTATATGACTTTCAAAAGATGCCGACGGTTTGTCGCTTTTATTATATTGCCATTTTTATCATAAAACCTAATATTTAGCGGCTCAAGTATACAAAATTAGATTATTCTTAAAACAGATAAATTTCACACTATCATCACTGCAGCTACGGCAAATCCGCCGTCGTGAGTTATACTAAGGCTTGCTTCTTTGAAATTAAAATTTGTATAAATTCTTGGGCTAAATTTTATCTTTGGTGCGTTTTTTGCGTCTTTGCTGAGCATAATGTCTAAAAAGCCACACTCTTTGCTGATGCCAACACCAAGGGCTTTGCTAGCTGCTTCTTTGGCCGCCCAAAATCCAGCCAAAGTCGCATCATTTTTTGCTAGCGCGATCTCGCTATCACTTAAAAATCTCTTTAAAAAAAGCTCGCCGTGACGAGCCTTAAGTCTTGAAATTCTATCTATCTTAACGATATCGATGCCTATCATTGCACCACGAAATCAGTAAAAAATATGTTTTTGATGTAGCCATCATTTAGCACTTCATTTAGCTTGCCGACGATCTCGTCTTTTAGCCTATCCTTGCCCTTTGCAGTGCTTACTTCTTCGTAAGTTTTAGAAGAGAGCGTTCTTATGATGATATCTCTTAAAAGTGCCTTTTTCTTATCAAGCTCGGCAGTTAGTAGCTCGTCGCTTTGCTCTAGATCGATCTTGGTTTTAAGAAATCTTGATCCATTTTCACTAAGTAAATTTACGACAAACTGATCAAGCGGATATATCGGTCCCATGTTCGAATAGTCGTTGCCACCGCGTTTTGCTTTGTTTTGAGCGGGTGCTGGTTGAGTTTGAGTCTGAGCTGGTGTTTGCGCCATATTTGCCTCTTTTGGCTCGTCAGAACTAAGCATCAAAAACGCCACTAGCCCTCCGATAACTAGCAATAAAACAAATATCGCGATGATGATTATCATCAAAGCGCCATTGCCACCTTTTTTTGCTTTTTTCTCTTCAACTTCTTCAGCCATCTTTCCTCCTTTAAGTTTTGGCTATAATTATACAAAAAATTCACAAAAATGAGAAAAGATGATACATAAAACCAACGCCGCTAGGCTTTTAGACAAGCTAAAAATAGAGTATGAGATACTTGAGTACGAAGTCGATCTAAACGATCTTTCAGCCGTTCACGTAGCAGCTAGCACCAAGCAAGATATAAAGCAAATTTACAAGACAATCGTCTGCCAGTGCGAGCCTAAAAATTTTGTCGTTGCTTGCTTGCAAGGCGATCTGGAGCTTGATCTAAAAGCACTTGCTTATGCGTGCGGTGCCAAACGCTGCGAGCTTATAAATTTAAAAGACCTAGAGAAGATCACCGGCTACATCAGAGGCGGCTGCTCGCCACTTGCTATGAAAAAGCACTTTGCGACCTTCATCGATGCGCGAGCAAAAGAGCAAGAGTACGTGCTAGTAAGCGCTGGAGTAAGAGGCAAGCAGATAAAGATAGCTCCAAATGACCTTTTGAAGGCTTGCGAAGCGGGTTACGCTGATATCGCCAGGCTAGCTCTTTAAAAACTCTATAAATTTAAACTTCTCGCCTAAAAACTCGGGCGAGAGTAGAAATTTTGCCTGTTTTGCGGCGTTTTCGTAGGCTTGCTTGCTGCCTTTTTCAAGCACCAAAGATAAAATTTCATCCACGCCAAAGTCGCAAACCAAAGCATCATTTTGTTTTTTAAATTTAAGCATCAAAAAGCCAGCCAGAGAGAAAGCCTCTTTTACCTGCTTAAAACAAAGGCTATAAGTTAGATCTGAGCTTTTAAAATATGGCGCAAGGTTTGAAATTTCAAACAAAGAAAAAACTTGATGATCCTTAAAAACTCTTAGGCTAAACTCATTTTTTGGTTCAAATTCGCCATAGTCAAAGCTTAAAAATCTCACCTTTTTTGCCGCATTTGCAAGCTGGAGCGCAAATTTAGCGTAGCTAGTTGATATCTCGCCCTTTTTTATGCCAAATTTCTTTGCAAGAGCCAACAAATTTTGATCCGCTTTTTGCCAGTGAAATTTTAGATCGCTATCCACAAAAAGCATATTATCTGCGTCTATCACCTCACAGCTAAATGCGTCAAGCAGCTCATTTGAGATGACAAAAATTTCATCAAACGAGCACTCGCCCAAATTTTCATAGTGCCCTACTCTAACCTCGTCACCAAAGCGATTTTTAAATGTCTCAAGCTGTTTTTTGCGTAAAATTTCATGAGGTTCTATGATAATAAGCTCTAAATTTGACAAAATTTCTGGCTCAAGTGTAAAGATGCCCTGTGCGAAGTCAGCTAGCATATCGCCCGAGTTTGCGCCGATCTCCACGACCTTGCAAGAGCTAGAAATTTCGCCGTTTTTAAGCAGCTTTAAAAAGTAGTTTGCAAGGCAGGCACCAAAGAGGTAGCCAACGCTTACATTTGTGTAAAAATCACCCTTTTTACCGATATCCACGCCAAATTTATAGTAGTTTTCATTGACCCAGATATCAAAAAACTCGCTAAATTTCATAGATCAGGCAGCTTCCAGCCTCTATAAAATGCAAACATCCTGACCGTTATGCCAGCAGCTAGCAACAGCATGGTAAAAAATATGTTGGTAAGGCCTAGATGATAGAGGATAAAGTAGGCAAGCCCCACGCCAAGGCTTATCGTGCCATAAAGTCCTGTGCGTAAAAACCATGGGACTTCATTTAGCAAGATATCTCTTAAGATACCGCCACCAACGCCGTTAAAAAAGGCGATCATCATGATGCCAAAGATGTTGTAGCTATACTCGATGGCAACCATCGCTCCAACGATAGAAAAGCATATAACATCGATCGCATCGGCAAAGATAAAGACAAATTTCTTCTCCAAACCATCTCTTTTTATATGCAAATTTGTGATCCTAGATACGACAAGCATAAAGATGACGACGCTTACTGGCATGTAGTGAGTGAATGAATAAACTGCCCTGCCAACGAGCATATCACGCATGATACCGCCTCCAAGTGCGGTCAAAAATGCGGACAAAAAGACGCCAAGCCAGTCACACTCCCTCTTTACTGCAAACAAAAAGCCACTAAGCGCAGCTGATGCGATACCAACGTACTCCACAAAAAGTATTAAGCTCATATTTTTTCCTTAAAAATGGGCATTTTATAATGAAATCTCATAAAATTTCATTAATAAATTTTTAAATAATAGTTTATTTTAGGCTATAATAACAAAAATTTTAAATAAGGAAATTTGATGAAAAAAATTCTAACTTTGCTCTTTTTGATCGGCTCATTTTTTGCGTTAAATTTAAACGCTGATGTGATCCAAAATCAAAAATTAAAAAATGCGATAAACATTTTAAACGCTTTTGGCACTAGAAATTTAAAACCAAATACCAAATTTACAGGCATCAAAGCCATAGCTATCATCCCAGATGTGACAAAAGCAGGTGCTATCATCACTGGCTCAAAAGGCAGAGGCGTATTTATCGCTAAAAACGACGATGGCGAGTGGTCAAGCCCATTTTTTGTAAATTACACATCTGGCAGCATCGGACTTCAGCTAGGATATAGCTCGGCTGATATGATCATTTTGTTTAAAAACTCGGAAGCCTATGCAAGCTTGTTTAACGTAAAAGATACGATCAGTCTAAAAGCAGAAGCAACTGGTGGAGTTGGCAACGAAGTGGCGATAGCTAGTGATTTGCCTGAAATTTCAGCATTTGTCGAGGAGCGTGGCAAGACTAGCGGAGCTTTTGTTGGCGTTAGCTTAGATGTAGCAAGACTTAAGATAAATGCACAAGATACAAACGACTACTACGATAGAATGTATGAATTTGAAGATATCTACAACAACAGCCCAAAAGCTAGCAAATACACAATCAAATTTAAAGAGATAATCTCAAAATACTTCTTATAATAACCTCATATCTTGGCTCTTTTAGAAGAGTCAAGCTCTCTTTTTTACATTTTAAAGATTTTTGAAATTTAGTTTATGAATTAGCAAGATTATGGCTTAGCCTTTTGCTAAACCATAAATAGTGATACAAAGCGTTTTTTAGGGATCGGAGAAAATTGAGTCATATATTCAAACGCCTCTTCGTAGTCGCCGTCTGTATATTGCGCGACTTGCTCGATAAGCTCGTAAAGCTCTTCGTCATCCATCGAGTCAAAGCTGCCTCTATTTTCCAAAACCTCTAACAAAACGGCGTCTAATTCTAGCTCGTCGTAAGTCATTTCGTTCCTTAATTCTGATTTAAAAAATGCGAAACTATACCAAAAGAAGCTTATAAAATACTTTACTTAGAATTTGTAATAAATTTTATGCATTTTTTAGTAGAAAAGTTGTAAAATCTTTACATTCATTATCAATTTGATAGGGATTTTGTGGAAGACTTTGAACTATTTTACAAGCATTTTAACGAGTTTTTAAAAGCTTTTGGTCAAAAAGGCTCTGAGATAAAAGAGCAAATTTTGCGTGTGCTTTTTGCAAGCAAGTCACATCTAAATGCTCAAGAAATTTGTCAAAAAATTTATGAAACTTACAAAAATGAAATTTCAATGACTTCTATATATACCTTTTTAAATTTTCTTGAAGAGCACCATTTGGCAAATAGTTTTGAGCAAAATGGTGTTAAAAATTACGAGCTAAATTTAAAATCCTCTCACGATCACTTGATATGTGAAATTTGTGGCAAAGTGGTTGATTTTGAAGATGAGATGATAGAGCAAAGACAAGATCAAATTTGTAGCCAAAGATCATTTAGTGCAGAGTCTCATAAGATGATACTTTATGGAATTTGCGGCGATTGTCAAGCTAAAAAATGAGATTTGGTTTTATCATTTCATTTTACTTTTTGATAATGAAAGACAAAAAAATTTCAGATTTGTTTAAGTTACATAATAGATAATACGACATCAATATAAAAGGAAAATAAAAGGAAACAAATGGATATAAAAACACAAACTTTAGCACAAGTTGCAAGCTATTTTTCGATGATAGCTCACACAAATGGCAGACTAAGAGTAAGGGTTAGCCCGAAGATAAAAGAGCTAAGCAGCAGCGTAAATTTAGCTAGTTTAGATGATATGATCGCTCAGATAAATGGCATAAAAAATGTTAAATTTAACAAGATAATCGGCTCTGTAACGATCGAATACGACCATGAAATTTTCCCTAAAAATCTCTGGGAGGATCTCTTAAAAGGGCAAAATTTAGAAGAAATTTCAGCTAAAGTAAATGAAGTAGCAAAAGAAGTAAAATATGCTTAATGAGCTTTTAAACGCCTCTTATACGAGCGAAAAAAACGCACTTAGGTTATATGAAAGCCTAGCTTCGTTTGGTGAAGTATTTGATCAAATCGCAAGCGTAAGAAAAAATGCGATCATCTTGATAGAGAAATTTGCAAGCGCGCATGAGTATGAGCTTGTTTGTGAAAACGAAGCTATCTTTTTGCCATCAAAAAATAAAGAAGATGCGCTGATAGAAGCGCTAAACTATGAAAATGAGCTAAACAAAATGTATGAAAAATTTTGTGAAAGCTTAGATGATGAGGAGCTAAAAGATCTATTTTTTAGACTTTGGGCTACTTCAAATAACGAATACATAGCCTCTTTAAAGCACTGCTTAAAAGAAATTTATAGTGGAGCTGGGGCAAAAAATGAGATAAATTTAAATGAAATTTCACAAAATTTTGAGCAAAATGGCATAACAAATATTTTAGAAAGCTATCAAAATGACTTTAATGAGATAACTAAAAGCTTGCAAAATATCGCAAGTGGCAAGGCTGATAAAAGCGAGTTGGCAAAGATCACAAACAACCCAAATTTCTCGTTTTTTAGCGGGCTTGCGCTTGGGGCATTAGGCATTTCAGTAGTTAGCAAAAATTTAAATAAGGATGGAGAAGATGAATAATTTACAAAATCAAACAAAGAAAGGATTTAAAATGGCATTACCATTTTTAGCAGGTTTAGCAGTAGGCGGTTTAGCAGTAGTTGCTTGGAGTAAAAGAGATAAGATCAAAGAGTGCGCAAAAGACGGCTTAGACAAAGGCAAAGAGGCTGCAAAAGATCTTTACAAAAAAGGTAAAAACGTCGCAAAAGATGCAAAAGACTTCATGGTAAAAGAAGAGAAAAAAGCAAAACGTGGCGCTAAAAAAGTAGAAAAAGAGGCTGAAAAAGTGGTTAAAAAAACAAGAAAACCACGCGCTAAAAAGCCAGCAGCTCCAAAAGCTATCACACCAAACGATATAGCTTAAGGATAGAGAATGCAAGAAAATAATCTTTTTACGCTTTCAAACACAAGGCTTCCATTTGATCACTTCATCAGTGGAGCCTTGATCGCTGGCATGGGTGCGGCTGCGCTTGGCTTTAACGACTATCTAAACAACAGAGCAACTAAAAAAGATGTCGCTAAGAAGATAGTAAAATACGCTGTAACTGGCGGTTTTGTAGGTGCTGTTGGCATTCACGCTTCAAATTTGATAGCGCAAAAAAAATATCTAAACGCAGCAGCTTTCACAGCAGCTGGCATCGGCGGTCTTTTGATAGCTGAAGAACTAATAAAATTGGAGAGTAAATAATGAATAACCCTTACATCAATGAAGAAAACGCAAACGAAGTAGCAGCAGCTCAGCCAAGTGCAGTTGATAATGCGATAAACAATGCAGCTCAAAATTTACCATTTGTACCTGAAAATTTTAACGCAGCTGGTTTTGTAAAAGGCCTACTTTTAGGCGGCATAGCAGCTTATGTGCTAACTAATCCAAAAGCACAAGAGTGCGTATTTAAAGCGATCATCAAAGGTGGCGAGCTAATAAACGCTGGCATAGAAGAACTAAAAGAGCGTTTTGAAGATGTCAAAGCTGAACTTGACTCACAAAAATAAGGTCACTCTAGCTCATAAGAGCAAAAATAGAGCGAGGTTTATTTGCGAGAGCCTAAATGCCAGAAGCGATGTCAGCGCTATCGAGGCTGCGATCTCAGAGCGAACCGATGCAAGAAGCGTGCGTGTAAATAAATACGCAAAAAGCATCGTCGTCGAGTTTGATAAGAGCTATGAGAAAATTTTAGATTTTATAAAAAGCTATGATTTTCCAACCAAGCCAAAAGATGAGAGCCTGCCTAGCAAAGCAAATATATACAAAGCTGCTGCTGCACTTGGTGTAACGCCGTTTATGAGTAACAAAACTCTAAAATCAGCCGTAACTCTTTACGCAACAGCTCCAAATTTAATAGAAGGTGCAAAAGAGCTAAGGTACGATGGCATCACCTCAAAAGTGCTTGAGGCAACTGCTATTGGCACTAGCCTTGCAATGGGCGATCATTTGGCTGCAAATAGCACAAATTTGATGATAAATATCGGCGAATACATGGAAGAAAGTGCTAGCCACAGAAGTGATGATCTCATAAAAGAGCTAGCCAAACCAAACATCGAAGAGGTCTGGGTCGAGCGAAATTTAAACGGTGAAAAGACGCTTGAAAAGGTAAAAACCGAAAATTTAAAAAAAGGCGACATCGTAGTCGTGGGAGCTGGCGAGACGATAGGCGTTGATGGCTACATCGTCGAGGGTAATGCTGATGTCAATCAAGTCTCAATGACTGGAGAGGCCGAGCCTGTGGCAAAAGCTAGAGGCGACCGCGTTATAAGCGGCACTGTTGTCGATGAGGGAAGGATCAAAATTTGGGCTGAAAACGTAGGTAGTGACACCGCAACCGCAAGGATCAAAGAGTACATCCAAACTTCACTTAATGAAAAATCAGCCATCGGTGTAAAAGCTCTAAAACTAGCTGATAAACTAGTGCCAGTCACACTCTCTCTTGCTGGGCTTTCGTATGTTATAAATAAAAATATGAACAGCGTTGCAAGCGTGCTTCAAGCTGACTACTCTTGCGCGCTTAAGCTTGCTACGCCAGTTGCGTTTAAGTCAAGCATCTCAAAGGCTGGCAGAAACGGCATCCTCATAAAAGGCGCAAAGGCGATCGAGGCTCTAAGCTCGGTTGATACATTTGTCTTTGACAAAACCGGCACTCTAACTCACGGACGCCTAAGCGTGGTTGAAATTTACTCTTTTAAAGACGGATTTTCAGAGGCTGATATCTTAAATTTAACCGCAAGTGCTGAGGAGCACTACTTCCACCCAGTAGCTGAAGCGATAGTTGAGGCTGCAAACAAGCGTGGATTTAGCCATATCCACCACGACGAGGTTGAATTTATCGTGGCTCACGGCGTAAAAACTGCGATGCACGGCAAAGAGGTCGTTATCGGCAGTAGGCACTTCTTAGAAGATGATGAGATGATAAGCTTTAAAGCTCACGAAACGCTTATAAATAAGGCTTTGCAAAGCGGTCTAACCTTGCTTTACGTGGGATACGACAAAGAGCTTGTTGGCGTCATAGCCATGAAAGATGATATGAGAGCAAACGCTAAAGATATGGTGGCAAAACTACGAAATCTTGGCGTAAAAGAGATAGTTATGCTAAGTGGCGACATAAAGAGCAAAGCTGAAGAGGTAGCGCGCGAGCTTGGGCTTGATAGGGTCTATGCTGAGTGCTTGCCAACGGACAAAGCAGCGATCATCGAAGAGCTAAAGAGTGAGGGCAAAAAGGTCGCTTTTGTAGGTGATGGTATAAATGACGCGCCAAGCTTAACAAAAGCAAATGTTGGCATAAGCATGCACAAAGGCGCTGATATCGCCAAAGCGACGGCTGATATAAGCCTTTTAAAAGATGACATTATGAGCGTGGCGCTTGCAAAAGAGCTCGCAAATAAGACGATGAAGCTAATTAGCTCAAATTTCCGCTCAACCGTTGGCGTAAATACAGCCATACTAAGTGCCGCAACGCTTGGCATGCTAAATCCAATAGCAACTGCTATGCTTCACAATGGCACGACGATCTGGCTTCTGCTAAACTCAATGAAGGGCGTGAAGATCAAGTCAAAATAAATTTGAAAGGATAGATGGTGTTTGAGAATTTCTTAAACTTTTTAAACGGCAAAATGGATGTAGCTAACGACTTTTTATATGGATATTTTTTGGTTATCATCCTTGTAGCTTCAGGAATTTACTTTAGCTACCTTACCCGTTTTGTGCAGTTTAGGATGTTCTTTGAAGCTTGCAGAGTTCTGGTAGAGAAAAAGGACAAGTATAACAAGCACCATCTAACGCCATTTCAAGCGCTGATGATCTCGACTGCTTCACGCGTTGGCATCGGCAATATCGCTGGAATTTCAGCTGCCATCGTCGCAGGTGGTCCAGGGGCGCTTTTTTGGATGTGTTTGATGGCATTTTTAGGCTCAGCTTCAGCCTTTATCGAGAGCACTTTGGCTCAAATTTATAAAACCAAAGATGTCTTTGGCTTTAAAGGTGGCCCAGCTTACTACATCAAAAACGGGCTTGGCATAAAGTGGCTTGGCTCTTTGTTTGCCATCATCCTCATCATCACCTATGCATACGGCTTTAATGGGCTTCAAAGCTACACCATGACCTCTGCTTTTGAAATTTACTACGACAAAGCAGGCAGCAACATCACCTTTGCGCAAAGTGGCTTGCCTATTGGCATCGGGCTTATCCTTACGGCATTTACGGCTGTGATGTTTTTTAGCAAGAGCCATATCATCGGCAAGGTTAGCTCATATATCGTGCCTTTCATGGCGCTTACTTACATCTTACTAGCTATCATCGCGATAATTTTAAATTTTAAAGAAATTCCAGCCGTTATCAAGATGATCATAGAAAGTGCTTTTGATTTTAAAGCGATATTTGGCGGATTTGCTGGAAGCGTGATCGTAATAGGCATAAAAAGAGGACTTTTCTCAAACGAAGCTGGCATGGGCTCAGCGCCAAATGCAGCGGCTGCGGCGCACACAAGCCACCCAGTCAAACAAGGGCTAGTGCAAGCAATGGCAGTCTTTATCGATATGACGATATGCATTGCCTCTGGTATGATCGTGCTTTTTTCTCAAGCATATCTTACAAAACAAACTGGCGTAAGTGGCGAAGTGCTAACCGCCCTACCTCTCGTTCAAGCAGCGATGAAAGAGTATTTTGGCGACTTTGGGCTACACTTTACGACCCTTGCAGTGGTGCTATTTGCCATCACATCGCTCATCGGCAACTACTACTATGCTCAGGCAAATATGAAATTTCTAACAAAAAGCAAAAATTTAACGCTTGCATTTAAGATCACAGCAGTGATTATGATATTTATAGGAGCTCAGATGAACTTAAAGCTCGCTTGGAACATCGCTGATATCACTATGGCAGCTATGGCTACGATAAATATCATCGCCATTTTCTTACTCTCAAAAGTGGTGATAATAGCGATAAAAGACTACGAAGCGCAAAGAAAAGCTGGTAAAAATCCAGAATTTGACCCAGAGAGTCTAGGCATCAAAAATACAAGCTGCTGGAGCAAAAACTAAAGGAGAAAATTTGGGAAAAGATATAAAGATAAGCGGCAAACTACTAGATCTAAACACTCACAGACAAGTAGCAAAGGTCGGCATGAGTGTCACTTTGGCATCTGTTTGCCTAAGCGCACTTTTTATGAAAAATAGATCTGTTAAAAAATTCCACGTAGCTTCTGGCATCGCATTTACATGCTTTGCGCTTTACCACGCTGGACTTTACGACAACGGCATCTTTAAAAAGATGATCGTAAAAGCAAAAACCGCTTCAAAAAAGGCATAAAATGAGACTAAGCGACGCTGAAATTTTAGACTACATAAACGAGGACCTACCCTACTTTGACCTCACAACGTCGCTTCAAAATATCGATAAAAAAGCCTCGCTTGAAATTTACTCGCGTGATGAAATTTGCATTAGCTGTGTAGATGTGGCAGCAAGCATAGCAAGGCTACTTGGCTGCGAGAGCGAAATTTTTGTCAAAAACTCTCAAATTTGCAAGGCTGGCGATGTGATCATAAAAATTTATGGCAGTTACGAAGATGTGCATAAGGCTTGGAAACTAGCCCAAGTCGCACTAGAATATGCTAGCGCCATCGCAACCTACACAAATAAAATGTCAAAAGCTGCAAAAAGCGTCAATGAAAAATGCGAGGTCTTAGCAACCAGAAAGAGCTTCCCATTTGCAAAGAAATTTTGCGTAAAAGCCGTGCTTGAAGGCGGTGGCGGTATGCACAGACTTGGACTTAGCGACAGCGTTCTTTTCTTTAAAAACCACATAAAAGCCTACGCTAGCTTTGATGAATTTCTGTCACATTTGCCAGAATTTAAAGCCAAAATGGTCGAGCGAAAGATCTGCGTCGAGGCTGAAAATTTAGATGAAGTAAACAAGCTTTTGAAGGCAAAATGCGACGTCGTGCAGTGTGATAAATTTAGCCCAGAGCTTATCAAAAATGTGCTAGCCTTAAGAGATGAAATTTCACCAAATACTATGATACTAGCAGCTGGCGGCGTAAATTTGTCAAATGCAAAAGATTATGCAAATGCCGATGCTATAGTCACTTCTGCAATGTACTCAAAAGGCGTTGCTGACATCAGCGCAAGACTTGAAATTTTGTAAAATTTTACAAATAAAAATACATATAATTTTATATATAAAATAATAAATATCTCTAAAATTTTAAAATTTATGAGCGTGTATATCACATCACCAAATTTAAACTTGCTAGAGTTTTAATTCGCATACAGTGCAAAGCACTGAGGCATGCCACTTC
>JAHAKU010000007.1:0-102357 GCA_018371535.1 Campylobacter concisus
AAGTGCTGCGCGGATAGTTGTGAAGTATGGGATCTTAAATCTAAGTACATTTTGACGGATCTTTTTGCCGTCATCCACGCTTGATTTAGTATCGCTTGTGTTTATAACAAGTGCTATGTCGCCGTTTTTAAGCCTATCTTCGACGTTTGGTCTGCCCTCGCTTATCTTATAGACAAATTCGGCTTCGACACCAGCTTCGCTTAAAATTTTATGCGTGCCGCCAGTTGCGACGATGCTAAAACCAAGCGCTATTAGCTCTTTTGCAAGATCAGGCGCGTAAGATTTATCAGCGTCAGCTAGCGTTAAAAATACCCTGCCCTTGCTTGGCAAAGTGTTGCTAGCAGCGATCTGGCTCTTTGCAAATGAGCTTGCAAAGTCGTGGCTTATGCCCATGACTTCGCCCGTGCTCTTCATCTCAGGGCCAAGGATGAGATCAGCACCGCTTAGCTTGTTAAACGGCAACACGCACTCTTTTACGCAAACATGCGAGCTTACGCGAGGTTTTAAGATGTCGCCATCTTCATAAACGACCTTGTAATCATCATAAAATTTAAGCGCCTCACGTAAATTTCCCTGCCACATAACTCTTGTCGCCACTTTCGCCATAGGCACGCCAGTAGCCTTGCTCACAAATGGCACAGTCCTGCTCGCGCGAGGATTTACCTCGATCATATAAAGCTCGTTTTCATAGATAGCAAACTGGATATTCATAAGGCCGACAACGCCTAAATTTAGCGCGATATCCCTGGTTTGCTTCTCCACTTTTTTTATCATTTCTGCGCTTAAACTCATCGGTGGCAATATGCAAGCTGAGTCGCCTGAGTGAATTCCAGCCTCCTCGATGTGCTCCATTATAGCGCCTATATAGACCTCTTTGCCGTCACATATCGCGTCTACATCAAGCTCTTTTGCGTCTTGTAAAAATTTATCAAGTAGCACTGGCGAGTGGTTGCTAACTTTGACCGCTTCACTCATATACTCTTTTAGCTCGCTCTCGTTATGCACCCTTCTCATTGCCCTGCCGCCTAAAACGTAGCTTGGACGAACAAGCACTGGGTAGCCGATAGTTGCGGCCTTTTGCAAGGCTTCTTCTAGGCTAGTGGCGGTATCATTTTTAGGCTGAAGGACGCCTATTTTATTTATAAATTCGCTAAATTTCTTTCTATCCTCGGCCACGTCGATCACTCTTGCGGTTGTGCCGATGATCTTTGCGCCTATCACGCTTAGGCGCTTTGCAAATTTAAGCGGAGTTTGACCGCCAAAATGCACGATCACGCCGTCTGGCTTTTCGCGCTCGATGACTGATCTAACGTGTTCGAAATCGATCGGCTCAAAATACAAAATATCGCTCGTGTCGTAGTCGGTTGAGACGGTTTCTGGGTTGCAGTTATACATTATCGTCTTTATGCCAAGGTCTCTTAGCGCGTAGCTTGCATGCACGCAGCAGTAGTCAAACTCTATGCCCTGGCCGATCCTGTTTGGACCGCCGCCTATTATCATCACCTTTTTAGCATCTTTTACAGGCTCTTTTTTAGGAAATTTAGTGATATTTGTGGTTGAGTAAAGATACGGAGTTAGCGCCTTAAACTCGCCCGCGCAAGTATCGACCTCGTTGTATTCAAGTTCGATGCCAAGCTTTTGCCTAGCAAAATAGATATCATTTTGGCTAAGCTCAAGATCGTCTTTTTCATTTATAAGCACAGCTATCATCTTATCTGAAAAGCCCATACTTTTGGCCTCTCGAAGTAGCTCTTCGTTGTTTAAGATATCCATGTCGATCTTGTCTTCAAATTTAACTATCTCATAAATTTGCTCCAAAAACCAAGGATCGATCTTGCTAAACTCATACACCTCAACCACACTAAAGCCATCTCTAAATGCTTGTGCTAGATATAAAATTCTCCTCTCATTTGCATTTCTGATGCCATAAATCAAAGCGTTTTTCTCTAGGCTAAGGCTATTAAATCCGCAAAGATCACGCTCTAGGCTACAAAGCGCCTTTTGGATGCTCTCTTTAAATGTCCTACCTATCGCCATGACCTCGCCAACTGACTTCATCGCAGTGCCTAGATATGGGTTTGATCCTGGGAATTTCTCAAATGTAAAGCGTGGGATCTTTGTCACGATGTAGTCGATCACCGGCTCAAAGCTAGCAGGCGTGCCTGTGATGTCGTTTTTGATCTCATCTAGGCTAAAACCAACTGCAAGTAGTGTCGCGACCTTTGCGATAGGATAGCCAGTAGCTTTACTAGCAAGTGCTGAGCTTCGGCTAACGCGTGGGTTCATCTCGATAACGATCATGCGGCCCGTTTTTGGGTCTATGGCAAACTGCACGTTGCTGCCGCCCGTATCAACGCCGATCTCACGAAGTATGGCAAAGCTAGCGTCACGCATAGCTTGATACTCCTTATCTGTGAGCGTGAGTGCTGGCGCAACCGTGATGCTATCGCCTGTATGCACGCCCATTGGGTCGAAATTTTCGATCGAGCAGACGATGATACAGTTGTCATTTCTATCTCTGATAACCTCCATCTCGTACTCTTTCCAGCCAAGCAAGCTCTCTTCTATCAAAATTTCATGTATCGGGCTTGCGTCAAGGCCGGTGTTGGCTAGCTCTTTAAATTCGTCCATATTGTAAGCCACGCCGCTTCCTGCACCACCAAGCGTGTAGCTAGCTCTTATGATGAGTGGAAAGCCTATCTCATTTGCCGCATTTAGCGCGTCGTCCATATTGTAGGCATATCTACTCTCAGGCAGGTCCATGCCGATCTTTTGCATGGTCGCTTTAAAAATTTGTCTATCTTCGCCCTTTTTTATCGCTTCTGGGTTTGCACCAAGAAATTTGACATCCTTTAAAAGGCCACTCTCAAAGACCTCCATAGCGGCATTTAGCGCCACTTGACCGCCCATCGTTGGCAAGATGGCGTCAATATTTTCTTTTTCGATGATCTTTAAAATGCTATCTTTTGTGATCGGCTCTATATACGTTGCGTCGGCGAAATTTGGGTCAGTCATGATGGTGGCTGGGTTTGAGTTGATAAGCACTACGCGGTATCCAAGCTCTTTTAGCGTCTTGGCTGCTTGCGTGCCTGAGTAGTCAAATTCGCAGGCTTGACCGATGACGATAGGGCCTGAGCCGATTAGCAAAATGGTATTTATATCTGTTCTTTTTGGCATCATTTTTCCTTTGTTACAACGTATAGGTAGTTTGGTATGTTTAGCTTCGCATAGGGCTCAACTATCACGCTTTGATAGGAGCTCTCTTTTAAAATTTTACTCACGCGCCCTACTGGCACCCCACTAAAAAATATCCCGTCAAGCCCGCTCGTAAAGACCTCGTCGCCCTCTTTTGGGCTGAGCCATTGTGGGATAAATTTCACCATTATTTGGCCTTGATTTCCATGCGCTACGCCTGGAATTTTCTCATTTCCTATATAGACTGCAAATATACTTTTTGGGTCATTTTGCAAGTATGCTAATGGCTTGCCATCTTTTGCGATGACGATGCCAGCGCTGCTTCCTTGATAGATGAGCCCATAAATTTTATTTGGGTCGTATCCTTCAAACTCGCTTATCCAAATTTTATTATAATCCCCGATATGCACGTAACTAAGCCCTTTTACTAGCTTTACAGCTGGGGCGTAGGCAGTTGAGTTTTTATCTTTTAAAATTTGATTTAGCTCGTTTGCAAAAGTAGATAGAAGCGTGGCTGAGCGCTCTAGCTCTTTGTTTTGCGCTCTTAGCCTTTCTATCTCGCTAGCCTGCCTAAAATATTCATTTATATAATCTTTCACGCTTTTGGCAAAATTGTCGTATGAATTTATAGCGTAGTTGCTAAATTTAATAGAGATGTTGCTTAAAATTTCGCCCTTAAACATCGAGGCGCCAGCAAGCAACGCTATAAAAACAAAAAGAACAATCTTACTCTTCATTTGTTAGTTGTTGTAAAAGTCCGATCTCTTGAAGTGCCTTGCCTGTGCCTCTAGCAACAGCAAGAAGCGGCTCATCAGCTACAAATACTGGAAGCTTAACGATATCAGATAAGAACTTATCAAGCCCTCTAATAAGCGCTCCACCGCCAGTTAGCACGATACCAGTCTCGACGATATCGCCAGCAAGATCAGGCGGCATCATCTCAAGTACGGTTTTTAGCGCATCTGCGATCTCTTTTAGTGGCTCTCTCATCGCCTCTCTCACATCCTCGCTTGTTAGCTCAACCCTACTTAAAAGACCGCTCACTTGGTCGCGTCCTTTTACCACTACGCTTAGCTCTTTTTCAAGCTGAACAGCAGAGCCCACAGCGATCTTTATCTCCTCGCCTGTTCTCTCGCCTATTAGTAAGTTGTATTTTTCTTTTATGTAATTAACAATGCTACTATCTATCTTGTCACCAGCTGTGCGGATAGATTTTGAGATGACTAAACCGCCAAGCGAGACGACACCTATCTCAGTCGTACCACCACCGATATCAACTACAAGGTTGCCTTGTGGCTCGCGAACTGGTAAATTTGCACCGATAGCCGCTGCCATAGGCTCTTCTATCAAAAATACCTCTCTAGCTCCAGCACTTAGCGCACTCTCTCTAACAGCCTTTCTCTCAACCTGAGTAAGTCCATAAGGAACTGAGATGATGATCCTTGGGCGTAAGAAATTTTTCCTTCTATGGGTCTTTTCTATAAAGTAGCGTATCATCCTCTCTGTCATGTCAAAGTCCGCGATAACGCCATCTCTCATCGGTCTTATCGCCTCGATGTCGCCAGGAGTTTTTCCCACCATCTCTTTTGCAGCGTGGCCGACTGCTAGAATTTTTTGTTTTCCATATTTTTCACGTCTTACTGCAACAACTGATGGTTCATTTATGATTATTCCCTTATCTTTTACCAAAACCAAAGTGTTTGCCGTACCTAAATCTATACCCATATCACTTGAGAAAAAACCTATAACCTGATCTAAAAACATCTATTTCCTTTACGCTGTTAATTTATTGTGCTTTACCAAAATCGGCTTTGCCTTATCTTTTACCGTCTCTTTTGAGATCACGATATCGTAGTCTTTTAGCTCTGGCAGATCATACATTATATCTGTCATGAGCTCTTCCATTATGCTTCTAAGCCCTCTTGCTCCAGTCTTTCGCTCGATAGCAAGGCTCGCTATCTCTTCAAGCGCCTCATCATCAAATTTAAGCGTAGCGCCATCGATCGCACAGAGCTTTTGATATTGTTTTAATATCGCATTTTTTGGCTCGGTCAAAATTTTAACCATATCCTCTTTTGTTATCTCATTTAATGTAGCCACCACGTGAAGTCTGCCGATGAGCTCTGGGATGAGGCCGTATTTTACAAGATCGTCTGGCTCAAGCAGGCTTAGTAAATTTTCTTTTTCATTTTTACCACGTTTTTCTTGGTTGAATCCAAGTACGTTTTTGCCAACTCTGCGCTCGATAATGTCAAGAAGTCCGTCAAAAGCACCACCGCAAACAAATAAGATATTTGTCGTATCTATCTGGATGAAGTCTTGATTTGGATGCTTTCTGCCGCCTTTTGGTGGGATATTTACGACGCTACCTTCGATGATCTTTAAAAGCGCTTGCTGCACGCCCTCACCTGAGACATCTCTTGTGATGCTTCTATTTTCGCTCATTCTAGCGATCTTATCGATCTCATCGACAAATACAATGCCTTGCTCCGCCTTTTTCACGTCGCCATTTGCAGCTTGCAGGAGCCTTGTAAGGATGTTTTCAACGTCCTCGCCGACATATCCAGCCTCAGTTAGGCTTGTCGCATCGCAAATCGCGATAGGCACGTCAAGAAATCTCGCCAAAGTCTGAGCCATCAAGGTCTTGCCGCTTCCAGTTGGACCAACAAGCAAGATGTTTGACTTTGAAATTTCAGTATCGTCTTTGATGTCGCTTTGTTTAAAAATTCTCTTATAGTGGTTATATACGCCGACGCTAAAGACCTTTTTAGCCCTATCTTGACCGATCACGTAGTTATCAAGTACCGCTTTTAGCTCCTTTGGAGTGAGCTTTTGATACTCTATCGCCTCATCGTTTTTGCTCTCTTCTACACTAGTATCTCCATGTATCATATCGTATGCTGCTGCTATACAGTACTCGCATATATAGGCGTTTCCTTCGATATCTGCTAATAACCTTCTCTCAGCAGACTCAGCCTCGCCACAAAAATTACACTTTCTAGCCATTAATCTCTTCCTTTTGCAAGCGGAATTCCTCTTGTCGTTTCTAATATAAATTTACACATTTTTTTAACATTTTCGTCGCTGGTTTTTGCGATCAGCTCATTTGCTTGATCTTTTAGGCTGATGCCTTGATTAAACAAAAATTTATAAGCGCGAACAAGTTCTTCAACCTGCTCTTTATCAAATCTACGTCTAATGCCAACTAAATTTAAGCTTCTTATATAGGCTCTGTTGCCCTCAGCTAGGCAAAATGGCACTACATCTTGACTTAGCGCACTTGCGCCTGCGACCATGCAGCTTTCCCCTACTCTAACAAACTGGTGAATAGGCGTAAGACCGCCCACAACAGCGTAGTCGCCAAGCTCGACGTGGCCTGCAAGAGTTGCATTATTTGCCAAAATGACGTTGTTGCCTATTATGCAGTCGTGTGCGATGTGAGAATATGCCATGATAAAGGCGTTATCGCCGATCCTTGTTATACCATCGCCCTTGTGCGTGCCTGAGTTTATCGTGCAAAACTCACGTATAGTTGCATGCTCGCCGATGATGACGCCAGTATCGACCTCGTCTTTATAGCTGATATCTTGTGGGATGTCGCCAACGATCGCGTAGCTAAATACACGAGAGTTATCGCCGATCCTCGTCTTGCCAAGCACCCTTGCGCCTTGTTTTATCGTGACGTTGTTGCCAAGGACCGCATCTTTACTTACAAATGCGTAAGCCTCGATATTTGCGTCATCTCCAATGATCGCTCCATCTTCTATAACTGCTGTTTGGTGGATATTTTTCATTGTCTCTCTTTTTTTTAAGCAAAAGCCTATTTATCGACTATCATCGCTTTTAGTTCAGCCTCGGCGCATAGCACATCATCGACGTATGCTTTGCCCTCAAGCACCCAGATATTGCCTTTGTGTTTTAATACATTTAATCTATACTCTAGTCTATCTCCAGGGCGAACTGGATGGCGAAATTTCGCTCCATCAATGCTCATAAAATAGACCACTTTGTTCTCGATGCCTGCTTGATGCTCGTCGCTCATGCTCTTAAACGCTAGCACGCCGCCAGCTTGTGCCATGCCTTCAATGATCATCACGCCAGGATAGATCGGGTGACCTGGGAAGTGCCCCTGAAATATCGGCTCGCCAATGGTTACATTTTTATAAGCGACGATGTTTTTTGCAGGCTCTAGCTCGACAACTCTATCGATAAGCAAAAAAGGAAATCTATGTGGGAGAATTTTTTGAATTTCTACGACGTCTATCACGTTTTAGCCTTAGTAATGTAAATTTTCGCAGATTGTAACAAATTTATACTAAGAAAAAAATTATTAGCCTCTTTTACAATCTCTGAAATTTAGCCTTAATGGGTCTAAATTTAGCTCTCTAAAACCAAAATTTCTTCGCTGTCGTTGTAAAAAACAGCCTTTGCGTAAATTTCGTAGCTGCCCTTTTTGACCTCGTCTAAGATGATGATAGGATTTTGTGAAAACTCCCCGCATATCTGCCTACGAAATTTCATCTCAACACCAAGCTCAAGCGGCCTTTTACAAAGCTCATCAACGCTTTTAAATTTGCTATTTGTAAATTTATTAAAGCGCTCTATGTTCATAAATATCGCGCCCTCTTTTAGCTCATCGTCCATTTCGCAGTCACGCTCTACATTTAGCTTTAAATTTTCTCTTTTAAAGCCAGAGTAGAGCACAAAGTAGCTTGGCACCACAACTGCCTCAAATTTAACACTAGCGCGCAAAAGCCTGTAGTTTAAAAACCTTCTTCTAAAAAGGTGAAATTTCTCACCTCTCGCCTCGCAAAGGCGCACCTTTTTGTAAAGCTCAAGTCTAGCCTCAATGCTGCCATAAAGTGCCCTTGCGTGTAGTTCGCTCATTAGCTCACTTTGGGGTAAATTTTGCGAGTCGCGCTGTTTTTTTAGCGCAAAGACACAGCCGCAGTAGTTTTGGTGATAGAGCTTGTCTTTTTTAGCGAGGATAAACTGCTCGCTTGTGCCGCCATTTTTTCTATAATCAACCGCAACGGCTTCTAAATTTGAGCAAGCCACCGCCTCATCAAGCGCCTTTTTTAGCTGAGAAAAGTCCTTTTTTGGGCTCATCAAAAGTGTCGTCGTGATCTTATTTAGACCAAGCTCTATCGCCTTTTTAGCAGAGTCTTTCATACGAAAGTCAAAGCAGTATTCGCACCTTTTGCCCTTTTCTGGCTCATCTTCAAGCCCTTTTGTGCCGCCAAGCCACGCTTCGTAGTCATATTCGCCACATATTAGCTCGATGCCAAGCTTCTCACAGCTTCGTTTCACATCCTCAAAACGCAGTAAAAATTCGCTATATGGATGTATGTTTGGATCGTAAAAATAGCCTACTATTCGTTCATTTGGATATTCTTTTCGTAGGCGCTGTAAAAAGTAGTGGCTATCGACCGAGCAGCAGATATGAACTAGCAAATTTGACCTTTTTTGCTTGCATTATATCAAAGTTTGCCCTCATAAAATTTAGCTGCATCGAGGTATTTTTTAAGGACATTTTGGCTTGCAAGATCCTCAAATTTACCCCACGCTACTTGCTTGCCAGATTCGATTATCAGCACCTTTTGCGCTATCTTCATCGCACTTAAAATATCGTGCGTGATAAAAATTATGCTGATCTTTTCATCCAAGCTTAAAAGCAAATTTATGATCTTTTGCTTCGTTTCATTGTCAAGTCCGCTTGTTATCTCGTCGCAGATTAAGATCTTTGGCTTTGAAAGAAGCGCTAGCAATATCCCGACCCTTGTCGCCTCTCCGCCACTTAGCTGTGATGGGTATTTTTCTAAAATTTCATCTTTTAAATTTAAATTTGCCAGAAGCTCTTTGAGTTCATTTTCGCTAAAGCTAAGCTTAAGATATGACCTCACATGAGCGATGGCTGTTTTTACTTTTAGCGCTGGATTTAGGGCTTGTTTTTGATTTTGCAAGATATATCTGATATCTTTTTTGAGCTCATTTTTGTCCGTGATCTCCTCATCGTTTATATAAATTTTACCCCCACTTTTTGGCTCGCTAAATGATATGAGCTTTGCAAGCGTGCTTTTGCCACTGCCACTTTGACCCAAAATGGCTAAATTTTCGCCATCATCAAGCTCGCAGTTTATCCCCTCTAAAAGGTGCAAAACTTCAGCTCTAGCGTTAAAATGCTCCTTAAAACTTAAACTTTTTGAGATGTTTGTGAGCCTTATTTTCACGCATTTTCCTTTAAATTTAGCCGCCCAGCTCTCATCTGCCAAATTTCATCACTAAGATATTTTGTCAGCGCCTCATCGTGCGAGATAAAGATGACGCTCATCTTGCCTTTTAGGCTCTCTAAGATGCCCGCCACGTGGCTACCGCTAATACTATCAAGTCCGCTTGTTATCTCGTCGCAGATTAGGATTTTTGGCTTTAAACAAAGCGCCAGAGCGATCTGCACACGGCTTGCCTCGCCGCCACTTAGCTCGTATGAGTATTTGTGCCAGATGAGATTGGCATTACCCAGCCCAAACTCCCTAAAATAAGCAAATGCAAGCTCTTTATTTGTTTTATTATCGCCACCAAGATAGGCGTTAAAGTGATCACCCACGTTTAAGAGCGGATGAAGGCTGGCAACTGAGTTTTGAAAGATGAGCGCAGCGACCTTTTTTCGGTGCTCTTTTAGCTCATTTTGACTAAGTTTTAAGATATCTTTTTTATAAATGCTAAATTTATCTGCCCTCACTCTAAAATCATCATCAAAAAGCCTTATTAAGCTCTTTGCAAAGAGCGATTTACCGCTGCCACTTGCACCCGTGATACCTATAAATTTACCCTCACTCATGGCAAAATCAAGCTCTCGCAAAAGCTTCTTATCCTTATAAAAAACGTTTAAATTTTTAATCTCTATCATATTTTTATATTGCCATTTTTTGAATTTGACGTGATGATCGAGGTTGCAAGGATGAGCAAAAAGAGCGTCACACCAGGGAAAAGCACCATCCACCAAGAGCCAAGAAAAAGTGCCTCTTTGCTCTCATTTAGCATGATGCCAAGGCTTATTTTATTTGCGTCGCTACCCACTCCAAAAAAGCCAAGCGTGGCCTCCATGACGACCGCGTTTATCGCGTTTATGCCAAAGATACTAACTATTAAATGCTTTAAATTTGGCAAAATTTCAAAGCAGATAAGGCTAAATTTACCAGCTCCATTTATCACAGCTTGCTCGGCGTAGTCGCACTTTTTACTAAGCCTTAAATTTTGCATAAAGACTTTTGCGCCCTGCATAAACGAGCAAATGGCAATGATAAAAGAGGTTATAAGCAGATCTCCACTACTAAATGAGCTAAAAAGCATGATAAAAACGATGTTTGGTATGCTTAAAAAAGCATCAAGCCCCTTATCAAAAAGGCTCTCACAAGCTCTGCTCTTGCTCGTGCCAAAATATGCGTAGATGAGCGAGAAAAGCGTGGTTAAAAAGCCAGCTAGCAACAAGACAAGAAGCGAGTTTTTAAGCGCGTAGGCCACTCTTATGAGATTGTCCCTACCAAGGATATCAGTGCCAAAGATATGCTCACTACTTGGGGCTAAATTTACCGCCATAAAATCAGTGAAATTTGGCTCAAATTTAGAGAAAAACGGCGTCACAAAGGCAAATGTGACAAGTGCTAAAAAGACAAAACAGGCTAGGAAAAATATGACTTTTCTCATAAATTTCTCTTATCTGCCAAGATAGCAAAAATTTTAGCCAGTAAATTTGCAAAAACAACAAAAACAGCCGTTAGCAAAATGGTCGCAAGTGCGACTGGATAGTCTTTGGCGATGACTGCATCAAGGCTAAGCTTGCCTATGCCTGGAAATGAAAAAATGCTCTCAATGACGTATGAGCCAGCAAAAACGCCAGCCACAAGGGTTGCGAAATAATAGACTATGTCGGTGCTTGCGTGCTTTATGGCAAAGAGATAAATTTTGCCCCGCCCCAAGCCTCTAGCGTGAGCCGTCTGGATAAAGTCAGCGTTTAGGCTTTGATTTAGCCTGTCTCTTACAAATTTCACGTTTGCGCCAAGATGTGGCAAGATGATGGCAAGCGTTGGCAAGATGATAAATTTAGCTCCCACCCCGCTAGAGCCTAGCTCGTTTGCGCCAGAGCTTGGCAGCACGTTTAGATAGACGCTAAAGATAGCTATTAGCACGAGTGCGATGTAAAAATGCGGCAATGAAGCTAGCAAAAAGGAGCTAAAGTTTATAAAGATATCGGCAAATTTATTCTTATAAATGGCACTTAAAAACCCTAAAAAAAATGATAAAAAAACTATCAGAAAAAACGAAGCAAAAAACAAAATAAGAGAGTTTAAAAGTCTCTCTTTAATGAGTAAAAAAACGCTTGCCCCACTTACAAAACTAGTGCCAAAATCCCCCGTGACAAAGTGAGCCAGCCATCTAAAATACTGCACAAAAAAGCCATCTTTTAGCCCCAAATTTTCTAAAATTTGCTCTTTTATAGCCACGCTCACCGCCTCACTTCGCAAAAACATCGCATCAGTGACGTTTCCTGGCAAAAAATATATGAGCAAAAATAGAAAAAATGAGATAAAAAACAGCAACCCAAGGCTTGAGATCGCTGTTTTTAAAATGGCTCTAAACAAATTTTTTATCCACTATTTTACTTGCCACTCTCTTATGTTCCATAAAAATCCAGCCCCATGGTGACCTAAAATTTGCGTCTTTATGCCTGAAATTTTGTTGTTAAAAACGAGCGGATAGTCAAGATAGGCTATAAAAATGTAAGGTGGATTTTCAAAAAGCGCTTTTAGAAATTCTTTGTAGTATTTTTTCCTAAGCTCCACGTCCTTTGTATATCTCGCGTTTTTTAAAGCAAGATCAGCGTTTGCGTCCTTGTAGTGACTAAAATTCCAGCCATTTTCATTGACATCGATGTCGGCAAATCCGCCAAAAATTCTATATGTGTGAAAGTCTGGATCAAATGGGCTGCCCCAGCCGATCACAAAGCTATCAACCTTGCTTATACTAAAGGCTGTTTTTGGCTTTGCATAGGCTTTGGCTCTTACGCCAAATTTCTCAAACTCGCTGCTTAAAATTTTAGCTAGATTGACCCTTAAGATATCGTTATTAAAGGCGTATATGTCAAAGCCAAGCTCTTTGCCGTCCTTTTCAAAAAAACCAGCCTTGTTTTTCTTAAAGCCGCTTTTTTCAAGTAGCTCCCTAGCCTTTTGCGGATCGTAGCTAAATTTAAACTCGCTGTCATTTGCAAAGCTTTTTTCTATCGGGTTGTTCGCTACGCTTGCATATCCGTGAAATAGTTTTTTAACTATCTCGTCTTTATTGACCGCGTAGTTTAGAGCTATCCTTACATTTTTATCTTGAAAAAGAGGATCATTAAAGTTAAACATCAAAGCTCTATAGTCCGCACTTTTAAACTTAAGCAAGCTTAATTTTTTATCATTTTTTATGAAATTTACACCAGTTGGAGAGATGAGCGCAACGTCGATCTCACCGCTTTTAAGCCCAACGAGCCTTAAATTTTCATCGCCAACGATCTTTAAAAATAGCCTTTTTATCTTTGGCTCGCCTTTATAGAATTTATCATTTGCCACAAACTCCAAACTCTCATCTTTTTTCCATTTTACAAGCTTGTATGCGCCAGTGCCAATAGGAGCGTCGTTAAATTTATCAGTTGCGATATCTTTGCCCTTTAAAATGTGCTCAGGCAAAACGCCAAAGCTAAGCGCGTCAAGAAACGGCGGAAAAGGCTCACTAAGCGTGATCTTAACTTTATAATCGCCTAAAATTTCAACGCTTTTTACCACCTCGTAGTTTGAGATAGCAGGCGCGTTTAGCTTCTTATCTTGAGCCGCTTCGATGGTAAATTTAACGTCCTTTGCGCTAAATTTCACCCCGTCATGCCAAAAAGCATCATCTCTTAGCTCAAAAACATACTCCAACCCATCATCGCTCACCTGCCAAGACTTGGCAAGCTCAGGCACGACATGGCTATTTTCATCGTGGCTAGTAAGTCCAGAAAAAACCAGCGAAAGCGTAGGATCGTGGTCCTCGTCGTAGAGTGGATTTATACGAGGTGTTTGCTCCTCGATAGCGACCACAACGGCATTTTCATTTGCATAAGCAAAGGCAGAAAACAACAAAAACAATAAAGCCAAAAATCTCTTCATCACTCGCTCCTTTGTTTAAAAAATATTTGATGAATAGTAATACGAAATGCATAAAAGTATTATTAAGATAAGTGTAAATTTAATGTATAGAAAATTTGAAATTTCTAACTAACTTTTAACCTTTTTTAAAGTAAAATCAAGGCTCATTTTAGCTAACAAAAAGGTAAATTTCACAATGGATAAAAAGAAAAAAATAGCCCTAATCACCGGCATCTGCGTAGTCTCACTTTTGCTTATTTACACGCTTCTTGGCTTTTTTGGTCTGCCTTATGCTATCAAAAATATCGCGCCAAAGTACCTAAAAGACTACAACGCAACGCTTTTTGTAAGTGATGCTAAATTTAACCCATTTACCTTCGAGCTAAACGCTACAAATGCCGAGCTAAACACTACTTCGCCGCTTTTTAGCACGAAGCAGATCGACCTTAAGCTAAAGCCATTTTCTATCTTTAAAAAGCTAGTTGAGATAGACATTTTTAGGCTAGATGAGCCAAAAGTAAAGATCGCAAGAGATAAAAAAGCAAATTTTAACTTTAGCAATTTTATAAGCGATGATAATGCAACTAGCGAAGATAACAGTACTAGCTCGATAAATTTCGCGCTAAATAACGCAAAAATCATCAAAGGCTCATTTTCTTATAGCGATCAAAATTTAACAAAGCCATTTAATGTAAGCTTTGATGATATAAACTACGAGCTAAGCTCGCTAAATACGAAGAAAAATAGCGCTGGTAGTCACATCTTTGACTCAAACTCAAGCCTAGCGCACAAGATCGATCTAAATGGCGATATCAAGCTAAATCCACTAAAAATAGAGGGAAATGTCAGCATAAAAGACTTTAGCATAAAGCCAGTTGCGATAAGCTTTATCGATAATGACACGTTAAATCTAAAAAATGCCATTATAAACTTAAAGATAAACTACGCTTTAAAAGCCGATGAGAACGCAACTAGGATAAATTTAAAAGATGGCTTTTTAAATGTAAAAGGACTAAGTTTAGATGAAGACGCAAATGAGCTTAGTCTTGGCGAGCTTGAGCTTCCAAAATTTGATCTTGTTAGTAAGATAGCGGATAAAACGGAGGCTTCGCTAAATTTAAGTGCCATAAATTTAAAAGATATCTCTTTTAAAAATGCTACCTCTGCAAGCGTAAAATCACTAAATTTAAATGATATCTCGCTTCTTGCAAATTTAAATGAAAAAAGCGAGCTAAATGCCATAGCCAAGCTAAAAAGCGTAGGCGCAAACGCTCTAAAAGTAGATGAAGCAGATAGAAATTTAGCAAATTTAAAAGATATAAATGCTTCAAATTTAAATCTAAATTTAGCAAACAACAAAACCACGATAACGCTTGAAAAAATAGTACTTAATGGCATCAACGCGCCACTTAGCAAAAGCGCAAGTGCAAATGTAGCAAGTGCTGGCGTGACAAATACAAGCTTTACAATGGATGGCAACAAAAGCCTTGCGAGCCTTGATGAGCTAAATGTAAAAACCATAGAGCTTAAAGCAAAAAATAAAGATATAGCAAGCGTCGCTGATGTGGCGATAAAGAGCATAAGCTTTGATCTTTTAAAAATGGCTCTAAATATCGCTAGTGTCGATGTTAATAAGCCTAAATTTACTTCAGAACTAAACGACAATGGTCTAAGCGCCGTAAATGAGCTAGGATTTGGCGAGCAGAGCGCAAAAACTACAAAAGTGGCAAAACACACTAAAAAAGTAGAGAAAAAGGCTGAAAATAAAAGCGCTTCAAAAAGCAAAGAAAATGAGTTTAAATTTGATATAAAAAATATAAGTGTAAATAACGCAGATATCACTTTGACGCACCTTTTTGAGGGCGAGAAGATCGCTCATAAATTTGATAATCTTTTTGTAAAAGTAGCAAATTTAAGTAGCGATTTTAGCAAGCCATTTGACGCAAAAGTGGCGATGAAAAGCTCACAAAAGCTAAATTTGGATGTTGATTCGAAGATAAAGATCGAGCCACTTGATGTGAGTGCAAAAATCAAGCTAAATGATACAAATTTACCAAAGTATTTTGCCTATGCAAAGCCCTTTTTAGAGGTATCTCTAGCTAGTGGTCAGATGAGCGCAGATGCCCAGCTTCACTACGCAAAAGATATCAAAGCAGACGCAAAAGTTAGCATCAAAGATATAAGATTAAACGGCAAAAAAGCTGAAAAACTAATCGCCTTTAAAAGCCTAGATCTTGAAAAAATTTCATTTGCCAAAAATGACCTTGCCATAAGCGGAGTGAGCTTAAATTCGCCATTTATCAAGGCTCATCTAAGTAAAGAGCGTAAATTTAACCTATCTCAGATCGTAAAAGAGGATAAAAACAAGGCTAAAACCGAGGCAAAACCTGAGAGCAAAAAGGCAGTTAGCAAGAAAGATGACGAGCTAAAATTTAGCGTGAAAAACTTCTCTCTTAAAAATGGCGAGGTTGATTTCTCGGACGCATCGCTATTTATGCCATTTGCCACAACGATTTCAAAGCTAAATGGCAAGCTCACCGACATCGATAAAAAGCGCCCAAGCTCAGGCGAGTTTCAAGGTGTGGTTGGCAAAAATGGCTTTGCGCAGATCACTGCAAAACTTTTTCCATTTGAGCTAAAGCAAAATACCGATATAAAGCTTGATTTTAAAGATATCGATCTAGTTAACGTGACACCTTATAGCGGGCAGTTTGTGGGCTATAAGATCAAAAAAGGCAAGCTAAATTTAAACCTAAACTATAGCGTCACCGACTCAAAACTAAATGGCTCAAATTTCATAAATTTTGACTCACTTACACTTGGAGAGAAGGTTGATTCAAAAGATGCTGTAAATTTACCACTTTCGCTTGCTATCTCAATACTTAGCGATCAAAATAATCAAATAAACATCGACCTGCCGGTTGAGGGAAATTTAGACGATCCTGACTTTAAATATGGCGGCGTCATCTGGGCAGCAGTAAAAAAGCTCTTTGCCGATATCACGCTAGCTCCGTTTAGATTTTTAGGCAACGCTTTAGGACTTGGCAGCAAAGATCTTAGCTCTATTGATTTTCTTGCTGGAAGTAGCGAGCTTATAAGCTCAGAAGCGCCTAAGATAGCTGATTTTATAAAGCTAACTGGCTCAAAACCTAAGATGAAGCTTAGCATAACGCCAACATACTCAAAACTCGATGAGAGCTTTTATAAAAACAAAAAACTAGATCAAAAGATCAATCAAATCATCGCTTCAAGCGGCAAAGACTATATCGCAGTTTTAAATGAGCTTGTGCCAAATTTAAAAGATAGAAACGAAAAAGCCTTAAGAGAAGAGGCGCTAAAGGGTATCGAGGTCGATAAAGCAAAACTAATAGAGCTTGCAAATGAGCGTGCAAATGCGGTAAAAGAAGCACTCATAAAGGCTGGGCTTGAGGCTGGCCGCATAAATATAAACGATGCAACAAGCTCAGAGCCTAAGCAAAACACTTACACAAGCGTGCTAATGGGAGTGGCGAACTAAATTTCATTTATTTCGCTGCTTCTTGCGTTATAGACAAACCAGCTAAGAAGCATAAGCATCATAAATGCCCCAAAAATGAGGCTTGCGTAAAAATATAAATTAAAATCAGCTCCTAGCAAATTCGCGTTGTGAAGGGCGATCATAACGCCAGCTAAAGCGATTAAGTAGCCAATTAGCTTGATGATGAAAATTTTAGGATTTACAAGGATCAGCAAAAGGCCGCAAAGTATGATGCCAAGGGCTATTTGTAAATTTGAAACGTCAGCTTGAGCACTTGAAGTAAGTGTTAAAAAACCAGCTAAAAGCGCCATTACTATCATCAAAACTGCATAAACCGCCCTGCTTCGTCCAAAGCCATACATAAAGCAAACAAAGCCCTTATTTTGCCTGTTATAGTCCATTTTTCGCTCCTTTTGGAAGTTTGCTTATTTTAATGCCAAATTCTTAAATAACGGCTTTAATCTGAAATTTCACTCATTTTGGCTAATATTTTGCATCTTAAAAAAGGAGCAAAAATGCCTTATGTTAATATCAAAATAGCAGGCCCAGAGCCTACAAAAGAGCAAAAAGATCAAGTTTTTAAAGAGGTAACCGAGACGCTTGTAAGAGTGCTTGGCAAGAAAAAAGAGGCGGTTATGATCTTTATCGAAACTCGCGACGCTGGCAATATCGGCGTAGGCGGCGAGAGCGTAGAGGATAAAAGAAAGGGGATGAAATGAGCGAATTTAGCAAAGCAGACATTGAAAGAAAGATAACGCTTGAAGTTGGAGATAAAGCGCCAGAGTTTGAAGCGCTAAATCAAGACGGCGTAAAGGTCGCATTAAAGGACTTTATAGGCAAAAACGTGGTGCTTTACTTCTACCCAAAGGACAACACTCCTGGCTGCACGACTGAGGCTTGCGAATTTAGCGCAAACTACGATCAGTTTATCAAAAATGACACCGTTATCATCGGCGTTAGCCCAGATAGTGTGAAGTCGCATGCGGGCTTTATCGCAAAGCAAAATTTAAAGCACATCCTCTTAAGCGATGAGGATAAAGAAATTTCAAAGCTTTATGGCGTTTGGCAGGTCAAGAAAAACTACGGCAAAGAGTATCTTGGTATCGCCAGAAGCACATTTGTGATCGGCAAAGACGGCAAGATAGCTAAAATTTATAAAAGCGTAAAAGCCAAAGACCACGCCGCAAAAGTGCTAGCTGATCTAGCAAAATAAGGTAAAAAATGAACAAATTTTTTAATACCATCATAAAAAGTCCATTTATAAATATATTTGTGGTTACAACACTTGTAATGTTTATCGCAAATATCTATAAAATTTACTTTTTTGAAGGAACTGACCGTATAGCTCTTATGCATATGGCAAGAAGCTTAACTACTATATTTTTATTAAATTTAGTTATCACACATGTTCTTTACTTGCTAAGTCGTGGGCTGTTTAAAGGGCTTTATCTAGTTTATGCGCTAATAATTTTTATTCTATGTTTTATAAATTTTTTCACTTTAACAAGTTTAAAAACAGATATAAATATAGCAATAATAGATAGTGTGCTACACACAAATCCAGATGAAGCCGGTGAGTTTTTCCAGACATTTTTTGAAGCTAAATATCTAGTAGTTGCTATACTTTTGTGTATCATCTTTTACTCTATGACAAGATATAAAAGATCTAGCACAAAAGAATTTAGCCGAAAAACTATCATTGTCCTTTCGGTAATTTATATAGCTTTTGCAGCTGTATTCTTTACAAAATCAGCAATGAGAATATCGTCTAATAAAGCTGATAGAGCTATAAGTAAGCTCTCAGAACATATCCTGATAAATTATGCTTTTGTTTTAAAAAAATATCTTTTAGATGATAATTTTTTAGCTAGCAATAAACAAATTTTAAAAGATTATGACGTATCCAAAGCAGCAAATCAAAACATAAAAGCTGAGCATAAAGTAGCAAATGTAGTCTTTGTGATCGGTGAAAGCTTACAAAGAAATGAGATGAGCGTTTATGGTTTTGGCTTGCTGACTACACCAAATTTAATGGCATTAAAGCAAAGTGGCAATGCCATAATCTATACAGATACTACTGCCCCTGACACATATACAAATGGTTCTCTTTCAAAGGTTTTAAATTTCTCAAACTATGAAAGCAAAGAGCCTTGGAGCAAGAGCTTAAACATCGTTGATATGTTTAGTCTAGTAGGATACAAAACAGCATGGATAAGTAATCAAAGCAATATCGGTGGATACTCTACAACACAAAAAAGTGTTGCAGATAGAAGTGATATCACATTTTTTACACAAAAATTTGCATCAGCTACAAATTATGCCGGTAGAGAAACAGATGGTATACTTTTGCCTGAAATTTTAAAGATAAAACAAAGTCTTGGAGAGTCAAATTTTTATATCATTCACCTAATGGGAAATCACTTTAAATACGACCTAAGGTATCCAAAAGATTTTGCAAAATTTACAGCCAATGATCTACAAAACAAAATGAACCCTGGGCAAAAAGAGAGCTTTGCATGGTATCTAAATAGCGTACTTTATAATGACTACGTGATAAATGAAATTTATAAAATTTTCAAAGACGATGAAGCTTTGATAGTCTATCTTTCTGACCACGGCGAAGCTCTTTTTGAGATAGATGGCATAAGAGGTCACGGTATGATAAATCGCTTTGTTTTAGAAATTCCGCTTATATTTATAGGAACTGATAAATTTAAAGCAAAATATCCACAAATTTGGCAAAAACTTGAAGTGGCAAAAGATTATAAATTTATGAGTGATGACATCATTCACACTTTTGCCGACATCATAGGCACAAAACCACTTGAATATAACGCATCAAGAAGCTTAATAAGTGGTGAATTTAATGCGAGTAGAAAGCGCCTAGTAAATGGTACTGACTATGAAAATATCAAAAATATAAAGCCGCAATGGTAAATGACAAAAAATAATAAGGAGCAAAGATGAAGCTTATAAAAATGCTAATTTTAAGTGCGTTTTTTGCACTAAATTTATCAGCACTGACTGAAGGGGTGGAGTATCAAACTCTAGCAAAACCGCTTAACGTGCCTAAAAACTCAGTCGTCAAGGTCTTTAGCTACGACTGCCCTCACTGCTATAAATTTGACCGAACGATCACAAAAAAGCTGATGTCAAAGCTTGACGGGGTTAAATTTATCCCATATCACCTAAGCACCAAAGGCAAGCTTGGCGAGACAACAAGTAAAATTTTCGCCGCTCTTATATCGATAGATGAGGCAAATGGGACTGATCTGCTAAGCGATGAGTCTAAATTTAAGCAAGCTAAATTTGCGATCTATAAAGCAAGACACGATGAAAAAGATGACTTTAATGACGGCAAAGATAAGCAAAGATTTATAGATCTAGCGCTAAATGCGGCTCACGTGAGCAAAGACGAATACGAAAAAGCGCTAAGCTCAGATCGTGCAAAAGAGCTTTTAAACGAGTGGTTTGCCTCTTATGATGTGGCAAGTATCAGTGGTGTGCCAGCCTTTGTGGTAAGCGGCAAATATCTGATAAATTTAAACGCAGCTTCGTCGATCGATGAGATGGCAAAGACAATAAAAGAGCTTTTAGATAAGTAACTTTAGCCTAAATTTTACGGACATTTTGGGCATAGAAATGTAAATTTAAAGCAATTTTAGATAAACTCGGATCAAATTTCTAAAAAAGAAAGGTTTAATTATGAACGCTTCAGAATTCATCTGGATGGATGGAAAACTAGTAAAATGGGACGATGCGAAAGTACACGTTCTAACTCACTCTTTGCACTACGCTAACGCCGTATTTGAGGGTACAAGAGCTTATAAAACAAAAAAAGGTCTAGCTATTTTTAGACTCAAAGACCACACAAAAAGACTTTTAAGATCAGCAAAAATGACCGTTTTAAACGTGCCTTACACTGAAGAAGAGCTTGAAAAAGCACAGATCGAGCTACTTCGCGCAAATAAATATAACAGCAACGTCTATATCCGCCCTCTTATCTTTTTAGGATACGGCGTAATGGGCGTAGCGCACACAAAAGCACCAGTACAAACTGCTATCGCTTCATGGGAGTGGGGCGCATATCTTGGCGATGAAGGCCTAGAAAAAGGCATCAGAGTTAAAATTTCTAGCTTTGCTAAACTTGCCCCTGCTGCTCAAATGAACAGAGCAAAGGCTAGCTCAAACTACCTAAGCTCACAAATGGCAAACTACGAAGCAAAAGAGGCTGGATACGACGAGGCGCTGCTTCTTGATAGCGAGGGCTTTGTGGCTGAAGGTCCAGGCGAGTGCTTTTTTATCGTTGAAAATGGCGCATTGATCACTCCACCAAACGACAACAGCCTACTTAGCATCACTCAAGATACAGTCATAAGACTAGCTCACGACCTTGACATCGAAGTAAGAAGAGAGCGCATCACAAGGGATCAAGCATACACAGCTGACGAAGCATTTTTCACTGGCACTGCAGCTGAAGTAACGCCTATAAACAGCATAGATAACCGCATCATCGGCAACGGCGCTAGAGGCGAAGTGACAAAGAGACTACAAAAAGCTTACTTTGACGTAGTTTATGGTCTAAACAAAAAATACGAATCATTTTTAACATATATTTAAGATTTAAAGGAACGAAATGCCCGCTGATTTAAATGATTATTTCAACAAAAAAAAGCCAGGTAATGACAACAGGGGCTCGGGTCAAAATAACGACAAAGAGCCACCTTTTAAAAAGGATTTTAAAATGCCAAATATACCAAGCGGCTTTGGCAAATTTGGTGCGCTAGCCTACATAATAATCGCCATTATCGCGATCCTTGCTATCACTCAGCCATTTAAAGTGATACACTCAGGCGAGGTCGGCATCAAAGCCACAGCGGGTAAATATGAGCCAAATCCTTTGCAGCCAGGATTTCACTTCTTTTTGCCATTTATCCAAAATATCATCGTAGTTGATACTAGAGTTAGGATCATAAACTACACTTCAGGCGAAGATATGGGCGAGAGCTTGCAAAAGTCTTATCAAGGAGCTGGAATTTTACGCAAAAACTCTATCTCAGTTTTAGACGCTAGAAATTTACCAGTTAGCATCGATATCACCGTGCAGTACCGTCTAAATCCAGAAAATGCACCACAAACTATCGCATCTTGGGGTCTTAGCTGGGAGAGCAAGATCGTTGATCCTGTCGTGCGCGACGTTGTTCGCAGCATCGCTGGTAAATACACAGCCGAAGAGCTACCAACTAAGAGAAATGACCTAGCAAGGCAGATCGATGAGGGCATAAGAAAAGACATCGACTCTCAGCCAAACAAGCCAGTCGAGCTTCTAACAGTGCAGCTTCGTGAGATCATCTTGCCTTCAAAGGTAAAAGAGCAGATCGAGCGTGTCCAGATCGCTAAACAAGAGGCCGAGAGGACAAAATATGAGGTCGAGCGTGCAAATCAAGAGGCTCTAAAACAAGCTGCCCTTGCAGAAGGTAGCGCAAAAGCTGCGATCATCGAAGCAAAAGGCAAGGCTGATGCTATCAAGATCGAGGCTGACGCGACTGCGTATGCAAACAAAGAGATCGCAAAAAGTGTCGATCAAAATTTATTAAATTTAAAGCAGATCGAGACGCAAAATAGATTTAACGACGCTCTTAAAGAGAACAAAGATGCCAAAATTTTCTTAACACCTGGCGGAGCTGTGCCAAATATCTGGCTAGATGCAAAAGATAGGGCAAAAGCTAGCTCGGTTAGCGAAAGGTAAAAATGAATAGCGTAGCAAAAAGTATAGACTGGCAAAAGGTTGGTGGATTGCTCCCAGTGGTGGTTTGCGATCACGCTACAAACGAGGTTTTGATGCTTGCTTATATGAACGAAGAAGCACTAAATTTAAGTCTATCTAGCCGCTACGCTCACTACTTTTCACGCACAAAAAATAGAATTTGGAAAAAAGGTGAAGAGAGTGGCAACACACAAGAGATCAAAGCTGCGTTTTTAGACTGTGACAACGACACTTTGCTCTTAAAAGTCGTTCAAAATGGAGGCGCTGCTTGTCACACTGGGGCAAGGTCTTGCTTTTTTAACGAGATAAATTTAGAAAATTTAGAAATTTCTGATCAAAAATGCGAGGTTAAAAAGCCAAGTTACGGCGTCATTGACGAGCTTTATCACGTTATAGAAGATAGAAAACTAAATGCTGACCCGCAAACTTCATACGTGGCAAGTCTTTTTAAAAAGGGTGAAAATCAAATTCTAAAAAAAGTTGGCGAAGAGGCTACAGAGCTTGTCATGGCAGCAAAAGAGCTTAGTTTTGCCAAGCAGATAAAACAAGATGAGCAAAAAGCAAAAAATGACCTCATCTATGAAGCAGCTGATCTTTGCTTTCACGCGCTTGTGGCACTTTCAGCCCACAACATACATCCAGATGCCGTCAAAAACGAGCTTGCAAGGCGTTTTGGCATGAGTGGCATCGAAGAAAAAAGATCGCGAGATGTTAAATAGCATCAAGCATAACATACTTTTCATACTTCAAAACGCCAAACTTATCGACTTTCTAGCCTATGGTTGGGTGTTTTTAGCATTTATATTTATCGTGCTTTTAGGAATTTTCGTCGCGATAAAATCATGGTGGCAGATAGGATTTTTATTTATCCTAGCTGGTTTTTTAGGACTTTTCGCAGGTAACTACTACGCAAACAAATATATAAATGAAAATCTAAGACCAGTTAGCATAAGCAAAATAAACACAAAACAGCTTCAATATGTCGATGCGTTGATGGTTGATTTTAACATCACAAATAACTCAAACTACACATTAAACGTTTGCAAAATCGAGCTTGGCTTCTACCTTGGCTCAAAGCAAAGCGCGAGAAATTTTCTAAATTCACTAAACCCTTTTGCTAAAAAAAGGATCATTTTAAATGAATCTCTTTTGCCAAAGCAGAGCAAGCAGATAAGAGAATTTGTCAATGACTTTGCCTTCATTGACTACAATATCACCAAAAAAGCGGAGTGTTTTTGATGAGTTCAAACTACTTTACCATCGTTCATATCATCGTGCTTTTCGCGATCGCACTACTTTCTATTTTATTTCTTGTGCTCTCGCTTAGAGCCGAGAGAAAACTATTTTTATCACTACTTTTTACAAACATTTTGGTCTCAACCACGCTTGCCATTTTTTTGATGCTAGTTCTTGATAAATACACCAAAAAAGGCATAGTCGAAGGCGTAAAAAGCGAGCGAGTGTTAAGAAATGAAAGCATTGTATTTCGTGGTCAAGTAAGAAATGTCGGTAAATTTACCATTAGCAAATGCACCCTTACAATTAAGCTCATAAATCAGCCGCTAAATAAAAACGATCTTGGCGGCGAGGCGCTATTTAAACCAAGCGGGATCTCATTTTTCTCATGGGTTTTTGGAGGCGATGAGGACGAGAGACCAAACACTGTGGCATATAAATTTGACGTAGCTCAAAATTTACCAAAGCAAAAAGCGGTGCCATTTACAGTGACTATGCCCTATCCGCCATATTTTAAAAATGGTATGAATATCACAAAACTTAGTTGCTACTAATAAATTTAGATAAATTTTTAGTATTTATTACGTTTTGCAAATAATTATAAACTGGTTAAATTTCTCTTAAATCTAAATAAAATTTGGCTTATATAAAATAAATTTAAATATGAATTTTAAACCAAAGCCAAAGGGCAATGGTTTAAAATTTAGTTTTAATGTCTTGAAAGATAGTTTGTATCGTAGTTGTTGCTTAAAAAGTCTTTGTTTTCCATCATGGCGATGTGAAAGTCTTTTGTTGTTTTGATGCCGCTTATTATGAGCTGATCAAGAGCTACTTTCATCTTATGGATCGCTCTGTTTCTATCAGTGTCCCAAACAACGAGCTTTCCGATCATGCTGTCATAATACGGCGGTATAGAGTAGTCTTGGTAGATGTGGCTATCCATTCTCACGTTGCGGCCGCCTGGGCAGACATATTTTGTGATCTTGCCAGGGCACGGAGTGAAGGTGTTTGGATCCTCAGCTGTGATCCTGCACTCGATCGCATGGCCTTTTAGCTCGATGCTCTTTTGTGACGGTAGCTTTTCGCCCTCAGCCACTTTTATCATAAGCTCGATGATATCAAGTCCGCTCACCATTTCGCTTACTGTGTGCTCGACTTGAAGCCTTGTGTTCATCTCGATGAAGTAAAAGTCTAAATTTTTATCAACCAAAAACTCAAACGTACCTGCTCCCTCGTAGCCGATCGCTTTTGCCGCTTTTATGGCAGTTTCGTGCAACCTCTCTCTTGTTTTTTCATCAAGCAAGATAGCTGGGCTCTCTTCGATCAGCTTTTGATGACGGCGCTGCATAGAGCAGTCACGCTCGCCTATGTGAAGCACGTTGCCGTGGCTATCGCCGATGATTTGAACCTCAATGTGGCGTGGATTTAGGATATATTTTTCCATATACATCGTGCCATCGCCAAATGCACTCATCGCCTCGCTCTCAGCAGACCAAAATGCTTTTTCTAAATCAGCCTCTTTTTCAACCACGCGCATACCGCGTCCGCCGCCGCCTGCCGCAGCTTTTAAGATGACAGGGTAGCCGATCTTTTTGGCTAGCTCTTTTGCAGCTTTTGTATCAGCCACAGCGCCGTCTGAGCCAGGGATGACTGGCACGCCAGCTCTTTGCATGACCTGTTTTGCCTTGCTCTTATCGCTCATCAAAGCCATCGCAGCAACGCTTGGTCCAATGAATTTGATCTTGTGGTGTGAGCAAATTTCAACAAAATTTTGATTTTCACTTAAAAAGCCATAACCTGGGAAGATAGCGTCTGCTTCGCTGATCTCAGCTGCGCTTATGATAGCTGGGATGTTTAGGTAGCTGTCGCTTGAGCGCTCTTTACCGATGCAAATAGCCACGTCGGCGTATTTTACGTAAAGCGCGTCTTTGTCAGCGGTTGAATAAACTACAACGGCTTCTTTACCCATCTCCTTTATCGTTCGCAAAGCACGAAGAGCGATCTCACCGCGGTTTGCGATTAAAATTCTTTTTAATTCCATTAATTTTTCTCCACGCCAAATAACGGCAATCCAAACTCAACTGGCTGTCCGTCAGAGACTAGCATCTCAGTGATCTGGCAGTCAAATTCAGCCTCGATCTCGTTCATGATCTTCATAGCTTCGATGATGCCCACTACATCGCCTTTTCTCACTCTTTGACCTACTTTTACAAATGGTGCAGCGCCTGGGCTTGGAGCAGCGTAGAAAGTACCTACCATAGGAGATTTTATGCTATCTTTTGGCGAATTTGCAGCTGGTTTTACCTCTGAGCTAACGACAACATTTACAGGTGTTGGCGCTGGAGCTGCTGCTTGTGCCGCTGGCTTTGCAGGCGCGCAATAATCAGCAAATTTCTCTACCTCGACCTCAAAATCACCACTTTTTATCTTGATATGATTCATCTCCATACCATTAAAAAATTCGATAAGCTCTTTTATATCTTCTTTTTTCATAGAAAATTCTCCTAAATTTTTATATAAGCCCCTAATTGTAGCGAAATTTAAATAAATTTAATTTTTAGCTGGCATAAATTTTGTGCTAAATCCTACTTTTTTCTAGCAAATTTATAGTAAAAAATAAGATAAAACTAAGAACAACTAAAACAAGGCTTAAAGCGAGTGCCTGATCGCTTCTGCCGTCATAGACTGCGTTGTAGATAGCAAGTGAGATGGTGTCTGTTTTGCCTATGATATTGCCACCTAAAATGAGCGTTATGCCAACCTCGCCAAGACCTCGTGAGAGCGCTAGGATAAAGGCTGCTGCCACGCTTTTTGCAATGCTTGGGAAAAGCACTAAAATGGCTGTTTGAAATTTATTTTTACCAAGGCTATATGCTGCTTCACTTAGGCTTTTTGAAAGTGAGCTAAGCGCTGAGGCTACGGGCTTTACAAAAAGTGGCAGCGAGGCTATGAAAGCAGCTATCACAAGGGCTTTAAAGCTAAAGACGATCTCTAAATTTAAGGCCTTGCCGATGATGCCATTTTTGCCAAGTAGATAAAGTAGCAAAAATCCAGTCGCAATGGGCGGAAATATGAGCGGAAAGGTGACTATCATCTCGGCAACTGCTTTAAATTTAGAGTTGCTAAAAGCTAGAAAATAAGCTAGAGCTAGCCCAAAAATAGCAAGCAAAAGCCCCTGGCACAAAACGACCTTTATGCTTAAAAATAGCGGATCAAAAAGCCAAGCAAGCTCTTGCAAATTTCGCCCTATCTTATGCCAAATTTAGCGTAAATTTCTTTTGATCTCTCGCTTTTTAGCTCGTCTATAAATTTCTCGCAATCAGCCTTTTTCTCGCATCCTTCAAGCTTTGCAGCTACGATGTTTGCAGGGGCATAAAGCGCCTTATCTATCAAGATAAAACTACCAAATTCTTCCTTATGTGCGTTTAGCTCAGTTTGGTTGATAAAGCCAGCATCAACTTCGCCGTTTAATATATAGGTAACGACCTATGGCACGCCTGCAACTGCTAAAATTTTATCCTTTAGCTCGCCCTCTAAATTTGCTTTTTGCATAAACTCACTAGCCCTCTTGCCATAAACTGTCTTTGCCGCGTCTGGCATAGCGATTTTTGAAAGCGTTTTTAGCTCATCAACTTTTTCTATTTTTACGCCCTTTTTGGTAGCTAGCACCAAGGTGCCAGAGCCTAAATTTACAAATTCTGAAATTTTTAGATCAGACTTCTTTAAAAAGTCCTCATCGCCCACTATCACGTCAGTTTTGCCCTCTTTTGCCTGCGCCATGATCGCTTTGATGTTTGCAAAAGAGGTGTCAATATTTACGCCATCTTTTTTGAGATTTTGCGCGACTGCCTCGACTATCTTTTTATATCCACCGCCTGCACTAACTAGCAAATTTTCATTGCCAAATGCAAAAACTGCTGCCATTAAAAGCAAAAATTTTTTCATATTTTTTCCTTTAAAAATAAAATTTCACGATTTTATAAAATATACTCTTATATATTCTTAAAATATATTTTTACAATTTTACTCTTTCGCCTTCGCCAAAATGGTATAATCTCGCAAAAACAAAAGGACAGACATGAACGAACTTGAGCTAAAGATGCAAGGCAAGATAGATAGGCTAACAGACAGGACTTTTAGGCTAGATCCTAGGATCGGCGAGGGCTATTTTACGGCGAAATACTTTCTAAAAGTAAATGAGATAATTAAGCAAAACCTGCCTGATCAGCACGTGACGATGCAGTTTTTCCAAAGGCGCGATGATATCGTGCTTTGTGGCATCGACGAGGTTTTGGCTATCATCAATAAATTTGCCAAAAACCCAAGCGAGCTTGAAATTTACGCACTTGATGATGGCGATATCATAAATGCAAACGAGCCAGTTTTAAAGATAAGCGGCAAGTATGAGGATTTTGGCTTTTTAGAAAACGTCATCGATGCGACGCTTACTAGAAGAAGCTGCGTAGCGACAAACTCCAGAGACGTGATAAAAGCAGCAAATGGCAAGGACGTCTTTAGCATGGCTGATAGACAAGATGATATCTGCACGCAGCCAGGCGACGGATATGCTTCATTTATCGGTGGTATAAAAAAGGTCGCCACAGACGCTCAGGGCGAGCTTACAGGGCTAAAAGGTGGTGGCACCATGCCTCACGCGCTCATTCAAATGTGTGGCGGAGACGTGGTGAAGGCTTGTCAAATTTATGCTAAAACCTTTGAAAACGAGCAGATCACAGCCTTAGTGGACTACAACAACGACGTGATAACAGACGCTTTAAAAGCTGCAAATGCCCTAAAAGAGAGGCTTGGCGCGGTTAGAGTTGATACTAGTAAAAATTTGATAGATAAGTATTTTGAAGACAAAGATACCAGTAAATTTGACCCGCATGGCGTTTGCAAGGAGCTTATATTTGCCCTAAGAGAGGCGCTTGATAAAGCTGGCTTTAAGCACGTTAAAATCGTCGTTAGCTCAGGCTTTAACCCACAAAAAATGAGTGAATTTGAGAAATTTAAAACCCCAGTTGATATTTACGGCGTGGGAAGCTATCTTGTTAAAAATGATATTTGTGGCTTTACAGGCGATCTAGTCGAGCTAAACGGCAAAAGCGAGGCTAAATTTGGCAGAAAAAATTTCGCTTCATATAGGCTAAAGAGAGTTAAATTTTAGGAGAGAGGATGAAATTTATAAAAATTTTAACAATTCTGTCACTTTTACTGACTGCATGCACCGCCGCAAACTACGCTAACGCCTTTGAAAAAGTTGGCATCCTTGAAGACGGCGTTTATCGCTTTAGTCAAAATGGCATCGGGGTCAAAAAAGACCTGCTTGTAAAGGTGATCTCTGTGCAAAACGCGGACAGCTCTCGCAAAAAGATCATCTCCATGCTAAATATCCCTAAAAAGTCTAAAATAAATGACTTTAAAACAAGCGATGCTGGCGTGATTGTCTGGCCATTTTACGAGTTTGAGGGCAAATTTATAACGACAATAATCGTTGAAAATATAAAAAAAGAAGATAGCGATCAAAAACTGATTAAGATGCTTGAGCTTAAGCATCCATTTTACTCGACGCTCCAAGCTCGAAGAAAAGGTGCTAAAGACGCCATAGACGTGAAATACGTGCTAAATTTCAAAGAGGCAAAGCTGGTAAAATCGTTTCAAAACCACCCTTAAAACTTTATTTTAAATAAATTTCATTAAAATGGCGTAATCAAAAAAAGGATCATCTTTGCATAATCTAAAAACCATAAACGTCGCTCACTCGCCTGATGCTGACGATATTTTCATGTATGCCGCGGTCAAATTTGGCTGGGTTAGCAGTAAAAATTTAGCCTTCACATCAAAGGCGCTTGATATAGAGACACTAAACGAAGAGGCGCTAAAAGGCACTTATGAGGCAACAGCGATCAGCTTTGCACTCTATCCTAAAATTTGCGATGAATTTGCACTTTTACGCTGCGCCGTGAGCTTTGGCAAAGGATACGGCCCAAAGCTTATCAAGCTAAAAGATAAGCAGCTAAAGCGAAATTTCAAGGTTGCGCTATCTGGCAAAAACACGACAAATGCCCTACTCTTTCGCATAGCCTACCCAGAGGTAAGGATCGTTTATAAAAACTTCTTAGAGATCGAAAATGCCGTGCTTAGCGGCGAAGTCGATGCTGGCGTGCTAATACATGAAAGCATCTTAAATTTCTCAGATCAGCTCTGCGTAGAGCGTGAAATTTGGGACATCTGGAGCGAGCTAAACGGCGAAAATTTACCGCTTCCACTTGGTGGCATGGCGCTTAGACGAAGTCTGCCCATAACCGACGCGATCGAGTGCGAGAGAGTGCTTAGCGAGGCCGTTAGGATCGCCACTTCACACAAGCCATTTTTATCTCACATGCTAATGGAGCGAAACCTCATCAGAGTTGGCAAAGAGGAGCTTAAAACGTATCTAAATTTATACGCAAATAACGAGTCTATAAGCATGAACGAAACGCAGCTAAAAGCGCTAAATAAGCTCTATCAAATAGGCTACGACAAAGGCTTTTTTGAAAAGCCAATCGACGTAAATGACTACTTAATCCCAACTGAATACAACGAAGTAAGGTTTAGCTGATGCAAAGTACGCTTGTCTCACTTGGAGTTGAAACCTTTAAGATCGCCCTTTATATCAGCCTCCCGATGCTGCTAAGCGGCCTAATAGCAGGTCTTATCATCTCCATCTTTCAAGCGACCACGCAGATAAACGAAACCACGCTAAGCTTCGTGCCAAAAATTTTGCTAGTCGTCGTTGTCATCATATTTTTGATGCCTTGGATGATCTCGATGATGGTTGAATTTACCACTCGCATGCTTGATTTTATACCGGAATTTATCCAGTGACGAGGCTTGTTGATTTTTCTAAATTTACCTCAGTTAGGATAGGCGGCGTGCATGAAATTTTTGAGGTTGATAGCCTTGAAGATCTAAGCTCGCCTCACTTTTTAGGCTCTGTGATGATAGGTGGGGGCAACAACTTGCTTATCTCGCCAAAACCTCCAAAAATGGCGATGCTTGGCAAGAGCTTTGACTATATAAATTTAGAATGCTTAGGCGATAAAATTTATCTTGAGGTAGGTGCTGCGATAAAATCTGCCAAAATTTATAACTTCTGCAAGCAAAACAACATCGCGAACCTTGAGTTTTTAAAAAATATCCCAGGCACGCTTGGCGGACTTATCAAGATGAATGCTGGACTGCTTAAATTTAGCATAAGCGACAACCTCACGCATGTGCGTCTGGCTCGTGGCTGGGTACGCAAAGAGGAGATAAGCTTTAGCTACCGCCACAGCGGCATAGATGAGGCCATTTTGGGGGCTAAATTTAAGCTTTCTAGTGGCTTTGACGCAAGCATATCTGAAGCTATAAGCGCAAAAAGGGCAAATCAACCAAAAGGAGCTAGCTTTGGCAGCTGTTTTGTAAATCCTGAGGGACATTTTGCAGGGGCATTGATTGAAGCAGTTGGGCTAAAGGGATACGTGATCGGCGGAGCGAAATTTAGCGAAGAGCACGCAAATTTTTTGATAAATTTTAACCACGCAAGCTTTGAAGACGCCACTAGCCTTATAAATTTGGCTAGAGCTAGAGTTTTAGAGAAATTTGGCGTAGAGCTTAAGACTGAAGTTTGCATTTTATAAGGATGATGATGAGTGAGTTTTTAAGCGAAGTTTTTACCCTTTCACTTTTGTTTATAGCTATCGGCTTTTACGCCATTTATAGGGCTAAAAAGGCACAAAGCGAACATGAGAAAAATGTGGCTAGTTATGATAAAAACTTGCTAAATTTCGCTAAAATTTTAGGTGTAAAAGATCACATCGACCTAGTTAAATTTGATGAAATTTTAGCTCGGGCCTTAAAAGAAAAACTAATTTTTAAATTTAATAAATCTACCTCGCAAGAGGAATTTCTCTCTTTTATAAAAGATGAAAATTTCAAAACCAAACCCCAAATTTCGCAAAACAGTATCGATGAAGCTTTTTTAAACCTTTGCGCAAGCTCGCTTGTGGAGCCATTTAAGCTAGCGATACTAAAAAACGAAGATCAAATTTATGGATTTTTGTTTGAAAAAGAGCAGCTTTTTGCTCTTATTGATAGCGCTGCACTGCTTGGCGAAAATATTATAATTTGCGAGTAAATCAAGTAAAATTCATCTCTTTTTAGATAAAATCAAGCCAAATTTCAACTATAAGGTAAAAAATGGCAAAAGAAAAAGATAGTGACAAAAAGATAGCTATCCCAGAGAGCGAAGCGGAGAAGAAAAAGGCGCTCGAGCTTGCGCTAAAGCAGATCGATAAAGCTTTTGGCAAAGGCACGCTTTTAAGACTTGGCGACAAAGAAGTTGAGGCTATCGAGTCGATACCGACTGGCTCGCTAGGGCTTGATCTGGCTCTTGGCATAGGCGGCGTCCCAAAAGGCAGGATCATCGAGATCTATGGGCCAGAGAGCTCTGGTAAGACTACGCTCACACTTCACATCATCGCTGAAGCGCAAAAAGCTGGCGGAATTTGTGCGTTTGTCGATGCTGAACACGCATTAGACGTAAAATATGCTTCAAATTTAGGTGTAAACACTGACAACCTTTACGTTTCTCAGCCAGACTTTGGCGAGCAGGCACTTGAGATCGTTGAGACACTTGCAAGAAGCGGTGCGATCGATCTTATCGTAGTTGATAGCGTCGCAGCTCTTACCCCAAAGAGCGAGATAGACGGCGACATGGGTGATCAACACGTTGGTCTGCAAGCAAGACTAATGAGCCAAGCGCTTAGAAAGCTAACTGGAATTTTAAGTAAGATGAAGACGACTGTTATCTTCATTAACCAAATTCGTATGAAGATCGGTATGATGGGGTATGGCACGCCAGAGACCACAACTGGCGGTAATGCGCTTAAATTTTACTCATCTGTAAGAATAGACGTTAGAAAGATAGCCACACTTAAACAAAATGACGAGCCTATCGGCAACCGCACAAAGGCAAAAGTTGTTAAAAACAAGGTCGCGCCTCCATTTAAAGTGGCTGAATTTGACATCATGTTTGGCGAGGGTGTGAGCAAAGAGGGCGAGATCATCGACTATGGCGTAAAGCTCGACATCATCGACAAATCAGGCGCGTGGTTTAGCTACAAGGCTGAAAAACTAGGTCAAGGCAGAGAAAACGCCAAAGCCTACCTAAAAGAGCACCCAGAAATTTCTGATGAGATAGTAGCGGCGATCAAAGGCTCAATGGGGATAGACCACCTAATAAGCAGCGGCGCAAAAGACGAAGACGACGACACAAACGAAGCAGGAGATGAATAATGGTATTTATTGAAGATGTAGAAGCTCACGAGGTTTTAGACAGCAGAGGCAACCCAACAGTTCGTGCGACAGTTAGACTAAGCGACGGAACCGAGGCAAGCGCGATCGTACCAAGTGGCGCAAGCACTGGTAAGCGCGAGGCGCTCGAGCTTCGTGACAAAGACGAGAGATATGCTGGCAAAGGCGTTTTAAAGGCTGTTTCAAACGTAAATGAAAAGATCGCAGAAGCAGTGATAGGACTTGATGCCTACAACCAAAAGGCAGTCGATGAAGAGATGCTTGAGCTTGATGGCACGCACAACTACTCAAATTTAGGCGCAAACGCTGTCCTTGGCGTATCTATGGCGGTAGCTCGTGCAGCTGCAAAGAGCCTAAATATCCCACTCTACCGCTACCTTGGCGGTGCAAACGCTAGCATCTTGCCAGTGCCGATGTTTAACATCATAAATGGCGGCGCGCACGCAAATAACAGCGTTGATTTTCAAGAATTTATGATCATGCCATTTGGCTTTAGCACATTTAGCGAGGCACTAAGAGCTGCAACCGAAATTTACCACAAGCTAAAATCTATCCTAAACGCAGCCGGACACAGCACAGCTGTCGGCGATGAGGGCGGCTTTGCTCCAAATTTAAAAGACAACGAAGAGCCACTAAAGCTCATCTCACAGGCTGTAAAAGAGGCTGGATATGAGCTAGGCAGCCAGATAAAGCTAGCCCTTGACGTCGCTTCAAGCGAGCTTTACAAAGACGGCAAATACGAGCTTGAAGGCAAGAAATTTAGCAGCGACGAGCTTATTAGCTACTATGAAAAACTTTGCGAAAAATATCCGATATTCTCTATCGAAGATGGTCTTAGCGAGGATGACTGGAGCGGTTGGGCTGAGCTTACAAAAAGGCTTGGCAGCAAGGTGCAGCTAGTTGGCGACGACCTTTTTGTTACAAATGAGAAAATTTTACGCGAAGGCATCGAGAAAAATATCGCAAACGCGATCTTAATCAAGCCAAATCAAATAGGCTCAGTCACGCAAACTATGCAAACTGTCCGCCTTGCTCAAAGAAACGGCTACCGCTGCATCATGAGCCACAGAAGCGGCGAGAGCGAAGATGCGTTTATCGCTGACTTTGCGGTCGCACTAAACACTGGCGAGATAAAGACTGGTGCCACTTCAAGAAGCGAGCGCAACGCAAAATACAACCGCTTGCTTGAGATTGAGCTTGAGGCGGGTGAGTTTTTAGGGGATAATATTTGAGCGAAATTTTAGATGAATATGGCAAAGAAGATGGCATATTTCATAAAATCATAAAATTTGTTCGGCCGACATTACGCTACGTCATAGCCACCATTTGCGTGGCTATGTTTGCCTTTTACGTAGGCAACATGATGTTTGGCAAACGCTCACTTGACGTGATGCTAAGCCTTCAGAGCAAAAAAGAGAGGCTTAGCGAAGACGTGGAAATTTTAAAAAAGATGAATGCACGTCTGCAAAAAGACTATTTTGAACTACAAGGCCTTGAGCCAGACTCTAATAAAAAGTAGGAACGATGAAGAAAATTTGGTTAGTTTTATCTATCTTGACTGCGAGCTTATGCGCCAGAGAAAACCCATTTATGCCTATTAGCGAGCTAAACACAAGCGTTATGACGACAAACGTCGTAGAAAAATATGACAGCTTCAACTCGCTCTCGTTTAAATTTCCAAGCGATGCGATGCTACTACTTGATGTCACCATAAGATATAGAGCAAATGACGGCAGCATAAAAGAAAAAAGACTAACCGATATAAACAAAACTATCGACTGGAACGATGAATTTGCACTTATGAAGATGAAGACTCCAGAGCCAGTCGCAGCTAAAAAACTAGACGTCTCAGTCACGATGGCAGAGGTGCCACAAAAGGTTAGCACGCCAGTGATAATAGAAAAAAAGGTGAGCACGCCAGTGGCAATGGAAAAAAATGAGACGCAAATTTCAAATAAAGATAGAAATAAAACCTCAGATGTGCCAACTCCAAATGTCGTAGTGATCGACCTTGGCACAAAAAAAGCAAAAGAGCCAGCTAAGCCTGAGCAAAAGGTAGTCGAAGTAAAGATCGAGCCTACCACAAAGCCTGTTCAAGAGATAAAAAGCAGCGAAAAAGAGGTGAAATTCTTAGGATTTGTGAGCTTTTTAACACATGAAAAAGAGCTAAATATCATCACAAAAGCTAAAAATTTAAAACACTTTGCATATGAAAAAAACAAGATCGTGCTTGACTTTGCAAAACCTCCAAGAAGCTTTAAAACTAGAAATTTAAAGCTTGAAAACGAAACTTTTAAAAACGTAATAATCGGCTGGCATGACAAGTATTTCAGAGTGGTTTTAGAGCTTGATAAGATGCATAAATATAAGCTTGAAGCTGCTGAAAATGGATATGTGCTTAAGCTTTTATAGTTTTTATATTTAAATTTAAGCCTGATATTTTTAATTTCTCTTGGTCGTAACCAAAAAGGCTTAAACTAGTGCAAAAAGCTTTTAGGTATGCAAGCCTAAATACCTCACGAATTTACACGCACTTTGATAGCGACAAGCTAAAACTCGCCGCCAAAGTAGCTGAGGACTTAGCAAACTAGAGGTAAAATTTATCAAATTTAGCTCTAAGTTTATGACTAAAGAAGCCCTTGAAGATTTTTGTGACGTCGTCGTAAAGCCAGTAGCTGACGGCGGCGAGGGCAGCGTGGAGGCTATGGCTGACGCGCTTGATGCTAAATTTATAGATACCATTGTAAAAAACCCACTTGGCACTGAAATTTTAGCTAGATATGCTCTAAAAGACGACCTTGCCATACTTGAGATGTCAAGCGCTTCAGGACTTACTCTTATAAATCTTGATGAGAGAAATCCTATGAAAACTAGCACATTTGGCTTTGGTCAGATGATAAAAGATGCTATTAGTAAAGGAGCTAGGAAATTTATCATAGGTATTGGCGGAAGTGCGACAAATGACGCTGGCACAGGTATGCTAAGCGCTCTTGGCTTTAAATTTTATGACAAAAATGGCGCTTTGCTTGAGGGTAAAGGTGAGGATCTAGCTCAAATTTGCGAGTTTTCAGATGAAGAGGCTCTAAAAGAGCTAAAAGAGTGCGAATTCTTAATCGCCTGTGACGTGGATAATCCACTTTATGGACAAAAAGGCGCAGCCTACGTCTATGCCCCACAAAAGGGTGCAAATGGCCGCATGGTAAAGCAGCTTGATGACGGACTAAAGCACTTTGCGGGGCTTGTAAAAGAGAGATGGCAAGCAAATTTTACTCTGCTCGCCAAATTTATATCAAACTAGCTTATCTTTCTTATCTTTGCAGGAAGTGCTTGTCTAGCGCAAGTACCAACCAGCCAGTCATTTAGGCTAAATTCGCCATTTCTTTTTGGATCAAGAAGTCCGAGCTTGTTGTGATTGACCCCTTTTTCTAAATTTGCTATCCCAAAAGCTGGCTTTCCATCGACGATGTGCGTTCTTATACCAAACTCGTCATGGCCAAATCCATGCTCTATGCTGATAACTCCGCTAGCAACGCCGTCAGTTACAAACGCCTCGCCAACTTGCGCTCCATAAGGCGTAGTCACTTTGACCTTATCGCCTGAGCGAATGCCCTGCTCGCTCGCTACATCTGGCGCCATCCTTATGAAGTTACTAGGATGGACTGCTCTTAGTCTTGGGCTAACAAAGGTGTAGAAGTGCTGGATATTTGACTTTCTTGAACTTACTGTGTATTTCCACTCAGAGCGTGGGAAAAATTTCTCAAGCGGCGTGCCGTCACTTGCTACTGGTAGCATCAGGCTTGGCACTCCTGGCATATATTCGCCTGTTACTGAGTGTCTGTGTCCGCCAAGTGGCTCATAGTAGATAGAAGCTGGCGTAGGCGCTGGCACTTTTACGGTTGCTTTATCGCCCTTGTACGCGCTCTCGTAGCTATCATATCTGCCGCCTTTTGCTAGCACGTGCGCTACTTTTGGCTTCTCTTCGTCTTTTAGATAAGGATCAAGCTTTGTCATCACTCTTGATATCTTACTAAGCTTTTTGTCCTCGTCGCTTATATCTTTCACCCCCTCGCCGTCAAAGGCTAAATTTGCTAGTGCAGCCGCATAGTACTGCTCTTTTACGTCAAGGTCCATGAAATTTCCATCTTTGTCTTTGAAGGCGTTTTTGCCAAAGCCTTTTAGTCCAAGCCTCTTTGCTACGGCTATATAAAACGCCTCAACGTCGATCACGCTGCCATTTTTATCCTTTGCCTGCTTTGAGCTGACGGCTGGATAGCGCACGACTGAAGTTTTAGCGATCGTTCCCCAAAGAGAGTTTGGAAGTGCCCAGTTTTCTAAATTTACCCCATCTGGCACGATGTAGTCAGCATAGGCGTTTGTCTCGTTCATAAAGGCGTCGATACCTACAAAAAGTGGTAAATTTTTACTATCTTTTAGTGCGTCTAAAACCGCTCTTTCAAGTCCTGCTTGGCCGTAAAGTACGTTTGTCATGTAGTTTATGAAAACTTTTACTTTGTATGGATAGCCAGCCTTGTGGCTTGTAAGCGTTTCATTTACAAGTGGCATAGAGATAGGATACCATGGCTGAGTTGATGGATAGCCGCTGCCGCCAGCTGCTACTTTGCGCTTATACTCAGAGCTTGTTTCGTAGTATTTGCCTGATCTTGATAAATTTAGACCATTTGGCTTATAAGCACCCTCAAAGCTCTCAAGGTCATATCTGCCCTTTAAAAACTCGTGTGTGCCGGCACTTGCATTGACGTTGCCGCCCTTAAAGCCGTAAGTGCCCATTAGAGTGTTTAGACAAAGTATCGCAAAAGTAGTCATACCAGCTTGCGTATGCATCATACCGCCATGCACATTTGTGCTCACCTGTCTGCCGTTTTTGGTGAAATTTTCGCAAAGCCAGATAATATCTTCAACGCTTACGCCACAAATTTTTGAGTACTCCTCTAAGCTATGTTTATAAGCTGACTCTTTTAAAAGCTGCATTGAGCTTTTTACCTCGACTTTTTTGCCGTCTATTAAAATTTTACCTTTGTAGTAGAGCTTGGCTGGTTCATTTACCTTGTAGCTTTGTATCTTGCCATCTTGCGAGCAGACCTGCCACTCGTTATTGATAAGTGCAAATTTGCCGTAGTCTTTGTGACCTTTTTCGGTGATGACTAGATGCGTGGCGTTGCACCAGTGTATCTCGCCTGCTAGCTTTGCTTGGTCTAAATTTGGCTGGATAAGGTAGTTTGTAGCGTATTTTTCATTTTCTATGATCCAGCGTATCATAGCCATGGCTAGAGCTGAGTCGGTGCCTGGCTTTATCGCTATCCAGCGGCCTTTGTCTGAAGAGGCGTATTTTACAGCGTTTGTAACGCTTGGGTCGACCACTGCATAGCTAAAGTCATCTCTAGTGCCTCTTGCGTAAGAGAGCATTTTTGCCTGTTTTTGGAAAGGGTTGCCACCATTTGACGGCGAAGTGCCCCAGTAGATAACAAATTTAGAGTTTTCATAGTCTGGTTTTGTGTGTGCAAAGCCCTTTGCGTTGTGTGCGATCTTGCCGCCAACCCTAAAGCCACCGCCGCAAATTCCGCCGTGTGAGTAGTGATTGATAGTGCCAAATGACTTTTTGACAAAGCGATCAACGATGTCTGAGCGTCCGTCATATAGGTAAAAGCTTAAAAGTTGGTTGCGTTTGGTGCCGTATTCTGGGTTTTCGCTATCGATTAGCTCGTCGCTATATATTGCTCTTAGTCCGTCCACGTGCCCCTCGCCAAAGAGATCTCCGCCCTCTACGACCTCTTCTACTAGCTGTTCAAAGCTTATGCTCTTCCACTTGCCCTCGCCTCTTTTGCCAACTCTTTTTAGTGGCGTTAGTATCCTTGCAGGCGAGTCTATCATCTCAGGTAATATCGCTCCTCTAGCGCAAACCGTGGCTCGCTTTTCATCTTCGCCGCTTAGTGTTGTGGCAAGCAAAGCATCGTTTATCGATGTGTCAAAATTTGCCCAGTGTACGTTTGAGAGTGGGTGATATGGGTTGCCGCTACATCTTAAAACGCGGTCGTTTTTATCATCTACGTGAAGTCTTATGCCACACTTCGTTGTACAGCCGTGGCACATAGAAAAGACAACGCTATGTCCGTCGTTAAGTGAAATTTTGCCATCTTTTACACTAAATTCAGGCTCTAGCGAGTTTGACTGCGGTTTGTAGTCGTCTTTTTCGCCATCTGCTAGCACAGCGCTCGCGGTTAGTGTTGAGAGTACAGCTGATCTTTTTAAAAATTCTCTTCTTTGCATTACTTGTCTCCTTTTACTGTGCTATCTCTTCGCTCCAGCTGATAACCTTTTTATATCCATTATCAAGCTCGAGTTTCTTATCGTTTTTAGCCAAAATTTCGCTAACGCCGTGGTAGAACACCTGTGGATTTGTATTTTTAGGGCTATCTATGACCATAGTCTCGTGTGTGGCTAGAAATTTTCTGATATTTGAGTTAGGATCGTTAAGATCGCCTATTATACGGCTACCGCCCACACAGCTCTCTACGCAGCTGGCTGAAGTCCTGCTCTTAGTCTGTGGTCGCAGAAGGTGCATTTATCGGCCTTGTAGGTATGCAAGCTAAGATATCTTGCGTGATATGGACAGGCCTCCACACAAAGCGCACAGCCTATGCACTCTTTTGTGTCGATCTTTACGATGCCGTTGCTTCTTTGATAGCTTGCCCCTGTTGGACAAACGTCGATACAGGCTGGTTTGTTGCAGTGGTTGCAAAGTCTTGGAAGCGACGCAATGACTGCCATTTTACCGCTTTTATCCTTTGCCTCGTACTCAGAGACGATGGTCCTAAAAGCACCTGGCTGAACGTCGTTTTCCAACATACAGCTTACATGACTGACAGCCAACACATCTTGTTAAATCTATTGCCATGCCGTAGCGAACACCACTACCACTAAAGTCCTTTGGTGCTGCCTTTAGTGCAGTCGTAGCGAAAAATAGTCCTGCAGCTGCGATAAAACTGCGACGAGAGTTTAGGGTCTGTTGCATAAGAAAATCTCCTTTCTTTTTAGAAGTTTTTCTTATTTTAACATAGTAAATTTTTTTTCTAAAGTTTATTTTATATTTTTGCAAAATGTATTAAATTTTGAGAATTTTTGTAGCACTTTGTAAGTAAAATTTGAAGTTAAATTTAGAGAGAAAAAGATAGAAATTTAGCTTCTATCTTTTTTAAATTTATGCTTTGCGGTTTAGCATATAAAGGCGGATGACTTGCTCGGCAGTCATCTTTAAATTTCTAAGGGCATTATCTTTTCGCATGGCTTCTTCAAGGCTCATTGGCTCATTTAGTATGCAAAAATAGGCATCAATGCCGTGTTTATGGCAGTCTTTGGCGCATCTTTGCACGCTTCCAGCAAGCGCGATGACTGGCTTATGATGCCTCTTAGCTAGCTTTGCCACACCTGTTGGGGTCTTGCCCATGGTGCTTTGAAAGTCCATGCGGCCCTCACCAGTGATGACAAGATCGGCCTTTTTGATCTCATCTTCAAGTGCGATGGTCTGCGTGATGATCTCGATGCCAGGCTTAAGCTTTGCGCCTAAAAATGCCACAAAAGCAAAGCCAAGTCCGCCAGCTGCTCCAGCGCCCTTTTGCGTGTGAAATTTAGTGCCGTTTTTCTCTTTTACAAGGCTTGCAAAGTGCTTTAGTCCATCATCAAGCTGCTTTACCATGCGGCCATTTGCGCCCTTTTGTGGTGCATAGACGTATGCTGCGCCCTTTTGACCGTAAAGTGGATTATCCACGTCACAGGCGATTAAAAATTCGCACTCTTTTAGCTCTTTTAGCGCCTCTTCATCTGAAAACTCGCAAATTTGAGCTAGATCTTCGCCTTTGCCCTCAAGCAAAGCGCCATTTTTATCATAAAATTTAAATCCAAGAGCGCTTAGCATACCTATCCCAGCGTCATTTGTCGCACTTCCGCCGATGCCTATGATAAATTTCCTAGCACCCTTGCTAATGGCATCTTTTATCATCTGACCAAAGCCAAATGTGCTAGTTTTCATAGGATTTCTCTCATCAGGATTTATAAGAGTAAGTCCTGAAGCGCTGGACATCTCAAGTATAGCAAGGTCGTCTTTTAGGGCATATCTAGCTAAAATTTCAGTGCCAAGCGGGTTTTTTACAATGGTATCTATAAATTTCGCATCAAGCGCGTCAGCCATAGCCTCCACGCTGCCCTCGCCGCCGTCAGCTACTGGCTTTACGACGACGTCACAAAAGTCTTCAAGGGCTTCTTTTATAGCAAGGCCCGCCTCAAGCGAGCTTAGCGAGCCTTTTAATGAATCTATCGCAACCAAAATTCTCATAAAAGCACCAAAGATAGTATATAAACGCTGATCATTCCAACAATGCCCATGATAAATGTCATCGCAGTTTGCGTGCGGTATCCTTGATCTGCGGTCATCTTACTAAAGTTTGTCACGACCCAGAAGTAGCTGTCGTTTGCGTGAGATACGCACATCGCACCTGATGCTATCGCCATGACACAAAGCGCGGCTGAAATTTCGCTCGTAAAGCCAAGTATGTACATGAGCGAGTTGCCATCGCTAAATGCGCCCATGATAGAGGCTGTCGTGATGATAGCCACAGTTGAGCTTCCTTGAGCGGTTTTTAGCACGGCTGAGATGATGAATGGGAAGAAAATTCCTACCGCTTTTATAGTTGAGGCATTTTCTTTGATAAAATTTACAAAGCCAGCCTCGGTGATGACGTTGCCCAAAACGCCGCCAGCTGCGGTGATAAAAAGTATTGGACCTGCGATCTTTAATGATTCATTTGTTATGTGGTCAAATTCTCTCATCTTTTTAGTTTCAGCTAGTAAAAATACGCAAAAGATCACGCCGATCGCAAGGGCGATGATAGGGTTACCTAAAAATAAAAATATCTTTGGTAAAAGCGCAGCTTTATCAAGCATGCCTTGTTTTGCCAAAACATCGACCACAGAGCCAACCGCCATGAAGATGATAGGCATGATGATAGGAGCAAGGCTTGAAAATCCGCAAGGCAATTTGCCAAATTTCTTTAAAAGCTCCTCGTAGCTAGCTGTTATCGTAGCGTCAGCCTCTTTGTCGCTGATAGTTACGCTTTTAGCGATACTTTTTGAAAAGAAATAAACAGCTACCAAAACAGGCACTGAAACTACTGTACCCATGATGATGACAAGAAGTAAATTTCCTCCAAGGCCAAGTGTGCCAGCAGCAGCTATCGGGCCAGGAGTTGGTGGGATGAAGACGTGAGAAGCATATAGGCCGCCACTAAGTGCTACTGACATAGCAACTGGGCTTGCTGAAATTTTCTTATAAAGTGCCTCGCGGATAGAGTTTAAGACGACAAAACCGCTATCGCAAAACACAGGGATGCCAACAACCCAGCCCATTATAAGCATGGCAAGCTCAGGGCGTCTTTGTCCGACTAGCTTTACGACCATGTCAGCTAGCTTTAGCGCGGCTCCTGTTTTTTCAAGCACTGTGCCGATGATCGTTCCAAAGATGATGACGATGCCGATGCTCTTAAATGTGCCACTAAAACCAACGCCTATCATCGCTGGGATCTTGGATAGATCGATACCTGCGACGATCGCGAGCACCAAAGATATACTCATAAGTGCCAAAAATGGATGCACCTTGAACTTTGAGATCATAAGGATCATAAGGATGATTGCTATAACAAAACAGACAATCAAAGCTATACCGCTCATGAAAACTCCTTTATTGTGAGATTTTGCTAGTGATTTTAGCAAAATTTGCTTATATTTTTTCTAATATTTTTAAGTTTTTCTATTAGTTAAATTTTTTTCGTTATTTATCTAAAATTTACTTCATCTGCCCAAATTTAGCCACTTTATAAGATTAAATTTTTAAGGCTATTTTAAAATAATAAAACCAAGACCAACCTTGTCAGTGTGCCTATCATAGTCAATCAAGCTCTCGCCGTATCCTGTAAAATACTGCAAATAGCCATAAACGCCGCTTGAAAATATCGGAAACATATATGAAAGCTCGGCCGCACCTTTATTTGTTTTATCAAAATGTAAGTTATTTCTTAGCATTAGGCTAAAAATTTGATCATTTAGCTTGTAACTAAGCCTTAGGTCTCCGTGTCCGATGTAGTTTAAAATTTCTTTATTGTCGTTCTTTTCGCCGATTACGCTCCAAACTCTTGGCGAGATGGTTAAATCTCCATAGACGAAATCGCCTTGCACGTAGGCTCTGTTCCAGCTCCTTGAGTTGGTGCCATCTCGTCCGTTTGACTCATGCAAAAGTCCAAATTTTAGGTTTTTCACGCCTATTTGCTCTAGGTATTTTGGAGAGGCGAAATTTAAGAAAATTTCAGGCTGATAGTTTGTCTCACGAAACGGAGCTGAAGTTTTTGTTATCTGCCACCAAGAAGTTTGCGTATATGCCGCCACGAGGCTCTCTCTAAGACCAAAAACGTCGTAAAAAAGCGGCTTTGCAAGGCTTATTTGAAACTTCGTCTCAACGCTCTTTCGCCCATCATCTGGGACAGTTTTAGCGTAAGTTACTGGCAAAAGGTAGTTAAATTTATAAAGCTCGATGCCAAGTGCGTTTTGCAGATGATGATCAGCCTTGTTTTCTTGTGTGATCTTAGCCTGCTTTACCTTTGCTTCTGGCGTAGCTGGCTCGGCATTTAGGCTAGCCTGAGAAGCCATGCTTTGCGCGTTTATAGAGTTTGCGGCGATGCTTTTATAAATTTGCATAGCGCCCTTTATATCGCCACTTTGCTCGAGTGCCTGCGCCCTTTGAAACTCGCTAAGCTCGCTTGCTGCTAGAAGGCTAAAGGCAAGAGCCAAAAATAGTATAAACTTACGCATCCTTTTGCTCCTTTTTTTGAATTTCATTTGCTATTTTGTACTCTTCTGGGAAATTTACGTTAAAAAACTGCTCTTTATCCTCAAAATTTACTATCTTGCACTTGCAGTTTTTTCGTAAAAGTCCGATTTTATGCTCATTTTTTTGGTAAAGCTCTTGTGCAAGTGGGGCTAAGCTTGGACTAAAAAAGCCACAAAGCGAGTGGATATGCTCATCATCACCAGCCACGACCATCTCAAATTCATCTTTAAATTTAGCCAGCTCGCCAAGACTTTTTGGGTCAAAAAATGGCATATCAGCTGGGATGATAAAGACGCTATGATCAAAGCTTTTTAGCACGCAGTAGAGCGCTAACATCGGCGAATAATCCTCACTGTTCTCATCTTTTATAAGCTTTAGTGGCGGGTTAAATTTCTCAAATTTAGAGCTTACAAAAACCTCATCAAAGACTTTGCTAAATTTAGCAACCTGATAGTGTGTGAGCGTTTCAAATCCCCCAAACGGCAGCAAGGTCTTATCCTGACCCATGCGCGAGCTCTTGCCACCTGCTAAAATGACGCAAGTTTGCATCTTTTATCCTTTTAAATTTCAAAAAATTACAAAAGTATAACCAAATTTTCTAACTCATCTTGTTTTAAATTTATTATCACTTAGCAAAGCTTTGCCATTAAATTTGCAAAAAAGAGCGCTTTTGCCAAAATAATGGGCTGCTTTTTAGCAGTTAAAATTAATTTTTTTACCACGCTAATCATAAAGCTAAGAATAATATAATGGCTTACTTTTAAAGGAGATCACATGAGTGAAAGAAATTTACAAATTTTAGGTTGGATAGGTACGTGCTTATCGGTTGTTATGTACTTTTCATACATCCCACAAATAATGGGCAACCTTGATGGCAACAAAACGCCTTATATACAGCCACTAGCGGCTGCGCTAAACTGCACAATCTGGACAAGTTACGGCCTACTAAAAGCTAAAAAAGACTATCCACTTTCTGCTGCAAACTTCCCAGGCATAATCTTTGGACTTTTGGCAACTATAACAGCGTTTTAATGCGCTAGCTTCAAGCTTTTTATACTAAAAATAGCCGGTAAATTTGTAAATTTATCGGCTAAATTTAATTTATACAAAATACTTTCGAATTTCTTTAATTTTTACAGATAAAACCAGATATTGCAACGAAAATTTCACAAGAAAAACATTTCATCAAAATTTATCAAAAACGTAAGGCAAAGTATCGTGAGATGAGTTTAATGGCTTTGCTCCCCTTGCGGTCGCAACTACAAGCAGAAGCAACGTAAAAAATTAGCAAAGATAAGACATTTTAGTCTATCGAGCTAAATTTTTACTAGCTCCATTAAAAATGCTCACGAGACGAGCCGCTAATTTCTAAAGATCACGCGGATCAGCGATTTTACCAGCTATCGCACTCGCCGCTACAACTGCCGAGTTAGCCAGATAAATTTCACTCGTTCTATCGCCCATACGACCGACGAAATTTCTATTTGTAGTCGATATGCAGCGCTCGTTTGCGCCCAAAATGCCCATATATCCGCCAAGGCAAGCACCACATGTTGGGTTGCTCACAACTGCGCCAGCTTCTATGAAAATGTCGATAAGCCCCTCTTTTTCGGCAGCTCTTGCGATCTTTTGCGTCGCTGGAGTGATGATGAGCCTTGTTTTGCGGGCTACTTTTTTACCTTTTAGTATTTGCGCTGCGATGCGAAGGTCGCTTAGACGGCCATTTGTGCATGAGCCGATAAATGCTTGATCGATAGCTAGATCGTCGCGAACCGCCTGTCTTACGCTCTTGCCGTTGCTTGGCAAAAATGGATATGCGATGACTGGATCAAGGTTTGTGACATCGATCTCTAAAATTTTGTCGTATTTTGCACCCTCGTCTGAGTAGAAAAATTTTGGTTTATCGCGTAAATTTTTATCTTTTAAAAACTCTTTTGTTATCTCATCAACCGCGATGATACCGCTCTTTGCGCCAGCTTCGATCGCCATGTTACACATTGAAAATCTATCATCCATGCTAAGAGCGTCTATCACCTCACCGCTAAACTCAAGCGCCTTGTAAAGTGCGCCATCGACGCCTATTTGGCGGATGATCTCAAGGATGAGGTCCTTGCCATAGACGTGCTTATCAAGCTTACCTTTAAAGACGACCTTGATGCTCTCAGGCACTTTAAACCAGTTTTTGCCAGTGATCATCGCATAAGCTAGGTCGGTGCTGCCCATGCCAGTGCTAAACGCTCCAAGGGCGCCGTGCGTACAGGTGTGGCTGTCTGCGCCGATGATGACGTCGCCTGGGATGACTAGCCCTTTTTCAGGTAAAATCGCGTGCTCGATGCCCATATCTTTTTCGTCAAAATAGTTTTTAAGGTCGTGTTTGTAGGCAAATTCGCGTGAAATTTTGGCTTGATTTGCGCTTAGGATGTCCTTTGTCGGGATGTAGTGGTCCATCACGATGGCAAAGCCGTCTGGGTTAGCTAGCTTTTTAGCGCCACTTCGCTCAAACTGCTTGATCGAGATAGGTGTCGTGATGTCGTTGCCTATGATCATATCGATCTTGCTCTCGATGATCTCTCCTGCGCTTACCTCTTTGCCAACGTGATCTGAAAATATTTTTTCTGTGATGGTTTGTTTCATAAAATTTCCTTTAAATTTTGGGGCGATTTTAACAAAAATAGCTAAATTTAAAGAAAATTCACCAAGCCAAAAGGCTTAGTGAAGTTAAAATTTAACCGATGCGGTGAGCATGAACTGCCTAGCATAGCCTGGCTGTATCGGTATGATATTTGCCTGCGTGCCAGTCGATGAAGATGTGTAGTAGAGCTTATCGGTTATGTTTTTGACATTAAATGAGAAATTTGTCTCATAGCCTGCGATCTTTGTATCATAGCTGATAAAAGCGTCATAAACAACCGCACTATTTATCTTAAATGCCGTTCCTGCTGGCACCGCAGGTAAATTTGTCCTCATATAGTATGTATACCACGAGCCAAAATACCTAGCTCCACCGCCGATCCTTAGCCCTTTTGCGCCAAGATGGCTAAAGTCGTAGTTAGCAAAGAGGCTTGCTTGATGCTTTGGCGTGGCTTCAAGCGGTTTGCCAACGAGTACTGCAAAGGCACCACTATCTTTTCGCACATCAGTTTTAGTGTATGCGTAGCTAGCGCCAAGACTTAGCCCCTGCGTTACACGACCATTAAAATCAAACTCAAATCCTCTAGAGCGCGCCTCGCCAACTGGCGTACTCACGCCATCTACAGTGCGCATGATGTTTTTCTTGTTGATGTTAAAAACCGCTGCACTTGCTGTTATGCTATCGTTTTGAAATTTAGATCCAAACTCTATACTCTTGCCCTCTTCTGGCTTTATATCGCCTATGTCAGCGCCGCTGATCGCCATTTGTGGGTTGAAGCTTTGCGCGTAGTTGGTATAGACCGACCACTCGGGTGTTAGCAGGTACAAAAGCCCAGTTTGCCACGTAAATTTGCCATCTTGCTGATCTGTGCTATTTAGTCCGCTAGTTGTACCGCGAGCTACTTGGTCGTAGTATTCGTATCTAGCTCCTAAAGAGTAGATCAAATTTTGGGTCAAATTTATGCTATCTTGCGCGTAAAATCCGATCGTTTTTAGCTTTTGGTACTGGATACCTGAGGCTCTATCAGACGGATAGGCTACCGTGCCATAGACTGGGTTATAGATATTTATAGGGAAGTTTTTGTGCACGATGCCAGTGCTATAGCTGTTTAGTGCGCCAGGCCTATAGCGGTAGTACTCCTTTGCGTCGATGCCAAAGAGCAAGTTGTGCTCCAGCTCGCCTGTTTTAACATAGCCATTTAAATTTAATGAACCTGCGTGCGTGCGGTGGATAAAGCCGTCATACGCCTCGTTTCGCCTAGATGCAACGCCAGTGTTTAAATTTACATTCATTAGCCTGATGTGACCGTACTCATGACGAGACCTAGAAAAGGCATAAGCGCCCTTTAACATCCAGTTTTCGCCAAGATTTTTCTCAAAATTTATATCAGCAGTGTCAAGCTTTGTTTTAAGCTTATTAAATGGCTCGTCAAGTCGTCTTTTCTTATCTATAGGCAGTAGTTCGCCGGTGCTTGGGATGAGATACATGCCGCGGTCGATCGGATCGGTTGAGCGAGTATGGGTGTAGGCGAAATTTATGCGGTAGTCATCGCCTTTATATGACAGTGATGGCGCAAAAAGGACGTTTTTATACTCGCCAAACTCTCTCCAATAGTCCTTTTTCATCGTATCAAATATAAATCTATACGCAAAGCCGCTCTCTGCGATCGGCCCTGTGGTGTCAAAGCCCGTGTTCCAGTAGTTGCGGTTGCCAAAACCAGTCCAAATTTCATTTGCAAAGTCATATTTTGGCTTTTTAGTTACCATGTTTATTATGCCGCCTGGCTCTTGCGCGCCGTAAAGCAAGCTAGCTGGTCCTTTTAGCACCTCGACGCTTTCTACAGTTTTGTTAAAGCTATGCATGACGCTAGCTGGTACGCCATTTCGCATTATAGAGCCATCACGTCCGCCACCAAAGCCTCGCTTGATGATCGAGTCAAAAATGCCGCCTGTTGTGTTGCCATAGCTTATGCCGCTCACGTTTTGAAGGCTCTCTGCTAGTGTCTCTGGCTTTTTGTCTTTTAGTTGTTGAGCTGTCACGACATTTACGGTTTGTGGTATCTCAAGGATAGGTGTATTTGTCTTGCCAACTTCGCTCGTTGTCGCTCTATAACCATCATCCGCGCTATCTTCTACGCTCACGCCTTCTAAATTTACATCAGCGCCATTTAGAGCCGAGATAGCAGCGCAAAGTGCTATGCTAATAGTGCATTTTTTCAAACTAGATACTTTAAAATTTAATGTATTAAAAATCGTTATCATTATATAAAAGTGAAATTTAAAATTTGATGAAAAATTTACAAAGAATTTATGATAAAAATTTAGAGCAGGCAAAAAGCCTAAAATTCCACCTTCCTTGCTACTAAATTTTAAAATTATAATTTAAGTAATAAAAATAATTTTTATGTAAATTTTGTCTTTGAAAAGTGGTTAAAAGCTCGAAAAATAGGCTTTATAATATTTTTTGTAAGTTTTTTAATAAAAAGTCTAAATTTCATCTCAAATGGGCTTTTACCAAGCAAATGTGATCATTTTTGCTTAAATATGAAAATTAATAAACATTATTTAACTTTTATTATAAAATACGCCGAAAATTTTAAAAGGATTTAAGATGAAAAAACTCTTTTCTAGCTTGTCTAACAAGATAGCCTTTTTGCTGACAGCTTGGATGCTAATAGGCATAGGCATATTTTTTAGCATAAACTACTCAAATTCCAAGTCGGAAAAAATTCAGTCGTACAACAACGTGCGAAAAACTGGGCTAAAATCGACAATGTACTTTGTCGATGAGTTTTTAAAGTCAAGACTTCACATGGTGCAAAACTTTGCAAAAGAGCTTGAGGATAAAAAGCTCTATACCAGCAGGGACGACATAGCTGAGGCACTAAAGGGTGCGCTTATCATTTCGCCATTTGACGCGCTATTTGTGGGCTACGCAGACAATGGCAACGTCATAAAGACTGATCTTTTGAAAAACAACGAGCCATTTTTGATACCAAATTTTGACGGTCGCACGAGGGCTTGGTTTCAGGGTGCGAGCAGCAGCGGCAAGCCTGGATTTTCAGAGCCATACATAGATGTCACAACAAAGAATTTAACCATCACAGCCTACGCTCCTATTTTTAATGACAAACACCAGCTAGTAGCGGTAATCGGCGCAAATATCTTCTTAAACAGCTTTAGTCAGGAGCTTTTAGAGATAAAAACGACTAAGACTTCAAGTATCATGATCGCCGATGACAACGGCAAAGCGATAGTTCATCCTGATATAAATTTGATCACAAAAGAAGATGAAACCTATAAAAACCTCATCAAAGAAAATATGAAAAAGAGCATAGAGGGCGACAAGGTTTCGCTATTTTTCCATAACGGTATGAGAAACGTCATCTACTGCCAAAACCAAAAGCTAACAGGCTGGAACGTCTGTATAGTGGCTGATGCTGATGAGTTTGTGGCTGAAATTCAAAGTGCTTCAAACAAGCAAATTTTGATGTTTGGCCTATTTTTGATCTCAGTCATCATCGCTATTATGGTGGTCGTTAGGTACTTCTTAAGGCCGGTTTTAACGATACAAAATGGGCTAATCGAAGTCTTTAAATTTATAAACAACAAAACTTCAAACGTCGAGCCTATCAAGCTAAAAACCAGCGACGAGCTAGGCGTTATGGCTGCTATTATAAACGAAAATATAGAGAGCACAAAAGAAAATTTAAATAACGAGCGTGAGTTTTTAGCCAAAACGCAAGAATTTGTAAGCAAGATAAAAGGTGGCGACTTTAGAGCAACGCTTGAAGCGACGACAAATAGCCAAGCTCTGCTAAAACTAAAAGAGGCATTTGGCGAGCTAAGAGACGCACTAAAGACAAATATCGCTTCAAACGAGCACGACATCTTAAAAGCGCTAGAAATTTACTTTAAAAACGACTTTACCGCTAGGATAAACGACGAGGGCGTCATCGCAAAAGGTATCGACGCACTTGGTGACAAGATCGCGCAGATGCTAAAAAATAATGAAGATGTCGCAAAACTGCTAGAAGACCGTGCTAAAGCGCTAAAAGGCTATATGCAGGAGCTTACCACTAAGGCAAACAAGAGTGCGACTTCGCTTTCTGAGGGTGCGGCTGCGGTTGAGCAGATGAGTGCGTCTATGAGGCAGGTAAATGCAAGATCTGATGATGTCAAAAGGCAGTCTGAGGAGATAAAAAATATCATCACCATCATCCACGACATCGCCGATCAGACAAATTTACTAGCTCTTAACGCTGCAATAGAAGCAGCACGTGCGGGCGAGCATGGCAGGGGCTTTGCGGTTGTGGCTGATGAGGTTAGAAATTTAGCCGAGCGCACTCAAAAAAGCCTTGGTGAGATCGAGGCAAATGCAAATATCCTAACGCAAAACATCGATGATATGAGTGCAGCCATAAATGAGCAAACCATAGCGATCGCTCAGATAAACACGCTAGTTGCCGATATCGACAACCTAACAAAAGAAAATCTTGAAGTGGCAAACCAAACAAACAAAGCCACAAACAAGGTTGATGAGATAGCTGATCAGATCGTAAAAGAGGTCGCTAAAAACAAATTTTAACTTTTGTCCTAGCAAACCAGCTAGGACTCTTTGTTAAAACATTTTTGCAACATTTCTGATATAATCCCCGCATGAAGTACGCACATTTAGTTCAAATAGCAAGTTATCTATCAAAATTTAAAAAGATAAGCCAAGCAAAGCGCGTAAGCGACATGGCTATACTTATCGAATTTAGCGGCGAAAAGATCATCTTTGATCTAAATAAGTCAAACTCAGCGATCTATAAAGATGACGAGCTAAAAGAGGCGAAAATTTATCAAGCACCCTTTGATAATGTCCTAAAAAAACGCTTTAACGCCTCACATATAAAAAGCGTCGAGTGCCTAAAAAACAATAGAATTTTAAAATTTACCTGCACACAAAGTGGCTCATATAAAAGCGAAAATTTCATCCTTTATCTTGAATTTACTGGCCGCTTTACAAACGCTGTGATAACTGATGAAAATAGCGTTATCATTGAGGCGCTAAGGCACATCGACAATAGCTACCGCAAGATAGAAACTGGCGAGGTTTTAAAAGAGCTGCCAACCATCGCCATCAAAGAAAAGCCGTGCGAGCCTATAACTGACTTTGAGGCATTTTTTAAAAGTGAAGCAGCTAGGATAAATGAGGCTAGGATAGCTAGCTTGAAAGAGGCAAAGCTTACTAGTGTTCAAAAAAAGATAGATAGCATGAGTGAAATTTTAAACTCGCTTGAAGATAAAGATGAGCTAATGAAAAAGAGCGAGGAGTTTGCAAACTACGGCACGCTCTTGCTTGCAAATTTGGCAAATTTTAAGGGCTATGAGAGAGAAATTTGCCTGAAAGATTTTAACGACAACGAGATAAAACTAACTCTTAGCGATACGCCAAAAAATAGTGCAAATGAATTTTACTCAAGATCAAAAAAACTTCGTGCAAAAGCCCTTGGTGTGGAGATAGAAAAGAGAAATTTAAGTGAAAAGATCGAGTTTTTAGAAGGGCTAAAGTCGCTTTTAAAAGAGGCAAAAAGCGCTTACGAGCTTGAAATTTTAAGCCCAAAAAACAAGGCAAAACAAAGAGAGAGACACATAAAAGATGTAAGCGAAAATGCTGAAATTTTCTATGTTAGAGAGTTTAAAATTTTAGTTGGCAGAAACGAAAAAGGTAATATAAATTTGCTCGATCTTGCTAAAAAAGACGACATCTGGCTTCATCTAAAAGACGCCCCAAGCGCTCACGTCATCATAAAAACAAACAAGAGCAAAGTGCCAGAAGACGTGCTAGAAATGGCTGCTAAATTTTGCGTGGAATTTAGCGTAAAAGGGGCTGGCAGATACGAGGTGGATTACACCAAACGCGAAAATTTAAGGCGTGAAAATGGCGCAAACGTCACTTACACAAACTACAAAACGATCATCATAAATAAAGGCTAAAAATGGCGGTAACACCTTTAGGAAATAGCAACTTCATCAACCAAAACGCCCCAGTCGTCTCGCAGGTGCATGCAAACCAGCAAGCACGCTTTGACATGCAAGCGCTAATGGCATCTGAGCTAGCCACCCAGCAAAACGAGGAGATCAAAGAGGTGCGTCCGATGGAGGAGTCATATAAAATAGACCCTGAAAAAGAGCACGAGCGTCAAAAGAGCGAAGAAGAGGCGAGCGAGTTTGAGAACGAAGAGCAAAACGCAAAAGCCAAAGATGAAGAGGTCTTAGAAGACGAGCTTGACAGCGAAGAAGAGAGCGAAGAACCGCACGTTTTGGATATAAAAATTTAAACTTTAAATTTAAAGATGGTTGTTTAAATCACACCATTATTTTTAAAATTTACTAGCTAACTGCACCTAAAATCAAAAACAAATCATTAAAAAGTAGAAATTAAAGAAGTAAAAGTGGCGAGAGGATGAGAGAATCGAACTCCCCACCAGACGGTCAACCGCCCAGTCATCGGGTTTGAAGCCCGTGAGCATCACCAGATTACTTTATCCTCCGTGTGCGTTATTTTAGCAGATTTAGATAAATTTTAGCCCATTTTCTATAAACTTTTTGAAATTACAAAAGGATTTATGATTTCTAAATTTAGCGTTTTTGCATTTTTGGTCTTATTTTTTTGCTCTTGCTCATCAGTCCTCACCCCAGCAACAGCGCCGCTAAATGTATATGACGCATACTCCATTTCTCGCGATAAACGCGGCATCTACTCGATCTCTCGCGATAAATTTATCCAAAGCAAGCTACAAAGCAAAATTTTATTTTCTAAAGGGCTCAGCAACATCGACATCGAGATAGAGGTCTTTTATGGCGATGCCTATCTCATAGGGCTTGTTGATAGCAAAGAGCTAGGAGATAAGCTAGTTGAGCTTGCCAAAAGCACGGATGGAGTGCGAAAAATTTACACCTATCTTAGGGTAAAAAAGAGCGAGTATCCGTGCGATAGCCTAAGCATACTTGCAAATTTAAAGCAAAATCTCTTCAAAGATAGCGTCGTTGAGGGCACAAATGTGCGTGTTAGCATCGTTGGCTGTGACGTTGTTTTTAGCGGTGTGGTAGATAGTATCGAGCAAGAAAAGCACGCCATTTGGTATGCTAAGCACATTAACGGCGTGGCTGATGTCTATTCGTTTATCAAAGTTATCAAATAAATTTATACCTCGCGCTTTTTCATAAAACTTGCTATCAAACTTGGCAAGATGATGAGCGCGCCAAGCAGCATAAATACCATAACAAGATCAGTTAGCAAGCCAAAATAAATTGTCGGTATAAAGTTGCTAGTTATCATCACACTAAAGCCAAGGAAAATGGTAAATGAGGTGTAATACATCGCGTATCCGATGCTAGCATGCGCAGCCTTGATGCTTTCAAAAACGTCCTTTGTAAGCAGCTCCTCTTTGAAGCGGTGGATGTAGTGGATAATATCATCAACGCCGATGCCTATACTAATAGCAGCAATCGTAATGCTCATCACATCAAGCGGAATGCCAAAAAATCCCATCACGCCAAAAAGGGTGCAAAGCGGGATCAAATTTGAAACTATGGCGATGGTCGCCAGCTTGATACTTCTAAAAACAAAGCAAAATATAACAAAAAGTATCGCAACTGTTAGTCCAAATGTATCAACCTGCGAGCTAAGCAAATTTTGAAGCATGTTGTTATAAAGCACCATCATACCGACAACTTCGATGCTTACGTTATCGTTTTTAGTAAGCTTGGCAAGCCCTTCTCTAAGCTCTTTTAGAAATAAATTTCGTCTAAGCTTTGGATCGCTATCGATGATCCTTAGGCTAAATCTAAGCTCGTCGTTTTCAACGCTCACGTAAGGACTTAGCAAGATCTTTTTATACTCAAGTGGTAGCTTTTCATACATCGCAGCTAGCAAAAAATCATCACTAACGCCGTTATTTAGCTCTTTTATCGCCTTTATAAGCGTTGCAAGAGAGCTTACGTTGCCTACAAAATTTTGCTCTTTTAGATAGTCGTGGATTTTCTCTGCAACTCTTGTGTGGTAGCTGTTAAACCAGTATTTTGCACTCTTTGCGTCGTTTTCAAACTCACTTTCAAAGTCATCTTTCTCATCATTTTTTTCTTGTTTTGGCTCGCTCTCTTTAAATTTCACTATCACATCAACTGGGATCGTGCCACCAAGCTTTGTGTCAATAATCTGCATGCCCTGGCGGATCTGCGTGCTCTCTTTAAAGTAGCCAATGAAGCTGTTTTCAACCTTTATCTTGCTTATGCCATAAACGCCAAAACAGACAACAAGCACGCAAACTGCGTAGATGATCTTTCTTGAGTTTAGGGCTAAATTTGCGCAGTATTTTGTAAATTTAAAGCTATTTTCAAATGTCCTAACAGGAGCAAGCTTCTTTAAATTTACATTTACCGAGCCAAATAGCAAAAATGCAAGCACAAGTGAAACGCTGATACCTGCACTCATCATAATGCCAAGCATGATAACTGGCTTTATATCGGCACTCATGAGTGAGCTAAAGCCAATAACAGTTGTAAATATCGCCCAAAAAGATGGAGAAAATTTGTCACGAAGTGTTAGATAGATGAGCTGGTTTTGGCTGTATTTTGGATGTCTTGCGTAAAATTCTCTGTAGCTAACGACTAGGTGGATGACTGTTGAGATGGTGATAATTAGCTGAAGTGCGATGTAGTTTGAGCTAATGACCGTCACTTCCCAACCAAACATACCAAAAATTCCAGTCGTAAAAATGGCACTTACCGCACAGATAAACATCGGCAAAACGATCCATCTAATCTGCCTAAAAAATAGCCACAAACTAAAGCTAAGAAGCGCTAAAACACTTAGCCCATAAACCAAAAGATCACTCTTTATAAAGCCTATCATATCATCAGCGATCATGTTTGCGCCACCCAAAAAGAGCTCGTCATTTGCGTTAAATTTAGCGATGGCTGTCTTTATGGCTTCAAGGTTTTTGTGATCGCTCTTTCTAAGCTCATCTCGGTAGGCTTTAAACTCAGCCACGAGCGCTTGAAATTTAAGCTTTTCTGCCTGCGTGATAGTGCCATTTGACTCTTTTTGGCTAAGTAAATTTCTCTCATTTAAAAGCTCGTTAAATTTCTCATCTTGCTTTAAATTTAGCGCGATCGCTGTGGTTTTTAGATCTTTGCTTATCAAATTTCCACTATAAATGGGACTTTTTGCAAACTCAAGCTTTGCTTTTGAGATATTTATATCTTTATCGCTTAGCGTTGGCGTATGCTCTAAGATGCCTGTTACGCCGCCTTTTACGCTATTTAGAAGTGGCACATTTAAGATAGAGATGACGCTGCTAACCATATCGTTTTTGGCTAGCTCGCCACTCAAATTTTTAATAAGCTCTAAATTTTTAGGTAAAAAAAGATCATCTTTTGGGGTGAAAGCAACCACCAAAAGCCCTGGCGAGTCGTAGCGCTTTGCGATCTGCCTATAAGCTTTTAGATCAGGGTCATGCTCAAGCAGCAAGGTCTCAGCCGAAGCATCGATGCTAAGCTTTGTGCTAAGGCAGCCAAAAACTACGCTTAAAACTAGCACAAGCGAGATAACAAGCTTGTTTTTGGCAATGATAAATTTAAAAATTTGTCGCATTAAGGATTAGTTTTGTTTTGATCAGGCAAAACCGCTTCGTTGAGTTTTTGTAAAAGCGTATTAAAATCGCCATTGTTTAGCACGTCGCCAAACTGGCTTCTATAAGTTTGAATGATGCTCACACCAACGATATCAAGGTCGTAAATGAGCCAGCCACGCTCTTTTGCATCGTAAAATTTATAGACAAATTCATAGTTTTTGCCGTCATTTAGAAGCTCTGATGTAAGCCAGTATCTATTTTTTTGAGGCTCACTCTCTCCAGTGATGTGGATCTGTTGGTCTTTGTAGCCTAAGAGCTTGTCGATATATGAGCTTTTTAGCTTTTGCTCAAATGCTGCGTCAAATTTAGCTTGCTCGTCAGCACTTAGGCTGTTGTAGCGTTTGCCAAGGCTGATCTTTGCCATTTGTTTGTAGTCAAATAGTGGATCAAGCAGAGCAAAAATCTCTTTTGTCTTTGCATTGTTGTCTAAATTTGTATTTTTTAAAATTTCAATCACCTTTGTTGTCTTTGCCTCTATCTCAGGCTTTATCTGCTCTTTTGAGAGGGCAAAAAGGCTAGTTGCAAAAAGTAAAACCGCTGCAAGAATTTTTAAAATTTTCATACTTACTCCTTGATAAGTTTATCGCGTCTTTGCTCGTAAGCATCGCGTAAAAATGGATATAGATCGATCGCGTCTTTGCGTAGTTTTTCATATGCTGTTGGGTCTTGTGCAAAGCTGTTAAACGTCCTATAAGACATGATACCAAGCGATAAAAGCATAGGGTCTACGTAGCTGATAGGATCGGCAAAATAGTCGCCAACTAGGCCTCCAGTATCTCTTAAATTTGATGGTCCGATAAGTGGCCAAACGATGTGAAAGCCGCTTCCAAGCCCCCAGTAGCCAAGTGTTTGTCCAAAGTCCTCGTTGTGAGCCTTTAGATCATAGTATTTTGCCCCGTCTGTTAGCCCTCCAAAGCCAATTATCGTATTTGCCAAAAAGCGCAAAGTCTCTTCACCAGCGTTTTGAAATTTAAACTGAAGCAAGTTATTTACAAAACGCACTGGAAAAAGGAGGTTGTCAAAGAAATTTGCAACCATCGTTCTAGCCGTAGCTGGCACGACATAAGCGTAGCCTTTTGCAACTGGAGTTAGCATATTTATGTAGATAAAGTCATTTACATTTGTCATCACTCTGTTGTAGCCACTAAGCGGGTCAAACACATCTTTTTTTGCTTCAAACTCAACATCAAAATCATCTTTTTCACTGTTTGCGTTCAAATCAGCGCTGGCACAGGCTAAAAGCAGGCTACAAAAGATAGCAAGCAAAAATTTCATCATAAAACCTTAAAATTTATTTACAAAATACAGCTTGATTTTATCCTCTTGAAACTTTACAAGAAATTAAAGAAAATTTGTAATTTTAAGCTTTTGTATTAATATAATTAGATATACTTTGCAAGTTATTATTATATATTTAGAGGTTAAAAATTTGAAAGCAGATATAAATTTAGAGCTATTTCTGGGCGAAGATACGCAGGTTTTAGCAAAGCATATAGCGCTACTTAAAGCGATAAAAGAGACAAAAAGTATCACAAAAGCGGCTGAGGTTGTCGGCATATCATATAAAAACGCTTGGGACTGCTTAGATACGATAAATAACAAAAGCAGCAAGCCTCTCATCATAAGAGCTGATGGCAACAAGAAAAATAGCGGTTCAGAGCTTAGCCCATACGCCAAAAAACTGATAAAAATTTACGACGCTATCCTCGAGACACAAAAGGATTTTTTGCAAAAAATTTGCCAAAAGGTTGATTTTGAAGATGTCGATATCATAAATTTACAAAGGATGAATATGAATTTAAGTGCGAGAAATCAGCTCTCATGTGAGATCGTCAGTATAAATAGAGGTGCTGTAAATTCTGAAATCATCGCAAAGCTAAGCAATGGCAACACGCTTGAAGCCACCATAACAGTTGAAAGCGAGAAAAATTTAGGCCTAAAAGTGGGTCAAAAGGTAGTTTTCATCTTTAAAGCGCCATCTGTCATCCTTGCAAAAGATCTTGATCTAAAAATAAGCACTAAAAATCAGCTAAAAGGTGAGGTCATCGAGGCAAAAATAGGCGCTGTAAATGCCGAGGTCACGCTAAAACTAAGCGACGAGCAGACCTTAACTGCCATCATCACAAAAGATAGCGCAATGGATATGCAAATAGGCGTTGGTGACACGCTTTTAGCAATAGTAAAATCATCTCAAATCATAATAGGAGTATAAATGAAAAAGGTTTTTAAATTTCTATGTGTGGCGGCGTTGCTAGCTATAAACACCTTTGGCGCAGAGGTAAATGTCTATGCCGCAGCAAACACGACTTACGCGTTTCCAGAGCTTATAAAAGAGTTTAACAAGCTTCACCCAGACGCTAAGATCAACCTAACTCTTGGCGCAAGCGGTGGTCTTGTCACTCAGATACAAAACTCAGCTCCAGCTGATATCTTCATGGCTGCTGATATGGGATTTGCGCAAAAGGCCTACGACACAGGCTTTGCAGTGGCTGCTCCAAAAGTTTATGCTCAAGGAGCTTTGGCGATCTTTTCTATAAGAGATGTGGATTTTAAAAAGGGCATCGAAGTGGTTCGTGGCCTAAAAGCGATCTCAATAGCAAATCCAGAGACCGCACCTTATGGCAAGGCTAGTATCGAGGCTCTTAAAAATGCAAAACTTTATGACGAAGTAGAGAAAAACATCGTCTATGCTCAAAAAATTTCTGAGACACTTTCTCAGGCACTAAGTGCTTCAGACGTTGGATTTATCGCTGCTAGCGCGCTTTTTAGCGATAAAATGGAAAAATACAAAGAGGGCACCAACTACATCTTCGTGCCTCAAGAGCTCTACACTCCGATCGATCAAGGCATAGTGCTCTTAAAACATGCTGATGGTAACGCTGATGCGAAGGCATTTTATGAGTTTATCTTGGGCGAAAAGGCAAGAGAAATTTTCAAGAAATTTGGCTACAACGTCCCAGCTAAATGATAAGAGCAAAGATCGTTCAAATTTCATCCAAAGATGGCGTCAGTTTTTTTGAGCTTGAGTGCCTAAATTTAGGGATAAATTTATATATGCTAGCCTTAAATGAGGCTAGCAAATTTGCTCTAAATGATGAGGTGAGCTTAAATTTCAAAAGCTCAGACGTCGTCCTATCAAAGCTTAGACTTGAGGCTAGTTCGCTTGAAAATGAGCTAAAATGCGAGGTCGCTGGCATAACTCGCGGCGAAATTTTAAGCATAGTTAGCCTAAAGTGTGAGCAGATTTGCTTTGAGGCTATCATCTCAGATCACGCTCTAAAAGGGCTAAATTTAGCGGTAGGCGAGCAGGTTTTTGCCTACGTTAAATCAACAAGTATCCACGTAAGCGCTTAAAAATGATAGAAATTTCTTGCAAAAAAGAGCTAAATGGCGGTGGCGGTAAATTTATGCTTGAGGCTGAGCTTGCCTTTGAAAGTGGCGAGTTTGTCGCACTTTATGGAGCAAGTGGCGGAGGTAAAACGACGATTTTAAGGCTCATCGCTGGCTTTGAAGCCCCACAAAGTGGCGTGATAAAGGTTGGAGATAAGATATTTTTTGACGAAAAGACAAATTTAGCCCCGCAAAAGCGAAATATCGGCTTTTTGTTTCAAGACTACGCCCTTTTTGAAAATATGAATGTCTTTAAAAATTTGCTTTTTGCAAATAATGATGAAAATTTAGCAAACAAACTACTTGAAATTTGCGAGCTTGGCTCTTTAAAAAACGCGAAAATTAGCACCCTTTCAGGCGGTCAAAAGCAGCGTGTGGCACTCGCTCGTGCGGTGATGAGAAAGCCAGAAATTTTACTGCTTGATGAGCCACTAAGCGCCCTAGATAACGCCATGCGCGAGAAGCTGCAAGACTATTTGCTAGCACTTCACGATGAGTTTAAGATGAGTGTTATTTTAGTAAGTCACGACATAGCTGAAATTTACAAGCTTTGCAGCAAGGTTTTCGTCCTTGAAAATGGCAAAATTTCAAGGTCTGGCAGTGCTAGTGAGATATTTTTAAAAAGTGCAGGATCGCAAAAATTTGCATTTAACGCTAAAGTTTTAGAGATCAAAAAGCGTGACGCTATTTTTGTAGCAAGCGTGCTAATAAACCGCCAAATTTGCGAGGTCGTGCTAAGTAGCGCAGAAGCTAGTGGGCTAAGAGCTGGTGATACGGTGGTGGTTAGTACAAAAGCCTTTGGCGTAAATTTGGTAAAAGCATGATGAACGAGCTAGCAAATATTGATTACGAGCCGTTTTGGCTCTCGCTAAAGCTCTCTTTTATCACGACCTTTATACTATTTTTCTTCTGCGTGGGGCTTGCTTATTTTATGTCGCAAAAGAAATTCTTTGGCAAGGCGTTTTTAGAGTCCATCATCTCGCTGCCTTTGGTGCTGCCACCAAGCGTTCTTGGCTTTTATCTGCTTATTTTTCTCTCGCCATACTCGGCCTTTGGTAAATTTATCGAAGAGCTCTTTGGCGTGAGGCTAGTTTTTAACTTCACAGGCCTTGTTGTGGCAAGCTGTATCTACTCGCTGCCATTTATGTTTGGACCCATTTACGCTGGGCTAAATAGTCTAAAAAAGAGCCTTTTTGAGGCGAGCTACAGCCTTGGCAAAAGTAGGCTCACGACCATTTTTAGGGTCATCTTGCCAAGTATCAGATCAAACTTACTAACCGCGATCGTCGTTAGTTTTGCTCATACGATGGGCGAATTTGGCGTGGTTTTGATGATAGGCGGTAGCGTGGCTGGCGAGAGCAAGGTCGCTAGTATCGCGATATTTGAAGCGGTTGAGATGCTTGACTATACCAAAGCTCACATCTATGCACTTTTGATGCTCATAATTAGCTTTTTCGTTCTTTTTGTCGTCTATCTCTTAAATTCTAAAAAAGCTTAAAGATATATAATAGATAAAATTTTTAAAGGACAAAATATGATAAAAGTGCCTACAAGCATCTATCTAAGGACTTTAGACGGTAAAGAATTTGACTTTTCAGCCTTTGCAAGGACTCATGACTGCGTGATTTTTATCTACCCAAAGATAGGCGATGACTTCGAGCTTTTAAGCGAGCAGCTGCAAAAGACTGCGGGCATGAAAGGCTGCACCAAGCAAGCGATAAACTACAAAAAACTTCTTAAAGAATTTAACAATCTTGGCTTTATGGTAGTAGCTATTGGCTCCCAAGATATCGCTGCTCAGAAGAAATTTGAAGAAGAGACCGCAACTGGCGTGATGTTTTTAAACGATAGTGAGTTTATGCTAGAGCGAGCGCTTGAACTACCAGTGTTTGCCGCTTCAAATGGGCATAAATTTTACTTTCGTCAAACACTTATCATAAAAGGTGGCAATATAAGACGCGCATATATCGTAGATGAGCCTGAAAACGACGCTAAAAATATGCTGGAGAAGATAAAAAACGAAGACTACTAAGGATAGAAAATGGACAAAAGTAGCAAGATCGAAAAGTCTTATGACGAGCTAACATATAAATCAGCAGCATTTGCGCAGTCATCGCCCTATAAACTAGAGGCTTGCGCCACACTTCTTGGCATCAACCCGCCGCCTTGCAAAAACGCAAAAGTGCTTGAGATAGGATGCAGTTTTGGTGGAAATTTAATCCCATTTGCAGTAAATAACGAGAACGCAAGAGTAGTTGGCATCGATCTTAGCGGCGAGCAGATAAGACGCGGTAAAGAGATCGTAAAAGAGATAGGTCTAAGCAATTTAGAGCTAATCCACGGCGATATCTGCGAGTTTAAAAGTGATGAGAAATTTGACTACATCATAGCTCACGGCGTCTTTAGCTGGGTGCCTGACTTTGTAAAAGATGCTATTTTAAGGGTCGTAAGAGAAAATTTAAGCCAAAACGGCGTGGCATTTATATCTTACAACACATATCCAGGCTGGAAAGTAAAAGATGTAGTGCGTGATCTTATGTTGCTTGCTGCAAAGGATAAGGATAGCACAGAAGAGAGGCTAAAGGCTGCCAAAGAGGCACTTTTAGTATATAAAGAGGTATTGCTAACGAAGCTTGGTGAAAATTATGAAGATAAAATACCTGCTAAATTGCTACTTCACTGGATAGATAGCGTGCTTGAAAAGGATGATTTTTACGTAGCTCATGAGTTTTTAGAAGAGATAAACGATCCATTTTACTTTAAAGACTTTAACGCCATGCTTGTTAAAAACGAGCTTGCCTATCTTTGCGAATACGGACTTGAAGATCTTTTTGTACCAGATATTGGCATAGAGCATGTAGATAACTATAAAGATAGCAAATTTAAAGATAGGATCGATCTAGAACAGTTTATGGATATAGTTAGCAACAAGGTCTTTAGGCAAAGTCTCATCGTGCATGCTAAGGCTTATGAGAGCGTGGCAAACAAACAAATAGGTCCAAGCGATGTTAATAAAATTCACGTAGTGGCTGACTTTGTAAAAAAAGATGATGGCTGGTATGATAAATTTGCTCTTATGCCCAAAGATATATCTTGGCTTTGCGAGGTCTTTTATAAGATGTATCCAGCAAGCATAAATCTCTCTCAAATTTTAGAGATTTTACCAGAAGATAAGCTCGCAGTTTATAGCGCTTTTGTAAGACTTTTAACAAACTCAGCAAGCGCAATGATCGTAAAAGATGAGCTAAAAGATATAGAGTACGCTCCAAATTACTCAAGGCTAAAGACAAATTTAGCTGGCTACATAAAGTACTTTTTAAATCATAAAGATAACGCAGACATTACCTTTGCAAACAAATTTGGTCTTACAGAACGGCTTGACAGGCTTGATTACTATATATTTTTACTACTTGATGGCAAAAATAATTTAGAAGAAATAGCTGCTAAGAGTTTGAAATTTATAAAAGAAAACAGCATAAAAATATCTGATAAAAATGGCAAAGAGCTTAAAAACGAAAAACTAGTCACTCACTTAAAGGGCTACATCGTAGGCACAGCAAAGATAGCTAGCATGCTCTATTTACTTGAGGAAATTTAAAATGAAAAAAATTCTTGCTCTTATATTTTGTATATTTCTAGCAGGTTGTGCTAGCAAGCCAAGCGTGAAAAATCTAAATATTAAAAGCAGTCTAAACTATGGCGGCGAAGAGCTTGCAAAGATACTTGAACAAGATGATGCAGTGGCATTTAGTAGCAACTTGCGTGAGGGAGTTTTCATCTACATAAGTAATGCTAAAGTCGCAAACTATCTTGGCGTAGTAAGAGCTGAGAGACACGCTAAATTTAGCGTAAAAGAGCTAGGCAAAAACGATCTTTTGATAAAAAGCGTAAATGATCTAACGCAAAACTTTGATGCTAGTTTGGAGCGAGCTAGAGAGCTAAAATGTGGCACTTTGGTGATCAGACTAAAAGATAAATTTCAGGATTTAGAAGCGGCAAATAAATTTTTAGAGCAAAACGAAAGCGCATTTTTAAAGATGAGTGGTGAGATAAGGTGCAAGTAGCTTTATCTGCCCTGCTCTATCAGCCTAAAAACTTCATCCTCTAAGCTCAAAGCATTTTTGCCAAAAGCTACGTAAAATGGGCTTTTTAGATCAGCTAGCTTGTAGCTTGGCTCGCATCTGTCGCTAGCGTTTAAGACCTTGCCACCGCTAAATTTCACTACCGCCTCGCCTGCAGCATTGTCCCAAAGATAGCTTGGGCTAAATCTCACATATATCCCGCCAAGCTCGGCTAAACGGCAAAATTTTATGGCAGATCCGATGCATTTTTGCTCTAAATTTAAACTATCTCTTATAAGCGTGGCCCTATTCGTCTCGCCTCTTCTGCTTGAAAAGATGAAGTTATTTAAACTTTTGGCTTTTTCATTTAGATCATGCTTTGCTACGACCTCATCATTAGCGCCTAAAATTTCTTTAAAAGCGCCGTTTTCATCAGCGTAAAAAAGCTCTTTGCTAACTGGGATAAAAATGACACCAAGCACCGGTCTAGCCTCTTTTATAAGCGCTATGCAAACGCAAAATTCACCGTTTTTAGCTAGAAATTCTTTCGTGCCATCAAGGGGATCAACTAGCCAAAACTCGTCTTTGTCACTCTCTTGCAAGATGCTCTCTTCAGAGCAAATTTTTATCCCACTTTTGCTTAGCTCTTTTAGTATCACCTCATTTGCCGCTAGATCAGCGCTAGTTAGCGGCGAGCTGTCATCTTTTAGGCAGACTTTAAGCGCCTGGCTATTAGATGAGTAAAATTTCATTATCTCACCCCCAGCGCTGATGGCTGCCTTGATGGCTAAATTTAAAAGCTCGCTCATTTTGGTGTTCTGTTTGTCTCTCCGACGTAGAGCTGTCTTGGACGGACGATCTTTATACTCTCTTGCTCTTTTAGCTCGATCCACTGGCTGATCCAGCCTGGCGTCCTACCGATGACAAAAATGACGGCAAACATATTATTTGGTATGCCAAGCGCTTTTAGAATGAGTCCTGAGTGAAAATCAACATTTGGATATAAATTTCTACTTACAAAGTAGTCGTCATTTAGCGCGATCTCTTCGATGCGGTTGGCGATCTTTATGAGCTCTGAGCTAATGCCGATCTCATCCATCAGCTGATCTCTCATCTTTTTAAGCACCTTTGCGCGAGGGTCAAAGTTTTTATAGACCCTGTGGCCAAAGCCCATTAGTCTAAATGGATCGTTCTTATCCTTTGCTCTAGCGATGTATTTATCGACGTTTGCGACCGAGCCGATCTCTTCAAGCTGACGGATGACGCCCTCGTTTGCCCCACCATGAGCCCAGCCCCAAAGTGCGCCGATACCTGCACTTATACATGCGTATGGGTGCGCGTGCGTAGAGCCAACAGTCCTAACAGTAGTCGTTGAGGCGTTTTGCTCGTGGTCAGCGTGCAGCATAAAAACGGTGTCAAGCGCCTTTATCTCGATAGGCTTAAGATCGACGTGCTCGTATGGATAGCCCCTCATCATGTAGAGGAAATTTTCAGTAAAGCCACGATCTAAATTTGGATATATGATAGGAAGCCCACGTGAGTATCGGTAGCTAAAGGCCGCTATCGTCGGGATCTTGGCGATTATCCTCATAGCCATCTCATGATACTCTTCAGGTTTATCCATATTTAGGTGGTCTGAGTAAAAGGCACTTAGCGCTGAGACTGCTGCCTGCAATATCGCCATAGGGTGCGCCTTGTCTGGAAATGCGTCAAAGAGCTTCATCATGCCCTCGTGTATGAAGCTTCTTTTTTTGAGCTCATCTTTAAAGCTTGCGTATTGCTCGCTAGTTGGTAACTCTTTGTTTAAAAGCAGGTAGGCAACATCTAAAAATGTCTTATTTTCAGCCAAATATGCGATATCGTAGCCTCTATACATGAGCTCGCCCTTTAGTCCATCGATGTAGGTTATGGCTGAACGGCACATCGCAGTTGAAGTGTAGCCCCGATCAAAGGTAAACATCCCAGTGTCGCCAAAAAAGGTCGATATGTCGATGACATCTGGCCCCATCGTGCCTTTTAGGATAGGAAATTCATAGCTCTTGCCAGTTCGGTTGTCGATTAGTGTGGCTGTATTTGATGACATTTTTACTCCTTGCTTTTTGATTGCATTAAAATTTTGATGATTATAGCTCCTATTATAGCTTGTGCGAGGCTTGCTAGGATGAAAGATGAGTAAGAATAGTCACTTATCTCGCCTGATTTGTGTGCGATAGTAGCAACTGCGATCAAAAGAGTGAGCGGCATAGACTGCGAAACGGAAAATAAACATATCCCTCTAAAGCCAAGCTTGCCCAAAAAGAGCAAACTAGATACAACTCTCGTGCCAAGCATCGCTAAAAATATAAAAATAGCATCCTTTATCACTTCGCTAGATCCTAGGCTTGAAAGCTTGAAAGTCGAGCCTATGTGGATGAAAAATATCGGCACTAAAAAGCCAAATCCAAAGCTTGAAAGCTTGTGTGGCAAGTCCTTTTTGTGATCAAAAAATGTCGTGATAAACATACCTGCGATAAACGCACCAAAGGCGACTTCTAAATTTAGATAGAGCATCAAAGCTATCATCGTAAAAAATACCGCGATGCAAAGCCTGATGTCCTTCTCGTCCTTGTCGTAGTGTGGCATGAGCACCACTTTAAGCCCCGGATACCACCAAAAAAGCACGTCCAAAATTTTAAAACTAAGCACGCTGATAGCCAAAAATAGGATCAAATAGCCAATCGTTAGCCATAAATTTATGCTCGCTCCAAACTGCAAGTAAGCAGCGGTAAATGTTAGAAGCGTGATGCTTAAAAGCTCGCCGATAGTTGCTATTAGCATGCTTAAATTTAGCCACTCTTGCTGCTTGCCATACTCTTTAAATAGCGTAAATACCATACCAACGGCCATTATCGGGATGATGATGATGTAAAGCAGGCTAAGCTCAAGTCCTAGCGTCAAAGCTGTGGCTAGAGCGTAGATGAGCGCAAGGTAGATGAGCCCAAGGCGCAAAATTTTACGGTCGATGTTTATGAGCATCCTAAGATCGATCTCCATGCCAGCTAGAAACATCAAAAAGAAAAAGCCAACTTCGCTAATGAGCTTAAACATCTCGTTTTCGCCGACAACTCCGATGTAGCCAGCAACCGCTCCAAGTAGTATCTCAGCAGGCGCGACTGGGATGCGTAAAATTTTAGAAATATAAGGCGAAGCAAAGACGATAAATGCCAAAACGACAAGGATGCTAAGCTCGCTTGCTTGGTGTAACTGCAAAAAGATCCTTAAAATAAAAATGCCTGATTGTATAAAAAGCTTTGTTATTTTTTGATTAAGCTAAGCGAAATTTGGGCAAAATGGTGGCTATTTTTAGAAATTTGGAGTGAAATTTTATGCGTAAATTTAGCCTTTTTGTTTTGATGTTTTTTGGTGTCATTTCTTTGGCAGGCGAGCTAAGCTTAGTTGAGAGTTTTAGGTTTGATGGCAGCACTTTTTATAAGAAGCAAGTGGTTAAAAATGAGAGCTTTTACTTTTTAAAAAATGAAAATATGGACGAGCACTTTGCCGCTTTTAAGGTAAAGTTTGACAAAGATGTCAAGACAAAAAGCGAGCTAGAAGAGTTAAAAAGGGCTCTTAAGCAAGATAAAAACGTGCTTTTTAGCGAAGAAAATGATCAAATTTTAGCTCTTATAAAAGATGAAACTAAGAGCAAAAATATAGAAATAATCCACTTTTTGCTTAAAAAAGATGGAGTTTTGATGCTTTCATATGTGAGAATTTACGACCGACAAATATCAGCGGATGCGCTCAAACCAGTGCTTTTAAGCGAAGCTAGAAATTTTATGCTACAGATGCCAAAGGTAGAAGCTAAGTAGAGAGGTGTATGCGACGGCGCTACATATTGCATGGGGTTTGTATATCGATGAGCGTCAAGCAAATTTTGAAATTTCATGAGCGAGTAATTTCGACTCTAAAATTTGAGCTAAGCAGTAAGCGAAGCCAAATTTTAGTAGTCAATTCTTAGGAGTGAGTGGAATTTTAAAATTTGCGCGATAGTAAATTTCTATTTTTAAAAATACAGACTTTCTTTATTTTTAAAAAGGGAGACAAGGGGACTCGAGTTACGAGGCCGTCCCCTTATCCCCCTTTTTAAATCCCCTAAACCCCTCGCACGTTAGAAGTGCATGCGATAGCACTATCGTGCCGCATGTGTTAAAAACTCTGGCAAATTTTATTTATTAAGTCAGACAAGCTTAGGATAAATTTTAAAATTTTATGAGCGAGCATATCACGGCTCTAAATTTAGTGCTAAACGTAGTGCAGCCTAAATTTAGTAGTCTGCTAAGGCGAGTGAGTAAAGATTTAAAAATTTGCCTAAAGATGCAAATTTGAGCTAAGCGGTAAGCGAAGCCAAATTTTAGTAGTCAATTCTTATGGGTGAATGAAAATTTAAAATTTGCAAAATGGCATAAATAAAGCTATTTTTATTACACACCTTAAAGCCTCATAAATTTTTACCAAGTAAAATGCCAAGATAGCTTGCAAGCAGGCAAAGGCTAAGGTTTAAAAATATATTTAAACAGCCTTTTACGAGTTCGCCTTCTAGTAAAAATTTCACGCTATCAAGGCTAAAGCTTGAAAACGTGGTAAAGCCGCCAAGTATGCCAACGACTAAGAAAACCCTCACGCTTTGGCTTAAATTTAAGCAAAATAAAATGCCGATAATGAAGCTGCCAAGCACATTTACGCCAAGCGTGGCTAGCGGAAAGTGGCTAAATTTTAGTAGCTCGCCAGCTAAAAACCTGCATCCAGCTCCGATAAAGCCCCCAAGCCCAGCAAAAAGTAAATTTACAAGCATTAGTGGCAGATACTTGCAAAGCTAAAACCGCGCTTTGTAAGCTCCTCGATGTCCTTGCTCGCCTTCTCACCCTTTGCGGTGAGGTAGTCGCCTATCACGATCGCATCGGCGCCATTTTCAAAGATCTCGTACTGCCTCTCGCCCAATATCTTCTCCCTGCCGCCAGCTATCATGACCCTAGTTTCTGGCAGTGCACTTTTAGTCTCACGCACGATTTTTAGGGCTTCATTCGCACTAAGAGGCGGCTGATCAAGCCTTAGTGCGTCACTTTTTATGAAAAAATTTATAGGCGACGAAAATGGCTCAAGCTCCTTTAGGCTAGCTCTAAAGCTCACCCTGTCGGCCTCGCTCTCGCCAACGCCGTAAATGCCGCCAGTGCAAAGCATGAGCCCAGCCCTTTTTGCGTCTAAATTTGTCTGATATCTCTCGTCCCAAGAGTGCGTTGTGCAGATTTTTGGGAAATATTCGCGGCTTGTTTCAAGGTTGTGGTTGTAGCTAAAAACGCCAGCATTTTTAAGCTCACAAAGCTGCTCGTAAGTTGCCATACCGTTACATGCGATGAGCATCAAATTTGGCACTTCTTTACTCACAGCTCTTGCTAAAGAAGCGATATAGTCGGTCTTTTTGTCATTTAGCCTAGCGCCACTTGTGACTAAGCAAAAGCCAAGAGCGTGGTTTTTATAAGCCATTTTGGCCTCGTCCACCACCTGCTGCACGCTTTTTTCTTTAAATTTCGTGATATCAGCGCCAGTTTTGGCACTTTGCGTGCAATAAGCGCAGTCTTCAGCGCAGTTTCCCTGTGTGACGGAGCATATCGCACAAAGCATGATTGTTTTCATTTTTGATCCTTTTTTGGGGTGTATTATAGCTTTGGTAGGTTTAAAATTTAAGTATGATCGTCTTTAATTTACGAAAAATAGGCAAATTTTAAAATTTCATGAACGAGTAATTTCGGCTCTAAAATTTGAGCTAAGCGATGAGTGAAGCCAAATTTTAGTAGCCAATTCTTGCGAGTGAATGGAATTTTAAAATTTGCAAAAATATTTTTAGAAATTTAAAGTTTTGCTTTTATTTAAAGGGGAGACAAGGGGACTTGAATTTTGTTTTGCAAGCTCGCAACTGCAGGGCAAACACGAAGTCCGTCCCCTTATCCCCTTTTAAAATCCCCTGTCTGCTTGCAGTTACGAGTCGAAGTCGAAGTAAAGCCCGACGACGTTAGAAGTGGCATGCAATAGCACTATCGTGCAGCATGCGTTTTAAAACTCTATCAAATTTACTGCAAGTCTGGCAAAAACTTAAATTTACAGGATCATCTTTTCTTATAAATTTCCACCCTCTCTTTTAAAAGCCCTGTTTTTAAATTTGGCAAAGCACTAAGCTCGTCAAAAAGTCCAAAAAGTGCGTGCTGTGGTGGCAGACTGAGGTGGGTGAGGGATTTTAGAGATAAGATAGGCGAGTAGTCCTTGCTTTTTAGCCTAGCCACCAAGATCACAAGGCTGGTTAGTCCGGGCATCTGGCGTAAAAACTCTAGGCTATCTATGTGGATAAATTTAGGCGAAAGTCCGTCGCCACTGATCTCTAGGCTCTTTAAATTTTGCAAATTTGAAAGCGCAGAGTAGTCGCTTATCTTTTGAAAATTCTCCACCGCAAGGCTTTCAAGCCCAGTAAGCGTCGCGATCGGCGCGATGCTTTTTACGTTAGCTCCAGAGCCTACAAAAAGGCTCTTTAGACTAGAAAGATTTGCTAGCGCATCAAGGCTCTCATACGAGCCCCATTTGATGTGAAGGCTCTTTATATTTCTTTGGCAGCACACCGCGTCAAAGAGCTCTTGAGGTATTTTGGTGCAAAAGCTAAGCTCATCAAATGCGTCTTGTTCGCTTCTTAAAAAGTCGCACCACTCATCAAGCACCGCTCTTTTTTGTTTGGCGGTTTTATACTGCGGCGTGAAGCTGTCCCCTAGCTGCGTGCAGTTTATCACAAGGCTCTTTTGCCCTTTATACTGGCTAACTTCTATGATGGTTTCAGGCATTTAAAGTCCAAATTTGTAAGCCAAATTTAGGCTATTGAGCTCAAATTTGGCTAGAAGTTTTAGTTTTCAGAGATAAGTGTCTTTTTCTTGCACTTTGTGCACTCTATAAATGTGCCTTTTTTTAGCTCTTTTTTGATCATATCGCCGCCACACTCATCGCATTTTTGTGCGACTGGCTCGTAGTTTGAGATGAAGTCGCATTTTGGATAGTTGGCACATCCATAAAATTTACCGCGCCTGCTAAATCTCTCGACGATCTCGCCGCCACATTTTGGACATGGCACGTCAAGCTTTTTAAGCTCGCGTTTTGGCTTAGCTGCCGTTGTAGAGCCAGTTTCTGCGCTCTTTTCATTATCTTTTGCGATGTTTCTTGAGTATTTGCATTTTGGGAAATTTGAACAAGCTATAAACTCGCCGTATCTGCCCTTTCTAAGCACTAGCTCGCTTCCGCACTCTGGGCACTTCTCTCCGATAGGAGTAGCTGTTTTTAGGCTTTTTATGCCGGTTTTGCCAGCACTGATTTTTTCCATAAATGGATAGTAAAAGTCGCTTAGCACCTTTTGCCAGTCAGCCTTGTCAAGTGCGATCTCATCGAGCTTTTCTTCAAGATGTGAGGTAAATTCGCTATCAACTATGTTGCTAAAGTGCTCCTCCAAAACGCCTATCATGCTAAATGCGATCTCGTTTGGTATGAGCTGCTTTTTCTCGATCCTTACGTAGTCTCTTGAGGTTAGCAGCGAGATGGTCGGTGCGTAGGTGCTCGGGCGGCCGATGCCTAGGCTTTCTAGCTTTTTAACAAGGCCAGCTTCAGAGTATCTGGCTGGTGGCTCGGTGAAGTTTTGCGTGCTTTTTATGCTTTGCAAGCTCATCTCGTCGCCCTTTTTTAAATTTGGCAAAATTTTATCCTTATCAAGCTCGCCATAAACCTTGTAAAAGCCGTCAAATAGCACCTTTCTGCCGCTTATCTTAAACTCGCCTTTTTCACTTGCGACATAGACATTTTGCGTTTGGCTCACACATGCGCTCATTTGGCAGGCTAAAAATCTATTGTAGATGAGCGTGTAGAGTTTGAGCGCATCTTTTTCTAAAAATTTAGCGGCGATTTGCGGTGTGAAGTTTAAATTTGTAGGGCGGATCGCTTCGTGGGCTTCTTGTGCGGCCTTTGAGCTTGTTGTGTAGCTGATCGCTTTAGCTGGCAAGTACTCTTTGCCGTAGTTTTGTAAGATGTGCTCTCTAGCGGCAGCGACGGCCTCTTTGGCTAAATTTAAGCTGTCCGTTCTCATATAAGTGATCGCACCCATGAAGCCCTCGTTTGTTTGCACGCCCTCATAGAGGCTTTGCGCGATCATCATCGTTTTTTTGGGGCTAAAACCAAGGCGGTTGCTCGCACTTTGTTGAAGGGTTGAAGTCATAAATGGCGGACTTGGCTGGATCTTTCTATCCTTGCTCTCGATCTCACGGACGCTAAATTTCTCATTTTGTAAATTTTCAATGATGTATTTTGCGCGGTCTGGATTTTGGATGGTTAGCTTTTCGATCTTTTGGTTTTCAAATTTAACTAGCTCGGCGTCTAGATCTTTTTTAAAAACGGTGTCGATAGTGTAGTATTCAACTGGTTTAAATGCCTGAATTTCACGCTCACGGTCGACTATTATCTTTAGGGCTGCACTTTGCACACGGCCAGCGCTTAAGCCTTTTTGTATCTTTAAATTTAAAAGTGGGCTTAGCTTGTAGCCAACGATGCGGTCAAGCAGGCGCCTTGTTTGCTGGGCATTGACGCTATTCATATCGACGTGTCTTGGGCTTTTTAGAGCGTTTTGTATGGCGCTTTTGGTGATCTCGTGAAAGACGATGCGAGGCAGACTGGTTGGCTCCTTGCCGATGGCATTTGCGATGTGAAACGCGATCGCCTCGCCCTCTCTATCCTCATCGGTCGCGAGGTAAATTTCATCTGCACCCTTAGCTAGTTCTTTTATCTCTTTTACGATGGCGGAGTGATCGCTGCTGATGCGATACTCTGGGGTAAATTTATCATCCTCTATCTTGATACCAAAGCTCGTTTTTGGCAGGTCTCTGATGTGACCTTTTGAGGCGATGACGTTGTAGCTTTTATCTAGGAAATTTTTGATAGTCTTTGCTTTTGCGGGAGATTCCACGATGATTAAGCTTTTCATTATATATAGCCTTTATATTTTTTGGCGTAATTGTAGCAGAAATAATTTTTTAGAGTGTAACGTGTAAAAATTTTTTAGGTGGAGCGCGATTTTTGTTTTTTATAAAAAATTTTTATGCATAACTCTAAACTTTTTTAAAAACCGATCGATATAGTTTTCGTGCGACATGAAGTCGTAACTTAAAACATAAAAGGATTTACAATGAGTTTTCGTATTAACACAAACGTAAACGCACTTAACACACACGCTAACGCAGTTAGCAACAACGTTGACCTATCTAAGTCACTTAACAAACTTAGTTCTGGTCTTAGAATTCAAACAGCTGCAGATGACGCTTCAGGTCTATCTATCGCAGATAGCTTAAGAAGCCAAGCTTCAGCTCTAGGTCAAGCTATTGCAAATGGTAATGATGCTATTGGTATCATTCAAGTTGCCGACAAAGCTATGGACGAGCAGTTAAAAGTTCTTGACACTATCAAGACTAAAGCTACTCAATCAGCTCAAGACGGCCAAACAACTCAATCACGCCAAGCATTGCAAGCTGATATCGTTCGTCTAATGGAGGAGCTTGACAATATCGGTAACACTACTTCATTTAACGGTCAGCAACTACTAAACGGAACATTCTCTAATAAAGAGTTCCAAATAGGTGCTTATTCAAACCAAACTGTTAAAGCAAGTATTGGTGCGACTACATCTGACAAGATCGGTCTTACACGTTTTGAGAGTTCAAAACTACTAACTGGTACAGATAAAGTTACCCTTAAATTCTTAAGCGTTGATGGTGTAAATGATGTTAGTATAGCTTCTACTAAGATATCAACTGGTCTTGGAACTGGTGTTGGTAAATTAGCTGAAAATATCAACAAAACATCTGATAAGACAGGCATTAGAGCTACATTTGATGTAACTAGAACTATGTCAACTTCTATAGTAAGCGTATCTATCAAAAGCTTTAAAATCAACGGCGTTAAAATCGGCGACCTTGATGTAAAAGAAAACGATAGCAACGGCGCGTTGGTAAATGCGATCAACGCTGTTAAAGATCAAACAGGTGTTGAAGCTTCTATCAATACAGAAGGCAAAATGGTTCTAACAAGCCGTGACGGTCGTGCGTTTAGTGTTTCAGGTGATAATATCTCAAAAGCAATCGGTATGAAAAAAGACCAAGTTTTCGTTGGTCGTATCAACCTTGTTCGCCTTGATGGTAGAGATATCAAACTATCTGCAAAAGGCGCAGCTGCCGGTGATGCTCTAAAACTAGAGTCAGAAGCTTTCTCAGCAAAAGGTGGTGCTCAAGCTTCAGTTGCTTTAAGAGATGTAAGAGGTCAAATAGACGGCAAACTAGCTAGTGCTATGGGCTTCCAAAGAATGACTAAAGTGCTTACAGTAGCTCAATCAGCTGGTGTAATGACACTAAAAGGCGCAATGGCTGTTATGGACATCGCTGAGTCAGCTCAAAAAACACTTGATCAAGTTCGTTCAGACCTTGGTTCAGTTCAAAACCAACTTCAAGCTACAGTTAACAACATAACTGTAACTCAAGTTAACGTAAAATCAGCAGAATCACAAATCAGGGACGTAGATTTTGCTAGCGAGTCTGCTAACTTCTCAAAACATAACATCCTAGCTCAATCAGGTGCTTATGCTATGAGTCAAGCAAACAGCGTACAGCAAAACGTAATGAAACTTCTACAATAACGTAGCTAGTTAAATTAAGTTTTCAATAGAGGCTTTGTTGCAGTAGCGAAGCCTCAAATGTGTTAATGCTTTTACAATACGCAAACCCCCAGCCCCAAAGCTAGTCTTTGGGGTTTTAGATATTTTTCCATATTAAGTTAAATTGTAAAAATAGAAAAATTATAGATAGCAAGCTCTTGCTTGGTAAAATTTAGTATGAAAAAAGTGCGTATTAAAAGCGATATATAAATTTATCTAGCTTAGACTAGATAAATTTATACTATTTTATTTAGATTTTTATATACTAAAACCATCATCAACTACGATATTTTGTCCATTTACATATTTTGAAGAATCGCTTAGCAGATACACCAAAGCCCCGCATATATCATTTGCATCAAGCATGCCTTTTGTACCACATCTCTTTTTATATTGGCTTAAAAATGGCTCAGGCTGTCCATCTAAGATACCTCCAGGACTTATGGCATTTACGCGGATATTATCTTTTTTAAACATCTTTGCCATATATTTTGTCATACCAAGAAGGCCATGTTTTACAACTGTATATTCAACTGGAGAGTGCATATTTGTCCCCTCATATGTCTCAAAAGCAGGGGCTCCGATACCTTGAATGGATGAGATGTTTATGATATTACCATAACCTTGTTCCAAGAAGTACTTGATGAAATTTTGCGAGATATTAAAGTATCCGCCAAGATGTAAATTTAAAAAATCATTAAAATCATCCATGTCGATCTCAAAAAATTTCTTACCGTAATTTTTACTTTTTGGATAGGCGTTATTCACTAGTGCATCTATGTGACCATATTTTGAGTGCAAGAAATTTATAGCCTCATTAATAGAATTTGCATCACCGATATCAATTTGCAAAACCTCGATCCTTGCATCTTTTTGCGAGCTTGTAATCTCATCTTTTAATAAATTTGCTCTTTTTGTATCGACCTCTGCTATCACACCAACTCCGTTTTGGCCAGCAATCGCTCTTATAAAAGCGCTTCCTATCCTACCAGCTCCCCCTGTAACTACTACAACCTTATCTGTTAGCATTTTTTTCCTTCATTAAAAACTCTACAAATTTAAAATCAAGCTCACAATCTATATCGATCGATCTATCTTCATCCATCACATAAAGTCCGGTTTTTGATAAAAATAAAGTGTCATTATTTAGCAAAACTTCACGCTTCCAGATGTAAATAGAAGCGTTCATATCATAAGTCTTTGGTGCATCTTGACGGCATAAAATAGCATTTGGTAAAGTTTTTGCTAGCGCTACATGTCCATCTGGATAAATTTCAACTAAATTAAAATATGGACTTCTTCTGCTTGGCATAGCGGTTATTAAGTTGTCATTATCATCACGCAAAAACTGCTCAAAAGAATTTGTTATATCGCTTACATCACGAAGTGGAGATGTAGCATCAAGGTCGATTTCGTAGTCAAATTTACGTCCATAATGTTCCTCACTCTTTAAAAAAACATCTTTTATAACATCAAGCTTTCCTGCTGTATCACTAGCCATAGTAGCATCTCTTTTAAAAAAGACCTCCGCACCGTACTTTACAGCTGCTTCTGCTATCAGGTCGCTATCTGTGCTAATAACTATATGTTCAAACAAATTTGATGCTATTGCCTGCTCTATGGTGTGAGCTATAAGTGGCTTGCCGCAAAGCTCGCGCACATTTTTGCCCTTTACTCCCTTACTACCGCCTCTTGCGCATATCGTACATAAAACATTACTCATTGTTTTGCCTTTGAATTTGATCTATCGCGTCCATCACATCTAGCCCCTCATCAAAGCTACAAATATATTTTTGCTCACCCAAAACATCTTTATGCATAGCTAAAAACATCTCGTTTCTTGCCAAATTTGGCATATTTAAAATTTGCTTACTACTATCTTGCTTAGTAAGTGTGCCTGCCATAAAGTCAAGCTCATATGTAGAGCCTTCGCACTCCACACGCAAGCTTCTATGTGTGATATGGCTTAGATAGTCAATGCTTACATTTACTATGGCATCCATTTTTGTCTTACCAAAAATCATACATAGATCATCGCTTGTTATCTCTAAATTTGAAATTTTACCTTGAAAGCTCATTAGGTTTTCAAATTTGCCACATAACCACATAGCATAGTCTAGCTCATGGCTAAGATCTAGCAAGACGCCACCACCTTTTTCTTTGCTAGCACTATAGCATCTTCTATAATCGCCACTTCGCCAGCCTGGTAGATATTGACCACAATTAGCATTTAGATATAAAATTTTCTCGTTTTCTAAAAACTCTTTTAGCTGTTGCAACAATGGATGAAACCTCAGTACATAACCTAGAAAAATTTTATTATTTTTGGGCGTGAATTTATATTTTTTTTCAAATAATGGCTTTTCACAAAGTATGATCTTGCCGCTCACTCTTTCATCTATAAATTTCAAATTTTCTAGATGTAAAAATGTGGGAGTTGCTATGACGAAGTAGTCAAACTTGTCTAAATTTGAGACCTCTTCTAAGTTTTTATAGCACACTTTACCAGCCATATCCTGGCTAGTAACTAGGCAAATTTCATCTATCTGTACTAAAGTCTCTAAGACCTCGCAGTGTCTTTTGCCGATTGAACCGTAGCCTATAACAAGAGCTTTCATCTAAAATAGCTCACTAAAATATCTTTGCATATTCTTCATTTGCCTTTTGATACTCTTCAAGACGTCCTATGTCTATCCAATACTCATGTATCGGAAAGGAGATTACATTTTTGTCTTGAGCTATCGCCTTTTCAAAGAGTGTAGGCATATCATAAAACTCATCTTGTGGAATAAGATCTAAAATTTCAGGTGAGAGCATATATATCCCAGCACTTACAAAAAATTTCTGCACTGGTTTTTCTGCAATAGCAGTTATTTTATTATCATTCATCTTTACCACGCCGTAAGGTACCTCATAGTCGTACTCTCTGACGCACATTGTAGCTGTGGCTTTATGTAGCGTGTGATAGTTAAAAATGTGCTCGAAATTTACATTTGTAAGAAGATCGCCGTTCATAACAAAAAATGGCTCACTTGGACGCTCTTTTAGCAAGCTTAACGCCCCTGCTGTACCCATCCTTTTTTGCTCTAAAACATAGTCGATATTTACGCCAAATTCTTTTCCGTCGCCAAAATAGTCCCTAATGATACTTGCATTAAAATTTACACACATCGTGATATTTACAAAGCCATACTCTGCAAATTTCTCGACTATCGTCTGAAGGATCGGCTTGTTTCCAACCTTTAGCATCGGCTTTGGCGTATCTTGCGTGAGTGGTCTAAGTCTAGTGCCAAGGCCTCCTACCATTAGGATAACTCTATTTGTCTTGCCAACTGGCTTAATAATATCTTCTATGTCTTCTATACCTACAAGCTTGCCAAGCTCGTCAACCAATGGAATTTTATGAAGTTTTTTAGCAAGTGCTATCTTTAAAATAGACTCTTTAGTATCACCGACACTTGCTATACTTGGGCTCTTATGTACTACGAGGCTGACGCTACTGTTTAGGTCTAGGCCATTTAGCAAACCACGTCTTATGTCGCCATCTGTTACCGTACCTACTAGAGCGTCGTTTTCATCAACAACGATGGCGATTTGAAGCCCTCCGTTGTTGATAGTCTGCAAGGCATCTTTAATGGTTGAATTTATACTTAGTTTTATATCATTTACTATTCTCATTTTAAACCTATATCATAAAATTTCTTTTTCAAAATACCATCAAGCTTGATCTCTTTTAAAATTTTAACCATTTTTTTGCTTGGATTGCCACCATCATAAGGGTTGATCGTATCTTTTAAAGTTTGTTCAAATTCTTTTGAATACGCTCTTTTGATAGCAGCTAAAATTTCTTCTTTAACAGGCATAACGTCTATCACGCTGCTAGCTCGAGCACGTCCTTTTTGGCGATCACCTATATTTATGGTGGCCTTTTTAAAGCTTGGAACTTCCAAAAGGCCACTTGAGCTATTTCCTAAAACAATATCAACAAATTTTATCGCGCTTAGGTATCTTAGCTGTCCAAGCGATGCAAAAGCCACTGCTTTTTGTGAGTTTTCGCTCACATACTCATCTATCATTTTATTTATCACATCGCCATCTGTATCGCTATTTGCTTTTGTGAAGATAAAATTTGTTTCCTCTAGTTCATCAAGTGCTTTTAAGATCTCACCAAACTGCTCTCTTGCACTACTATTTTCAAGTGTCACCGGATGAAAAGTGATGAGGATATTTTTTTTAGCAAGCTTAAATTTTATAGACTTTTCAAACTCATCTTTGTTTAATAAATTTAGCTTTTTTATATTTTCTATGCCAGGGCCGCCGACATTAAATACTCTACTGGGCTCTTCGCCAAGCTGGATTATGCGGTTTGCATACTCATTTGTGGCTGCAAAATGTATATGGCTCATCTTTGTTATACTGTGCCTAAAAGCCTCGTCAAATGCTCCTTGTGTGGTCTCGCCGCCATGGATATGCGCTATTGGTATCTGCATGATACTAGCGACACCTGCTACACCAAATATCTCATATCTATCACCAAGAAGCACTAGTATATCAGGCTTAAGCTCAGCTAATGCTGGAGCAAATTTTTCATAAACTATTGCCATCTCAGCGCAAATATCAAGACTTGTATGAGAACTACTTAAAATTTCTATCTTTTTATCTATCTTAAATTCTTTTTCTATCTCTTTGTATGTTAGTCCAAACTCAGGACTTAGGTGCATGCCAGTAACAATAAACTGAAGCTTAAGCTCACTATCTGCCTCGATCTCTTTTAAGAGCCAGTAAAGCAGGCCATATTCAGCTCTGGTGCTTGTCACTACACAAATTTTTCTCATATCAGTTCATCTTGTTTATAGTCTTTTTGTGAAATTTGCCCGATTACCTCATCCCACCTCATAGGATTTATGCCGTCTCCTGGACGTTTTACGCAGATATTTTGCTCGCTAAAAATTTCACCCTTTTTTATATCTCGTTTTGCCACGATAGACTTTCTAGCTATTTTGATATTTTCACTTTCGCTTTTGCTAAAGTGTTTTAGTCCGTCTCCAAGCGCTAGTTCGATATTTCTAATGCCCCTAATCATAGCCGTTAGCTCGTCTGGCTCAAGACTAGCCTTGTGATCAGGTCCAGGCAGGCTCTTATCAAGCGTAAAGTGCTTTTCTATGATCTTTGCGCCCATGGCAACCGCTGCGATATCAACCTCGATACCAAGCGTATGATCGCTATATCCGACCTCAAGCCCAAAGGCATTTTTAAGAGTTATCATCGCCTTTAAATTTACATCCTTCATCGGCGTTGGGTACTGCGTATTTGCATGTAGAAGGCTTATGTTTTCACGTTTCGTGCCACTTTTTACAAGCGCTTCTATCGCAGCTTCCACCTCGCCTAAATTTGTCATGCCAGTTGAGAGAATGATCTTTTTATTAAGCCCACCTATCTGCCTAAGATAAGGTAAATTTGTTATCTCGCCACTTGGGATCTTAAATGTGCTAAGCCCCAACTCATCAAGAAGCTTTATGCTGTCGCTATCAAAAGGAGTTGAGAGAAAAGTGATATTTTTTTGCTTGCAGTAGGCTATAAGCTCTTTATGCGTGTTCTCATCTAGCTCAAGCTTTTTTATCATCTCAAACTGGCTTTCATTTTTATCGGTAGTTTCTTTTTGATAGCTAGCCTTTTGCGCGTTTTTTGAAACAAGATTTTGAGCCTTAAAAGTCTGAAATTTCACCGCATCAGCGCCAGCTTTGGCTGCCACATCGATCAGTTTTTTAGCTAAATTTATATCGCCATTGTGATTTACCCCAGCCTCAGCTATGATAAAAACTCTATTTGACATCAAATTTCCTTTAAAATGCTAGTTTTACGCCTTTATAAAAGCGTTTTTCTCCAAGCTTCTCATCACCCTAGTTCCGCCACCTATGATAGAATTTTCGCCTATCACGATATACTCTTTGCTGGTTGCATTGCTACCAAAAAATGTCCCATCCTGCACGACAACGCCACCATTTACCACACTTACTGTTGAGATATGGCAGTGATCGCCGATAGTTGCGTCATGCTCCACAAGCGCCTTTGTGTTTATGATACAGTTTTTACCGACACATGCGCCAGCGTTGATCAAGGCATGATGCATCACGACCGTTCCCTCACCTACACTTGCATGCTTCGAGATATACGCAAGCGGAGAGATGATGGCTGGAAGGTAAAAACCTATCTCTTTTAGTAGTGCAAACAGCCTTTTTCTAGGCTCACTACTTTTTATCTGCCCAACCGTCACCACAGCATTTTTGCATGATATAAAAACCTCAGCCAGATCATCATCGCTACCGATGATCTCATAGCCAAGCACCTTTTTGCCAATATTTTCTGCTGTATCTATGATACCAATTATATTAAATTTAGCTTCGCTCTCGATGACATCTATCACACTTTTGCAGTGCCCGCCACCACCTACTAAAACTATATCTTGCACGGCTAAACTCTTGCACTACTTGGGATATTTACTATCCTATCGCTTAGAAATTTAGCGTTTTTTAGCTCATCTCTTTGGCAGTCTTTAAACATATCAAGCTCGTTCATAAGCTGCCAGATAGGACGCGTAAAAACGCCATTTTCATTGCTAAATTTCAAAAACTCATCTCTCTTTTCACGGCTTTCAAAGAGCACCGCATTTAGCCAAAAATTTGACCTAGCTTCCGCTGGCTCATCTATAAATTTCACATCATCAAATTTAGAAAAATACTCTTTATAGATCATCGCAAGCTCGCGTTTGCTCTTTAAAAATAGCTCCAAATTTTCAAGCTGTGCCACAAGCAGAGCTGCATTTAAATTTGGCAAGCGGTAGTTGTAGCCGATCTCGCTATGACGATACTCAAAAGGATGTGGCACCTTGGCCGTTGTGGTGATAAATTTGGCGTGCTTTGCTATCTCCTCGTCGTTTGTGATGATAGCTCCGCCTCCTCCGCTTGTGACGATCTTATTGCCATTAAAGCTCATCGCTGCAAGCTTGCCAAAATTCCCCGTATGAGTGCCTTTATAGTAGCTACCAAGGCTCTCGGCGCAGTCTTCTACTAAAGCGATGTTCCAACGCTTGCAGATTTCAGCTATCTCAACTATCTTGCAAGGCAGTCCAAAAGTGTGCATAGGCACGCAGGCTCGCACTATCCTGCCGCTAGTTTTATTTACACATTTGCCGCCTTTTAGCTCGCAGTTTTTCTCCAAAAATGTACTAAGTGACGCTGGCGACATACCAAGTGTATCAAGATCAACATCCACGAAAACCGGCTTTGCAAAAAGGTAACTAATGGCGTTGCAAGTGGCTATAAAAGTAACTGGCTGGGTGATCACTTCGTCATTTTGCTCTACACCAGCTAGTTTTAGGCAGGTGTGAAGCGCAGAGGTGCCATTTGTCGTGGCAACTGCAAATTTAGCACCGACCATTTGAGCTAGCTTACTCTCAAACTCATCGACAAATTTGCCGACACTTGAGACAAAGCTAGAGTCGATACACTCAAGTAGATATTTTTTCTCATTGCCTATAAATTTAGGCTCGTGAAGCGGGACTTTGTCCTTACCAAAGGTGCTTTTTATAAATTTCAAAACCTCGTCAAAATCACATTTTTTCATCGAGATATTTTCCTGTTTCTTTATGCATAAAATTTGGTATGAGCTCGAAGACCTCGCGCAAAACATCCTCTTTGCTCCATGCTAAGCTTGATTTTAAATTTAAGATATTGTTTTTGAAAATTTCTAACTTTTTGCTGTCAAAATTTGCATCATTTTTAACTATGCCGATATTTTGAAGCCTTTGCATATCAAGCCTCTCGCCATCAACGAAAAACTCCTCGTAGTCCTTCTCTCCAGTCGTGTCGCTAGGCGCAAAAAGACAAGGGTAAAAGCCATCTTTTGGAAGCACTTTGGCTAGCTTTCTAGCCTCCTCCTCATTTTCACACAAAAATGGCTCATAGCCTAAATTTGCTAAGTATCGCTTGGCTATCTCACTAAATGTTATGAGGTCTAAATTTTCATCTAATTTTGGGAAAAATATATCTCTATTTTCGCCAAAAATGGTGCTTAAAAGGCAGAGTTCACCGCTCTCTTTTGGCGTTAAAAAATAGCGTCTGACGTCGTTTGGAGCGACTATGGGCTGAGACTTTTCTATGCGCTTTTGAAAGCCAAAAAGAAGCGAGCCATCGCTAAATGCCACGTTTGCAAACCTGGCCATCGAGACGTCAATATTTAAAGAGTGCCTAAACGCAAACATCTCCATGATGCGCTTGCTAGCTCCCATTAAATTTACAGGGTTTGCGGCCTTGTCGGTGCTAACGCAGAAATATTTTTTTGACTTCATATCCGAAGCTTGAGCCAGCGTTTTATCAGTGTTAAAGATGTTTGTTTCAAGCATCCTCATGAGTGTAAATGGGTCTTTTTCGCTTCTAACGTGCTTTAGCGCTGATAAATTTAAGACGTAGTCAAATCCACCACTTTGCACCAAAAGTGCGTCAAATTCGGCACTTGCAACATCTATGGCAAAAGTTTTAAAGTCGCCACTTATATATCCAAACTCGCTTCTTATGTCGCGCACTAGCTCAACAAGGTTGTTTTCAGAGATATCAACGACGTATAGTTTTTTGGGGTCTCTTATAAAGATCTCTTTTGTCACAGCAGAGCCTATAGATCCTGCCCCACCGATAACTAAAAAGCTTGAACTTGAAACTATCTCTTTTAGGTCTTTATCAAGTGCATTTATGTCATCTTCAAAGAGATTCTTCGTGCGTCCTATTAAGCTTAAGATATCCATTTTTAGTCTTCTTTTGGAAATATTCCACGTTTTTTAAGCTCTTTTATAAGAGGCTTAGAGGCTTCTTTTGTTGTTTCTGTATCAGCATTTATGCCACCGGCTGCCGAAAATAGCCAGTATTTATGCGCATTTGCCCATTCAAATAACTTATCTATTTTTTCTTTGTTCGTATCGCTAGGTGCTACAGAAATTTTAGCAAGCTCTAGCTCCTGGTAGAAAACCGATATCATAAAAACATTTTGTATATATTTCATATACTTTCTTTTTGATATAAAGTCTTTGGCTTTATCTACTTTCTTGACTATTTTTAAAAGTTCATCAAAATGCTTTTGAGTTATCTTGTCTTGTTCTCTTAGCAAATTTAACTCATCTATTTTAGGAGTAACTTCTAAAAATACTTTTTCAAGCTCTTTCTTCAAAAAGGTTTGCATTTTTATCTTTTCTTGTATTACTTTATAAGCTTTTAGCATATCGTTATTTGTTGTTTTTTCACTATTTTTTGGTATGTGAGGCAGTTTCTTTTCTTTTTTATCCACACAAAGCTCTCTCATAACCTTCAAAAATGGTCTTTCTATAGTTCCTTCTATTCTTGCACCACCTTCAGTACAGTTATACGAAGTTATATTTTCGAGTTTGGACTGCTCAATATCATTTTCAAACTGATTTTTAAATAGCGTCCAAACATAAGTTGTTCGTACTTCTCCTTCGCCACCATAAGCTGTGATATATAAATTTTCGTCAGGCTGGGCAATAGTGTGACCTTTAGCATGGCTTGCCCCATCTTTGCCAAAAGCAAGATCCTGACCTATAAAAACAATATTTTTATGTCCTAACACATATGCCAACTGATAAGCCATGTTTGCACAACTATGTCCTACTCCTAAATAGCCATATTTTTTTAAACCGAACATCTTCTCTTCATGTTGTGGCTTCATGGTAAGCACTAAGCGTCTTGGTAATATATTTTTTACGCTTTGTGTATGGGTTACCGAAGAAATAACAAAATATATATCTTCATCAACGTCTGGGTGTTTTTTTTCAAAAAAAGTAGATGTTGGTATCATGCGTTCAATTGATGTTACGTAGTCGGGCTTTATACCATTTCTAGCTAGTATGGGGTATGAAGCATCGACACTTATAATACTTACATAAGGTGCAAATTTTTTAAGTGTCTCTAGCTGCTTGTCTAAGCTTGGGCCAGTAGAGACAATTATGGCTGTATCAACTAGCTTATGCCTCTTTTTGATTAGATCATGGTAGCAATAATTTTTAAACATCTCTGGTAAATTTTCTATATTTTGCCTTGTGCCTATCAAAAGATCATCTATAGAGTTGCCATGGGCTATAACTATATGAGAAAATGCCTCTGCAAATTTTTTATTTATATCTATATAGTCATCTGAAAATTGATCATAAAATTTAGAGTGTATTATTAAATTGTATGTCTTTGAGTAGGGTTCTAACTCAGCGTTTACTATAAGATAGTGAAACTGTGTGTGAGTTGTAAATTCTGAGAAAAATAGCACTATCTGCTCTTTTTCTAACTCTTCAGATAGATCGATCAAATTTAAAACGCTATAAATTATTTCGATCTCTGGTTCAATGATAGCAATGCTTTTATGAGTCTTATTTTTTGCTAGAGCTTTATAAAATACACCATTTCCAAGACCATAGAAAAAAAGGCCAGGATATCTTTTGTATTTTTTTTCTATCTCATCAAGCATCTTATATGTCTCTTCGACAGGATTTTCATATATGGATTCAGACGTCTCTTTGTTTATGATATTTATATCCAAAGGATCATTTTTCCCTAAAACTATCTCATATTTATTTTGTGATGTCATACTAAATAATCTAGCAGCCAAAACTTCATCTTGCTGAAATAGTGCTTGAAGATTCTTCTCAAAGATAGGATTTGTTATACCGTTTAGCTTTGTTTCTTTTATCTGCGCAGCTATTTTTTTATCTTTTTTCTCTGTCATGTATATCCTTATATTTGAGCTTGATTTATGAGCTAGTTTATAAATTTTTAAGCAAAAGCTGTGCCAAATTTAAAATTTATTTATCAAAACTCTGCTCTTTCTAGCTTCTATTTCGTCAAAATTTCGTTATTGTTTAGGGTTTTTCGTAAAAAGTGGGAGATAAATTTAGCCTTTGCAAAGTCGCAAAGGCATGAAAATTACTTCAAAATTCTAGGTAGTGTGATGCCTTCTTGGGCTTGGTATTTGCCATTTTTATCAGCATAAGTCACCTCGCAAGGCTCATCACCCTCGATAAATAGCACCTGCGCGATACCCTCATTTGCGTAGATCTTCGCAGGAAGCGGCGTCGTGTTTGAGATCTCTATCGTGATATGCCCCTTAAATCCAGGTTCAAAAGGTGTGACATTTACGATGATGCCGCACCTTGCGTATGTACTCTTGCCAAGGCAGATCGCCAGCACGTTATCAGGCATGTTAAAGTACTCGACCGTGCGTGCCAAAGCAAAAGAATTTGGCGGCACTATGCAGACATCACCCTTGAAATCAACCACATTTTTCTCATCAAAATTCTTTGGATCAACGACGGTTCCGCCGATGTTTGTGAAAATTTTAAACTCATCACCCACGCGGATATCATAGCCGTAGCTAGAAACGCCGTAGCTAACGACGCCACGTCCTACTTGCTCCTCGGCAAATGGCACGATCATCTTCTTTTCAACCGACATTTTCCTTATCCAAGAGTCTGCTTTTAAACCCATTTTTGCTCCTTTTTTGGGGCGATTATAACGCTTTGCGTCTTTAAAGTAAATTTAATGGCATTTTGCAATAAAATTTAAAAAATCAGTATAATATTGAGAGAAAAATTTAATAAAGGACAACAATGCAAGAGAGAAACGCCGAAACTTTCATAGGAGAACGCGCGATGTTTGGGGCAAAAGATACGAAATTTACAAACTGTATCTTTGAAGACGGCGAGTCACCACTAAAGCACAGCTCAAATTTAGAGCTAAATGAGTGCGTTTTTGCCTATAAATATCCGCTCTGGTATGCAAGTGACATCACGCTAAATGGCGGATACCTCAAGCCTCTAGCTAGGGCTGGCATGTGGTACAGCACAAATTTAAGCTTTAAAGATGTGGTCATCAACGCGCCAAAAAGTTTTAGAAAAAGCTCGCAAATTTCACTAGAAAATGTAAATTTCTCAGACGCCGCCGAAACACTTTGGGGATGTGCGGACGTGAAGATAAAATGGGTCTATGCAAGGGGCGATTATTTTGGGGCAAATAGCGAAAATTTAGAGGTTGATATGCTATGCTTGAACGGCAACTACTGCTTTGATGGATGCAAAAATCTTCACATCACAAACTCAGAGCTCATCTCAAAAGACGCCTTTTGGAACTGCGAAAACGTGGTCGCGCAAAACTGCCTCATCTCAGGCGAATATCTAGCCTGGAATACAAAAAATGTAACGCTCATAAACTGCACGATAAAAAGCTTGCAGGCACTTTGCTACGTGCAAAATTTAGTCGTAAAAGATTGCATTTTTATGGATACTAGCCTTGCTTTTGAATATTCAAGCGTCGATGTGAGCACAAAAAGCAGCATAAAAAGTGTGAAAAACCCAAAAAGAGGCGTCATAAGAGCTGGCAGGATAGAGGAGATCATCATAGACGGCAGCTTGGTTGATACGAGCAAGATAGAGATCATCACGGATGAAATTTAGCCAAAATTTAAAGAAATAACATGCAAAATGAAAAATTTAGAGCAAAATTTAGTATAAAAAACGATGCTAAATTTAAAAAACTGCTACGCGAAGTCTCGCACACCGTCTATAAAAAGAATAAAATTGTATTTTTAATGAGGGCGATCGAGCTGCCATTTGCTGTGCTATGCGGGGTAGCTTTGGTCACACTTTTTGACATTACTGGGCACGAGTTAATAGTATATTCTGATATGGACGATGTCTCTTTTTTGGCAAGCAATTTAGCCATTGTTCTTTGTGTCGGCATAGTCTTGCTCTATATTTATGCGACTATAATTAAACCAGTTTTATTTACTAGAGCCATTTACTCCAAAATCGATGTTGAGCGCGAACAAGAGATCGTTATATATGATGATGAGGTCTTGTTTGTCACGGCAACGAGCACGGTTCATTTTTCATATGGTGCGTTTCTTGGCACTTGCGAAACTGATGATTTTGCAGCTTTGATCTTAAAAGAAGGCAGCTTCTTACAGATCCCAAAAGAGTCGCTAAATGAAAAATCACAAGACATTTTGGAATTTCTTGAGGGAAAAATAGGCTAAATTTAGTAAAAAAATTTTTAGGCATTATGAATTAAATTTGGCATGGCAATAAATTTACTAAATATCATTACTTTAGCAATACCAAATATTTTTTGCCGATAAAATATAGAGATAACCACGGATGAAAATTTGATTTGTTTTTAAAAAAACATTTGCTACACAACTTAAATTTATAAAACCGAAATAGCTCGCTAATAAAAGATCTTACAAATTTCGTAAAATTTAATAACTTTTATCCTTAAAAGTAGTAAAATAGTTACACTTTTTGATCGGAAATGATATGAAATTTAAAGACTTTAAAGAAAAAAACAGTAACAACTATGACTTTTTCGCAGCTGATGAGATGAGCTATAAAGAATTTGTACAACTAAGCTTTAAAGAGTTTTTAACTAGCGATAATGACTCAAAATGGCAGCTTGACATAGATGATAAAAGGTTTAACTCATTTCCAAATTTCACCCAAAAACATCAAATTTGCATATCGAATTTAGACTATCAAGATAATATTTTTCAGTTTAGAATTTGCTCTGAAAACAACGTCTCAAGCCTTGGCTACCGCATGTTTACGAGCTTTGATAGCGCACATAAAGACTTTGTCACAGACGATATCAAGCACTCTGATGAAGTTATGATGAGCCTAAAGCTTGGCGAGCTTAAAGAGTTTCCTTGTATATCAAAATGCGGCTGGTGGATCAAAGATATCTGGCGAGATATGTATCCTATCTTAGACGAGACTAACAGCGAGGAATTTGTAGCTGGCATTATAAAAAACGAATTTACCAAAAAGATGACCGAGATAAACGAATGCTTAAAGCACGCTCAAAATAGCGGCAAGCTTGACGAAGTTATCACCAAACTAAAAGCTAAAATCAACTGAATTTAGAAATTTCCACCCACCGCACACGAGCTAGCTGGATATGAAGTAAGTCCGTAGTCAGCTGACTCAACGTTATAAAAGTCTAAATTTGCACTTCGCGAGATGATATACTCAAAGCCTTTTTGATTTAGTTCGATCAAAATTTCAAGCTCCGTATCTCTTTTACAAACTATGCTTTCAAAAAAGTGAGAGAAGAAAGAAATTTTGGCATTTTCTTTTTGCATTGAGTGATTTAGCATGAGCTCCATGTTGCTAAAAATTTTAAAGATAGTTTGATTTGTCTCAAATTTACCAAACCTTGCGTAATAATTTTGCAAATTTGCATCATTTAGCACGATGTTTTTAGTGCAATTTTTTGTGATCTGTTCGTATATAAGACCGAAGAGCTCAATAGAGGCATTTTGATTATCCATTACTCTATTTTCGTGATTTGTGACTACTACAAAGCCATCTTTTATCTCATATTTTTCATTTTTATAATAAAAGCTAACATTTGCCACCTCTTGCTCGAAACGCTTTTTAAAAGCAAAAGGCAAATAGCTTAAAACGCCCATTTTATCGATAATAGCTGAGCTTCTTACGCCGCCATCTAACTCGTGCTGCATGAAGTATCTTATAAAGCTGCCTTGCTCTATGTCAAAGCTGTTTAAATACTCGATCTTATCAAGATAGATGCAGCGGTAAAGCTTGACAAATTCGGGATTTAGCCTAACATTTATCTCATCTTGTAGCTCGCCATATTTGTCGGTTTGCTCTGCATCTATAAATTCGATTATATTCATCTGCTTTTCGATCTTATCTTTGACAAAGATCGAAATTTTCACGTCCTGCATCTCATAAAAGCACTTTATCGTATCTGTGGCACTTTTTGTGATATCTGTCTTAAATTTCTTAGCAAGCTCTGCTTTTTTCAGCGTGAGCGAAAAGTCGCCATTTTTTAGTTTATTTTGCGAGTACAAAAGATAGAGTAGCTGCTCATAGACCATGAGATGTGAGTAGGTTAAAAATGTATTATCCACCACGATGACGTAGTAGCAACGCGTTATAGAGTACCTTTTGTTATTTTGCAAAAATTCATCATAAATTTTTAATTTGCTTGGGGATTTACATACCTTAAAAACATCATATGATTCTAAAAATATATTTTCCATTACTGCCCCTTTTTACCTTTGCAAAAATATTACATAACTATTCTTTAAGCTAATTTGAATTTACAAACTAACTAATAAAAATAATTTTGTAAAAATTAATATTAATTTAATTAAATATATCTTAATTATATAAAATATTTTTATATAAATATATTTTTATTTACAAAATTTTATTTTATAAAGTAAAACTTAGCCATAAAAATATATTTTTTAAACTAAATTTAATAAATATAGTTATATTATTTTTCTCAGATAAGCATGCTTGTAGTTGAAAATTTACAAATTGGGAGCTCAAAATGGAATTTCTAATTTTGACGCTATTTCTGATTAGTGGGCTTATCTTATACATAAAGCCACAAATGAAGAAAATAGCAACGTCCTGTATGGCTTTGGGGTGCGTAATACTAGTTGCACTAGAATTTTACGTAAATTTATGGGTAGTCTTGCCAATAGGCAACTTTTAGGAGGGCAAGATGCAAACAAAACAAAACGAAATCCCAGCAAACGAACAAGGCTTTTTCAACCTTATGTCACTGGCCATCACTGCTCTTGTGGCACTTCCAGTTGGTATCGCCTGCTTAGTACTTGGCTTTGGGCTAGGTGATAACCCTTGCGTAATGTGCTGGGCCGAGAGGATCACGATGATAGCTATTAGCCTAATAGCGCTTTTTATCATCAGGTACGGACTAAAGCCTGGCTATCTAGCAGCACTTTTACTAATGGCTTGCTGGGGCATATTTAATGGCTTTATCCATTACAGCCTAGATGGAACATTTGGTGGCTATCTTGACATCAAACAAGGTTTTGGCCTTGAAATTTTTGGTGCCCATACTCAGCTTTGGGTTATGGTTGTTGATTTTTGTGTGATCATATTTTTGGCTTTTATATTTTTGTTTAGCAAAAATTTGGGCCTTATCATGCAAAAAAGCTCAAATGGCGAATATGGCAACTTTCTAAGCTACTTGCCACTTGGCAAATTTGCAAATTTAGTCTTTATCGTGATCATACTTGCAAACTGCGTTCAAGCCTTTATGACTTCTGGTCCACCACCATATCTAGGATCTAGCACACCGCCAAGAATGAGTATCGATCCTTCAAAATGGTTCTGGGAGAAGGACCACTGGGATAGCTCGCTTGATTTTAGATTTGACTGGAACCCTGAGCTTCCAGACCTAGCAAAGTAAGGAGTAAAAGATGAAAAAGCTAATATTTTTTGTCGCATTAGTAAGCCTTGCTTTTGGGTTTAACTTTGACATGGATAGTAAAAATGGAGCGATCCAAAACGTAAAAGAGCTAGGCCTTAAAGATACACTCACTCTAAATTTGCAAAATGATAATGCAATAACTGGAGCCGACTACGATGAGAGCAAAAAGCAGTTTGCTCTTGTCTCAAACGACAATGAATTTTACATCGCAGATGAAAATTTAAAGCCACTAAGTTATGCCAAGCACGACCGTCATTTTATAATGGAGATGGAGGCAACAGTCGGAGCTACTTGGTATAAAAAAGAGCTTGGCATGATAAGTTATAACAAAACTTTTGTCTTTTATGAGCCAACTAGCAACCTTAGCAAAGATGAGCAAAATAGCCAGTGGAGGCATCTATTGGCTGGATATGACGCGTGGAAGCTAAATGACCTTGGCAACAAGGGTAGATTTTCTACCATTAGATCAAAACAGCAATACATCTTAGGCTGGGACTATCTAGAAAGTGAGAATAAATTTTTCACAGCTAGCGTACCAAATGACGTTAGAGACTACTGGAGTGTGGCTATATTTGATGGTGATGACAAGATGATCTTAGAAGAATTTATGCCAAAAGCTGGAGCAAATTTGCAGCTAAAAGAGGGTAGAAATTTAAACAACTACTACATTACTGGTGTTGATGTGGAGCCTGATGCGCTCTATCTTTTAAGCAAAAATTTCTCAACTATTTTAAAGTTAAATTTAACCACCAAAGAAATAGACGAGGCATTTAGTTTTAGTGGGGTAAATAACCCAAGAGCATTAGCAATCAAAGATAATAAATTTTACATCTTCTCACGAGAAGGCAAAGAGAATAAAGTTTTTATCTTTGAGGTGAAATAGCTATCAAATTTAAGGAGAAAACATGCAAAGACGTTCTTTCCTAAAAGGCACCGGAGCAGCTCTAGCAGCAGCTGGGACAGCTCCTAGCCTATTTGGTATGGAGCAATTTGAGGTGGATTTTAACCCAAAATCCTATAAGAACGAGGAAAATGTAGAGTACCACTACCTAACCTGTCCTAGAAACTGCCGCGATGCCTGTTCGATGATCGCTGAGATCAAGGACGGCAAAATGGTAAGCATAAAAGGAGATCCAAAGCACCCGCTAACGCAAGGCACAGTCTGCGTCAAGGGTCACACCTATGCCATGCACCTATATAACGCTGACCGCATCATGCACCCTATGAAAAGAGTCGGTAAAAAAGGCGAGGGAAAATGGGAGAAGATAAGCTGGGATCAAGCCTTAAAAGAGATAGCTGCAAAGCTAACTGAGATAAAAGAGAAATTTGGTGGCGAAGCCTTGACCGAGTTTGTCTACTCTGGCAACGAGGGACATATCTCAAAAACTATCGCACCAGGAAATTTCTTTGAAAAATATGGAGCCACAAGACTTGTTAGAAACCCTTGTGACTGGCCAAGATACGCGGGTACTCCTAGCGTTATAGGTACTGACTTCTCAAAAGATGCACTTGAGATTGATGAGAGTGATATGTACATTAGCTGGGGATCAAACGAAGCTTATACGGCCGTACACTGGATAAGATTTGCTCACCGTGTTAAAAAAAGAGGCGGAAAGATCATCGTTATAAATACGATAAGAATTCCTCTGGCAAACCAAGCAGATATGTTTATACAGCTAAAACCATCTAGCGACCCTGCATTTTGTCTAGCGGTCTGTAAATTTTTAATAGAAGAAGATCTATATGATCATGAATTTGTAAAAAAATATACAACAGGCTTTGAAGATCTAGTACACGAGTGCTCACTCTACACCTATGGCGAGCTATCTGAGATGTGCGGAGCAAGTGTGGATCAGATCAAAGTTTTTGCTAGAGAGTACGCTCACGCAAAAGCACCAGCTATCATGCACGGCGACGGCGGACAAAGACACTTTAACGGAGCAAGACTTGTTCGTGCGGTTACATTTTTACCAGTTTTAACTGGCGCCTTGACAAAGCTTGGTGGCGGACTATTTTGGGCGTATGTGCATGTAAAAGGCTGCTTTAATTTCGACAACTGTATGCCAGACCTATCTCCAAAAGATAAAGATGGTAAAAAGATAGAAAGGCAGCAAGTAAGCTATATAGAATTTGGTAAAGGCATACAAAAAGAAAATCCAACATATCTTGACAAGCCTATAAACACGGTCATTAGGGCATGTATCAACTACAACTCAAATTTAATGGTAACAGCTCCAAATACAAATTTGATCAAAAAGCGTGTAATGGACGATGACTTCTTTTTGGTTGTAATTGATCCTTACGAAACAGATACCTGTGACTATGCTGACTATGTTCTACCTGGTGTTACATTTATGGAGAGTGAGGATATCCAAAACGACCAAATTTCTGGATACGTCTGCTACAACGCTCAAAGTGTAAAACCTCTTGGCGAAGCTAAGACAAATTTAGAGTTCTTCAACGCTCTTGCAAAAGCTATGGGCTATACAGAAGAGTGCTTTAACTGGGATAGTGAAACGGTTTGCAGACGCTTTTTGGATACAGAATTTGCCAAAAAGCAAAACATCACCTATGAAAAACTAAAATCAGTCGGCTGGATCAAACCATTTAGAACGCCTGAAACGATGAAGGATCAGTTCCCATACTACCCTTATGCACCAAAAGACAAACTAGTCTTTGGTACAAAGAGTGGAAAATGCGAGCTTTACTCACAAACCTTTAAAGACGCAGGATATCATCCAGTAATAGACCTTGAAACTGACTGGGACTACTATGAAAAGAGCAATAAATTTGGGAAAGACTATCTCAAAAAATATCCGCTTTATTTCATGACGCCAGGTACTCAGCTCCAAGATAACTCAAACTGGGGCAATATGCCTTATATCTTAAAAAGAGTTATCGTTAAGGGCAATGCTGAGCTATTTATGACACGTGAAGATATGGAAGCACGCGGTATCAAAAACGGAGACACAGTTGAGGCAACAAACGAAAAAGGTACAGCCATCTTTACAGCAGTCGAGACAAATCAAATGAACTCAGGCATAGTCTATGCGTGGAACAACATCTGGGTAAAAGTGACTAAATCAAGAACTGGAGCAAACATACTTTGCTCTGATGGCGTTAGCGATCTAGGAAATGGCTCAACTTATACAGCTAGCTTTTGTGAAGTAAAAAAAGCAGCTAAACAAGAGATGTAAAGGAGTCTAAGATGAAAAGAAAACAAGGTTTTTTATTTGATTATAACTTTTGTATAGGCTGCAAGGCTTGTGAAATTTCATGTCAAGTCTATCACAATCAAGACCCAGATATAAACTGGAGACATGTTGATGGCCTTATGATACATGAAGATGGTATAGAAAAAGAGATCTTTATAACTCACTCTTGCCATCACTGTGACGAGCCAGCCTGTATGGATGTCTGCCCAGTTGGGGCTTATATCAAGCTAGAAAATGGTGTCGTACAGCCACTTCATGATAAGTGTATAGGCTGCGGATACTGCTTGATGGCTTGCCCTTATGGCTCTATCACAAAAGGTAAAGACGGCAAAGCTCAAAAGTGTAATCTCTGCGCTGAAAAACTTGAACGTGGCGAAGAGCCAGCTTGCGTAGCAGGCTGTCCGTGTGGAGTACTAAAACTGGTTGATAGCAACGTCAGCGATAGCGCTGGTATGCAAAAAGAGATGCCGGGCTTTAAGCACTTCTTTACCAAGCCAAACATCCGCTTTTATCCAAGAATGAAGCGAAATGAATTCATACACTAAAGAGTAAAAGATGGATAAGGTCAAAGAAAAGCTTAGCGTTAGCCTTAGTGTTGAAGACTTTTTAAGGCGATTTTTCTTAGTAGAGCTTAGAGAGCAAAATTTAGACGAGCTCATAAGCCTAAGCCTTAATTTTAGTGATAAATTTAAAAATCATGACTTCATACTTTGGCTAAATAAGTGTAAAGATGATCTAAATTTGCTAGACGAGCTAAGATATGAATTTAATAGGCTATTTGTAGGGCCAAGACACCCAAAAGCTGAGCCATACGAGTCGGTTTATTTTGATTATAAAACGATGTTTGGCGAAAAGACTATGCAGGTACGTGGCTTTTATGAGAGCTCTGGGCTAAAGCTCAGTAAAGAGCAGTTTGATAAATTTCCAGATGATTTCATCGGATACGAGCTGCAATACCTTTACTTTCTAAGTTTCAATGCCTTACAAGCAGACGAAAAAGAGAAAATGGATGAAATTTTACATAAAAAATATGACTTCATCCGCACTCATCCGTTTGAGTGGTTTTATAAATTTAGCTCTCGCTGTAAGGAGGCTACAAATTTAGAAGCCTATGTGAGCTTTGCTGATTTTTTAAATTTATATCTTGAAAACGAGATAGAGCAGTCAAGAGCTCTTCTAACTTTAAGAGTTAAAGGATAGATAATGGAACAAACAACTTGGGGATGGCTCATAGTCATATATCTGTTTTTAGGTGGTTTAGGTGCTGGGGCATTTTTGTGCTCGGCTTTAGCCTATAAAGGCTTTTTGGGCAAGCTCGATGAGAAATTTTATAAATTTGGATTTTTGCTAGCACCAATAGCGATCATAGTTGGAACTTTACTTTTGCTATTTGACCTAGCACCAAGTGCGGCGATCAATCCAGCTAAGATCATAGGCCTTTACACAAGACCAGTTTCTATAATGAGTATCGGCACATATCTTCTAACATTTTTCATAATAGTTAGCGTGCTCGTGCTTTTGCAAGTCAAAAAAGGTGGCAAAATTTGCGATATGATGCTTAGCCTTGGTTCGCTACTTGCAATTGGCGTGATGGGTTATACTGGACTACTTCTATATGTTGTTAAAGCGATCCCACTTTGGGCAAGTATATGGCTACCGATACTATTTACTATCTCAGCCATATCAACAGGCCTTAGCGCAAATGCTATATCTGTGCTAAGTGGTGGTGGCGTTTTAAGCCATGAGTCGCATAAATTTCACACTATTTTAGTGGCACTTGAAATTTTTGCTCTCTTGATGCTATTTGCAAGCGTTAGAAACGAAGCTGCTGGCATGGCTAGCATAACCAAAATAGTATCAGGCTCTCTAGCACCGATGTTTTGGATAGGCTTTATAGTGCTTGGTCTTGCACTGCCATTAATTGGCGGCAGTAAATTTATGCTACAAAGATGTGGCGTAACAAAAGACGGAGCAGTATGCGGATGTAGCGAAGGCATCAAATCCTGCGTATACAATGAATATGGTGTTTTAATCGGCGGTTTTTGCCTAAGAGCATTTATCGTTCTTGGAGCAATTTATATATTTTAGCTTCCCCCTTTTCCCAATACTTGGGTCGGATGAAAGTCCGACCTTTTAAAATATCTTAAAAATATTTTTAAAAGATTTGATAAAATACGTAAATACTTTATTTAGGAATAAACATGGATTTTGAGGACCAAATATTAAGAACTTGTGAAATTATAGATAAAAATCTTGCAAATAATAACTTGTGTGATGAACGAGGATTCGTTAGTCAAGTTATCTTATCTCAGCTTAGAAATTTAGTAGAGTATATTTTTCAAAAAATTCACTCCGGCGAAGAAAAAATAGATACTAATGAGTATCAGCAGACAATTAATGAAAATGCTATTAAATACATCAAATCAAAGGGCGGAAATTTTACTTTTTTAATTCGTTTCCATAATTTTTTAGATAAATCTGTCTCACATTATACACTTACTGAAAATTCATCTGAACGTTTAATGCTTAAGTATTTTATGTATTTGGTAGAGTGTAAAAATTTTTTAAGAGAGCGATATAAGATTGAAGTACTTAGAAATCTTGACAAATTCCCGCTTAATTTAGATAAGAAATTTATGGAATATTATGAAAAGATTGCAGAGAAACTAGAAAATCAGGGTATTTTAAATAATTATTATAAAGAAAACGGTGTTTACTACATAACAAAAATAAAGCCATTTATTGTAAAAGGACAAATTTATTATGAAGTAACATTTGTTAATGCAGTAGATAATTTTAGTAAATTTGATAAACTAATTGCATTTTGTAAATTTAGAATTTTTGATAATTATGCTGTCAATTTATGGATTCGTAATGAAAATATAAAAATTCTAAACAAATCACTGCAGGTAAAAATCATTGACAGTTGGGAAGTTTCTATTAGACCAGCTGAACTGCAAAATTTTGGTAAGATTTTTGAATGTAGTCAAAAAATAAATAGAACAAGCGAATATAAAGAATTAATGCAATTTTTGACACGGAAGAAAATTAGCTTAGTCGATTTGATTGATAGCTATGATTACCAAGATATAAAAAGAAACATTATTTCTAAAGGACAAGTTTCGCATATTTTTGATATTTTAGATAAGGCAAAGGCAGTTACCAAAGATGGTAGAAATACAATTAGGTATTTACTACACAACTTACGCAATCAAGTAATAAAAAAGCAACTTCCAAATAATGAAGATAGATGCCTATCGGATTTAAAGCTAAATTCAAAATACCTTCCTTTTGAGCAAATGCCGTTTGCTACATCTTTAATAAATCACAATCCTAACTTTTATGATTTGTTAGAATGTATAGATACAAGTGGAAGAGAACATGAATTATTTGCTAGAGCAGTAAAAAGTAGGATTGAAAATAGTGGAAGCCTGTTTGTTGATAAAAAGGAATTTAATTTCAACAATATAGATAATCTAAGATCTCAATTTAACTCAAAATTATGGACAGGAAACGAAAAGAATCCAAAAGGGCATACTGGTAGGAGAATTGAGGAATTTCAAAGTTACTTTTATATCAAAGAATATGTCGAAAAATCTATCGAAATTATTGATGGGCTTGACAAATTGACACAGAGCGGTATTCAAAACTACTCAAATTCTGTAAAAGAGTGGATAAAGAAAAATTCGATGCTAATTGATGATAAAGAAAAAGAAAATATTGTTATTAATCTATTTGAGAAATCAAAAGTTGCTTTAATTTATGGAGCAGCCGGTACTGGTAAAACGACTTTAATCGATTACGTATCACAATTTTTTAAAGAAAATAGTAAAATATTTTTAGCCAATACAAATACCGCGATAGATAATTTAAAAAGACGTATTTTTGCAGATTCAAATAGCGAATTTAAAACGGTTGCTAAATTAATAGCGAGCAAAAATACAAAATGCGATATTTTAATTATCGATGAGTGTAGCACTATAAGCAATGACGATATGCAAAAAGTACTAAACAAAGTAGAATTTGGGCTCATTCTTTTAGTAGGGGATGTATATCAGATAGAGGCAATATCTTTTGGAAATTGGTTTAAAATCGCTCCTAATTTTATTGGGAAAGTAGCCTTTAAACTTGAAAAAACATATAGAACAAAAGATAAAAAACTTTTAAAGCTTTGGGATGAAGTAAGAAGTTTTGGTGATTGTATTAGTGAAATTTTACAAAGAGAAAGCTATTCGCAAAAATTAGAAGATTTAAGTTTTGAAGCTAGTGATGATGAGATTGTTTTATGTCTTAATTACGATGGACTATATGGTATTAATAACCTAAATACTATTTTACAAGAAACCAATAAAGCAAAAGCTGTAGAATGGGGTCTTCATAGATATAAGATCGGCGATCCCATTTTGTTTAATGAGGTAGAAAGATTTAAACCGCTTATTTACAATAATATGAAAGGAAAAATTATTAATATTGAGCTTGCAGAAAAACGAATTTGGTTTAGCATCGAACTTGAAAAATCAATAACTGGACTAGATGCACAAAAGTATGATTTTGAGTTATTGGAGAATAGCGATAAATCGGTGATAAAATTTTATGTTAATCAATACGGAACGGCTGATGAGGAGGGGAATCCTGAAAATAATGATGAAGAAACTATCGTGCCGTTCCATGTAGCATACGCCATTTCAATTCATAAAGCACAGGGCTTGGAATACAAAACCGTAAAAGTAGTAATAAGTAGCGAAGTTGATGAAATGATAACGCATAATATTTTTTATACAGCAATAACCAGAGCGAAGGAAAATCTACAAATATATTGGTCGCCGGAAGTCGAAAAGAAAATTTTAGAAAGCTTTAAAAAAAGAAACAGCAATAAAGATATTGATTTTTTGCAGAAATTAAAGAAATAAAAGCCGCCCGCAAGACGGCTTAAATTTTATCTCTCGAAAATAAAAATTTTATTCACACCGTCCTCTCTGGATGCGACGTAGAATTTGCCCTCTTTAATAGCGAGCGCATGGGCATCGCTCGTACCTTCAAAGCTATAAACCTCCACGATCTTTCTGCTACGTGGATCGAGCTTTAGGATGCTTGAGTATTGCTTTGAGAGCAGATAAACAAACTCGCCTTGCGCATCCATGCCCGTGACATAGTAGTCATTTATCTCTCTGCCCTCTTTTACGCCAAGACTCTCATCAAAGCTCGGAATAAATTCTGTAGACAAAAAGTTATCGCTATCACTAAAACTAGCAATACTCCAACTTTGCTTTATGTCATCTGGCACACTTGCTATAAAAAATTCGCCATAGAAGTCAGAGTGATCCCAAGAGAGAATATACTGCTGTTTTGCACGAACTGTGTAGTATCGGTCCTTAAAATCAAGGCTAAATTTATCATAGCCATCATGCAAATATCTCCACGCCTTATTTGCATCATCCTTGCTTTGATCTGGCATAAATTTGAAAAATTCATACGTTTTGTTATAGCTAATCAGCCCGAGAGAACCTTTAAAAAAGCTTGCACCAACCGTATCTTCCATCTGTATAATCCAATCAGGCGTGCTTCTTAGATAGCTTTTTATCTGATTTAAATTTTCATCCATAGAGTAAAGCTCAAATTTTAGTGTGCCGACCAAAAAACTTTTGCTCTCCTTATCATAGTCAAGACCTGTAACTGGATTGCTATTGTTTAGTTTTAGCTCTATTTGTCCAGCTTTTTTTAGTGGAGTTAGATTTGTAACTGCACCATTTGCTGCATTTAGATCAAATTCTCCACCAAATGCCAAGCAAGTGCAAAGTGCTATTAAATTTAAAATTTTCATTCCATATCCTTACTTTGGTAAATTTGGTAGTTTTGGATTCCAGCTTTCGCGAAAATCCATCTCATGTTCATTCCAGTGATCAAACTCCCAAAACCATTTAGAAGGATCAGCGCTCATGCGAGAAGGCGTAGCCGATGCTAGATATGGTGGTGGTCCAGCTGTTATAAAAGCTTGAATGCAGTTAAATGCCATAATGACCACAAAAACAGCCACAGCTATCTTTCCCAATAAGAAATTTGGTAAAACAACTCCGTATGCGTTTTCTTCGCTATTTTGCATGATCTTACCAACATTTTTACCAAGCATCAAAATAACACCTAAAAAGATAATGACACAAAAGTGTACGACAACAACCCAAAACTGCGTATGAGCGCCTAAAATTTCAAGCCCAAAACCTTGCTTTATATCAAGATATCCGCCGCCTATGCCATCTAAACTATAGTGTAAAAAGCCATCATATAGCCCAAGGCACGACAAAAAGAGGATTGTGACCAGATACCTAACCTTAAAGCCGTAACGTACAACGATAAGCGCCATAAAAGAGATCGCCACCATGCAAAATCTCTCATGCCAACACATGATACAAGGGCTATCGCCCATGCCAAATCCAAGTATCAGACACGCAATACCAACAGGAAGTGCGATCAAAGCAATAGCAGCAGCTGCAAAGAGGTTGAAAAATCTCTTTTCGTCATCACCCCAGCATGCAAATTTTTCATTATTCATTGCCTGCTGCTAAAAATTTCCCATTGGCACAACGGCAAATTTATTTACCCATGCCATCATCACAATAAGCACAACCGTTCCAGCAATGCCAAACCCCATTACAGCCTGCTTTTTTTCCGGCCTAAACAATAAAAATAGACCAGCGATAAAAAACATCAAAACCATTAAAAATTCCATTTTTTATCCTTTCTATGAAATTTAATATTTATTAAAATATACTACCTGATTTATAATTTTAATCTTAAAATATATTTTTTTATTATTATAAATATATTTTTTACTTAATTTTTACAGATATAAAATGTATTTGTCTAAAAAAATTTAGTATATTAATACTAAATTGTACTTTTATATTAATACACCTAATGCGAATTTGAGTCAGATAGTCTAAAACTATGAAAATTATTGATTTAACAATAGTAAATTTCAATCATTTGCTAGCAAACTTTAGTATTTAATTGGCAGTAGAAATAATGTTTAAATTTAACTTATTGATAGCTGGCTTTAGATCAGCGTCAACAAAGACATCTTTTGTAGTTTTGCCTGCGTCCAAAATATTAAAATGGCACATTCGAATAAAAGGCTTGAGAATATTTATACTTACTTATGGTTAGTGGGTAATTATCAGTGACTAAAAAATTTTAGCAATAGCAAGAATCAAAACTGTTAAAAAATTATCTATGATATAATACCCTCCAGTCCACCAAAGTTGAAAAAATACAACACCACTACCACCTACCAACCAATACAGCCACACCTTTACTCAAGAGATAAAAACAAGCCTGCCATTTCGCCAGCTGTTGCATCAGTTCTAACACTCGGTGCTTTAAACACACTCTTTTTAACATCAGCGTCACGACCAAGACCAAAGATAGCATACTCCATATCTAGCTTATGCTCTTTTGCGGCTGTCTCGTGCTCTAGCTCTTGTCACCAATACTTATAGCTGTACCACCACCTGCTTTTGTGTTTTTAGTCATGCATCTATTATGTCTTTTGTATTAAATTAAAATTTTGCGTCATCAAATAGTGCTTTTAGTAAGCTTTTAACCTTATAACATAAATTTACCCTGCCTATATTTTACTATTTAATAAAAACATTTTTATTTAATAATTATAAAGGATCTATACGTATTACATTTTTAACCACACCAGCTAAAAAGTAATAAAGTAAACATTAGATAAATAATATATTTCAAATAAAAATTATAAAAATAAGCACTACATAAAAATTAATAAACTAAGAAATTAAATCTTCCATATTCGCTCGCAACTCTCCATTCAAGAGACTTTTTCATAAAAAATAAACAGATTAAACCAATAAAAATCTATAAAGAATAACGAATGATAAAAAATTTAAAATAATAAGAGAATAAAAAATTAAAAAAATAAACACCTCAATAACATAAAAACAAATATAAAAAAGTTTACTACACCTAATCAATAAAAACCAATTAAAAACAAATAAGAAAGTAAAAAACCAATAATTTTATACTTAAGTAGAAAGTAACACTTACAAAAACTAGGATTAATAATATAAGAACTAAGCAGATAAATAACAAAGCCCGCAACGACCTACTTTTCCAACATCCCAGTAAGGGAGAGTATCATCAGCCAGGACGAGCTTAGCTTCTTGGTTCGAGATGGAGCAAGGCG
>JAHAKU010000028.1:0-1744 GCA_018371535.1 Campylobacter concisus
TCTTGTTTATCAATAATTCTTGCTCCTTATTTGGATAAATTCTGTATTTGAATGCTAAATTATATTTCATAAAATTACACCTCCTTTTGATTTTGAATATTATTTCTTTAGAAATTTTATCATTAATGATTTCTCTTCAATATTTTATACAAAAATTTTATCATGGATGTATCCTTTTTTCAATTTTTTTTACAAAAAAAGCAATTCATCTCCCACTTATAGAAGTCGGAGACTTCTTGCTATCTTTTTGTTAAAAAAAATTCTAAAGCAGGTTTTATTATTTATTTTTTACTTGTAAAAGGTAAACTTTCTTTTAAAAAACAGAAACTAAATTTTATTCATTTGCTGTTAAGAAGTCAAAATTTTATTGTCAATTTTCTTTTTAGCCATAACAAAAACCTCCAAATATTATATAGTTATTTTATCATATATTATTTAGAGATTTACACAAAAATTTTTACACACCCTTTTAACAAAAGATTTAAAGCATATTGAAGGATTTTTATTTTATCTTTACAATCATCAATATTTTCAAATTCTAAATATCCTACTGTCATATACTGACCTGCTCTAAAATATTTTTTCTGAAACTTTTCATTTTTTAGTATATTTTCGAATTTTTTTATATTTTCTGGTTTATTTTCGCATTTTAGTATATCTTTCAACTCATTTTCTAATTTATTTTTTAATTTAGAAAAAAGTTCCTTACGTTTTTCGGAAGCAATTGTTACTTTCTTTTCGAAATCTTCTTTTGAAAGTTCTTTATTATTTTTATTTTTTTTAGGAACTGAATATTTTATTGCAATTATATTTTTCTGATTATATTGTTCTATTTGTAAATAAATATCTTCATCAGAAGTTTCTGTTAATTTATTAATTTTTTCTTCACTTAAAGGAAACCACCACATTCCCATAAATCCACCTGATGAGTTATTCACATAACCCCAACTACAATCTTTTTGTCTTCCAATAGCATGTTCTAATAAATTTTTTTCGTTTTTTAATTCTTTAAAAAATCCGATATAACAGTTTGAATTCCAGTCTTCCAAGTTCTTTTTTTCATATGAATTTACATCTGTTTCTATATTGCTCAAATAATTATGATAATTTTCAAATATTGAATTATTAATCTTATCCTTGTATTCTTTTAATAATTCTAGGATGTTTTCTCTTCCTAATATTACATTCACACCATTCTCTTTTAATCTTTCCATATTATCTTCATCATATATTTTATAATATACTGTTTTTATTAGAGCCTTCCCTTTGTTTATATTTTTATTTTTTTCAGATATTAATTTTGTATATATTTCAATCTGATTGCTATGTAAACCTGTTCCAACTTTATCTTCTATTATTACATATATATCTACTACAGGATTTTTCTCGTTTTCATTAGTTATAAATTCTGTTTTATTCTGAATTTCCAATAGTACGTCTATTTTCTGATATTGTCTTTTTATATTTACTTTCCTATCTTCGAGCTTTTCACCTAACATTTTTTCAATAAATTCAGTTGCAAGTAATTTTAATTTTTTTTCATCTTCTGATAAAATATTGTCATCAAAATTTACCCAGTTACATAACCAACATATAAAAGCATCCTGTGACAGCTCTGACGTTGCAAAATTAAAAATATTGTTTCTTTCCATTTTAAATCCCTTCTTTCTATAATATTAATTAATTTATTTATTTATTTAACTGAATCTTCCACAATGTAAGCAATAATATTTATGAAATTTTC
>JAHAKU010000001.1:0-232279 GCA_018371535.1 Campylobacter concisus
GTTGGCTTGGTTGGCTTGGTTGGCTTGGTTGGCTTGGTTGGCTTGGTTGGCTTGGTTGGCTTGGTTGGCTTGGTTGGCTTGGTTGGCTTGGTTGGCTTGAAAACTACATCAGTAACTACAGATTTTCAAATTTAGCACTTCAAATTTCTAAAAATACTAAAAATAATATGTAAAAATTCATGTAAAATAATATGATTTAGCCTTGTGAGAGATAAAATTTGGAGTAAGAGACAAGTGAAAATTAAATTTGATCTGTTATGTGAGCATAAAAACATCTAAATTCAAAAGATCAGAAGTGTAAAAACTTTTAAATTTAAATAACTAGAAGCGTCAAAACTTTTCAATTTAATAAAGTTAGCAGATTACAGGTGCGTTTTTTTAAAAAAGATATGCTATGCCAGCTTTGGTAAATCAAGCGTTTAAAATGGCTTGTTTTAAATGATGCTTTTTGTTTTTAGAAAAATTATAAACCCTAAATACAATATTTAAAATCGCACGAGTGCCATAATGCTTTAAATTTGACTTAGTAAATTTAGCTCACAAATTTACTAGGCCTACCTTCAAAACATGCTCTTTTAGGCCGCTTGGTATCTCGCCATTTTCAAGCGCCATTAGCTCGCTCGCTCTTAGGACATAAAAGTCTTGCAAGCTTCTGTTGGCAGACTTCTCAAGCTTTTTTACTAGTGTGTCAAAGATATAAAACTCGGCCTCGTTGCTAGCTAGTAAAAAATCAGCCCCACTATCAAATGCAGCAAAAATTATCTTACTAGCAAGCTTGCAAGCTAGCTCTTCATCGGCCTTTAAAAGCTCATATCCGCAAGGCGTTTTGGCGTTTAGCTCTATAAAATTTGCCTTGTATGCGCTTAAATTTGCAGGCAGTCTGTCTTTTATGGCTATCTTAAACTCTTTAAATTTACTAAGTTTTTCTATCTTTTTAAGCTTGTTTTCATATTTTGGCGCAGCTTTTACGCCTAAAATTTCTTTGAAAAATCTAATCGCCTCGCTGTAAATTTCGCTACCTTCAAATAGCAAATCATCAAGCTCACAGGCTATCAAGACGCCGTTTTTACCGCTAATAAGCTTTAAAATTTCATCGTTTTTCTCATTTTTGTAAAGATGATGAGCTAGCATTATCGCGGCAGCTCCTATAAAATTTGGCTCATAGTCTTTCACAAAATCAGCGTAAAAATAGGGCTTAAAGCTAGCGTAAAGCTCTTTGTCGGCTCTTTTGCAAAAGCTAGCAAATGGCTCAAATTTCGCCCAAAAGTCATCATCGTTTATGACTAGGTCTAAAACCGCTCTTTTTTCATCAAGCGGAGCTATGCAAAGCTCGCTACCAAATTTTTGAGCTAAATTTGCAAGTGGCTGGGCGGTGCTAACTACGACGTCATTTACCTTGACAAAGCCTTCAAATGGGCTAAAGTAGGGGTCTATGCTCTTTACGTGGGCAAAAAGCTCGTTTAAGTTTGCAAAGTCTGAAATCTCTAAAAAATATGGCTTAAAATATGCCAAAACATCTCTTTTCGCGTCAAATCTAAAAATCTCAACTCTTTGCATCTCTATCCTTTTTTTTGGGCTTATTTTATCCTAAATTTAAAAGGAGTTTCATTATAATAGCTCAATGGATAAAGAAAATTTCACGATTGAACGCTTTAGTAACGCATATATCGGCGATGACGCGGCAGTGGCCGGCAAAATGGTCTTTAGCAAGGACATTTTTGCGCAAAATTCGCACTTTAAGCTTGGCTGGCTAAGCCTTGAAGAGACCGGCTACAAGGCGATGATCGTAAATTTTTCAGATACGATCGTGATGAATGCAAAGCCTAAATTTGCCCTTCTTGGGCTTAGTCTGCCAAAGAGCTTCACGCCGCGCCAGATCAGCGAGCTAAGTAGAGGCATAAATAGGGCGTGCGAGGAGTTTGGCGTAAAGATAATAGGCGGCGACACGATAAGTAGCCCCATTTTAAACATAAGCGTTAGCGTGATCGGCGAGCTAAAGGGCAGGGCAGTGCTTAGAAAAAATGCTAAATTTGGCGATCTTGTTGCATTTACAGGCAAGCTTGGAGGCAGCCAAAAGGGGCTAAACTCGCTTCTAAGACTGGCTCAAATTTCTAAAAACTCACGCTTTAAAAAGCCTGTTTTAAGAGATAAATTTTTTTATAAAGCAGCTCATCTTATAAACTCCGCCATGGATATCTCAGATGGGCTAAAAACCGATCTTGGCAAGCTTTTAAAGGCTAGCAAAAAGGGCGCTAAATTTACAAAAAAACTAAGCAAATTTGAGCTTAGTAGCGGCGAGGAGTACGAGGTTTTATTTACCTTTAGCCCTAAAAATTTAAGCGCTATAAAAAGGATCGCCGCAAAAACTAGGACAAAGATCAACATCTTTGCAAAAATTTCACACAAAAGGTTAAGACAAAATGCAAGAAGCCACCACTTTTAAGCCGCTATATGCGCTCACTCATGCGCCCATCGAGGCATATTTTTCTAAAAATTCAGATGATTTTGTCGTGCGCGAGATACCACTTTATGAATTTAGTGGTGACGGCGAGCACTTGATCGTTGAAATTTCTAAAAAAGATATGACGACAAGCGACGCTTTGCACGCCTTAAGCGAGGTTACAGGGGCTAAGATGCGCGACTTTGGCTATGCTGGGCTAAAAGACAAGCAAGGCATGACGACACAGTTTATCTCGATGCCTCGTAAATTTGAGAGCGCGCTTGCAAACTTTAGCCATGAAAAGATGAAAATTTTAAATTTAAACGTGCATAAAAACAAGCTTCGCATCGGACATCTAAAGGGCAATAGCTTTTTCATCCGCCTAAAAAAGGTGCTGCCAAGTAGCGCTAAAAAGCTAGAGCAGGCATTTACTAATATCGATAAAATGGGCTATGCAAACTACTTTGGCTATCAGCGCTTTGGTAAATTTGGCGACAACGCAGCAACGGGGCTGGAGCTACTTAAAAACGGCACGATAAATGGTAAAAAGAGCAAAAACGTAAAGCTAAATGACTTTTTGATCTCAGCCTATCAAAGCGATCTTTTTAACCGCTATCTTAGCAAAAGGGTCGAAATTTCAAGGTTTGTAAGCGACTTTAGCCTAAGTGAGCTAGGTGAAATTTATAAAAACTTTAGCAAAGATGAACTAAAGGCGATAAAGGCACAGGAGAGTTTTTTTAAGCTTTTGCCAGGAGAGGTCTTGGGGCACTATCCGTTTGGCAAGCTCTTTTTGTGTGAAAATTTAGATCAAGAGGCGCAAAGATTTGCTAGGCGTGATATCACGAGCCTTGGACTTATAGTCGGCGCAAAGGCCTATGAGGCAAGTGGCGTGGCAAAAGAGCTTGAGGATGAAATTTTCTCTGAGGCATTTTCGCTTACTTCAAAGATCGCTGGCTCAAGGCGCTTTAACTGGGCGTATCTTGAAAATACAAGCTACAAATACAACGAAGAAAACGCTCATTTTAGCTTAAATTTCACACTTCAAAAGGGCTCATACGCCACGGTTGTGTTAGAAGAAATTTTGCATAAAAATATATTTGAGTAGGGTAAATTTTCGGACTTTCCTCTTTTGCGTGGTGCAAAAGCGACCGCTTACCGTGCCAGAGCGAAATTATAGCGGTTTTTGCTTAATTTTCTAGCCTTAAAAATTAAACTTTGCGTTTTAATTATTTTCTTTATTTATAAGGAAGATTTGCAGACAAAAAGTGATTTTATAGGGAAAATGCTCTGAGTAAATATTTGGCGTATGTTTTATCAGAGATCGCATAAATTTTTATCTCAAAGCGCAATAAATTCAGCATTATTTATAGGTCGCAAATCGTACAAGTCCCCAAATTTCTCCATTATCTCGTGAGTAGCCTCCACAAAAGGCTCACAGCCAAAGTGCGGCACTACGCAAAAATCAACCAAATTTAATCCTGTAAAATCACTCATGTTTACACTACTTTTATCCATAAGCGTAGCATATCTCGTGTCTGGTGCGGCCACGATCGCCCCTGCTGACTCACCGACGTAAATTTTACCAGCTTTAACCGCGTTTTTTATAGCTTGTTCGGCGCACGATTTTCGCAGCTCATTAAGCAGATAAAATGTATTTCCGCCGCTTACATAAATGATGTCGCACTTATTAATAGTAGCTAAAATTTTATCATCTGCAACACAAAACTCATCACATTCAGAAATCTGCGTAACCAAGTTTTTAACACAAGAAATATCAATACGAGTCAGCTTCGCACCAAATTTTTCCAAAATTTTCACCGCTTCATCTACGTAAAAATTCACCTCTTCAAATTTTGCTGCCGTATCGATAAAAGCAACATGCTTACCTTGAAAATCTACCACTTCATTGATCTTGCTCGCAACCTCCGCGAAGTAGGAGCAAAGAAAAATATTTGCCATTCCTTTATTCCTTTTAAAAGATATTTAAATTTAAGAGCCAATTATATCCGAAAATAAGCTTAAAAGATCCGCATTTTGCAATCGTCATGTCGCTCACAAGCTTCCCATATCTTGCACTACAGCTTAGGATTTAGAGATTTATATAGTTTGTATTTTTAGTATACATGGTTGAGTAAGTAAAATTTAAAAATTTAATTATAAATTTGAATGCAAAAATTTAAGGCAAAGTATCGCAATATTTTTTAAGAGTTTTTTCTCTTGTGATCGCAACTTCAAGTAGAAACAACGTAAAAATTTAGCGAAGATAAGAGATATAATCTATCAAGCCAAATTTTTACTAGTTTTATAAAGATAGATTTAAAAGGGTGGCTGGCTAAATCTAGCTGGTTTAAATTTAAAAAGGTCTAGCTAAAGCTAGACCTAAAACATTAAATTTAAGAGGTAAAAACTTAAGTTCTAAAGACGCTTAGTTTAGTATTTAGCGCATCTGTCATCTTGTTTAGATGCTCAGCTGCAGAAGCTATCTCTTCGACGCTTCTAGCATTTTCAGATGAAATTTGATTGATCTCTGAGATGCCATCCATGATCTCATTTACATTTTTGCCAGTTGCGATGTAGTCTTGCATAGTCTTATCAGACATCGCTATGGCGTTATTCATCGTTGCGCTCATATCATTTATAGTCTTTTCAACGTCACTTGCCACATGGGTTAGCTCTTGAATTTGTTTAGAGTTGATGCCCATTTGCTCGCTGCTATCATTGATCGCTTGAACGATAACGTTGATGGTTGCATTTATCTCTGTTAGAGACTTTTGAGTTCTCTCAGCTAGCTGTCTAACTTCATCAGCAACAACTGCAAAGCCACGTCCATGCTCGCCAGCTCTTGCTGCTTCTATTGCTGCATTAAGTGCAAGTAAATTTGTCTGATCAGCGATGTCGTTGATAACAACAAGGACTGATTTAACCTGCTCAGCATCACGGCTAAGCTGCTCGATCTTGCCAGCCATTTGATTTTCTACATTAGCAGAGTCTATGATCTGAGATGATAGGGCTCTGATAGCCTCAGTAGCTGTTTTTATATGAGTGCTTGCCTTTTGAAGGTCATCTTTACCAGCTTGAGCTATAGATAGAGACTCTTTCATAGCTTCTTGCATAGACTTACATTTTTGATTTGTCTCTTCAACGATCTGGGTTGATTCTTCTACGCGTTTGCCTGTTTGAAGAGAGGTAGAGCTTAGTTCATTTGCTACTGAGCTGTTTTCACTTGAAAGGTTTTTAGTATCGCTTATAAGCACTCTTATGCGCTCTATGAAGTTGTTTATATCGTTGCTTATTTTAGCTATCTCATCTTTGCCGTAGATTGGAATTTTAAGAGTAAAGTCAGATGTTATAGAATTTAAATTTGCTCCTAGTCTATCGATAGGGTTTGCAACTAGCTTTTTAAGCAAGAAGATAGATACTATGATAAGAAGCAAAGTAACTATAATGCTTGCGATGATGAAGTTTTTGCTAACTACTTTTTGAGGTGTTAAAAAGTCATCAGTAACAGCTGAGCCAAGCACTATCCAGTTTAGCTTATCAAATGGCTCAAATGCAACTACTCTCTCAACTCCATCAACATTTATGAGTTTGACACCTTCTTTAGTTTTTACTATGTCATCAACTATATCTTTTAGCTGACCTTCTGGTGCTTTGCCGGCTAGTTTTGGGTGTATGTCATAGACATTTGTCTTTGTATTAAAGATAGAGAAATAGCCACGCTCGCCTAACTTCATTTGTGACATTGTCTTTTGAAGATCTTCTAAGCCTTCAGTAAAGTCGTAACCTATAAATAAAACCGCTACAACTTCGCCGTTTTGAATGACTGGTTCATAAACACACATATAGTTTCTACCAAAAATATTTAGAGCTCCAACATATGTCTCTTTATTCATCATCTTTGGATATATTGTTTTGTTTAGCATACCAAGTGCTCTACTGCCATCATCTAGTAAAAGTGAGGTAGATACAGCAGCAAATTCATTGCCTGATTTTGCAAAGATGGTTGGGATACCGCCGTTTGTTAGCTTTTTGATCTTATCAGATATCTCGTGGTTGTTATTTAACACGCCCATTTTATCTGAGATAAGCTCTAAAGCATCGTCGTTTTCTGTTTTTATGGTTTGGCTAGTGGCTCTTATGTTGCCTAAAGCCTCTTTTAAGATATGCATATATAGTTTTGCATTATCTTCGTTATCTTCATCAAATAGCTCAACTGTGTCTATCGCAAGTGCAACGTTTTGCTGGATAGTTGTCTCTACTCCCTCCTTGATCTCACGCTCTAAGATATGTGACGTGTAGAAAACAAAGCAAGCCATACAAATGGCAAGAACTAAAGCGATGATCGCTGAGACCTTGACTAAGATGCTACGCAAATTCATCTATATCCTCCTTGGTTTAGATTTTAAGGGTTTATTATACAAATTTTTTCTCGTAAAACATATAGAATTTCGGGGAAAAATAACGAATTTTAAATTTTTGTTTGCTTTATATTTATAACTATAACTTTTATGAAACTGGAGTAAAAATTTATAAAAAATTGCTATTTAAATTTAGCTTTTTAAGCAAAATTTATAGTTTGGCAAAAGCAAGAAATTTGCGCTTTTGAGGGATTAAAATTTAAATTTGTATCATTTTGTTGATTTGTTGTCTATTTTATTAGAATGGTTTAAGGTTCAAAGAGAAATAACAAAAAAGTGAAATTTGGAGCGTTTTACTCTTGTTTTTGTAAAGAAATTTTAAAAAGATTAAATAAAAAAATTAATTTCATACCAAGTTGTGACAAAATTTATGCTCAAAAATCAAAAAAATTCCTAGATAAATTTGCAAAATTTGATGAAAAATTTGGTCGCAGGGTAAATTTATATATTTTTAAATATAATCACGCTCTGGCACGGTAAGCGGTCGCTTTTGCATCTTGCAAAAGAGGAAAGTCCGAGCTGCGATAAGACAAAGTTCCATCTAACGGATGGCTAGGGAAACCTAAGGGATAGTGTAACAGAAAGCAAACTTCCGCCTTGGCGGTAAAGGTGAAACGGCGGGGTAAGAGCCCACCGGCACGCTTGGTAACTTGCGTGGCCATATAAACCCAACTTGCAGTAAGAAGGGATGGTTTTGGTCTTATATTAAAACCCTTCGCTAGAGCTTGTTTGTAAAAGCAAGCGTAGATAAATGATCGCTCAAGACAGAACTCGGCTTAACGCCGTGCCTTTGCTTAAATTTAGAGTAAATTTCAAGTAGCAAGCAGTTGGTAAATTTAAACGATTTTCAAGACAAAACCGGCAAATTTGCCGTGCCTTGAAAGTTTGAGATTAGATTAGTTTTTTACGTATTTTTGAGCTTTTTGTAATTTTGTAAGCTCGTTTTGGATGTGTGAAGATTTAGTTTTAAAAAGCTCTATCGCACCGCCTATTAGCGCTTGTGCTTCTTGAGCCGAAGCTAAGCTTTTAAACATATCTTCGCTAAAGCTTTGTGATAGTGCAGCTAGCTTTCTTGTGTCTTCGTTTATTAACGCTAGCTTAAATTCATTGATCCAGCTATTCACCTGATGTTACCTCCCTCCATGCTTCTGATAACTGCTTTACGACATTTGTTACTTCATTTAGCGCGTTAATATCATTTTGGATATTTGCCATAGCAAGAAGCTGCATCTGTCTTGTATAAAGTCCGCTAAGGTAGTGAGCCACGTCGCCTTGAGAATAATCAAGCGAGTTTAAAAGCTCGACAAAGATAGCGTTTGCTCTGTTTATATAATAGACTTTTTTCTCTATATCTCCAGCTTCGATCGCTTTTTTTGTGCGAAATATAAATTTCAAAATTCCGTCATAAAGCATTTCTATTAATTTAGTCGGGGACTCGATGCCCCCGAAACTCGACTGTGCGTATGCACTATATGCACTTTGATTCATTTTTCTCTCTTAGTTCTTATTGTTTAGCTCAGCATCTATCATTGATTTTAGTGTAGCAAACTGATTTTCTAAACTTGCGATGATAGCGTTATACTTGATGAAGCGTTCTTGCATCGTTGTATATTTCTCATCTAAAAGCTTTTGAGTGCTCTCTTTGTTTTTAGTGATAGACTCACTCTCATCTTTTAGCTGATTTTGCATAGCGATCATCGTACCTTCTTTGCCAACAGCACCATCAAGCATCTTAGCTAGCTTTGTAAATAGACCATCAGTTTTTTTAGTCACTGGATTTACAGTGGCTTCGCTCATACCAAGAGTTGCTAGTGCAGAAGCTTTGCCTTTTACTTCGATATTTTCGCCATCGCTTCTTTTTAAGATGATCCTCTTGCCGCTTTGATCAAGGCTAGCTGTGACACCGTCGATACCAGCGTCATTGATAGCTTGTTGAAGTTTTAGAGCGTTATCTTCAGCTGTTGAACCAGCTGTGGTTGAAAATATAACTGACTTGCCATTTATCGTTAGATCGCCAGCTTGGATGTTTAACGCACCTGCGCTAACGGTTGAGTTACCCATGTAGCTTATCGGCTCAGTCTTGCTTGAACCCATAAAAAATTTCTGAATTTCTTCTGGATCTTTGCTAAGAGCTGCGTTAAATTTATTTAGATCAAGCTGAAGCTGACCGTCTTTGTCAGGCACTATGCCAAATTTACTTAGCGCTTTGCCTTCGCTATCTTGACCATTTACTAGACGTCCGATGTTTGATCTAAGGCTTGAAATTTCACTCACACCTTGAAAAGTACCAGCACCTTTTTCTTCATCATATTTTGTAGCGATCTCAAGGTTCATTGTCATTAGGTTGTAGTCTTTTATAAACTCTTCAACCGCTTTTACGACCTCTTCAGTGTTTTGAGAGATGCTTACGTTTGTCTTGCCAGTCTCATTTAGCGTGATATTTACACCCGGTCTTAGATCATCAAAGCTATTTTTGCTTCTTTTGATATTTACGCCATTATATGTAAATTCTGCATCTTGCGCTTTTAGAATTCTATTTTTCTCCAAATTTGATGTCATCTTTGGCGTGCCATCAGGATTTGTTAGCGCTGTGCCGTGCTCGTCTGTGTCTTGAAACTGCGTATCATCCCAGCCAAGCTTGTCTAAAATGCCAGCAGTGTCGTTTGAAAATTTAATAGTCTGTGTAGCCCCAGTGCTGCCTGATTGAAGCATTATTTGATTTGGTTTATCGCCACCAACATTTAAAATTCTAGCTTGTAATTTACCGCCACTTACGTCATTTATCTTATCAACGATATCTTGATAAGTTGTCGATCTTGTCACACCGATAGAGAATTTTTGTCCATCGATCTCAACGTCAAATGAGCCAGTATTTGTCGCACCCACCATGCTTGAAGAATTTTTGAAATTCTTGCTTTGAAATGTATCTTTTTGAGCAAGTTTTTGCACATCGATACTAAAACTTTGCACGCTAACGCCGTTTGCCGCTGAAGCTGTGACGCTTTTGCCAGCGTTATTGGTATTTCTTTTTAGATAAAGTGCCTCGCCGCCAAGTGTTTTGCCACTAACATTTACGTTGCTAACAAGAGTTTTTAGCGCTGCAAGGTCCTTTTGCTTAAGCTCATTTTTCTCTAGTCTTGTTGTAAGTGGTTTGATCTGTCCAGCCTCATCAGCCTCTTTTAGTTTCTTGATAAGCTCATCGTTTAGGCCGCTATTTTTTGTACCGATGCCTAAATTTGTTACGTTACCTACTGCCATTTTTAACTCTCCTTGTCAAAAAGTATTCCGATACTTTCTTTGAAATACTCGCTGATTTTTATAGCTTCTTTGCTCGGAAGCTGTGTTATCTCTTCGCCTGTTTTGGCGTCTTTTACTTGCACTACCATTAAATTTAACTTCTCGTTGTAAGCAAATCTTACATTGGTATCGAGCTGCTGCATCTGATAGTTTAGCCTATCAGTGACCTCTCTTGTCTTTCTAGCAAGATCCTCGTTGCTAAGTCCGTCAAGCTCGTTAGCATCCTTTGATTTGCCGTTTTTGTCGGCATTTACTTTGACATCAGAGTGCTCGATAGGTCTGCTGTCTATCTGACGCTGAGCCGACGTGCTCATGTTTGCATCAAGTGTTTGATTTGCCGCTGCTTTGAAAATTTCCATAGTTTTACTCCTTAAAACTTACGCTAGCTCCTACATCGGTAAAATTTTAAATTCCTTTAGTATTTATATAAATTTTTGATTATTTAGGTTAAAATCGAGCAAAATTTATAGGACGGGATATGAAAATTTCATTTGAATGCGACTGCATTTTGCTGCAAAAGACCTTGCTGCTTTTTTGTGGAAATTTAGCCGCTCATCATAAAGATTGTGATTTTGTAGTAAGTGACCGCGAGATCGTCACAAAAAAACCGCTATTTATAATAGGTAAGAACGCTCATCTCTCTCATCCATTCACAAGAGCCACTCTTCTTGATACGCTCGAGGAGTTTTACTCAGCCACACAAATTTCAAAGGCAAAAGAGCCAGATCAGATAGCAAATGAAAAGAGTTTGGAGCAAAAAGTCTCAAATTTGGTAGATAAATTTAAAGCCGATCTGCTTGAAATTTTAAGGGCAAATCAGTGAAACTTTATACCAAAATTTCAAGTGGTAAATTTAAAGGCAAAAGGCTTGAGTTACCAAGTCTAAGCACGACAAGAAGCACAAAAAGCATCGTAAAAGAGTCCTTTTTTAACGTCATTAGAGATGAAATTTACTCACTTACATTTATAGAGGGCTTTGGCGGAAGCGGCGTGATGGCAAGCGAGGCTGTTAGCAACGGAGCGCGCGAGGCTATCGCTATCGAAAAAGATAGGGCTGCTTTTAAGATCACGCAAAGCAACCTTGCAAGCCTACAAAGTCCAAATTTAAAAGCGATAAATGGCGACAGCTTTTCGCTTTTGCCTGATCTTGTAAATTCGCAAAATGGCAAGGTTTTACTCTATCTTGATCCGCCATTTGACATAAGGGCTGGCTTTGATGATATCTATGAAAAGCTCGTAAATTTGATCTTACAGCTAAAAAAAGAGAAAATTTACATGATAGTTTTTGAGCATAACAGCGACTTTAAATTTGGCGATGAAATTTCTGCATTTAAACTTATCAAATTTAAAAAATTTGGAGCTACTTCTCTCTCTTATTTTCAGTAAAAATTTGGAACATCTTTTGCTTTAAAAACCTAAAATAGCTAAATTTTAGGAAAAAATATGAATAAATTTTTATCTTTTGTAGCAGCTTCAGTGATAGCTACTTCAGCCTTTGCTACGCAGATAAAAGAGCTTGCAAACATCGTTGGCGTAAGGGATAACCAGCTAATAGGCTATGGTTTAGTTGTCGGACTAAACGGCACAGGTGATGGCTCAACGTCAAAATTTACGATCCAGTCGCTATCAAACATGCTTCAAGGCGTAAATGTCAAGATAAATCCAGATGATATCAAGTCTAAAAATGCAGCCGCTGTTATGGTGACAGCAAAATTGCCTGCATTTGCAAGGCATGGCGACAAGCTTGATATCGAGATCTCATCTATCGGCGATGCAAAAAGCTTGCAAGGTGGCACCCTTCTTATGACCCCACTAAAAGGCGTTGATGGCGATATCTACGCTTTGGCTCAAGGACCTCTAAGTATCGGTGGCAAGAGCGCGGGCAGAAGTGGCGGCAATCACCCAACCGTTGGCACTATCTTAAATGGTGCCCTTGTGGAGCGTGAAGTAACTTACGATATCTACAATCAAGATAGCATAAAACTAAGCCTAAAAGATACAAATTTTAAAACCGCCCTTGATATCCAAAACGCCATAAATGCAAACATCTCAGACGACACCGCAAAGGCGATCGATCCAAGAACGGTTATCGTTAAAAAGCCAGATGATGTTAGTATCATCGAGCTTGCAAGTGCGGTGCTTGATATTGATGTCGAGTATAAGCCAGATGAGAAGATCGTAGTTGATGAGAGAACTGGCACGATAGTTAGCGGTATAAACGCAGTAGTTAGTCCAGTCGTGATAACTCATGGTGCTATAACTATAAAGATAGAGCCAAACAGCTACGAAGAGGCGGCGCAAAATGATGTAAATATAGGTAGCGACACCTCGGTGGCTCCTAGTCAAAATTTACTTAAAATTTCAGGCGAAAAAACAACCGTCGCAAACGTGACAAGAGCGCTAAACAAGCTTGGAGCAACACCAAGTGACATCATCTCGATACTTGAAAATTTAAAACGAGTTGGCGCGATACAAGTCGATCTGGAGATAATATAATGCAAATAGACAACACCCTAGCACTAAATTCATATAGTGACATCTCAGCAAACAAGATAAAAAATGCAAATGCCAAACAAGATGCACTTTTAAAAGAGCAAACTGATGCTTTTGAAGCATTTATGATAAAAGCTGTTCTTGATATCGCTTTAAAAGAAGATGACAAGAACTCACTCTATCCAAAAGCCGCTGGCAGCGACATTTACAGGTCTATGTATAACGACGCTATGAGCAAAGCTTTGAGTGGAAATTTAGGTTTTTCAGAACTTTTATACGATTTTTTAAAGAGAGACTCTTAAGTAAATTTATATTTTGCCGATGTAGTGATATAAACATTTTATTTTAAGAGGTATGGATATGATAACTCCTTTGAACCAAAGACCAAACTACCAGGCAAATACGCTAAATAAAAATAGCGATGCTAGAGTTGAAAATGAAAACAAAGAAGTAAAAACAAACGAAAACGCAAGAGTAAAAGAGATAGCTGATGCAATAGCAAATGGCACCTATCAGGTGGATATCTCTAAAACAGCAAAAGCTGTGGCTGATGCGTTGCTGTAAATTTAAAGGAATTTAAATGATAAAGAAGCTTTTGGACGAGGCCATAGGCGAGCTAGACGAGCTTATAAATTTAACGATGCAAGATATCGCCAACATAAAAGAGGCGAAGCACTCAAGTATTGATGAGAGCGTGAAAAAGAAAAATGCTCTCGTTCGCGCTTTTGAAGATACTAAAAGAGCTTTGGATAAAGAGCTATTAAGAGTTTCAAAAGAGAGTGGCACTATGACACTTGCAAATGTTTTAGATGATGAAGTGAAGTCAAAGCTAGTGCTTATGCGTTCAAAGCTTGAAATTTTGCATAAAGTAAATAAAGAATATGCAAGACACGTCGTTGTTGTTAAGGAGTTTTTTGACTCGCTTAGCAAAAAAATCTTTGGTACTCAGACTAATGAATACGGCCAAGACGGCAGCGGCACAGATAATAATTTTTACAAATCAAGGGTTTAACAAATGGCTAATATCTTTATGTCATTAGGCACAGGCGTTTCAGGGCTAAATGCAGCCCAGGTGCAAATAAGCACAACTGGAAACAACATCACAAACGCCGATAGTAACTACTACACAAGACAACGTGTAGTCCAGTCAGCATCTCCAGCGATGAACACTGTCCCTGGTGGCGTTGGCACAGGTACGCAAGTAGATACTGTGACAAGACTTCACGATGAGTTTGCCTATTCAAGATTAAAATATTCATCATCAAATTTAGAAAATACAGGCTATAAACAGAGAATTTTACAAGAGGCGACAAAATACTTCCCAGATCTAAAAGATAATGGCATGGTAAAAGATATACAGGAGTATTTTGCAGCGTGGAACAACTTTGCTTCAAACCCAGACGAGGGCGCTCAAAAGGTAAATTTGATAAACAAAGCTAGCGTTTTAACAGCTAGCATCAACCGCTCATCAAAGATGCTTTATGATATGCACACGCAGATAGATGAGACTATAAAGATAAATATAAATGAGATAAACTCACTTGGCAAGCAAATAGCAAATATCAATAAACAAATTCAAAGAGTTGAATCTGGCGCAGACGCTGGCATCAAGATAAATGCAAACGACCTTCGTGATAAGCGCGATGAGCTCGAGCTTGCTATGTCAAAGCTGGTAAATACAGCTGTTTATAAAAGCGATCTAAAAAGCGAGTCAAGGATAGATACAGGCATAAGCGATCAAGGAAGATACTACAACCTAAATATCGGCGGTGTGAGCATCGTTGATGGCGTAAATTTTCATGAAATTTCTATGAGCTCAACCGAGAGTGGGCAATACACGAAAATTTATTATGAAAGAGAAGATGGCAGACGCATCCCTATGGAGGAGAAGATCACAAATGGCAAGATAGGCGCTGCGCTTGATCTTAGAGGCCGTAACTACGAGCCAGATAATGATAAATTTAGCGATGGTATCATCCAAAAATATATTGACAATCTAAATACATTTTCAAAGACTTTAATAACAAGCACAAACAACGTTTATGCCGAGTCTGCGGTTGAAATTTCAAACTCAGATCCGATCAGCTACCTAGAAAACGACAAGACGCTGATGAACCACGACAACAGCATAAGAAACGGCAGCTTTGATGCCATAGTTTATGACAACAAGGGCAACGTTGTAGCCAAAAAGACCATCGAGATAAACGGCACTACGACGATGAACGATACAAAATACGGCAACTCTGTTGTGCAGGATTTTAACTCAAATTCAGACGATAACAACGATAATAACATGCTAAATGACGTTGATGACTTTTTTGAAGCGTCGTATTTTTATGATAAAAACACGCATCAAGGCACATTTGCGCTCATACCAAAGCAAGCTCAAGGGCTTTATAGCATCTCAATAGTCGATCACGGCACAAATTTCCCAGGCGTTGTTGGTATCAACAGATTTTTCTCTGGCACAAACTCAAATACAATAGGCATCAATCAAAATTTCACCCAAGATCATACAAAGCTTCGTGCCTACTCAAAGCCAGTCGTGGGTAACAACGAAGTTGCAAACAAGATGATCCAACTTCAGTACCAAAAGCAGACATTTTACTCAAGTGGCACTGCGCTTGATAGAGATGAGACGATCGAGGGATATTATCGTTATTTTACGACCGATATGGCGAGCGATACCGAGGCGAACAATACCATCCACGACACAAATACATCTTTGCAAAGGACTGCTGAAGAGGAGTTTCAATCAACAAGTGGCGTAGATACCAACGAAGAGCTTACAAACTTGATCCGCTTTCAAGCAAGCTACGGCGCAGCAGCAAAGATCATCACGACAGTTGATCAGATGCTTGACACGCTTCTTTCACTAAAACAATGAGCGATCTAAAGAGCCTTTTAGACTCACACGTAATTAGTAAAAATACAAATTCGGGGCTATTTGACGCCCCGGATCCACTTCAAGTAGCTACTAAATTTAAAGAGCCAAACATAGCGCTCATTTGTGCGTTATTTGCCTATGGCAACGCAAAAATGATAGTGAAATTTCTAAATTCGCTTGAATTTAGCTTGCTTGATGAGAGCGAGCAAAATATCAAGAAAAATCTGTCAAATTTCAAATACCGCTTTCAAAATGAAAACGACGTAAAAGAAATTTTCATCACGCTTTCACGCCTGAAAAAAGAGGGCGACATAGAAGAAATTTTACGCCAAGGTCTTGCAAAAAATGGCGAGATGATAGAGGGCGTAAATGAGCTTATTAAATTTATTTATGGGCTAAATTCTTACCGCTCAGACGGATATGAGTTTTTCTTTGGCAAGAGCTTTAGCAAAGAGCCACAAAGTCCATATAAACGCTATAATATGTATCTTCGCTGGATGGTGCGAGATAGCGATATCGACCTTGGGCTATTTAAAAATTTGCCAAAAGATAGACTTTTGATGCCACTTGACGTGCATACGCATAGGGTTTCATTAAATTTAGGACTTATAAACAGAAAGAGTTACGACTTCAAAGTGGTCATGGAGCTTACAAAAAAACTTAGAGAATTTGACGAGCTTGACCCTATAAAATACGACTTTGCGCTTTACAGGATAGGGCAGAGCAAAGAGCTAGAAACTATCGTAAAAAATCTTAAAAAATAAAAATTATTGCTAAATTTTTAAATTTAGGATAGACTTGCCATACAATTTTATCCATAAGGAGCTTGTATGAAAAAAATCGTTTTACTAAGTGCAGTTTTAGGAACTTTACTTTTTGCTCACGAGGGTCATCACTTTGATCCAAAGGCTGGCGAACATCTAGTCATACCTGTTAATGAGCTAAGCGAAAAGGGCGATAAGAGCGTTGGCGAAGTAGTAGCTGTTAAGACAAACTACGGCGTTGCGTTTTTTCCAAATTTAAAAGGTCTTCCTGCAGGACTTCACGGCTTTCACGTTCATCAAAATGCTGATTGTGGCGCGACTGAGAAAGGCCTTGGCATGAAAGCAGGTGGTCACTGGGATCCAGCTGAGACAAAGATGCACTCATTTGCATGGGACGATAAGGGTCACAAAGGCGATCTACCAGCACTTTACGTAGATGCTGAGGGCAATGCAAACTACCCAGTGCTAGCTCCAAAGATAAAAAATCTTGACGAGTTAAAAGGTCACTCACTAATGGTTCACGTCGGTGGCGACAACCACAGTGACCAACCAAAAGCACTTGGCGGCGGCGGCGCTAGAATGCTTTGCGGCGTTATTAAATAATTAAACCCCACAAAAAGCCTTTAAATTTATATGTTTAAAGGCTTTTTTAAATTTTGCGCTCAAATTTAACCCCCGTTTCTAAGATGAAATTTCAAAATTTTAAACTACAATCCGCTTTTTAACTTAAATTTACAAAGAACAAAAATGGAATTTGACCTACTTAGCTACACTGTCTTTTTTTGTCGCCGCGTTTTTGGGTGGTTTTATCGACGCGATCGCAGGAGGTGGCGGACTTATCACTTTGCCAGCCATCATGGCTATGGGCGTGCCACCTCATCTTGCCCTTGGCACAAACAAGCTTCAAGGCGTCTTTGGAAGCTTCACGGCAACGCTAAATTTCACTAAAAAAGGGCTGATTAATTACAAAGAGTGCTTTGTTGGCATAGTTTTTACATTTATCGGAGCTCTCATCGGCGCAACGCTCATCTTATTTTTAAATGCAAATTTCTTAAAAATCATCATCCCATTTTTGCTAATCGCCATCTTCATCTACACGCTTTTTATGCCAAAAATAGGCGATAGCGACAGGGCTGCAAAGATGAACGAGAGACTATTTTATGTCATATTTGGATTAATTCTTGGCTTTTATGATGGCTTTTTTGGCCCAGGAGCAGGATCGTTTTGGATGTTTGCGATGGTGGCTTTGATTGGGCTAAATTTAAAAAAGGCGGTCGCTCACACAAAGGCCTTAAATTTCACCAGCAACATCGTAGCACTTGGCGTTTTTATAGCCGGCGGGCAGATACTTTGGCTAGTTGGCTTTTTGATGGCTGTGGGACAAATTTTAGGAGCATATTTTGGCTCAAATTTAGTCATCAAAAAAGAGGTCAAATTTATTAGAACGATGTTTTTGATAGTTGTCGCAGCGACCATTTGCAAACTACTTTTTGACTACTTCAAGGCTTAAAATTAAAAATGTTTTAACAATAATTTTGTTACAATCACGCAAAATTCTAAATCTAAGGTAAATCAATGAAAGATTTGTTTCTATTCTCAAATTTGCTAAACCATTCACATGCCTTTGTCTATGCGTTTCACTTTTGCCTTGTAGCTTTGATCATCCTTATCGTTGCTTACATCGCAAGGAGTAAAATGCAGCTTGTGCCAAGAGGCCTTCAAAACATAGTTGAGGCTTATTTAGAGGGCGTTATCTCTATGGGCAAGGATACTTTAGGTAGTGAAAAGCTAGCTAGAAAATACCTTCCACTTGTCGCAACTATCGGCTTTATCGTATTTTTCTCAAACGTCATCGGCATCATCCCTGGCTTTGAGTCACCAAGCTCAAGCTTAAATTTAACTCTAGTTTTGGCTTTGGTTGTATTTATTTACTACAACTTTGAGGGCATTAAAGAAAATGGCTTTTTCAAATACTTTGGACACTTCATGGGACCAAACAAATTTCTAGCTCCTATAATGTTTCCAGTTGAAGTCATCTCACATCTTTCACGTGTAGTTTCGCTATCTTTCCGTCTTTTTGGTAACATCAAGGGCGATGATTTGTTCTTACTTGCGATGCTTACACTTGCACCTTGGTTTGCTCCACTTCCAGCCTTTGCACTTCTAACACTTATGGCTGTTTTGCAAACATTTATCTTCATGATGCTAACTTACGTTTATCTAGCAGGCGCAGTCGCTATTAGCGAGCACGAGCATTAAAATTTAAAGCCATATTTTTATATGGCTTTTCTCTTTTAAATTTCTACTATCTATCAAATTTAACCTTTAGCTTGTATCTCAAATTTTGTTTTATAAATCTAGTGAAGAATTAAGCAGTAAAAATGTGTGCTATCTCTAGCACACATAAATTTATTTTCTGTGGTCGTATTTCCAGCCCATTTTCTCAAGCTTTTCAACGATCTCTACAACGTAGTCAGTCACACAATCAAGCATCTTTTGACCTTTTTCTAGGCTAGCTTTTGTGCTATCTCCTGTTGCACCTGTCTCTGTTACCTCTTTGATATCCCAGATGATGGTGCTAAACTCGCCAAAACCGATAACGTCATGAGGCACTTGTGACTTTGCGTACTCTAAATTTACAAGCTCAGGCTTAACTGCCATTGTTATAGAAGTCTCGCCCTCTCCGCCGTGACCAAGTCCGTCCCAGACGTCAAAAGTACCTTTTAGTCTAGCTCCTGTGATGTTCCACCAAGCAGGTATAAAGACCAAAACAGCGTCTTTGTGTCTATCTTTTACCTTTCTAGCGGCGATCTCAAGGGCAGGGATGTTGCCGTCGTGGCCATTTAGGATGATGATATGTTTTATGCCGTTGTTTATAAGGCTCTCAAAAATGTCCTCAGCGATCGCTATCGTGGTTTCAAATCTAAGAGTGACTGACATAGGAAATTGGTTGTAGTGTATAGAAGTACCAAAAGGCACGCCTGGAACAACGATAGTCTTTCCAAGTCTTAGAGCTGCTCTTTTTGCGATCTCTTCAGGCACAAAAAGGTCAGGCCCAAGTGGCAGGTGCCAGCCATGGCTCTCGCAGCTACCAAAGGTCGTGATGGCGCTATCTATCTCGTGCGCCTCAAATTTTTGTTTTAGCTCTCTTGCGCTAAATTCGTTCAAAACTACCTTTTTCATCTCATCTCCTTGTTAAAAATTTTATAAAATATCGGATAGATAATAATCGTAATAACTAACGCTACAAGACCTGATGGTAGGTCAAATGGAAGTGGCAAATAGTACTGGAAGATAAATCCAAGCAAAGCGCCTATGACAAATGAGATAACGCCAGCCATGTGATAGTCTGGTTCGCTGTTAAATTTAGCGATGTCGTATTTTCCTTTTTTGATGATGTAATAATCAGCTATTAACGGACCAGCAAGAGGCGGAGCAAATGTACCAAGTATCGTGATAAATGACGCAAAAAACATTTGATAAAAGGCAAATGAGCCAAGCACAGTGCCTACTACGCCAGCGATTAGTACTAGTTTTTTTCTATTTATGTTTAAATTTATGCTTGAAAGTACTGGACCAGTATATAGCGAGTTGCAGTAGAGCTCGGCATTATTTGTAGTCCAAAGCGATGCCGTCCAAGCGATGACACCGATGATAGCTAAAAGGGCTGACTTTGTTAGCATCCACTCTACGTAGTTAAACTGACCAACACTTACTGCGCCGATGTAGCCAACTATGTTTAAAAGAGGGTTTGTTAGTATAAAGCAAGCCACGACACCAGCGATGACGGCTTTTACTGATTTGTTAAATCTAAATAGATCAACACCCATAACAGCTCCTGCTATCCAGCTACCAACGACAGCAGTGATCGCATTTCCAAGTCCAAGACCTTGTATATTTTTGGTTTTTTCTAAAAAGGCCGCAGCTCCGCCACCTTCTGCCAACATCTCGTAGCCAACATAGACTGCGATGATCAAGATAACAGGGCTTATAGGGATCGCGATAGCCTCGATAGCTTTGATACCCACGTATGCTGTGATGGTGAAGATGATGCCAAAGATAAAGCAAAAGAGGAAGACCTCAAGCGTGATCGGTGTGATATCTTTGTAGCCAAAATTTGCTGGGTCAAAGACGATGACGCCACTTGGATTACCTATAAATGAACCCCAAATTTGACCGACCATGCCAGTGATGCTGGCAAACCAGCCAAGTGTTAGCAGTGCCATGATGATCATTGGCAAATTTGCACCTTTTATGCCGTAAGAGTACCTAGAAACTAGAGCTAGGCTCATACCAGTTTTTTGGGCCATTATGCCAAGTAGCGCAGTAATGATACTTAGCGAGCCCATACCCAAAATGATCGCCCAAATGGCTGTTTGAGGGGAGACGCCAGGCTTTCCGCCAAAACCGGCCAGAACGCCACCTATGAAAAGTCCAGTAACGACGTAGCCAAAACCTACCCAGACCATTATCTGGTTAAATGTCGGGCGTCGCTCAGACATCGGAACCGGAGACAGCATACGTTCGCCATCTTCTAAAACAACATTCTCTTTGTCGCTCATACAAGCTCCTTTCATAAAATTTTATCTTTTTTTATTATAGCTATATTATTTTTTTCTTACGAAAAATATTTAATTTGTAATTTAAATTTTTATCATTAATGTTACGAATTGTTAGTGTTTTTAAATTTCCTTAAAAGCACTCCTTTAGATATTTTAAAAGAAAGTATCGCTAAAATACGCACTAAAAATTTGCATAAATTTAAAGGTAAAAATATGTTTGAAGTCGTTATCGGTTTAGAAGTTCATACTCAGCTTAATACAAAAACTAAAATTTTCTGCTCTTGCTCGACTAGCTTTGGCGACGAGGCGAACACCCACGTTTGTCCGACCTGCCTAGCTCTGCCTGGAGCGCTACCTGTACTAAACAAAGAGGCTGTCAAAAAGGCGATCAGCTTTGGCACAGCGATAAACGCTAAGATAAATAAAAAATCAGTCTTTAATAGAAAAAACTACTTCTACCCAGACCTTCCAAAGGCATATCAAATTTCACAGTTTGAGATACCTATCGTAGAAGGCGGCGAGCTCATCATCGACGTAAATGGCACTAAAAAACGCATCGGCGTAACTAGAGCGCACCTTGAGGAGGATGCTGGCAAAAATATCCACGAAGAAAATGAGAGCCTAGTTGATCTAAACAGAGCTGGCACGCCGCTTCTTGAGATAGTTAGCGAGCCAGACCTTAGAAGTAGCGACGAGGCGGTAGCTTATCTTAAAAAACTGCACTCGATCCTTCGCTTTTTAAACATCAGCGACGCAAATATGCAAGAAGGTAGCTTCCGCTGCGACGCAAACGTCTCTATCCGTCCAAAAGGCGATACCAAACTTTACACAAGGGTTGAGATAAAAAACCTAAACTCATTTAAATTTATCCAAAAAGCGATCGACTACGAAGTAGAACGCCAAAGTGCAGCGTGGGAAGATGGTAAATATGACGAAGAGGTCTATCAAGAGACAAGGCTGTTTGACACGACAAATTTAGTGACAAGATCGATGCGTGGCAAAGAGGATAGCGCGGAGTATAGGTACTTCCCTGACCCTGACTTACTCCCTGTTGAAGTGCCAGAAGAGATGTATAATGAAGCTATAAAAATCCCAGAGCTTGCCGAGCAAAAGGTCGCAAGATATGTTAGCGAGTTAGGTGTAAAAGAGAGCGATGCACTAAATTTAACCCAAAGCGTTGAGATGGCTAGATATTTTGAAGAGCTAATCGCCGCTGGAATTCAACCAAAACTTGCTACTACGTGGCTCATAGTCGAGCTTCTTGGTCGTTTAAATAACGGCGTAACGATCGAAACAAGCCCAGTTAGCAGCGCTAAGATGATAAATTTACTAAAACGCATAGAAGATGGCACGATAAGCGGTAAGGCTGCAAAAGAGGTGCTAGATTATCTAATGGAGCATGACGCAGACATAGATAGTGTCATCGAAAAGCTTGGCTTAAAACAAGTGAGCGACGACTCAGCGATCATAGCGATCATAGATCAAATTTTAGCCGCAAACGCCGACAAAGTCGAAGAGTATAAAAACGGCAAAGATAAGATGTTTGGCTTCTTTGTCGGTCAGGTGATGAAAGAGGGCAAGGGTGCCTTTAACCCAGGCAAGGTCAATGAGCTTTTAAAGGCCAAAATAGGCTAAAAAAGGGCTAAAATGAGCATAGCAGTCATCGGAGCTGGTAAGTGGGGCAGTGCGCTTTTTCACGCATTTAGTGAAAATAACGAGTGCGTCATCAGCTCAAGAACGCCAAGAGAGATGCCAAATTTTGTAAGCTTGGATGAAGCTTTGGAGTGCGAATATCTAGTTTGCACGATCCCAACGCAAGCTACAAATTTATGGCTAAAGCAAAACTACAAAAACAAAGGTCAAAAGATCTTAGTCGCCAGTAAGGGCATAGACACGGCAAATCTCAAATTTCTAAATGAAATTTATGAAGACTTTGTTTATAGTGAAAATTTAGCCTTTCTCTCAGGGCCGACCTTTGCAAAAGAGATCATGCAAAAGCTGCCTTGCGCCTTGGTGGTAAATTCTAAAAATCAAAATCTAGCTTTAAAATTTGCTTCATTTTTTCCAAGCTATATGAAAGCCTACACCTCAGATGATGTGATCGGCGCTGAAGTGTGCGGAGCCTATAAAAACGTGATTGCCATAGCTGGTGGCATCTGCGACGGTCTTGGTCTTGGCAACAACGCAAGGGCTAGCCTCATTTCACGCGGGCTTGTCGAGATGGCTAGATTTGGTAAATTTTTTGGTGCAAAAGATGAGACATTTATGGGGCTAAGCGGCGCAGGGGATCTTTTTTTAACCGCTTCGTCGATACTCTCGCGCAACTACCGCGTAGGTCTAGGCATAGCAAGGCACGAGAGACTAGAAAAAATTTTAAATGAGCTTGGCGAGGTGGCAGAGGGCGTGGATACTGCAAGGGCTATTAGCAAGATCGCTAAAGAAAAGGGCATATATGTGCCCATAGCTAGTGAGGTTGAAAACATGCTAAATGGCAAAGATGTTTTTGAGAGCGTAAAATCGCTTTTGGGAAGAAGATGAGAGCTTTTAAATTTATACTTTTTGTTGCTATTTTTACTCTTGGGCTAAATGGCGCTGAGGTGAGCCTAAGGGCTAAGGTCTCGCAGATGATAATGGTTGGCTTTAACGGCGCTAGCACAAAAGACGCTGCGTTTCGCGCGATGTTAAGCGACGCTGGATACGAGAGATTTGGCGGTGTGATGCTACTTGGCAGAAATGTCACTAGCAAAGCCCAGCTAAAAGCAAGCATAAAAGCGATCAAAGAAAAAAGTCCTAAAATTTTCATCGCTATCGACGAAGAGGGCGGCAACGTGAGCCGCATGAAGGATAAGAGCTTTGACGGTCCATATCCTAGCGCATACGAGGTAGCAAGCACGCTTGATATCAAAAGCGCATACGATCTCTACTCAAAAATGGCTATAAATTTAAAAGAGTGCGGCATAAATTTAAATTTCGCCCCAGTGGTCGATCTACACGATGAAAACTCGCCGATCATCGCCGCTAAGCAAAGGGCGTTTAGCGAGTATGCGAGCAAGGTGGTGATCTACGCTGATGCTTTTATGGACGCATTTAAAGAGCAGGGCATCCTAACGACACTTAAGCATTTCCCAGGGCACGGCAGCTCAAAAGAGGACTCACATAAAAATAAGAGCGAAGTCACGCTAAGTAAAGATGCGCTACTACCATACAAAGACGCGATAAGTACAGGTAGAGCGCAGATCATCATGGTTGGACATCTTTTTGTAAAAGGCATCGACGATGACAATCCAGCTACACTTTCTAAAAAAATAATAACCGATCTCTTGCGAAATGAGCTTAAATTTAATGGCGTGGTCATCAGCGATGATATGCTGATGAAAGGCGTTGGCGACGAATCTTTAGCGCAAAAAGTGGTGAAATTTATAAACGCTGGTGGTGATATCTTGCTCTTTAGCGAGTTTAAGATAAATAACCAAAGAACGGCCGATCTGATCACTCAGATCATAGTGGACGCAGTAAATGATAAAAAGATCAGCAAAGAGCGAATCGACGCATCATACAAGAGGATAATGGCTCTAAAAGCGAAGCTTTAAATTTGGCTTTTAGAAAGTTACGCTAGTAAATTTGCGTTATTTTCGTCTTTTTCAAGATCAAAATATAAAATTTCAAGCCACATTTCATCGTCGTATCTAAATTTCATAGTTTTTTGTCTTATGTCATCTATCTTTGGATAGATGAGGTGTAGCCTGTCACACTCGTGTTTTTTGCCGTAAGCGTAGAGTTGATATAGGTCGGCTTGTGAGATATCATCTTTTGAACTTATGATCTTCCATTTTGTGTCGGCTATAAATTTGTCTTTTAAAAATATGTCAGGTCTTAGTTTAAAGCTTTTTGGATTTTCTACTAGGTGTTTTTCAGAGTGCTGTAAGCTAACATCGGCATATTTCTTCTTAATAAAATTTCCAACATAGCTTTCAAAAAGTGCATTCATATCAAATAGCAAGGCAAAGGCTAGATCATTGCCCTTGTGCGGTGTAAATGAGTTGCCAAGTAGAAATATCTTGCACCATAAAAGAGTTTGCTCATAGTGCTTTACTTGGCGGTTTATGACAAGCTTTTCAAAGAAATTTTTATAATCATCGCACGTAGAAACTTCGTCAAACATAAATAAAAACTCGCGTATTTTTTGCTGGTTTTTACTAGAATTTGACTTTTTGTATAGAAATTTAAGCGTTGATTTTATGATCCTATTTGTCTTTATATCGCTTAAAAATTCGCTGTATCCTACGTAAAACCGCTCTTTGTGGATGCTGTTTTTTTTGATCTGCTCTTTTATATTTAGCTTCCCTTTTAGGAAATTTAGGTTCTCCTCTAGCGCCACATAGTCACTTTTTATCCCCTTTTTTACAAGAGCTTCAAGCTCGCATAAAAACATAGAGATGAAAATTTCTAAAAGTGGTAAATTTTGTGTTTTTAAACTGGCTAAATTTGAGCTTTTAAATGGGAAATTTTTTAGCATTCTTAGCATTTTTATAAAAACTGTTTTCGATCTTTCGGCGTCGTTTTTGTCTGCTATTTTTGGCAAAATCTCTATCGTTAAGCCACTTTTTGTTTGCAAGACGCCGACATAGCTTTTAGCTTGTATAAATTTCCCGCCAACCCCGCTTGCTATCCTTAAAAACGGCGCATTTTCATCGCTATTTTTAAGGATAAAATTTTCTATATCGCCAAAGTCTTTTTTGCCTATAATGCGCTGATATATACGCTCGAACTCAGTTAGCGTTATCTGGCTTTGTTGCATTTTTATAAATTTCTATGTAGCTTTGCGGATTATTAAAGGCTTCGCTATTTATCTCATATAAAATCTTATCGTCTATATAGTCGATTTTTCCTCTAAATAGTTTTTCAACTGCCATATTTCTCTTGATTTTAACAAGCTGTAAATTTTCATCTTTTTGACTATCGCCTAAAACAAGCCTAATCTTCTCCCAGTCGTCGTAAAAATACTCTTGTAGTAGTGGTAAAATTTTGTTTTTAAAGACATTTGCAAGCGTTTTTAAGTCTGACACATTTATAAAATAAGCATGCCCTATCGTGTGATCTCTGTCGTAAAGATACTCTATGCGCTCGTTTATCGTTTTTAGCATTTCTCTTACATTAATGCCTTCAATGATTGTTTTATTTAGCGTATCGTATTCTGGCATCATCTCTACAAACTCAAACCTTCTTCTAAGAGCCGTATCCATAAGAGCTATGCTTCTATCTGCTGTATTCATCGTGCCTATTATGTATAAATTTGACGGCACTCCAAATTTCTCTTTTGAGTATGGCAGCTCGACCATTATCTCGTCATCTGCTCCTAGTCTTTTTGACGGCTCTATAAGAGTTATGAGCTCACCAAAAATTTTAGATATATTTCCGCGGTTGATCTCGTCGATAAAGATGGCATATTTTGGTGTGTTTTCATTAAAAAACTTTTGTCGCTCATCTTTTGGCAAATCGCAAAAGTCCCTAAGTTTGCCTTTGTAATCACTAAGAAGCAAAGCATTTTCGCAGCACTGATAAAAAATTCCTTTTGATATCTCATAAGTTATATCGCCATCTTCGTTTTCACTATCAAATAGAGGCTTTATACCCTCAACAAATTCCTCATACCCATAGCTTTGGTGAAATGTTATAAATTTAAAATTTTCTTTAGTGTAGCTTGTGCCTACTTTTTGTTCTTTTATCTCTTTATATTTTTCGTAAAGCTCTATGGCTTCAGGGCACTCATCATTAAGTATTTTTGTATCTACACACCATTCACTTTTCTCGTTTTTCTCAAAGATAAAAGGCGCTCGTCTTTCTTGTGTTTTTACATATTCACAATCCATTTTTGTATGAAATAACAAATCTGATGATATTGTTTGTATTGGTGTTTTTGAACCTGATTTTATTGATTTTAATTTAAATAAAATGTGATTTACTATGCCGTTATTTAGTTTAAGCCAACCGCCATTAGTGTTTGACTCAGCTGCATCATACAAGATGGCTGCAGCCACTTGATACCAAGTGTAGTTTTCTATTTTTAACATTTCATATAACGCATCAGTGTCACCACTTGATTTTACATTGAGATATTGAGTAAATTTGTCCATGATCTTTGAAAGATTATAGGTTTTTCCAGTTCCTGGAGGACCATATAAAATTTGATTTAGTGAGAAATTTATTTGTCTCTTTTGTATTTCATTATTTGTTGTTGGTATCGTCTCTAACTTACCTTTTTTAAAATCTCTATAATAATTTACTGCACGCATATACTTATTAAAAGTTTGTTCATTTCTACCCGTTTTTGTAAATTCTTGTTCTAAATATTTTATATCCGCATTATCATAGTCAGTAAATGAATAAATTTTATTATCTTCTAAAAAACTAATGAAGTTTTTTAAGTAAGAATAATAGGCTTTAACGGAGCTATTCTCCATATATTTATTCTTATCGCAGTAGTCCTGAAAACCATCGTAATCTATAAATTCAAACACGCTTACTCCTTTAATTTTTAAAATTTAGCAAAGTCACTCTCACAACCCATCAAATTCTTTTTTTAGTTCGTCCCTTAGCTCTTCGGCTCTATCTTCGCCGTTTTTTAAATTTGCCTTTACAAAGCCATCGATCTCGTCTAAAATTTCAACAAGTTCGCTCTCCCAGTTTGCATTTTCCCGCTTTAAAAGCGCCTCGACCTTATCTCTTATCTGCTCTAAGGTATCAAGCGCTTTGTCCTTGTCGCCAGCCTCATTTAGCGCATCTTCAAAGAGTATGTCTTGTCTTAGAGTATTTATCTTTTTTTGTATGACATTGCAAAATTTAGGGTATTTCTCAGCGTTATTTAAATTTTCTAAAACCTCTTGCGCAGCCTTTTGGTATGCAGGCACCGCTCCTTCATCGTCAAGTTTTTTGGTTAGTTTTTGTATCTGAAAATATAAAATAAGCGCTGCAAAAAACGCAAGCAGCAAATAAATCGTTACACTATTCATTTTTACTCCTTTTTCTAAATTTATCCACGCTAATTATCGCTAAAGCCAGCCAGATCATACAAAATGAGACGACTTTATAGCCGTCTAAAATTTCGCCGTAAATAAAGACCGCACAAAGGATCGCGATGGTTGGCGAGATGTATTGCAGGTATCCGATCGTCGTTAAATTTATCCTTGTTGTAGCTGCGTTAAATGCGACAAGCGGCACGATAGTGACGATACTTGAAGCGATCATTAAAAGCGAGTCTTTATTTAGTCCAAAGTGGCTTTGCGAGTGAAAAACCAGCCATAAAACATATCCAAGCGCAAATGGAAACATAAAAAATGTTTCAATAAAAAGCCCATTAAATGCGCTAATCTTCGCCATCTTTCTAACCATCGCGTAGAAACCAAATGAAAGTGGCAAGATGATAGAGACAAGTGGCAGACCGCCTTTGGCATAAATTTGCACGCAGACAGCTGCGATGACGATGCAAACAGCTATGGCGCTAGCTTTGCTCAGGCACTCTTTAAAGATGATGACGCCAAGGAGCATGCTTATCAAGGGATTTATAAAATATCCCAAGCTCGTATCTAAAATTTTACCGCTACCCACCGCATAGACATAAACGCCCCAGTTTATGGTGATAAAAATACCGCTTAAAAATAGAGCCTTTAGCGAGCGGATATCCTTAAGAAGCGCAAAAATTTCGCCCATTTTGCCATTAATGCAAAGCACTGCCGCCATCAAGAAAAATGACCAGATGATCCTGTGGGCTAAAATTTCATAAGCATCGACATCTTTGCTAAATAGGTTGAAATAAACCGCCAAAAATCCCCACATAAAAAAGGCGCTAAGCGCGAGAATAACGCCTTTTTGGCTCTCATTTAGTCTTGGTATTTTTGTCGCCTTTTATAGAATTTATACTATCTATCATCAAAAGTGTGACAGAGATGGCTAGGCAAATCATCAAAAAGTATGAGCTTTTCTCCAGTCTCTCGCCGATGGCAAATGAGACAAAAAGCATCATTATAGGCTCAAAATATGTAAGCAAACCTAGTACATTTATCGGCACGAGCGTGCTTGAGAGGATCTGGGCGATGAGGGCTATGCCGCTGATAGCACCAAGCAAGATGAGCAGATAGTAGATGTTTGGATTTTGGCTCATCACGTAGTTCATATCGGCTGTGAGCGCAAAATAAAATGAGAATAAAAACATAAAAATTATCTCTATAACAAAGCTTGAGAAATTTGCAAGGTTGTAGTACTTTCTAATGGTAAAATAGACTGGATAAAGGCAAAAAACTACAGCGCTCTCCCACGAGATGCCACCACTAATGACCGCTGTGCTAAAGACGCCAAGGGCAGCGAAAAAGATCGATGCTAGCTTTGTTTTAGAGAGGTGCTCTTTGAAAAATATCCGTCCAAAAAGGACCATGACTATTGGCATGATGAGGTAGCCTATCGAGACTTTTAGCGCTGCGCCGTTACTTGGAGCCCAGAGATAGAGCCACATCTGAAATGAGACGATGAGCGAGGTAGCAAGCAAAACTAGTAAAATTTTAGGTTTTAGCTTTATTTTTAGAAGTAAAAATTTGAAATTTCGCTGCTGTTTTAACAAAAAAATGGCGGCGATGACAAAAGGCATGGCAAAGATCATGCGGTATCCAATAAGAGCTTGTGTGCTGATGGGGTTCATGAGCACTGACATGTAGTAAATGCAGTTAAATAAAACTGAGGCTAAAAGCGAATAAAATATGCCTTTTATCATGAAAAAAATCTTCTCTTTTTCTGGGTAAATTTAAAGTAGTGATTGTATGCAAAATATCTTTAATAACCCATTAATGGCTTTTATTTTTTAAGTTTTGCGTGATATAATCTGCGCCATATTAAGGTAAAAAGATAGGGAAAATGTATGACTTGGAACAGAGATAGTTGGAGAGAATTTAACATCTTACAACAACCAACTTATCCAAATTTAAAAGAGCTAAAAGAGGCTGAAGAAAAACTTAAAGCGCTTCCGCCTTTGGTATTTGCTGGCGAGGCTAGAAGTCTTAAAAATGAGCTTGCAAAAGTTTGCAATGGCGAGGCCTTTTTGCTTCAAGGTGGCGACTGCGCTGAGAGCTTTACAAATTTTAACGCAAACAACATCAGAGATATGTTTAAGGTCTTACTTCAAATGGCGATAGTTTTAACCTTTGGCGGTGGCTGTCCAGTGGTCAAAGTAGGCCGCGTAGCAGGGCAGTTTGCAAAGCCTAGAAGTAGCGACTATGAAGAGGTAAATGGCGTTAGGCTGCCAAGCTATAGAGGCGACATCATAAATGGCTTTGAATTTGACGAAAAGGCTAGAGTTGCCGACCCAAAACGTATGATAGAGGCCTACTATCAAAGTGCTTCTACGATGAACCTACTTAGAGCCTTTTCAAGAGGAGGTCTAGCCGATCTTCATCAAGTGCATAAGTGGAATTTAGGCTTTGTTAAAAAGCCAGAGATCGGCGAGAAATACGCAAAATTAGCTGATGATCTAACAAAAACTCTATCTTTCATGGCAGCTTGCGGCATCACTTCAGCAAATACTCCAGCAATAAATCAAACCGCAGTCTATACATCTCACGAGGCACTGCTTTTGCCTTATGAAGAGGCGCTAACTAGGGTTGATAGTCTTAGTGGCGAGTGGTATGACTGCTCGGCTCACATGCTTTGGATAGGCGAGAGAACGCGCGGTATAAACGATGCTCACGTGCATTTTTTAAGTGGCGTGAAAAATCCTATCGGCGTAAAGATCGGACCAAGTGCAAAGGCAGAAGATGTCATCGCACTTGCAAATAAGCTAAATCCAGAAAATGAAGCTGGCAGGCTAAATGTGATAATCAGAATGGGCGCTGATAAGATCGGTGAAAATTTACCAAAAATTTTAAGAGAGCTAAAGCGCGAGGGGCTAAATATCGTTTATAGCATCGATCCGATGCATGGCAACACCGTTAAGACCTCAAACAACTACAAAACTCGTGAATTTAGTAAAATTCTAAGCGAGGTTAGAAGCTTTTTTGAAATTCATAAAGCTGAGGGTACAAGAGCAGGTGGCGTGCATCTTGAGATGACTGGCAAAGATGTGACAGAATGCACCGGCGGCGCGCTAAACATCACTGAAAGCTCGCTAAAAGAGAGATATGAGACGCAGTGCGATCCAAGACTAAATGCTGATCAGGCTTTAGAGCTTGCATTTTTGATGGCTGATCTAGTTAAAAAAGCTTAAAATTTATAAAATTTGGAGAAAAATATGGCAAATATTTATGATCTAATAGTAGTTGGCGGCGGACCTTGTGGCATAGCTAGCGTAGTTGAGGCTAAAAGAAATGGCTTAAGTAATGTTTTGCTCCTTGAAAAAGGCGACAACCACAGCCAAACGATCAGAAAATTTTATAAAGACAATAAACGCGTAGATAAAGAGTATAAAGGGCAAGATAGCACGATACATGGGCTAGTTTCGTTTGAAGATGGCACAAAAGAGAGCACGCTTGATTATTTTGACAAGCTACTTGACTCTGAGAATATCGAGGCGTTTTTTAATTCTGAGGTCGAAAGCGTAAAAAAAGAGGGCGAAATTTTTAAAGTAACTACCTCAAAAGCTGTCTATGAAGCCAAAAACGTGATGGTCTCTATCGGCAAAATGGGACGACCAAACAAACCTGACTATAAGATCCCGCCATCACTAAATTCAGTTGTAAATTTTAACCTTGATAACTGCACAAACGGCGAAAAAGTGCTAGTTGTGGGCGGTGGCAACTCTGCGGTTGAGTATGCTATCGAGCTTTGTCAGTATAACAAAACGACGATCGCTTACAGAAAAGATAAATTTAGCCGTGTAAATGAGACAAATTTAAGCGCTCTTTGGGAGCTTGAGAAGCATAATAAGATAAAAGTAAGGCTAAATCACGATATAACCGAGATCGATAATGAATCAGGCAAGGTAAGAGTGCATTATGAAAATGGCAAGATCCGTGTCTATGACAGGGTTGTCTATGCGATCGGTGGCTCAAGTCCGGTTGATTTTTTACAAAAATGTCAGATAAAAACTGATGAGAAAGGCACTCCGATAGTTGATAGCAATTACCAAAGTAGCGTGCCAGGACTATACGTGGGAGGCGACATCGTTTTAAAAAATGGTGGCTCTATCGTGGTCGGACTAAATCACGCTCATAGCGTCATCAAAGACATCTTAAAAGGCAAGGCACAAGCTTGATAAATAAAATCGCACTAGCTATTGTTTGTCTGATAGCTGGCTTTTCTCTCTCGTTTTTGAAATTTCAAAAAGAGGACGAGGCGCCAAAAGATACTAATCAAACGATTTATTCTATAAATTTTGATGATCTCCCCGAAGAAGAGAAGCAAAGATATGTAAGCAAAGACGATCTTTACGAGTATGGCGGCTACATCACGCCAAAGAGCTACATGCAAAATTTTGTTGATGACAAGGATCTAAATTTATCAGACAATGTAAAAGAGCTTCAAGAGCAAGTGCGCGAGCTAAGCAAAAAAAATGAAATTTTGGCCGCTGATAATGTCGATATGAGCGAGAAAAATTTAGACTTCATAAGCAAAATTTCAGAGATGAAAAGAAATATCGAAAATGAAAAAAACGAGATAGTAGAAAAAAATCAAAAGGCTCTTGGCGAGCTTGAGGCGCAACACTTTGAAAATATCCAAGCTTTGACAAAGCGCCTAAATGAAGCGCAAGCTGATATGATAGAGAGCTCAAAAGCCTATGAGAAAAAGATAATCGACCTTGAAAATGCGATAAATGACGCTAGAAATGGCGATGAGAGCAAACTTAAAGATGCCAAGGCCAACTTTAATAAATTTAAAGAGAGTTTTGAGGCAAACTACACCGCTTTAAAAGAGCAAAATAACGAGCTAAACGCGACACTTGCGCAAAAAGAAGCTCTTATAAAAGAGTATGAAAAAGCTCAAAGTGAAAAAGATAGAGGCGAGAAAAAAGAAATTTTGCTTTTAAAAGAGGAGATCGAGCGAGTTAAAAATGACGCCGACACTCAAAAATTTAGCTACGAAAAAGAGATAAATGCGCTAAATGATGGCTTTGAGACGCAAAAGAGCGTTATGGAGGATGAGCTTTCTAAAAAGGCAAATAAGATAATTGATCTGCAGGAGGCTCTTGAGTCAAACAAGACTGCACTAAAAGATAGAATTTATGAGCTTGAAGAGATCAAGAAAAACCTAAACTCAAAGGATCTAATGGCGCAAAGCTATAATGGTAAAAATTTAGAGCTAAATGCCTCGCTTGCGGCACTTCACAAGAGTTTTGATGATCTAAAGCAAAAGAGTTTAAAAAGCGAGCAAGAAAACAAGCTTGCAAATGAAAATATAAGCTCACTTAAAAAAGAGCTTGAGAGGGCAAATGCTCTAAATAAAAAGCTTGAAAAGCAAAATTTAGACGCAAACTCAACTCTAAATGAGCTAAGCAAAAAGCTAAGTTTTAGCGAAGAGAGTTTTAAGAAGAGCCAAGAAGAGCTAAAAGCGCTTGATACGAAGACAACTAAATTTATAAAAACGCTATTTGATCAAAACCAAACTATCTCTTTGCAGTCGCAAAAACTTGGCTCAAACGAGGGCGAGCTAAAGAATTTGAGCTCAAAGCTTGATCTAAAAGATGCGAAGATAAAAGAGCTTGAAGAAAATGTCACAAAGACAAGCCAGATGCTCCTCTCTAAGCAAAACGAGCTAGAAACTCAAAAAAGAACGCTAAAGATCGATATGCAAAACTATGAAATTTTGCGCCAGCAGATAAATATGCTACAAAAAAAGATAGTTGATACCTCAACCTTTTTAACTGACAACAACAAAAGTGGCGGCAAAAATTTACTAAGCTTGCAAAATGAACTAGAAAATGCAAAACAAAAGCTAAACGAGAGCAACAAGACGATCGAACGGCTAAATTCAAAGATAAGTGAGCTAAGCTCGAGCGGTCATAAAGGCGGAGCCGTAAATGCCCAGATCATCGAGCTTCAAAAAGATATCGAGCAAAATTTAAACAGACAAGACGAGCTTGAAAATGAAAATGTAAATTTAAAAAATATCTTGCAAGCTACGACAAAGCCTGAGACCCCAACAAAGCTCGTCCTCATCTCTAGCATCGAGTGCGACGATATGGACGCAAAGGACAAAGTGAGCATAATGTGCAAAAACAGAGTGAGCGAGTTTTTGCAGAGATTTAACTCAAACTACATGTATGAGATCATCCCGATCGTGGATAAGAAAAATTTTGTCATCCCATCAAATGTCGCTCAAAATATCAAAAAAGATGACCTTGGCAAGCTAAATAACTACGTAAATTACGGCGTTGGCAAAGAGCGTGCAAAGGCGGCTGCTGAGCTTATAAAAGAGGAATTTGGCGACTTTGCAAGGATCAGCTTTAGCTCCGAAGTGATCGTAAAAGATGTGACGCGCGGCTTTATCATCAAGGTTTATAGATGATCTTAGCCCAGCTTGAAAATGGCTATCGCTACAACAGCGATACGCTCGTTCTTTATGATTTTATCTGCTCTGGCGTAGGCGAAATTTCTGGCAGAGTTTTGGACGTTGGAGCAGGGTGCGGGATACTTGGACTTTTGCTTAAGCGTGATTTTAAAAAGATAGATCTAAACATGCTTGATCTTTTAGGGCTAAATAGCGAAATTTCTAGCTTTAACGCAAAGAGCAACTGCCTAGAGGCTAGAGCCATAACGGCTGATTTTGCAAATTTTAAAGATAGTGAGAAATTTGATCTAATCATCTCAAATCCGCCCTTTTATCATGACGGTGTTACAAAAAGCCAAAATGAGCACATAAAAGTTAGCAGATATGCAAGCTCGCTAAATTTAAAGGATTTTATAAGAGGCATAAGCGTAAATTTAAAGCCACATAAAAGGGCGTTTTTTTGCTATGCGCCAGATGATCTTAGCGAGATAGCGGCATGCTTAAAAGAGTATAAACTAAATTTGGTGAGCTTAAAATTTGTCCATACCAAAAAGGATAAGCCAGCAAATTTGGCTTTATTTGAAGTGCGAAACAACTCAAACTCAAAGCTAAAAGTCCTGCCGCCTCTTGTGATGAGCGAAGATGGCGCGCATACGAAAGAGGCAAGCGAGATCTTTAAAAAAGCAGATACAAACAGCGTCTCTTACAAGGAGATAGCGTGAGGGTTGATGGTTTTAGCTATGAGTTTGATCCTAGCTTTTGCGAGAGTTGCGGAGGCAAATGCTGCACTGGCGAGAGCGGCTACATCTGGATAGATGAGGGTGAAATTTTAAAATTTTGCGCTGCTTTTGGTATGTCAAAAGATGAGTTTGAGAGCAAATTTCTAATAAAAGTGGGCGTAAGGCGAAGCATCAAAGAAAAGCCTTATGATGACGGTTTTGCTTGCATATTTTTTGATGAGAAGAGCAAAAACTGCTCGGTTTATGAGCTAAGACCTAAGCAGTGCAGGACATTTCCGTTTTGGGATTATTTTAAAAAAAATTTAAAGGAGCTAAGAGCAGAATGCATTGGCGTAAAATTTTAATAATTTTTATAAGCGTATTTTTTAGCACGCATCTGCTTGCGGATGACAACAAAAGTGTAAATTTACGCCTAATGCAAGCTCTCATCTCGCAAGATAGTGGTGATGTAAATGCTAGCATCCAGACCTATCTTGGGCTTTTTAAAGAGACAAATCAAAAGACCTATCTAAAAGAGGCGATCAAGCTAGCCTTTGCTACAAAAAATGAAAATTTAGATAGCCTCATGAGTGATGGCGAGAAGAGCTTAAAAGATGATAGCGATTTTATCAGGATCAAGGTTGCAAATTTAGTCAATCTCTCTAAGCTAAACGAGGCAAAAGAGCTTATGCAAGAGCTTGCCACAAAAGAGCCAAACGCTCAAAATTTGCTCATGCTTGGCACTATTTGTATGATGCAAAATGATACGGTAACGGCGCTAAAATACTTTGAAGAGGCATACTCGCTAAAGCCTGAAGAGGAGAATTTGCTCCGCATCGTTGATATACTTTTAAACCGCATGGACAATGTAAATGATGCGACAAAATACCTCGAGAAATTCCGCGAGGAGCAGGGCTGCACTCAAAAGACATGTGAGCTTTTGGCTGAAATTTACTCTCAGCAAAGAAATTTCCCAAAGGTGATCGAGCTTTTTGAAGAGATATACGACATCACTCACGACACCTCTTATCTTGACAAGATCGTGCAGTATTTTGTCTATGCTAAAAATTATAAAGCGGCTATTGAAATTTTGAAAAAATATGGCTACAACGACGCTACGCTGATGGATCTTTACGCTGCGACTGGAAATTTTGGCGATGCATACGTTTTAGCGGTTAAAATTTATAACGATAGCAGGGATCTAAATTTCTTAGCAAAGGCTGCCATCTACGAATATGAGATGAACAAAGATAGCCTAGATGAGAAAAAGATCACTGATATCTTAGATAAATTTGAAGCTAGCGTGCCAAAGCTTAATAACGATATGTTTTTTAACTACTACGGCTACTTGCTCATTGATCACGAGATAGACCCTAGAAAGGGTGTGGAGATGGTGCAAAAAGCGCTTGAGATCTCGCCAGATTCGCCTTACTACGAGGACTCGCTAGCGTGGGGATACTTCAAGCTTGGCGAGTGCAAAAAGGCAAAGGGCATAATGAGTCATGCGATGAAAGATGTTGATTTTAGGAGTTCAAAAGAGGCAAAAGAGCACTTACATCTAATCGAGCGCTGCATAATAAATTTAAACAAAAGGCTTAAAAAATGATACTTGATGAGATCATAAAAAAGACAAAAGAGGATCTAAAAAAACGCAAGGCTGACTTTCCTATGGAGTGGCTAGGTCGCTCGCTCGCATACAACCCATACGTGCCAAGAGACGTTTTGGGCGCACTTAGATCAAGTAAAGATGAGCCTATAAAAATCATAGCCGAGATAAAAAAAGCAAGTCCAAGCAAAGGCGTGATAAGAGAGGACTTTGAGCCGATCAAGATCGCTCAGGAGTACGAGCAGTACGCAAATGCCTTTAGTATCCTAACAGAGCCTCACTGGTTTAAGGGTGACATCGAGTATATCACGCAAGTTCGTCGCTACGCCTCAAGGCCGATCCTTAGAAAAGACTTTATCGTTGATAAGTATCAAATTTTAGAAGCGCTTGTTTATGGAGCGGACTTCATCCTGCTCATCGCCAAAGCGCTAACACAAGGCGAGCTAAAAGAGCTACTTGAGTACGCGCACCACTTGGGGCTTGAGGTCTTAGTGGAGACACATGACGCGAGCGATGTGAAAAAGGCGGTCTTTGCAGGAGCAAATATAATAGGGATAAATCATAGAAATTTAGATGATTTTACGATGGATATGAGCCTTTGCGAGAAGCTCGTACCGCTTTTGCCAAATGGCAAGATAATAGTCGCTGAAAGCGGACTTTACGAGCATGAGCAGCTTCGCGAGCTAAACAAGATCGGAGTTGATGCCTTCTTGATCGGAGAGCATTTTATGAGGCAAGATGATATAAAAAATGCCGTTAAAAAGATAAAGGAGGGCAAGTGATGCAGCACCTTTGTGCCCCTTGGAGAAGCGAGTATTTCAGCGCAAAAAAAGATAGTTGCGTATTTTGCGAGGTCATAAATTCAAAAGAGGACGACGAGAAAAATGGCGTGCTTTTTCGTGCTAAGCACTGCTTTGGGATCATGAATTTATATCCGTATTCGCCTGGACACTTTATGATCATACCAAACCACCACACCGACAAGATCGAGGAGCTTGACGAGCAGACGTGGTTTGAGATGAGTAAATTTGTAAGGCTTGGGGTTGAAATTTTAAAGCGCGAGCTTCACGCGCAAGGCGTAAATATCGGTATGAATTTAGGCAAGGCAGCAGGCGCTGGCATAGCTGAGCACGTGCATTATCACCTTGTGCCAAGATGGAGTGGGGATACAAATTTCATCACAACGATCGCCGATGTCAGGGTAAATGGCACGCCGTTTCATCCGCTTTATCAAAAGCTAAAAAAGGCTTTTAGTGGCGTTATTTGAGCTTGATATCGAGCAGTGGCTTGAAAAAAGAGGTGAGTTTGAAGTCCTGATAGACGCTAGATCGCCGCATGAATATGCCTACTCGCATATAAAAGATGCTCTAAATTTATACGCACTTGATGACGCTGAGCACAAAGAGGTAGGCACGATCTACAAAAGTGACAGGGCCCTAGCCAAGAGCCTTGGAGCAAAATACATCTGCAAAAATTTACAAAATATCATCGATGAGCTCTATAAAAGGGCTAAGGTTGGCTCAGCAGTTGGTATCTACTGCGCAAAGGGTGGACTTAGATCAAGCTCGGTTGCCTACGTGCTAAGCATGATCGGATATAGAATTTATAGACTAAATGGCGGCTATAAGGCTTATAGAAATCACGTTTTGGAGTTTTTAGAGCGCCCTTTAAGCACGAAATTTATCACTCTTTTTGGTAACACTGGCTGCTATAAAAGTAAGCTGATAAGGGCACTCTCACCGTCAATCGACCTTGAAGCGATAGCAAATCACTTAGGCTCAGTCTTTGGCGCGATAAATGGCGCACAGCCTAGTCAAAAAAGCTTTGAAGACGCGCTCTTTGAAAAGCTCATCACGCTAAAAGATCAAATTTGCTTTATCGAGGGCGAGAGCAGAAGGATAGGCTCGCTAACACTACCAAAAAGCCTTTATGAGGCGATGCGTTGCGGTATCTGTGTTGAGGTTAGTGCGAGCTTGGAAAATAGAATTTCATGCATCACAAGCGACTATAAAAGCGTGGATAAAGCATTTTTTGATGAGTGCATAAAGAAAATTTCGCCCTTCATCGATAAAGAGGCCAGAGATGAGGCGGTGGCTAAATTTAACGAAAACGATATCGCTAAAGTGGCTGAAATTTTACTCACAAAATACTACGACAAGGTCTATAAGAAAAATGAAAATATCGATGTTTTTGTAAGCTCCGACGACTTTGAAGAGGCTATTAAAAAGCTAAATTTGATAAGGGCTAAGGCTAAATTTTAAATCCTTTTGGCACATTGTCTAGGCTAAATTTCACCTACAAATTTAAATTTATTCTCTTTGGCTTGGTCAAATTTGCTTTTAAATTTAAAATAGATCGTTTTTGCACTAAAGATGGCTTAGTTTAAGGCTTTTTATATCACAGCATAAAATTTCTAGTTAAATTTATCTGTTTATCTGTTTATCTGTTTATCTGTTTATCTGTTTATCTTGGTTGGCTTGGTTGGCTTGGTTGGCTTGGTTGGCTTGGTTGGCGTCCCTCCGCTTTTTTCTAAATTTTGCTCTAAATTTGCCAAATTTATCAAAAATACTAAAAATAATATGCATAAATATATGTAAAATATTTTGTATTTCTCGCTTTTTTAACTCAAAATTTTTTCAAAAAATTTAAGATAACGCCCAAATTTCGCTAAAAAGTTAAAATGGATTTAAAATGCTTTGGGATATAATTTGCGATAAATTTATCAAAAGGCTAAAGTGATGATAAAACAAATTTCTGGTTCACAGATGATAAGCGAAGCCTTGCACGAAGAGGGCGTTGAGATAGTTTTTGGCTATCCTGGCGGTGCAGCTTTAAATATCTACGACGAGACATATAAACAAACTTATTTTAAGCACGTCTTGGTTCGCCACGAGCAAGCTGCCGTTCACGCAGCAGACGGATACGCTAGGGTTAGTGGCAAAGTTGGCGTGGCTTTTGTGACAAGCGGTCCTGGCTTTACAAACGCAGTCACTGGTCTTGCCACGGCTTACAGCGACAGCATCCCAGTTGTGCTTATAAGCGGTCAAGTACCAACCTTTATGATCGGCACAGATGCCTTTCAAGAGATCGATGCAGTCGGCATTTCACGCCCCTGTGTCAAACATAACTTCTTGGTTAATAGCGTCGAGGAGCTACCTCGTATCATAAAAGAGGCGTTTTACATCGCAAGATCAGGCCGCCCAGGACCAGTTCATATCGATATCCCAAAAAACGTCACTTCAAGGCTTGGCGACTTTGTCTATCCAAAAGAAATTTCTATCCCAAGCTACAAACCGACATATAAAGGCAACTCTAAGCAGATCAAAAAAGCAGCAGCTGCGATAAATGAAGCAAAAAGACCACTTCTTTACATAGGTGGTGGTGCGATCGCATCAAATGCAAGCGAGATCATACGTAAATTTATGAAAAAAACAGGCATCCCAGCGGTCGAGACGCTTATGGCTCTTGGCGTGCTTGATGCAAAAGATGAGCTAAATTTAGGCATGGCAGGCATGCACGGCAGCTACGCTTCAAATATGGCTCTTAGCGAGTGTGACCTTCTCATCTCGCTTGGCGCTAGATTTTGCGATAGGGTCACAGGCAGGACAGATGAGTTTGCTAAACACGCAAAGATCATTCACATCGACATCGATCCAAGCTCTATCTCAAAGATCATAAACGCTCACTATCCGATAGTTGGCGACCTTACAAACGTGCTAAGCGAGCTTTATGAAGAGGTGAAAGGTGAGCCTAAAAACTATGCGCCTTGGAGAGAAATTTTAGATAGATATCAAAAGCTAAATCCACTTGGCTACACAGACAGCGACACTGTGCTAAAACCACAATGGGTAGTTGAAGAGACCGCAAAGATAGTTGGTCCTGAGGCTATCATCGCAACTGACGTCGGTCAGCACCAGATGTGGGTGGCGCAGTTTTATCCATTTAACCGCCCAAGACAGCTTGTCACAAGTGGCGGCCTTGGCACGATGGGATATGGCCTCCCTGCAGCGATCGGCGCAAAGTGCGCGAAGCCTGAGCATTTGGTTGTAAATTTCACAGGCGATGGCTCGATACTTATGAATATCCAAGAGCTAATGACGGCTTATGAGACAAATGTCCCTGTCATAAACATCATCTTAAACAACAACTTCTTAGGCATGGTGCGCCAGTGGCAGACATTTTTCTATGAAAAGCGCTACTCATCAACTGATCTTAGCTTGCAGCCTGATTTTGTCAAGATCGCTGAGGGATTTGGCGGCGTTGGCTTTGTTTGCAAGAGCAAAGATGAGTTTAAAAAGGCTTTAAAAGAGGCGATCAAGAGTAAAAAATCAGCTCTTATCGACGTGAGGATCGACCGCTTTGAGGACGTGCTTCCTATGGTTCCAGCTGGGGCTGCGATTTATAATATGATATTAAAGAGCAAGGAAGAAAAATGAGTATCAGAAGAACGATTTCGGTTATAGTTTTAAATGAACATGGCGTTTTGGCTAGGATTTCTGGGCTTTTTGCGGGCAGGGGCTACAACATCGACACGCTCACAGTCGCTCCGATACCTGAGAGCAACTTTTCAAGACTAAGCATCGTCACAAGCGGCGATGAGAGGGTTTTAGAGCAGATCGTAAAACAGCTTCACAAGCTCATCCCAACATATAAAGTCATAGAAAGTGGCGAATTTGTCGAAAAAGAGATGGCTCTTGTGAAAATTCCGCTTGGTGAAAATTTCGCTGGCCTTGAGGCGATACTAAAGTCATACAACGGTATCGTCACAAATACAAACGAAAACTACATCGTCGTCATGGTGGCTGACGATGCGAGCAGGATAGAGAATTTTTTAAAGTCAATAAAGAAATTTAACCCAGTTGACGTCGTGCGCGGCGGATCTGTGATAATGGATATATGATGAAACTAAGCGAAATAGCCTTAAAAGTAGATGCTACTTTTAGTGGAGAAGATCTTGAAATTTTTGCTCTAAATTCTTTAAAAAATGCAAATAAAGCTGAGCTAACATACTGCGACGGCGAGAAAAATGCCAAATTTATAAGCACTTCAAACGCTGGAGCTATCTTGGTGACAAAATCGCTTTTAGACCTAGTGCCAGCTGGCATGGTAGCGCTTGTGTGCGACAACCCGCACCTTGCATTTGCCATCCTTAGCAAAATTTACGCTAAGCCGCTTTTTTGCGAGCCAAAACCATCAAATATCGCCCAGAGCGCAACTATCATGCCAAATGTCTATATAGGCTCAAACGTGAGCGTTGGCGAAAACACGATAGTGATGGCTGGAGCGTTTTTGGGCGATAATGTAACTATCGGCAAAAACTGCATCATCCACCCAAACGTCGTCATCTATAATGACTGCGTCATCGGCAATGAGTGCCACCTGCTAGCAAACTGCGTTATAGGCAGCGACGGCTTTGGCTATGCGCATACAAAAACTGGCGAGCATGTGAAAATTTATCACAATGGCAACGTTGTTTTGGGCGATTTTGTCGAGATCGGCGCTTGCACGACGATAGATCGTGGCGTCTTTGAAAGCACGATGATCGCAAACTACACAAAGATAGATAATCTCGTTCAAATAGGCCACAACTGCGAGCTCGGAAATGGCTGCCTCATCGTCTCACAAACTGGACTTGCTGGCTCAACAGTGCTGGGCAGAAACGTCGTCATGGGCGGACAAAGCGGCTCAGCTGGTCACGTAAGCGTCGGAGACTTCGCTCAGATCGCGGCACGCGGCGGCGTGAGCAAAGACCTACCTGGCGGCAAAAAATACGCTGGAGCTTATCCTATAATGGAGCTTTCTGAGCAGTTTAAACTACAAGCAAAGATATTGAGATTTTTCAAGAAAAACTAAATTTGGCGGAGCTCTCCGCCAAATAGTTGTTATATCTCTATAATTTAAATTTTTCTATTGTTTTATTTCGCCGCAATCCCAAACTACATTTATGGCTAATAAAAATAGCCAGCAAGAGATTTAGTTTAAGCATTAGATTTTTTGCATATTAAATAACATAACAAAAAGGCTGAACTAATATGAGCAAATGTTATAAGATGTAGTAATTTTTATATTTAATGGTGTAGAGAGCAGTCTATCTACTACAGCTTGTTTGCTCAGGCGGTAAAAAGCAAATTTGGATACGTACTTTGATATATAAAAACTTCTAAAAGATATTAGTAAAACGCTGGTGGATAAAATTCCTTTTACTAAGGTGATTTGCCTAAATTTATAAGGTAATATCACACCAACATTTACTTTATTGCTTATTAATTTTAACTCTTTATAGTGGTTACATAAAATGTGAATTCTAGAAAAGAAATTTACAAAGCTAAATTTATTTTCTATTTTCGTCTAGGACTTTTTGCATGCTCTCCCTAGTCGCCTCTAGCCAGTTTTGTTTTGAGGTATCGACTAGATCAAGACAAAAGAGCTTGATGTCAGCTTTTTTAAAGCTAAATTCTTTCACTTTCATCGCATCGCTTCCAACGATCACGATAGGCTGAACCTTTAAATTTAGCTTTTCAACTAGCAACTTTGCGCCACCTTTAAATGGCAAGAGCTCTTTGGTTTGAGACCTTGTGCCTTCTGGAAATATCGCTAAAACACGGCCATTTTCTACTCTGTCTTTTGCTTCGCTTAAAAGCTTTATTAGCGAGTGCTTATTTTCTCGCTCGACTGCTATCATCTTAGGAAGGCTCAAAATTTTACCGATGATCGGGATCTTACCTATCTGCGCCTTTGCGATCCAGCAAAGATTTTTAGGGTGCACCTCTTCAAGCACGATGATATCAAGCATGCTTTGATGATTTATTAGTAAGATATTCGCCTCATCTTTAAACTCACCTACCACCTCAAGTGTATAACCGCCAAAAAATCTCTGAGCTCTGCCCCAAATTTTTCTAATAGGTCTATTTTTCGAGTTAAAAAGCCACATAAAAAATACCACGACAAAAACGCTAAAAACAAATGTGATAGAAAAGAAAAAAGCTCTAATTTTTGACAAGATCACCCTTTCTTACCCAGCCTATTTTGCCATCTGCGAATAAAATTTTTGAGTAGTCATCTTTTGTGTCTAAAATTTCAACATTTTCATTTTTGCGAGATGTATAAAAAACGGTTGAATTCTTAGTTGGCAGGATAGTGACGCTCACATCTGGCTTAAGCACTGCTTTGCCAAAAGGATTGTAAGTGTAAATCCCAAGTGCGATAAAAACAGCTGCCACAAAGAAGTAGCTTAGCTTTCTTCGCCAGATCGCTAGCAAGATAAAGATAGCGACCAAAGAGTAGATCGTGATATCTTTGTAAGTGCTAAATTCGCTTTGCTTTGGATTTAGCCCGATTTGCGTGCTAACCTCGTCTTCTTCGACGCTCACAGGCAGTGAAAAGCTCTCAAATTTAGCTTTTTTTAGGTTGTAGTAGTTAAAGTCAAGTGTCTTTTTGTTTGGCTTAAACACTGCAAAATAATATGCACTTTGTGAGTTAAAGTCGCCGTTTATCGTATCTACGCCTTGCTTTAGGATCGTTTTATTTTCGATATTAAATGCGCTTAGATCGACATTGTTTCCGTAAATTTCCACGACCATGATGTTGTTTATATCATCAAATTTAGTCGTTTTAAATTTCTTCACCTCAAGGTTGTCAGCGACGATATGGTTGTAGTTTTCGTCACTTCTAAGCTCTTTTAGCTTTGGTAAAAAGATATTTATATTTGAATTTTGGTAGTTTTCGCCATTTCTTTTTAAATTTAGACTAACTCTTAAAGTCTTGGCGTCAATGCTCGTTGCTTCAAGATAAAAGGTGCCCACATACTTGTTCTCATCGCCTTTTACCCATTGAAAATTCTTCTTATTTAGCCATTTGATATTTGTCTCATCAAGCTGTGTCTCAAACTCAAACTCAAGGTCACTTTGCGTATCAGCCACGATCTCAACGCTAAAAATTTCTCCTACTACGACATTTTTGGGGATATTTGTCGCTTTTAAAAGGAGGTCTTTTATCTTGATCTTGTCATAGACTTGATTGTCAGGGACGCTGATGTCTGGTTCGTTTGTCGGGACGATATTTCGCATCTGCTCTGGAGTGATACGCTCTGGCTGTGGGGCGATAGAACGTGGAGAGACGAGCTTTCTTGATATATCTTCTTCGCTTGGAGTCTTTGCTTGCGGCTTTGATGCTTGGCTATTTACAAATTTATCCTCTCTTGCCTCATCCATCATGTCAAAAACGCTGACTTCATCAGTGTTTGCGGCAAATAAATTTAGCGCGAGTAGGGCGATAAAAAGTGTTCGTTTTACCAAACTAGCCCTTTTAACATCTTCATGCCATCATCTGTGCCTAAAATTTTCTCGCAAGCGCGCTCTGGGTGAGGCATAAGACCAAAGATCTTTTTGCTCTCATCGCAAATCCCAGCTATACTATCAACTGAGCCATTTGGATTTATCTCATTACCGTTGATGCCACAGTATTTTAGCAAGACTTGCTCGTTGTCATATAGGCTTTTTAGCGTATCTTCGTCGGTGTAATAGTTGCCCTCGCCGTGAGCGATGGGGATATTTACTACTTCGTCTTTGGTTAAATTTGCTAGGAATTTATTGTTATTTGAGACAACCTTTAAGTGATGATATTTTGAGACGAAATTTAAATTTTCATTTCTTCTCATCGCACCTTTTAAAAGTCCAAGCTCTAGAAGCATCTGAAAGCCATTGCAAATTCCCAATATGTAGCCACCTTTTTTCGCATGCTCTTTTACAGCCTGCATGGCTGGGCTAAATTTAGCTATCGCAGCCGTCCTTAGATAGTCGCCATAGCTAAAACCACCAGGCAAAACGACTAGATCAGCATCGATCTTATCTTCTTTGTGCCAGATGATCTGCGTTTGGCAGCCAAGTAGTTTAAAGGCGTGAGCTGTGTCTTCTTCGCAGTTTGTGCCAGGAAAAAGTATGATCGCTACTTTCATAGCACGATCTCATAGTCTTCGATGACTGTGTTTGCTAGTAGCTCTTCACACATCACTTTTAGCTGCTCGTTTGCTTTGTTTTTATCGCTCTCATCGATATCTAAAACGATTTGTTTGCCTATTCTGACATTTGACACGCCGCTAAATCCAAGCGAATTTAGCGCGTGCTCCACTGCCTTACCAGCAGGATCTAAGACCCCGCTTCTTAATGCTATGTTTACGACAGCTTTCATCTTTGTCCTTAAGAAAGAATTCTTCTTAAAACTTCTTCGTAAGCTACTTTTACGCTACCAAGGTCTTGTCTAAATCTATCTTTATCAAGTTTTTCATTTGTTGTTGCATCCCAAAATCTGCAGCTATCAGGGCTTATCTCGTCAGCTAAGATGATGTTGCCATCTTTGTCGATACCAAATTCGACTTTAAAATCAACTAGTTTTAAATTTCTCTCTGCAAAGAATTTAAATAAGATAGAGTTGATCTCTCTTGCTGTGTGTCTTAGAGTTTGAAGATCTTTTTCGCTTTTTACTAGACCCATGATGATGCAGTGCTCGTCAGTAACTAGTGGATCGTGTAAATCGTCGTTTTTGTAGTAGAACTCAACAAGTGTAAAAGGTAGAACTGTGCCTTCTTTTATGCCAAGTCTTTTGCTAAGTGAGCCAGTTGCGATATTTCTCACAACAACTTCAAGAGGTATGATCTCGCATTTTTTGACCACTTGCTCAGTGTCGCTGATGGTCTCAATTAGGTCAGTGACGATACCTTTGCTCTCTAGCAGTTTAAAAAGCTGAGTAGAGATTTTGTTATTTAGTGCGCCTTTGCCAGCTTCGTTGCCTCTTTTTTGAGCGTCAAATGCTGTTAGATCGTCTTTAAATTCAGCCACAAGTAGATTTGGATCGTCTGTGGCGTACATTTTCTTGCCTTTTCCCTCGTAGATAAGCTCTCTTTTTTGCATGTTGTTCTCCTTTAGATTATTGTTGTTTTATCTTTAAAATTTTGATCGAATCAATCGCTGTTTTTAACTGAATATCCTCATCGACTTTTTTCTGTGTGATTATGTTTTTATCATCTTTTGCTTCAGTTTTATTGCCTTCACTTGTTGGATTTATCTTGTTTAGCTCGCTTTTTAGGTGTGCTTTTAGCTCGCTCTCTTTGATGCTAAATGCACTATCATCGCTTTGTGGCACTTTGCCAGGATGCACGACTACATCAGGTGTTACGCCCACAGCTTGGATAGTTCTACCGCTTGGTAAGTAGTATCTTGCAATGGTTAGTCTTAGCGCTTCTGTATCATCTATTGGTAGGATCACCTGAACGCTGCCTTTACCAAAGGTATTTTCGCCGATTATCACCGCACGCTTGTGATCTTGCAGTGAGCCACTGACGATCTCGCTAGCACTTGCGCTTCCGCCATTTACAAGGACAACAAGTGGGAGTTTTGATAAGGTTTTGCTAGCACTTGCTTTATACTCTACATTTTCAGATGCATCACGACCTTTTTGAGATACGATGATGCCATTATCTACAAAAAGATCCACTAGATCGACAGCTTGATTTAAAAGACCGCCAGGGTTGTTTCTAAGATCAAGTATGATGCCATTTGCTTTTGGATACTCTTTGATAGCCTCTTTTACTTTTGTAACGACGTTTTTGTCAAAATTTGTGACGCGTATATAAAGGATGTTATCGTTTTCTATCATTTTTGCATAGACAGACTCAACCTTTATAAGATCTCTTATGATCTTTACGTCAAATGGCTTTTGCTCGCCTTTTCGCAAAATTGTAATTGTTATCGGAGTTTTTGGCTTGCCGCGCATCTTATTTACAGCTTCATCTATCGTTGTGCCGATAGTTGAGTTGCCATCGATCCTTAAAATGATATCGCCTGCTTTTATGCCTGCTTTATCAGCTGGAGTGTCCTCGATAGGCGAGATAACGGTTAGTGCGCTATCTTTCATGCCAACTGTTATGCCAAGGCCGCCAAATTCTCCGCTTGTTTGCACCTGCATATCTTTATATGCTTTTTCATTTAAAAAGCTTGAGTGAGCATCTAAATTTTGCATCAAACCAGCGATGGCTTTGTCAATTATCTCTTTAAATTTAATGTCATCAACGTAGTATTTTTCAACAGTTGAGATGGTTTTTGTAAGTTTTGAAAGTGCTTCAAGTTTCGCACTCGCCTCATCTTCGGTTTTAGCAAAAAGCGCATTTACTGCTACGCTTGAGATGAGTAGGGCGCCTGTTATTTTTAGCGCAAAAGATCTAGTAAATTTATTCAAAATATCTCCTATATTTTTTGGCTCAATTTTATTAACATTTGGCTAAAAAAAGCATAAATTTAGCCTTATATTTTTAGCTTTTGTCTATTTTTAACACAAATTTATAACAGCAAATTTTAGCAATTAAATAAAAAGAGTGATAAATGTTATAAATATACTTGACAATATAAGACTAAAGTTATATAATGCCGCCATTATAAAATAACTTAAGGAGCTTTAATGGCTGACATAACAGAAAATTTAACAGCGCAGATGCAAGAGACACTTGAAAAAGGCGTTAGCTTAGCGATCTTTTCTAAAAATCCACAAGTTGTGCCACTTCACGTCTTTTGGGCTTTGCTCGCTGATAGTAATTCTATTTTAAATCAAGTATTTAATAAGATGAACATAAGCAAAGACGCAGTCGAGCTTGAGATAAAAAGCAAGATCTCGTCACTCCCAAGCAGCTCAAACGTCACAAAAGATAACGTTTCAGTTTCAAGAGAGCTTATAAATTCGCTTGAAAATGCAAAAGCTTTAATGGTAAGCATGGGCGATAGCTACATAGCTGTTGATACATGGATCATCTCGGCTCTTGAGCTTAGTGAGATCAAACAAATTTTAAGCAAATTTTGCGATATCTTAGAGATCAAAAAGAATCTTGAGAGCATAAGAGGTGGTAAAAAGATAGATAGCCAAACCGGCGATGATACCCTTGATAGTTTAGAGAAATTTGGTATCGATCTAACGCAAAAAGCGCTAAATAAAGAGCTTGATCCAGTCATCGGCCGTGATGAAGAGATCACTAGGATGATGCAAATTTTAATAAGAAAAAGCAAAAACAACCCTATCTTGCTTGGTGAGCCAGGTGTTGGTAAAACAGCCATCGTTGAAGGGCTAGCTCAAAAGATAGTGGCTCGCGATGTGCCAACAAGCCTTGCAAACAAGCGTGTCATCGCGCTTGATATGAGCGCAGTTGTGGCTGGTGCAAAGTATAGAGGCGAGTTTGAAGATAGGCTAAAAGCTGTCATCGACGAGGTTAAAAAAGCTGGCAATATCATACTTTTTATAGATGAAATTCACACCATAGTTGGAGCTGGTGCGAGCGAGGGCGGAATGGACGCTGCAAATATCCTAAAACCAGCTCTTGCGCGTGGTGAGCTTCACGCTGTTGGTGCGACAACATTAAAAGAGTATAGAAAATACTTTGAAAAAGATGCAGCACTTCAAAGACGTTTTCAACCAATAGACGTCAAAGAGCCAAGTGTAAATGAAGCACTTCAAATTTTACGTGGTATAAAAGAGCGCCTAGAAGTTCACCACGGCATCACGATAACAGATAGCGCGCTAGTTGCTGCAGCAAGACTAAGTGACCGCTACATCGCAAATCGCTTCTTGCCAGATAAGGCGATAGACCTTATAGACGAGGCAGCAGCTGAGCTTAAGATGCAAATAGAGAGCGAACCATACGAGCTTTCAAAGATAAAACGCGAGATCGTAACGCTTCAAGTAGAAAAAGAAGCGCTAAAGATGGAGGATGCGGATAAAAATAAAGAAAGACTTGGCGAGATCGAAAAAGAGATAGCTGACCTAAATGAGAAAAAGCTAGCGCTTGATACTAAATTTGAAAACGAAAAGGCTGTTTTTGGCGGAATTTCAAAAGCAACAAAAGAGATCGATAGCTTAAAATCACAAGCCGAGATAGCAAAAAGAAATGGCGATCTTCAAAAAGCTGCCGAGATAGAATACGGCAAAATAGCAGACGCTAAAAAGCACAAACACGAGCTTGAAGAAAAATGGGAGCACATGAAAAAAGAGGGCGTGCTTCTTAAAAATCAAGTCGATGAAGAGCTTGTGGCTGAAATTTTGAGCAAATGGACTGGAATTTCAGTTAAAAAGATGCTAACAAGCGAAAAAGAGAAATATCTGCGCATCGAAGAGCATCTAAGAGAGAGCGTTGTCGGTCAAGATGACGCACTACACGCACTTGCACGTGCTGTTAAGAGAAATAAGGCTGGTCTAAATGAGGGTCAAAGGCCGATTGGTTCATTTTTATTTCTTGGACCAACAGGTGTTGGTAAAACTCAGTCAGCTAAGGCTTTAGCTAAGTTCTTATTTGACGATGAGAAGGCGCTTATCCGTTTTGATATGAGCGAATATATGGAAAAACATAGCGTGAGCAGGCTTCTTGGTGCGCCTCCAGGATATGTAGGCTACGATGAGGGCGGTCAGCTAACAGAGGCAGTTCGCAGAAGACCTTACTCAGTCATACTTTTTGACGAGGTTGAGAAGGCTCACAAGGATGTATTTAACATACTTTTGGGCATACTTGATGATGGACGCGCGACTGATAACAAAGGCGTAACGGTTGATTTTAAAAACACGATTATCATTTTGACTTCAAACATCGCTTCAAATTTCATAATGGAGCTAAAGGGCGAAGACCGTGACGTGGCTGTTAAAAACGAGCTTAAAAACTACTTTAAACCTGAGTTTTTAAATAGGCTTGATGATACTATCATCTTTAATCCTCTAAACGAGCAAGGTTTGATATCTATCGTTGAGATCATGTTTAAAGAGCTTGAAAAAACTCTTCACAACCGCGGTATCAAGGCAGTTTTAAGCGAAGAAGCTAAGAAATTTATCGCAAAAGCTGGCTTTGACATAGTTTATGGCGCAAGACCTCTTAGAAGAGCGCTTTATGAGCTAGTTGAAGATAAGATCGCTGATATGATCTTAAAAGATGAGCTTGAAAGTGGCGATGAGATCACCATCGATAGTGACGGTGAGAAGATCATTATTAAGAAAAAATAACTTCAAATTTACTTGGCAGGTTGGACCAACTTGCCAAGCCTCGCATAAATTTAACTAATATCCTTATTTGATCTGTAATAAAATATAAAAAATAGCACACAAAGCATCGCTACAAAGGCAAAGACTATCAATGTGCCATCTTTAAATGAGCTTAAAAACATGCCATTTGTATTCATACCAAAAAAGCCAGTGATGAAATTTAGTGGCAAAAATAGAGCTGAAATGAGCGTCAAGAGGTAGATATTTTTATTTATCTTGTCGTTTTTCGCACTTTGTATAAATGTATAGATGTCCTCGACCCTGCAGGCATATTCGTTGGCTATTGTTTTAAAGACGCTTGCTTCGTGGATGCTGTTTTTAAGCTCTTTTTTTAGCCCTTGCTGCTCACTTTGGCAGATCGCAAGAGCTTCATAAAAGTGCGAAATGCTATTTTGAAATTTCCTGATCTCATACTTTAAAAAGTGGTGTCTTTTTATAAATTTGTCAAAATTTTTCTGACTTGCGTAAATTTTTTCATACTCGTTTAGCTCGTCTTGGTGCTCTAAAATTTTATTTGCAAATTCATTGCAAAGTCCCTTAAGAGCAGCTTCAAACATATCTTTATCACACTCATGATCAAAGTCTTCTTTATAAATTTTGCCGTCCTTAAATAGAAATTTAAAAACTTGCTTTTGTGACGGCGAGATGAGCGTGATGTAGTCAAACTCATCTCCATAAAAATATCCGCTAAGTGCGTTTTTATAGCTCATCTGTGCTCCTTTTTGCGTAGAAATTTCGCTTAAATTTAGCAAATTCGCCGACCTCTATCGCCTCTCTCATCTCTTTCATTAAATTTAGATAGTAGTGTAGGTTGTGAAGGCTTGCTAGTCTAAAAAATGTGAGCTCCCTCGCCTTAAAAAGGTGGTTTAGATAGCCTCTTGAGTAGCGCTTGCAGGTGTAGCACTGGCAAGCCGGGTCTATCGGCGCGTGGTCGTTTATAAATTTGGCTGATTTTATATTTATCTTGCCAAAGCTAGTAAATAGCGTGCCGTTTCTTGCGTTTCTTGTTGGCATAACGCAGTCAAACATATCAACGCCTCGCTCCACGTTTTCTACAAGATCCTCAGGCGTGCCAACGCCCATTAGATAGCGCGGCCTTAGCTCATCCATAAATGGCATAACCGCTTCAACCGTGTCATACATCGCCTCATTGCTCTCGCCGACACTTAGACCGCCGATCGCAAGGCCGTCAAATGGCATCTCGTTTAGTGCCTCGGCGCAAAATTTACGTGCCTCATAGTCGGTGCCACCTTGGACGATGCCAAAGATATTTTGCTGCAAGCCAACGCCCTTGCTTTGCATAAATTTGTGATAATCAATCGCCTCTTTTGCCCATTTTATCGTCCGTTTTATGCTAAGACCTATCCTTTTTGGCTCAGCTGGCAAGGCGACTAGATCATCAAGTATCATCATTATGTCGCTGCCAAGCTCATACTGCGTGTCAAGGACGGATCTTGGCGTGAAGTAGTGCGTGCTGCCGTCGATGTGGCTTTTAAATTTTATCCCGCCATCGTCGTTTTTGGTGTTTGACCTAAGCGAAAATGCCTGAAATCCGCCGCTATCAGTCAAAAATGAGCGCTCAAATTTGGAAAAGCCGTGAAGTCCGCCAAACTCACGCACGACCTTGCTGCCAGGACGCAGATACATATGGTAGGTGTTTGCTAAAATTATCTTTGCGTCTAAAATTTCACTCATATCAAAGGCGTCTAGGCTTTTAACCGCGCCAACCGTGCCAACTGGCATGAAAACTGGCGTTTGTATCACGCTGTGAGCGGTTGTTAGGACGCCGCGCCTTGCGTTGCCATCTTTTTTTATAACTTCAAATTTCATCTAAGTCCTTAAAATTTTTGATTTTTTATTTTAACAAAATTTATAGTATAATCCAGAAATTTTAAGGCAAAGGAACTTTTTGCAAAAGAGAAATGATATCGTTTTTACCGAAGCAAACGGCACTGCGACCATAAAATTTGCAGGTGAGTTTAGCTACAAAGAGGCTAAAAATTTACAAAGCATTTTTAAAAAAATTCAAAAGCTTAACGGCAATGTTAAATTTGACTTTAGCGAGCTAAAGAGTATTGATTACGCTGTTTTGATCCTTTTAAAAAACACGCTAAATGGCAAGAAATTTGAGATCATCACAAATGACGAGAAGATAAAGGCGATGGGTGAGCTGCTAAATGACGAGAAGATCGACTTTAACTATATGCCACCGCACAATAGCCTAAATTTTTTCTCACGCCTCGGTGAGAAAATTTGTGAAGGTTTTGTAAATTTAGTTGAGTTTGGCTCGTTTTTGGGCGAGTTTTTGATAAAAAGCGTCAAAATTTTCCTTAATCCTGCAAATTTAAGGTTTAGAGAATTTAGTAACTACATAAAAGATGGCGGTGTAAATGCCGTTTTCATCGTTTCGCTCACCGCTTTTTTGATAGGCGTCGTGCTTGCATACCTTGGTAGTGCGATGCTCGCAAGCTTTGGGGCAAGTATATTTATAGTAGAGATCATGGGCATGCTAACGCTTAGAGAGGTGGCACCGCTCATCGCTGCTATCGTTGTGGCAGGCAGGTCGGCCTCCAGCTTTACCGCGCAAATTGGCGCTATGAAGCTAACCGAGGAGATAGACGCGATGAAGACGATGGGTTTTGAGCCCTTTAACTTCTTGGTGCTGCCGCGCATCATCGCCATGGTGCTTTGCGTGCCAGTCATCATCTTTATAGCTGACGGCATAAGCATTTTAGGGCAGATGATCATTTGCCAAACTATTCTTGACATCAGCTTTAGCGACTATCTCAATAGATTTCGCGAGATGGTCGAGCTTAGGCACTTTGCTGTTGGCATGATAAAAGCGCCGTTTTTTGGCGCTGTAATAGCGATCATTGGGTGTATGAGGGGATTTGGCGTTAGTCAAAATGCTCAAAGCCTTGGAGCGATGACAACGGTTAGCGTTGTAAATGCGATATTTTGGGTCATCGCGCTTGATGCATTTTTTGCGATAATTTTTATGTGGCTAAAGATATGAACGAGATAATAGTTGGAAAAAACATAACGACAAGTTATGGCGATAAGATAATGCACGATAACGTGAGCTGGAGTATCAAAGAGGCTGAAATTTATGGCTTCTTAGGCGGTAGTGGCACTGGTAAAACCACACTTATGAAGACGATGATATATCTAAAAAAGCCAAGCAAGGGCGATATAACCTTTGATGGCGTCAATATGTGGAAAAGTAGTCAAGAGGAGCAGCAAGAGATCAAACTAAAAAGTGGGACGATGTTTCAGTTTGGAGCGCTTTATAGCTCGATGACGATACTTGATAATGTGGGCGTTTTGCTCCATGAGTACTCTAAATTTAACAAGCGTCAGATCGATGAGATAGCGATGTTTTGGATACAAAAAGTTGGGCTTAAAAAAGAAGTTTCAATGCTCTATCCAAGTGAGCTAAGTGGCGGTATGAAAAAGCGTGCTGCGCTTGCAAGAGCCTTAGTGCTAAGTCCTAGGGTGCTATTTTTGGACGAGCCAAATAGCGGCCTTGATCCAGTTAGCTCACGCCAGATGGACGCGCTCATAAAAGAGCTTCGTGATAGCATCGGCGTAACAGTCGTCATGGTGACGCATGATGCTGATAGTATTTTTGATATTTTGGATAGATTTTTGATAATAGATAATAAAAAAATAGCCTTTGAGGGAGATATAAAAGAGCTTGAACATCTTGAAAATAACCCGCTTGAAGAGCTATTTAAAATGAGGAAAAAATAGATGGAAAATAGAAATTCTTATACCATTGTTGGCATGTTTTTCATAGCCTGCCTTACAGCATTTGCTATATTTATCTGGTGGATGACTAGCAAAAATAATACGAAAGTTGATTTTAGGGAGTACTACATCCACACGAGCGAACTGCCAAGCGGCTTAAAGGTGGACTCTACGGTTAAATTTATCGGCGTGCCAGCAGGAACTGTTAGTAATATAGGCTTTGTCGATTACAAAAACGCTCTTATAAATATCACGATGAAGATAAGAGAGGACCTACCTATAAAGGCTGATAGCGTTGCAAGTATCGAAGTTCAGGCTATTAGCGGTGTGGCTAGCATAAATATAAGCCGCGGCACAAAGGACTTTGAGTCAGGTCAAAAGCCTGTCTTGCATCTTGAGGAGAGCCTCTTTTCAAAGCTCGGAAACAACGCAGAAAACATCACTTTTAAGATAAATCAAACCCTTGATAAGGTTGATGGCTTCTTCTCGGCTGAAAATATCGCTCATATCGAGTCTATCCTAAGAAATATCGATAAATTTACCCAGGTCTTAACTGACGAAGAGGGACTAAGTGAGATCGATAGCATCGTAAAAAATGTGAAAAATTTTAGCGATAATCTAAACAAAACTGACACAAAAGAGCTTGCTAAAAATTTAAACACTCTAATTGCCAGTGCAAATTCAGTTTTCAAATCAGCAAATTCGGCTGTCACTGGATATAGCTCGCTTCAAGATATCATCACTCAAAAGGTAAAAAACGGCGAGTATGACCTTAGAAACACGGTCTCACCGCTGCTTAGAGAGGCTAGCGAGTTTTTAAATGGATTTGACAAGACGCTTCGTGAGTTTAGGGGCGCGCTGCAAAGACTCGAGGACAATCCTTACGAGTTTTTCTTCACAAATCCAGTGCCAAATACAGATAAAAAGGACAAAAAATGAGAAATTTTATATACGCTGCGGCAGCATTTTTGTTTCTTGGCTGCTCGCTAAAGACCGACTTACCACAAGCTACGATGTATGAGATACACTACTCAAACAAGGAGTGCTCGGCTGAAAACAAGCAAAAAGAGCTAAAAAATGTCTTCATAGAAAACGTGAGCGCCCTTGATATGGTCGATACTAGAAAAATTCTAATCGTCGCTGAAAACAACAAGATAAGATACTTGACAGACGCTAAATTTGTCTCTGAGCCAAGCGAGATGATCTATAAGTCGCTCGTAAAAGGACTATACTCAAACTGCGCTGCAAAGCCGATATTTTCGCCAAATGCAAAGGATCTTAGGCTAAAAGTGAGCATTATCTCACTGCAAATAAGGGGCGACAAAGCCGAAGTTTCGCTAGCTTACGAGCTATTTAACGCAAACACCTCGCTAAAATCAGGCATGATAACAAAAGAAATTTTCTGTCCAGACCCAAGGTCAAGCACTATTTTTGATACGATAAACAAGGCTACAAATTTAGCCATCGACACACTTATCTCTGAAATAATCTCTTAAAAACTTTTTGGCTGTAAATTCCTAAATTTATAGCCAAAATAGCTTATTTTAAAGACCTTTTGTTATAATGTGGCTTTAAAATACGGAGAATTAATGAAGAAAATTTTAATAATCGCAGACGGAACTTTTGCTAGAAATTTTTTGAGCAGACTTCTTGGAGCGAAATCAAATTTGCACCACTATATCGTCGTTTCGAGCGAAGACCTTAGCCAAAAGGCAAATTATGAAAATTTCACATTTTATCAGTTTGACCCAACGAGCCTTTCAAAGCTAAAGAGCATAAGCGACGGCTATTTTAGCCAGTTTTGTATAGTGAGCGACAACGAAAAAGAGGCGGTTGCTGTTTATGAAAATTTAAGACAGATCAGCACAAAGACTGAGACCATTTTCATGAACTCGTGGGAGCTAGATGAAAAGTGCAAGGAGACCTTTGCAAACGACAAGCACCTAAGCGTGGTTGATATCAGAGATATCGCAGCTTCAAGGCTTATGGACTATCTGCCAGATATGCCAGTCTTTGCTGATAATATCGGCTTTAGCGAGGGCGAGATCATGGAGGTTAAAGTGCCAATAGGCAGCTCATACATGTATCGTCACATCAGCTCAGTCGCGCAGAAAAAGTGGCGTATAGCGCTCATTTATAGGGGCAATGAGATCATCTTGCCAAAGCCAAATTTGATGATACAGCCAAGCGACATCTTGCTGATCGTTGGCGATCCAAACGTGCTTCAAAACGTCTACCGCTCGATAAAACGCGAAAGCGGGCAGTTTCCAAGCCCATTTGGTAGCAACATCTACACGCTAATAGATATGAAGTTGATGAGTAAAGAGCGAGTTAGCAAACTCATCGAGGATAGCCTATATGTGCACTCAAAGCTAAACAACAAACGCCTTATTTTTAGGGTGATAAACCCAACTTTGGGCGAAAATTTAGAGACGCTAAAGGCGATAAAAGAGAAAAATATCCTTGTTTTGATGGATTATTTCAACAGCGACAACAAAGAGATCAAAGATGACGTCTCAAAGCACGATATCGGGCTTATCATAAGCGACGATAAGTACTTTTTTAAATTTCAAAAGCTCTTTTATAAGCTAAAGCTTCCAGTGCTAAAAACTGGCAAAATTTTGCTCTCAAAGGTAAAAGAGGGCGTGATACTGGGCGATCAAAGCCAAGAGGTGGAAAATCAATCAGCCGTCATTACAGACTGCTGCGCACAGCTTGATCTGGAGATGAAATTTTACTATTTTGACAATAAACACAGCGATGATGAGGCGCTAAAAGAGCACTTTGAGAGCATTAGCACGTTATTTTCAAAGCGCATAAAGATAGAAAATCACAGCCTGAAAAATCCGCTCGTAAAACTAAAAAGCACAAAAAATTTACTTCACTTTGTGATGTTTAGCAAGAGCGTAGCAAAGGGCGACGCGTTTGCCTTTTTATCGACAAATTTAAATAGACTTTATAAGAAATTAAGCCAAAACGCACAGCTTTTTGTGCCGGTAAGTGAGTAGAAAATGCAGATAAATTTAAACCTTAAGGAAAAGGGCTCAAGCTATAAAATTTATATAAATGAGCTTGAGAGATTAGAGCTAAAGGGCAAGGTCGGCATCGTCACAAATGCTAAAGTGGCGGGGCTTCACCTTGAAAAGCTACTTAGCGTTTTAAAGTGCGATGAGAAATTTATCATAAGCGTGCCAGACGGCGAGGAGTATAAAAACTTAACAACGATAGAGCAAATTTTAGAGCAGCTTTTTGTTAGTAAATTTGACCGCTCATCTACGCTCATAGCTCTTGGCGGCGGCGTCATAAGCGATATGACTGGCTTTGCGGCAAGCATATATGAAAGAGGGATAAGCTTCATTAATATCCCAACCACGCTTCTAGCGCAAGTCGATGCTAGTGTTGGCGGAAAAACTGGGGTAAATAACAAATTTGGTAAAAACTTAATAGGCTCATTTTATCAGCCAAAGGCAGTTTTTTGCGAGATAAATTTCTTAAAAACATTGCCAAAGAGAGAATTTGCAGCTGGTATGGCTGAGGCTTTGAAGATGGCGATAACCTTTGATAAAGAGATGTTTAGCTGGCTAAAGAGCGTAAATTTAGACGATGAAAACTTGGCTAAGCTAGTTGAAAAGTCTATAAATTTAAAGGCTAGGGTGGTTGAGCAAGATGAAAAAGAAAAAGGGCTAAGAGCCATCCTAAACTACGGCCACACCTTTGCTCATGTTATCGAAAATGAGACAAACTACAAAGAATTTTTACACGGCGAAGCGGTGGCGATAGGTATGAATATGGCAAATCGCCTAAGCGTCAGACTGGGTCTCATGAGCGAGGCGCAGGCAGAGGAGATCAAGCAGGTATTAGTGAAATTTGATCTGCCTGTAAGCTATAAAATAGAAAATGAATATGCATTTTACGAGGCGTTTTTTATGGATAAAAAGACAAAAGGTGATAAGATAAATTTCATCATCGCAGATAAAATCGGTAGTGCGTTCATCAAAAATGACGTCAAAAAAGAGGACGTTTTAGAAACTTTGAGAGAATTTAAATGAAAAAGATCCTAGTTTTTTTAGTTTTTTGCTTTGCGCTTTACGCTGAAGAAAACGCTACACTTGAGCAAAATGTCTCACAAAATTTACAAAATAGCGAGCTTATAAAAGAAATTTCAAACCTAGATAACTCCCTAAAAAACAACATCTGGATCACAAGATACGCCAACTACAACACCTATCAAAAGCTTCTTGATGAGCTAGAGCAAAATGAAAATGAGCTTAAAAAGCTTGATAAAGGCTCAAAAAGAGGTGGCGATCTCATAAAGAGAAGTCAAACTCTAAAAGAGCAGATAAATTTGTTAAAAGAGTATGAGAAAACACCATTTTCAAATATGCTAGCAGCCCCAGAAATGGAGACGCCGCCTAGGATAAATAGCCCAGTTGCGCTAATATCTGGCTTTTCATACATCAAAAAGATAAGAAGCGACAAGATCGAGTATCAAAGGCACATCAAAGAGCTTGACACCTTGCTTGAAAAGCTTGAAGCAAAAGAAAATTTGCTAAATAGACTAAATTTAATAGATGACAGCGAGCAAAATAGAGCAAGTCTAAACCTTGTAAAACAAGAGATAGGCGACTTCAAAGCAGCAAAACAGATCGCTGATACCACTTATAGCGTCTATGAAAAAAGGGCTGACGAAGCGATAAATTTGACAACCTCTGACATCAAGGCTCAGTTTTTAAGCATGGGCTACACAGCCATCGTCATCCTTTTAACGATCGGATTAACATTTATCGCTAAATTTATCGTTAAAAGAACGATCACGGATAACGAGAGATTTTACACGGTCAATAAATTTTTAAACGTGCTAAACATCACCGTTATCATCATAATCCTGCTCTTTTCATACATTGAAAACGTCACATATCTAGTCACCGTGCTAGGTTTTGCCTCAGCTGGTATCGCCATCGCGATGAAAGATATGTTTATGAGTATGCTTGGCTGGATGGTTATCATGTTTGGTGGCACGATCCACGTGGGAGACCGCGTAAGGGTCTATCACGACGGGAGCGAATTTGTGGGCGATGTGATAGACATTTCACTACTTCGCCTAACCGTTTTTGAAGACGTTAGCTACTCAACTTATAAGACAAATCGCCGTGCAGGTAGGATCATCTTTGTGCCAAATAACTACATCTTTACAGACCTCATCGCAAACTACTCACACTACGGCATGAAGACAGTTTGGGATGGCATAGATGTCGTGATAAGCTTTGATAGCAATCACAAAAAGGCAGCCTATCTAGCAAAAAATATTGTAAAAAAATATTCAAAAGGCTATACAGACATCGCAAAACGCCAGATGAACAAGCTAAGAAGCCAATACAGCATCAAAAATCCAAATGTAGAGCCAAGAATTTATACATTTTTTGAGCCTTACGGCATCAATATCTCATGCTGGTATATGTCCAACTCATACGCCACGCTCGCTCTAAGAAGCACGATAAGCGCTGAGATAATTGAGGCATTTTTGGCTCACGATGATATAAAGATAGCTTACCCAACGCAAACTATGTTTATAGGCAAGAAAGAAACGCCAAGCGATCATGTAGCTCACGCTGAGCAAGAGGGCGAAAATATCTAATGCAAAAGATATTTTTTAAGACATTTGGATGCCGCACAAACATCTATGACACCGAGCTTTTAAAGAGCTACATCAAAGACTACGAGATCACAAACGACGAAGAGGTCGCTGATATTGTCGTGATAAACTCTTGCACCGTGACAAACTCGGCTGATAGTGGCGTTAGAAACTATATAAACGGCGTAAAAAGACGTGGGGCAAAGGTGATACTAACAGGATGTGGCGCAGTTAGTAAGGGTAAGGAGCTGTTTAATAGCGGCATTTTTGGCGTGCTTGGAGCTAGTAAAAAGAGCGATATAAACGAGCTTTTAAAACAAGAAAAGCCCTTTTTTGAGCTTGGAAATTTAAACTCAGTCGATAAAAACATCGTCACAAACTACGAAAATCACACAAAGGCCTTTATAAAGATACAAGAGGGCTGCAACTTCAACTGCAGCTACTGCATCATCCCATCAGTGCGTGGCAGAGCTAGGAGTATGGACGAGGCGATGATCTTAAAAGAAGCTAGAATTTTAGCTCAAAATGGCTATAATGAGCTCGTACTAACTGGCACAAACATAGGCAGTTACGGCAAGGATACAAATAGCTCTCTTGGCAAACTGCTGGCAAATTTAGGCAAAATTTCAGGCATCAGACGCATAAGACTTGGCAGTATCGAGCCAAGCCAGATAGATGAGAGCTTTAGGGAAATTTTAAAAGAGGAATGGCTGGAGCGCCATCTACACATCGCACTTCAGCACACGAGCGAGGCGATGCTAAAGATCATGCGCAGGCGAAACAACGCATTTAGCGACTTAGAGCTTTTTAATGAGCTAAGCTCCCTTGGCTTTGCTCTGGGGACTGACTATATCGTGGGTCATCCAGGTGAGAGTGAAGAAATTTGGGCAGAAGCGGTGGAAAATTTCAAGAAATTTCCTATCACACATCTGCACGCTTTTGTCTATTCGCCTAGGCGCGATACGCACTCAGCGACGCTAAAGAGCGACGTAAGTGGCGACGTGGCAAAGGCAAGGCTGAAAGTTTTACAAGGCATTGCTTTTAAAAACAATGAAAATTTTAGAAAAAAACATAACGGGGCTTTAAAAATTTTAGTTGAGCAAAAAAACGGCGACTTTTACGAGGGCTTTGATCAGTTTTATAACAAAGCTAAAATTTCTAGTCAAAATGACATAACAAAAGAGTGGTTGGAGGTAAGCGAATATGAAATTAAGCCAGATGCCAATTATGCAAAAATTTAAATTTAACAAAAAAAATATCCTGATAATAGCCGCTATGGCTCTGATAATAGCGCTACTTTTTGCTGTGAGCAAAGAGCCACGAAACATCACCTACTCGCAATATATGCAACTAATGGATGGAAATTTCATCGATAAAGCGGTCATCGACGAAGATGAGGTCATCCTCTATGCGCAAAATAACCGCTTTGCTATCATAAAAGAAGGGATTGATCTAAAAGAGCTCATCAAAAAGGTCCCAGTCGAGCGAAGCGTGCAGTATATCACTCCTGGCATGGTCTGGGGAAGCATCATCTTTGTTTGCCTTGTGCTTTGGTACTCCTATATTTTTAGGGCTATTAAGAAAAAAGAGGAGAGCCTTTTAAACAAAAAAGACGGCGCTTTTGAGATAGAAAGCGTGCTAAACCAAAATGCGATGCCAGTTATCTCAAACGTGAGATTTAGCGATGTGGCAGGCATTAGTGAGGTCAAAAGTGAGCTTAGCGAGATAGTTGATTTTCTTAAAAATCCGCAAAAATATAGAAATTTTGGTATCAAAATGCCAAAAGGCGTGCTAATGATAGGTCCTCCAGGCGTTGGTAAGACGCTTGTGGCAAAGGCAGTCGCTGGCGAGGCAAATGTGCCGTTTTTTTACCAAAATGGTGCAAGCTTTGTGCAAATTTATGTCGGAATGGGCGCAAAAAGAGTTAGAGAGCTATTTAGCAGAGCCAAATCTTACGCACCTTCAATCGTCTTTATCGACGAGATAGACGCTGTTGGCAAGAGCAGGGGTGGGGCTAGAAACGACGAGCGAGAAGCCACGCTTAATCAGTTGCTAACCGAGATGGACGGCTTTGAAGATAATTCAGGCGTCATCGTCATAGCTGCGACAAACAGGATAGAGATGATCGACGAGGCGCTACTTAGATCGGGTCGCTTTGATAGGCGTATATTTTTATCAATGCCTGACTATAACGACAGGGTGGCGATCCTAAACACATATCTAAAAGATAAAAATTGCGAAGTGCCAGCTGAAGATATCGCTAGGATGAGCGTTGGCTTTTCTGGTGCAGCACTTAGCACGCTTGTAAATGAAGCTGCGATAAATGCCCTAAGAAACGGCGAGAGCGTGCTTAGGATGAGGGACTTTGAGGCTGTTTTAAACAAGGTCTTGCTCGGCAAGAAAAAGGTGCTAAGCTACAGCGAGAGCGAGAAGAAAATTCAAGCCATCTATCAAGGCGCAAAAGCGCTAAGTGCATACTGGTTTGATGTGAAATTTGAAAAAATTTCGCTCATAGAAGACCGCTTTATGGCGACTGAGCAAGAGATCGAGTCAAAGTCGCAGATGCTCTCACGCATAAAGGTGCTTATCTCTGGCATGTGCAAGCTTGAGATAGATGAGAACGACATCTTTTCAAACTCAAGTAACGATCTAAATTTAGCAAAAGAGATCGCTTCAAAGATGGTTTATGAGTATGGCATGGGAAATTCTTTCGTGCCAAATCCAAACGATGTGGAGGAAATTTTAAAACAAGCAAAAGATGAGATAATGTCATTTTTAAAGGGCACAAACGAGCAAATCGCAAGGATAAGCTCATATCTGCTTGCTTATGAAAGTGTAGATAAAGAGACGCTTGCTAAAATTTTAAATGAAAACTACTAATAAAGGAGAAAAAATGAAAGCAAAAATAGGAATTCTGACTATGTCAGATCGCGCAAGTGAGGGCACATACGAGGACAAATCAGGCCCAGCGATCAAAGAGGTACTTGATGGTTGGATAGTAAGCGAGAGAGAGTATTTTTACGAGGTGATCCCAGATGAGCTTGATCTCATAAAAGAGAGGCTCGTGCACATGATAGACGTGCTAGGATGCGACCTTGTGCTAACAACTGGAGGCACTGGACCAGCTGTAAGAGACGTCACTCCAGAGGCTACTGAGGCAGTTTGTGAGAAGATGATGCCAGGCTTTGGCGAGCTAATGAGAGCTGCAAGCTTGCAATACGTCCCAACAGCGATCCTATCACGCCAAACAGCAGGCATCAGAGGCCATGCGCTCATCATAAATTTACCAGGTCAGCCAAAGGCGATAAAAGAGTGCTTGGAGCCGGTATTTCCAGCGGTGCCATACTGCATCGATCTTATAGAGGGTGCATTTATCGAGACTGATGAAAACGTGATGAAAGTTTTCCGCCCTAAACAAAAGAAAATTTCATAAACAAAATTTGTTAAACCACTGAAATTTATAGCCACCGCTTTTATGAAGAGGTGGTTTATATACTGCTACCTCTTTAAATTTGATGCTTTTTAGCTATTATTTTAATTTTTGCTTTCGTATGTATCTTTTTTTGACTAGTTTTTAGCTTGCTTATTTATTTTGATTTGTTATTGTTGTTAAATTTGATGAAGAATAGCTTTTATGTCATATTTTGCGATTAAATCTAGAGTGATGAAAAATTTTGCAAAGCATGGCGCTAAAGATTTCTTGCATAGTGATTATTGGTGAATTAAATTTTTAAAATAGCTTTGACTTAAGTGCCCTTAAAACTAAAAACATCACAGGGCTGTTATGTTTTAGTTTTTAAATTTACAACCTCTTGTATTAGAAAATATAGATAAAACATTTGAATTTTTAACCAAAGGGCTTAAATTTATTGTTTTTTCTTTGATATCTATTTATATAGATATTTGTCTCTTATTTTGTAAAGCAAGCTAGCAACATTTTATAAAAGATTTGCATTATTTTAAATAAATACTATACAAACTAGTATTTTTAATAATAAAAATTAAATATAAATTTTTATTTTATTTAAAAATTATCATATATGTCTAAAATTTTATAAAAAAACTTGATAGCATTACTATCAATGCTAAGAGTATTTTTATCACTTTGTGCTATAATCTGCCAAAAATTTAAAACAAGGAAAAGAAAATGGCAGATAAATTTGAATTTCAGACCGAGGTCAATGACCTTTTAAATTTAATGATCCACTCTCTTTACTCAAATAAAGAGATATTTTTAAGAGAGCTCATATCAAACTCAAACGACGCACTTGACAAGCTAAACTACCTATGCTTGACAGATGAAAAGTATAAAAGCTTAAGCTATACTCCAAGGATCGACATAAAGGTCGATGAAAAAGCCAAAATTTTAACTATCAGCGACAACGGTATCGGCATGGATAAAGATGAGCTTATCGCAAATTTAGGCACCATTGCAAGAAGTGGTACAAAGGGCTTTATGCAAAGCTTAAGCGGCGATGCAAAGAAAGATAGCTCGCTCATTGGCCAGTTTGGTGTGGGCTTTTACTCAGCATTTATGGTGGCAAGCAAGATCGAAGTCATAAGCAAACGTGCGCTTGGTGAGAAAGCCTATAAATGGACATCTGACGCAAAAAGCTACGAGATCGAAGAGGCTAGCAAAGATGGCTTTGGCACGGATATAATCCTGCATTTAAACGACGATGAATTTGCAAATTCTTGGCGCATAGAGGAGATAGTCAAAAAGTATTCAAACCACATCCCTTATCCTATATTTATGGATAAAGAGAGCTACGTCGCACCAAAAGAAGGCGAAAAAGAAGGCACATACGAGAGCAAAAATGAGCAGATAAACAAGGCAAATGCGCTTTGGAGAGTAAGCAAATCAAGCCTCAAAGAGCAAGACTACAACGACTTTTATAAGCAAATTTCACACGACAGCAGCGACCCGCTACTTTATATCCACACAAAGGCCGAGGGCAAGATCGAGTATTCGACGCTATTTTATGTGCCAAGCACTGAGCCGTTTGATCTCTTTAGGGTTGATTATCAAAGTGGCGTGAAGCTCTATGTGAAGAGGGTTTTTATAACTGACGATGCAAAAGAGCTTTTGCCACCGTATTTAAGATTTATCAAAGGCGTGATCGATGTTGAGGATCTGCCGCTAAATGTTAGCCGCGAAATTTTGCAAGAAAATGCGATAATGCGAACTGTTAAAGAGCAAAGTGTGAAGAAAATTTTAAGTGAGCTTGTAAAAGTAAAAGATAACGACCGCGAAAAATACATAAAATTTTACAAACTATTTGGCAAGGTTTTAAAAGAGGGACTTTATGGCTTTAATGCTGAAAAAGAGCAAATTTTAGATCTTTGCCTGTTTAAAAGCTCAAAAAGAGACGGGCTTATCAGTTTAAAAGAGTACAAAGAGGCGATGAAAGAGGATAAAAAGTCGATCTACTACATCAGCGGCAACAACGAAAATATGCTAAGAAATTCGCCGCTTCTTGAGAGCTTTAAGAAAAACGACATCGAAGTATTAATAATGGATGAAGAGATCGACACGATCGTCATGCCAATGGTCAATGAATTTGACAAAACACCTCTAAAATCAGTCTCGCACGCTGATATCAACGACGAGATCAAAAACGACGAGAAGGTCGATGAGAGCAAGGTTGCAAACACACTTGTTAAGATGAAAGAGATATTAAAAGACGAGGTAAAAGACGTTAGACTAAGCTCAAGGCTCTCAAGCTCGGCTGCGGTGCTAATATATGACAAAAACGATCCTGATTACGCTATGCAAGAGATGCTAAAACAGATGGGACAAGGCGCAAATGCTCCAAAAGTTAAGCCGATCTTGGAGATAAATGCTGATCATGAAATTTTCGCAAAACTTGAGAAAAACGAGGCGATGGTTTATGATATAGCGCCTTTGCTTCTTGATATGGCAAGGCTAAATGAGGGTATGAGCCTAGAAAATCCAGCTAAATTTTCAGAACTTCTAACAAAAGTGATGATAAAAGCTATATAAAATTTGTAAGCCCAAAGAAATTTGGGCTTTTTAAATTTGTAGTCTAGTAAAAGCTCAAAATAATGCAAGCTAAGCGAAATTTGGCTCCATTGTTAGTTTGACTTTTGCTTATTTTTGCTCTTTGTATTTTAAAACTTGAGCGTAAATTTCATCTTTTAGTTTTAATTTTTCTTTTTTCAAGGCATCAAGCTCAGAGGCTTGCGCTGCTTTGCTATCTATCTTTTCATTTAGCTCGTCATGCTTTTTGCAAAGTGCGGCAAAATGAACATCAACTTTTTTCAACTCATTTATGAGATCAGTGTATTCGTGTAACATACGTAGCTCCTGTAAAAATTTATAAATTCTAACAAGGCTTTGTAAATATTTGGCTATCTAAATTTAGATCTATAAAAGCTTAGTGTTTAAGCCAAATTTATCACAAAATGCAAAAACTAAACGTATTTTAGCTCTTCTGGCTTGTGTTTGCTCTTTACTAGGCGTTTGGTTAGACGTATGCCATCAACTGTGCCGATGACCAAAAGCTTTGTGCCTGTGCCAATTAGAGTGTCGCCATTTGGCATCGGGATAAATTTGTTATTTATGTCTCTAATGCCTACTACGTCAGCATTTGTGATATTTCTTAGGTGCGTCTCTTTTAGTCTTTTAAACCTGATCCAAGAGTAGTCAGGCACAAGAATTTCTTCTATGTCAATAGGCGAGCTTTTTGTGTATAGAAATTGCTCTAGTAAATTTTCCATATCAGGTCTTACACTCATGGCACTTAGACGCTGTGCGACTAGGCGAGATGGGCTGACTACGTTATCAGCACCAAGTTTTTTAAGTCTTTGTGTGTCATCTTCACTGTCGGAGTTTGTGATGATATGGTAAGGTTTTTTACGGCCTATCTCTTTTTCATAAAGTCTAACAGAAGCGATAAGTGCGATATTATCAGCGATATTTGGACTAAGGGTGATTAGTCCTTTTGCGCTTGAAAGATGCGTTTTTAAAAAGGCGATTTGAGTGTGAGGCTGAGCTTTTATGAAGTATGGATACTTGTAAATTTGAGCTAATTCTGCGATATCTTCTCTGTCATCAACCACTACAAATGGTATGTGATTTTCACGAAACTGAGCGCTAAGCTCGATCGTGTAGAGGTTGTGATAACAAATAACGAAGTGATTTTTTAGTCTTGCGATCTTGTAAAGCATACGCCTTTCCTTTAAAATGCTAATTAATGTGCCTCTTTTTAGAACTTCTACAACGATACCGATTGATAGCGTAAAAATAATGAAGCCAACAAGGATAAATGTTATAGTAAAAATTCGCCCCTTTGGAGTTATGGGCGCAACTTCGGTAAAACCGACCGTCGTGAAGGTCATACCTGCTTGGTAAAAGGCATCTATGAGAGAGAAGTTATCTATAAAGATATAACCAAGTGTTCCAAAAAGTAACAGTAGTACGACTGAAATTAGTGGAAATCTAAAAGGTTTTAGTTGTTCGTAAAGCTCAGTATCTAGGCTTATTTCTGGTTTTGCGGAGTTTGACCAGTTGAGGAATTTTAAAAGTCTTGAAAGAAAAGACATAAATTCCTCTTTATTTTATCTCTTAGTTTGACTGCTTTTTCATAGTTCTTAGAGTAGAAGCAGCAACTTTTATTCTTCTTGTTGTGCCATCTTCTAGAGTAACACGGATAGTTCTAAGATTTGGTAAAAATCTTCTTTTAGTTTTATTGTTGGCGTGGCTCACGTTGTTGCCTACCATTGGTCCTTTGCCAGTTATCGCACATCTTTTTGACATTTTTTTTCCTTATAAACAAAAATTTCTGCTGATTTTATCTAAACAAAACCAAAGTATTGCTTAAAATGAAGATTTATATTTATAAGTTTTGTTGATTTTTTATTTAATTAAGGCTAAAATAGCCCCAAAATAAAAAATCGGTAAAACAAAAATGCTAACTAAAAATCAAATAGATGAAATTTCAAATTTTATCTATAAAATGCCCGATGCTTTTTACGAGTGCCAAAAGCACTTAGATGAGGGCGACATCACTGCTGCTATGGAGCTTTTTAGTGGGAGTGAGACTTTTAAAGCGTACTTTGCAACGATAGTAAATTTAGGCGATTTTGGCGTTCAAAATCACACTAGAGATATCTATGCGATGGCTTATCCGCTAGGCATAGACAACCTAAAAATGATAATTTGCTCTTATTTTGTTTTTATCAAATCTCCAAAAAGATATAAAAATTTTGGTGTAAATTTACACTCAATGATGGAGTTTAATGCCAAATTTCTATCTGACTGGAGCAAACTTCTAAACTATCTTGGGCTAAAAAATCAAAAAAATTTATTTCTAGCTGCCTACGCGCTCATCTTGCTTATATTTTGCGAGCTTATTTTTTTGAAGTATCCACACTCGCTTAAACATATCGTTGGCTTTTCTGATATGAGCTTTGATAGGATTTTGCAGCGAAGGTTTGATATTTCGCTATTTGGAGTACTTTTAAAGCTTGCTGGATGGGAGAGCGATAGGCTCAATAGAGAAGAGGTTTTGGTTTTAAAATACTTTAAAATTTTGCTCTCCTATGAGGCTAGCATTGCTAAATTTTTTGACTTTGGCATCGACAGGATCACTGATGTTAGCGTCCATGCTTCGGCTGATATGGTTATAAATTTAAAAAAGGCTCTTAGAAAATGAAAGTAACTTTTGAGGGCTCTTTGGCCATTGTTAGGCCATTTGGATTTTTGGAGGTTAATATCACTCCTTCAAGTATCAAAAAGGCCGATATAGAGCAAATTTGTGCAAGGCAGATAAGTGCTATTTTGCTTTCATTAAAAAATGTCACTTTTTTTAGCCCGCTTTGGCTAAATAGCACGTGCGAGCATCTCTCTGGCATAGCTAAGCAGATAGGCGCTGAGTTTGCAGTTTGCGACTATGACGATACTTTTTACGAGCTTGTGGCAAAGACTTCAAAAAATATTTTGAGATTTCCACTCTTTGAAAATGAAAAAGTTGCGACGCTATTTTTAAATGATACTTTAGCAGATAGCAGCGAAGCCATCGTGATTTATAACAAAAATGAGCAGTATAAAGACTACATCAACTCGCTTTTGGAGCAAAAGTGTTACAAGTGTAAATTTGTAAAAAGCGTGGAAGAATTTAACGCCGCCAAACAAGCTTACAAATACACCATCAGCACCCTAAATCACATCGTTTTAGGCAAAAAAGAGTTTAGCACCTTTGTAAGAGGTGACGTCGTCATTTACAAGACGGCAGGGCTCATAGATAGCTCTTTTGTGCAGAATTTTGACTATAAATTTCACGAAAGGTTGCAAAAGGTAGGTTTTAAATTCTTTGTTTTTTGGTCTGATTCGGTCGGCGCTTTAAATACCATAGGTGCTAGTTTTTTGATAAAGCTATCTGAGCTGAGCCAAAAAAGTGGCGGTATATTGGCGATTTGTGGCTTAAATGAGGGCAACATCTCAGAGACACTTGCGTCAAATTTAAAAGCGGCAAAGATACTTTTATATAAAAAGATGGATGATTTTTTCAAAGATGACTCGACGCTCTATTTTAAAAAGCGCCTTATCGACATTGAGCCAACAAAGATGAATAAAAACTTGGTTGAGTTTTTGCCACTTGTGATCTCAAGCATCACAGACGTGCTCTCGCCTTTGATAGAGAGTGAAATTTTATGCCTTGATGCTAAGATCAGCAATTTTAACGTAGAGGGTGAAAATGACTATTTGCGGGCTTGCGTGCTCTTTTATGGCGACGTACAGATGAGAATTTTGCTTGGTGTTAAAAAGGACAAGCTTGGTAAAATTTGCTCTATTTTTTCAGATAATGGCGATCTGGAGTGTGGCTGTTTAAGCGGATTTTCTCAAATTTTTAGTATCATTGCAAGCAAAATTTTAGACATTTTCATCGAGAGAAATTTAAAGGTAAAACTTAGCAACTTTAAATTTTTCGAAAATGAGATGTTTTTCGACAGAGCAAGCAGTGGGATTTTTGCCACATTAAATGCAAAAGAGAGCCAAACTGGCGTGATTTTTATAAGTAAATAAGGATTTAAAATGTACGTTGCACCTAGTATTTTGTCGGCTGATTTTGGAAATTTGGCAGCTGAGATAAGAGCTATTTGTGAGGCTGGGTGTGATCTGGTGCATGTTGATGTTATGGATGGGCATTTTGTGCCAAATTTAACCATCGGACCAGTCGTGGTAAGTGCTGTCGCAAAGGCTGCTACAAAGCCACTTGACATACATCTAATGGTTGAAAATAACTCATTTTTTGCTGACCTTTTCTTGCCACTAAAGCCAAAATTTCTAACCTTTCACATCGAAGAAGAGAAGCACCCGATGAGGCTCATCGATCACATCAGAAAAAACGGTGTAAGCCCTGGTATCGTGCTAAATCCACACACGCCAGTTAGTGCGATCGAGCATATCATAGATGAAGTCGATATGGTGCTATTAATGAGCGTAAATCCTGGCTTTGGCGGTCAGAAATTTATGCCAGTCGTGCTTGAGAAAACAAGGGCACTAAGAGAGCTAATAGAGCGCAAAAACGCCAAGTGCCTCATCGAAGTAGATGGCGGCGTAAACGGACTAAACGCGCCTGATCTTGAAGAGGCTGGAGCTGATGTCTTGGTGGCTGGCAGCTATATCTTCTCATCAAATTCTTACGAACAAGCCATCCGCGCCATAAAGCTTGAGTTTTGAAACCAAAAAAACAGCGTTTAGAAAATAGCATTGAAATTTTAGCTAGGCAAAATTTAGGCTATCACGAGTTTATCTTGAAATTTAGTGATATTGAAGAAATTTCATCGCTCATTGACGTGCGTGACCTTGATATGTGGCGAACTCTTGGGCTTGATATCACTAGAAATGAAAGCAACGAGATCGAGCTTGGCACGAGATTTAGAGATATTAGCGAGCAGGAATTTTGCGTGGTTGATATCGAAACGACTGGTGGCACGACAAATGGCCAGATAATAGAAATAGGCGCTATAAAAATGAAAAATGGTACCGAAATAGGGCGCTTTGAAAGCTTTGTGGCAGCTAGTGCGGTGCCTGAAAATATCACAGAGCTAACTGGCATAAAAGCGAGCGATCTAGTTGGTGCGCCAAATTTGCTAAATGTGCTGGAGCGGTTTAAAATTTTTCTAGGAACTAGCGTCTTTATCGCGCACAACGTAAATTTTGACTACGGATTTATCTCACATAGTCTAAATGAGATCGGCCTTGGCATACTGCTAAACAGAAAGCTTTGCACCATCGATCTTAGTCGCCGCACCATCGCCTCGCAAAAATACGGCCTTGGCTCGTTAAAAGAACTCCTTGGCATAAACAACACCCACCACAGAGCCCTAAATGACGCAATAGCAGCGGCCGAAATCTTTAAAGTCTGCTTAACTCGCCTACCTTTTAGCATCCAAACGACAGAGGATCTCATAAGCTTTAGCAAAAATGCCCCAAGCGTAAAGCTAAAACCAGAGCCAGTTTTAAAAGCTTTGGAGTAGGGAAGGTTTAAAATTAAGCCACTTGGCTGGGAATTTAGAAATTTGATTTAATAGAAGCCTATTTGATCGAAAATATCTATCATTGCGCAGTTTGCGATCATCGTGCTTTCAAAAACGCCGCTATCTATCCGCGCACACGCCGATCTTTACAAAACCCCATAAACAAGGTTGCCATTGTGATAAATTTCTTGTGTTTGTAAGTTTTTTGCATATGCATAGCCAAGCCGTCGCTATCGATAACGTAGTTTGCTAGGTGTTTTTACTTTTATAACAAATTTAGAGTTTGTGTTAATGTGAAAATTTGTTTTTACTAAAACTGCTGGTTAAATTTGAAGTTAAATTTACCCCTGCGGTTTTAAGCGATGATGAGCTTTTGGCTAAATTTCAAAGCGTTTCGCCAAATGTTAAGGAGCTTAGGCAGTTAAAAAAGAGAGTAAAACGCCTATTTGAGCGCTGAAATTTGGCGCGTGACAAATAATATCGATGCCTTGCGAGATATCTACATAGATGGCGAAAATTTCTGCGTGGATGCGACGAGCAAGAGTGAGCTTGAGGGCTACACGCGTGGCTGGCCTATGCAAACTGACTGCGAGCGCGAAGTGGTGGCTGATCTTGTGAAGCGTGGCGTAGTAAAATTTTCATAAATTTGAGATATTTGGGTAGGTTTTGACTGCCGTAATGTTATAAATTTAAAAATTAGGCAAGCATATAGCCTGCCTAAACTACGAAAGTTTTTTGATAGCCTCAACTATGAGGTTACACTTTTTAACAACCGAGTTTATCTCTAGATATTCGTTTTTCGTGTGCATGTTGCCGCCAGTTGGACCAAGCCCATCTATCGTAGGACATCCTGCCGATGCGCTGATGTTGCCATCGCTTAGCCCACCAGCATCTACCCAAGTGACCTTTGTGTCAGTGGCCTTCGCAGCCTCGTCAAAGACTTTTTTGATATTTGGTAAATTTGCCTCGTCTATCATCGGCCCTTCTTCGTTTATGAGTATGCGCTCACAGCTCACTTCTGGCACTATCGGATGAGATAAAATTTCATCCATCTTCTTATGCAAAAACTCCACCGAGCTAGCGTGGCGATATCTCATCTCAAATGTCACGCTGGCAAAGTCTGGCACGACGTTTTGGACGTCGCCACCTTTTGTCATTATGCTATTAAATGTATGACCAGCCTTAAAATCAGTGAGTTTTGAAAGCTCAACGATGAAATTTGCAGCCTCCACCACAGCTGAACGGCCACGCTCTGGGTGGTTGCCAGCGTGCGCGCTAACACCACGGAAATTTAGCACATAAGAGATCACGCCCTTTCTAGTGGCTACCATAGAGCCATCTTCTCTTGCAGGCTCGACGACTAGGGCGTAGCGAGACTTCTTGGCCAGCTCTCTTATGGCGTCTTTAGCGAAATTTGAGCCAGTCTCCTCGTGAGAGTTTAAAAAGAGGCCGATCTTTAGCTTGCTAAGATCAAGCTCTTTGATGACGTAAAGCGAGAGCAGGCTGCCGCCTTTATCGTCGATCGCGCCAAGTGCGTTGATGCGCTCATTTATCTTGCTAAATGGCACATCAGCCTTTGTACCCACTGGAAAAACGGTGTCCATGTGACCTATAAATAAAAAGTCGTAGCTTGTAGCCTCAAGGTCGTTTGAGATGAAAAGGCAAGGGGCGACCTTGTCGGTGCCAAGCTCTATACTCCTACTTTTTAGGCCTAAAATTTTGGCTCTTTTTTTAAACCAAGCCGCAACTTCATTTACGCCGTCGATGCTTGAAGTTGGGCTTTCGATGTCGGTTAGCTCCTTTAGATCGGCCAAATATTTGTCTATTTCACTATCTTTCATCTTTTATCCTTATACGAGCAAGCTCATCACAAACATCGCTAAATAGGCATTTAGGATGCAAATCCCAAAAAGTACGAGATAGTGTCTGCCTGGTACTTCAAGCACGCCCAAAACTCGTCCCATGTACTGCACAGTCGAGCCAACTAGCGCCATGCCAGGAAGCAAGACAGCGATATCGTTTGCATTTAGCGTGCCGTCTCCCACAAGCGCTACTAGCACGCCTGCTGAGCCGCCCCAGCTCAAAAATGCAGCCATGAAAACGGCTATCGATTCACCTGGAAGACCAAGCGGGAGCATAATAAATCCTAGAAATTTGCCTATCACGCTAAGTGCGCCAGAGACTTTTAGGATGTGGATGATGACAAATGCCATAAGCACGTTTGGGATGGTGTTTTTTACAGCGATGTCCCAGCCTTTTCTAGCGCCCTCTACAAATACGTCGGTTATTAGTTTATTTTCAGTCATCTCTTACTCCTCATCATCTTTGACAAATTTTTTGACATAAAGTCTCATCAAATTTGCTCCAATAATTTTAAAGACAAAGACTATGCCAAGCACCATGGCTATGGTAGCAGGGGCTGTGTTGCCAGCTTTGTCGGTCACTAATAAAACCGGCGCAAATGAAGATAAGAAATTTGTGATCATCGCACCAGCGCTAAACTGAAACGCTGCAAAGATGAGAAGCTCTTTGTGTGTGATGAGGCCATCTTGGCGCAAAAATTTAGCTGTTGAGCTGCCTGCGTCGGTGCTTTGTGTGCTTGCTATCAAAGAGATAGAGCAACATCCTGGTATGCCAATAAGTGGCTTTAAAACAGGCGTTAGCAGTCTTGAAGCTGCGTAAAGTGCATGGTATTTCTCAAAAATAGCAACAAAGCCAAGTGCGAGCATAACAGCAGGGGCGAGGCTAAGGGCAAATAAAAAGCCACCTTTTGCGCTAGTGCCGCTTCCTGTTTTAAACCATTCTGGAAATTGACCAGCAAGTTTGCTAAAGTCAAAGATACCACCATAGGTGTTTTGTAAAAAACCTCCAAAGAAAACGATCGCAATTGCAAGAGTGATCGTACCGATGACGAGTTTTTTAGTATCACTACTCTCTTTCATAAAGCCTCCTTTGATTTGGAATTTGTTTAAATATTATAACGCCTATGCTTATGTAATATTTAAAATATAAAATTCGATAATTAATTATGAAATTTTATAAGTAATTTATATATAAAAATTATTATGCGATAAAAGTTAGCACTATAGAGGCTTATAATGTAAATTTAAAGTATATGAAATTTCAGAAATTTGGATTTAATATTTAGGATTTATAGTAAAAATGGCTTTTAAACTTAAATTTAAAAGCCATTTATCTTTTAGCTCTCTTTTAAAAGCTTGCTTGCAAGCATATCTGCTTTTGCTTTGTCGGTGTCTTTTTTGACGGATTTGTAAATTTTAGAGATATAGTTTTCTAAAACTTCGTGGCAAGAGATCACTTTTTCGCCCTCGCGTCTAGCTACTTTCGTGTATTCGCCGTTATTTTGTAGCTCAAATGCTAGGTCGTTATCGCTTAGCTGAAGCTCTAAAATTTCAAGCAGTCTCTCTTGTAGTCTTGGCTCAAAGATAGGCGTCATAAGCTCCAAGCGGCGCTCTAAATTTCGTGGCATCCAGTCAGCACTTGAGATGTAAATTTTTGGATTAGCGTGCTTAAAATATAAAATTCTAGCGTGCTCCAAGTATTTGCCGATGATCGAGCGAACTCTGATGTTTTCGCTTTTACCTTTTACGCCAGGCCTTAGTCCGCAAACACCTCGGACGATTAAGTCGATCTTTACGCCTGCATTTGAGGCGCGGCTAAGCTCGTTTATCACGTCTTCGTCTATTAGCGCGTTCATCTTAGCGATGATCCTGCCCTCGCTGCCTTTGCTAGCCTCCACTCTTATCTTTTCGATGATGCGCTCTTTTATCTGAAAGGGCGACATGCTAAGGGCGTTTAGACGTCGGTTTTTGTTATATCCTGATAGGATGTGAAAAAACGAGGTCGTATCTTGGCTAAATTCCTCTTTGCTCGTAAATAGGCTCACGTCAGTATAAATTTTTGCTGAGCTGCCGTTGTAGTTGCCAGTGCCAAAGTGCATGTAAAATTTGAGTTTATCGCCGATCTGGCGGATCACTTGGCTAACTTTTGCATGGACTTTAAAGCCTGTGATGCCATATATCACGTGTGCGCCAGCATCTTCAAGCGCCTTTGCCCAGTGCAAGTTGTTCTCTTCATCAAACCTTGCTTTTAGCTCGACCATTACAGTTACTTGCTTTCCGTCGCTTGCAGCGTCTATAAGGCTTTGAATGATCGGTGAGTTTTTATCGACCCTGTAAAGCGTCATGCGTATCGAGATCACCTTTGGATCTTTGCTAGCTTCTCTTATAAAGCTAACGACTGGATCAAAGCTCTCAAATGGATGAACTAGCAGCACATCCTCTTTGTCTATGGCGTCAAAGATCGAGACGCCATTGCCAAATGGAGGCAGGGTTTTTGGGGCGTAGGGCGGGTTTGCTAGGTGGCTAAAGTTCTTGCTCCCAGCTATCTCCCAAAGAGAGCTAAGTGTGAGCGGGATGCTTGAAAAGTAGATATCTTTGTGAAAAATTTTCATGTGAAAATTTAAAAACTCTAAGATATCAGCGTCCGCATCTTTATCTATCTGCATACGCACAAAAGCCCCTTTTCTACGAAGCTTTAGCCCTTGCTCAAGTATCATCATAAAGTCATCTGCCTCTTCTTCTTCGATGACGATATCAGCGTTTCTTGTCACTCTAAAAGCAGCCGAGCTAATGAGCTTATACCCTGGGAAAATTTCTTCTGCGTGGCGGTGAACGATCGTCTCTATAGGCACGAAGACGTTGCTACTTGGCTGGGTAAATCTTGGCAGAACTCTTGAAATTCTTATCATGCCGTATTTTAAAATTTCAGGATGCTCTATGTCAGCAAGCTTAACGGCAAGCGAGAAGCTAAGGTTGTTTAGGTGCGGAAATGGATGTGTCGCATCAACAGCGATAGGCACGATAACTGGCAGGATGTTTGAGAAAAAATACTCGTCGCATTTTTGCTTTAAACTATCATCAAGCTCGTCATAGTTTTTGATAAAAAGACCCTCTTTGCTAAGCGCATCAACGGTGCTTTTGTAGTGGCTTTCAACTAAATTTTGCTCATCTTGAAGATATTTTCTGATCTCACGTAGTTGATCAAGTGGGCTCATGCCATCGCTGCTACTTGTCGTCACTCCAGCTGCAAAAAGCTGCTTTAGACCAGCTACTCTTATCATATAAAATTCATCAAGATTTGTCATATAAATGGCTATAAATTTTAGCTTTTCAAGTAAAGGTATATCCTTTTCACACTGAGCGAGCACCCTTGAGTTGAAGCGTAGCCAGCTTAATTCGCGGTTGATAAAAAGAGTTTCATTTTCGCTCATCATTTTCTCCTTATAATTTTTGATTATTTTATGATATGTGCGGTTATAAAGTTCTTATTTTGTTAAAAATTTAGTTACAATAGTGCAAATTTTAAACATAAAGGTTTCTTATGTCGGATTATATTATTTTAGTTGGCATTTTTATTGTGGCGGTTGTTGTCTTTGCGCTTATCAAAAAGGTCTCATTTTAGCCTTTAAATTTCTCCCACCACAAGTAGGCAAAGATGAGCCCAAAGCCCTTGACCTTGCTCTCATCAAAGGCAAATTTCATCATATCTTCTCGTTTTATAAAGACTAGCTCGATATCTTCACTATCTACGCCACCGCCTGCATTTACCTTCATGCTCTCATCGATCTTTGCGTAAAACATCGTTTGCATGTTGCCGCCAAAGCCAAAAGCGCCATACGTCATCGTGATGCGCTCCATCTCTTTTAGCTCATATCCGACCTCTTCGACTGCCTCTTCTCTAGCGGTTTGCTCCTCGCTTAGCCCCTTATCCATAAGCCCTGCGCAAAGCTCGTAGGTAAAGCCTTGCTCGCTTGTTTTGATGCCTTCTTTTTCTTGCGAGTACCAAACGGCTGGGCGAAACTGCTTGACAAACAAAAATGCATCTTTTTGCTCGTGATATAAAAATATACTAACGCTATTCATCACCTTGACGCAGTCCCAGTCTCTTTGCAAGCCATTTTGTTTAAATTTCATCTTAAATGGCTTTAGGTATTTTGACTCACCAAGAGGTAAAATTTCTAAATTTGTTATAGTAGTATCCATTTTGCAAGTCCTAAAAAGCTAAAAAATCCTATCGCATCAGTAAAAGTTGTAAGAATGACCGCCGAGCCAACGGCAGGATCGATGTTAAAGCGCCTTAGTGTCAAAGGTATGATCGTGCCAAAAAAGCCAGCGAAGAATAAATTTGTAACCATACTAAGGCCAATGACTACGCCAAGCATGCCTTTGTCAAACCAAACAGCGGCGATTACGCCCATGATAGCGCCAAAGATTAGGCCATTTACAAGCGATATCGTCACCTCACGCTTTAAAACGCTCTTTGCATCTTTAAATTCTATCTCGCCAAGTGCCAAACGACGAACCGTAACGGCAAGTGCTTGCGTGCCGGTGTTGCCACCCATTGAAGCAACTATTGGCATAAGCACGGCAAGTGCGACGTAAGCTGCTATCGTCTCATCAAAAAGTCCGATGATAGATGAGCTAAAAAGTGCTGTTAGTAAATTTACACCAAGCCAAACCGCACGGCCGCGACCCGCTTTAAATAGTGTATCGTCCTCTTCTGACTCGTCATCAACGCCAGCTAGGTTATAAATTTGCTCTGTTGCGCTCTCTTGGATGTAGTCGTGGATATCATCATATGTGATACGACCTAGCAAAATTCCAGTGCTACTTGTAACTGCGATAACGTTTAGATCGTACTCTTGAAACATATCAGCGACATCTTGCATGAGATCCATATCATTTGCCATGTGAGGCTTGTAGTGGTCGATCTGGGTTGATTCGATATTTTGTTTTAGCGTTTTTGTGAAGTCAAAGAGAATAAGATCTTCAAGCGGGATGGCGTATTGCAAGACACTATTTTTATCGATGATGAAAAGTTGTGAGACGTTTTCTAGTTTGCCTTCTTGCTTCTCTTGTCTTAGTCTTGCAACTGCGCTACCAAGCTTCTCTTCAAGATGAGCTGAAAATAGCTCTGTTTGCATGTGCGCACCAGCTCTATCTTCATCGTAGCTTCTAAGTCTTAAAATTTCATTTTGATTTTCTTTATCTAGCTCGTTAAAAAGCTCTCTAGCCTTGTCCTCATCGATATCCTCGATGTATTGGAGTAGGTCGGTAGCATCGTCACTCTCTAGCTCTTCGAGCGCTTCTACGATCTTTTCAGCTGGGAGCGTATCGATCACGTCTTTTAGCATGTGATCAGGTAACTCTATCGCCACGTCACCCAAAATTTCAGGATCTAGCTTTTCAAGATACTTGGCAAAAAGCTCCTCGTCATGCTTTTTAAGTGTTTTTAGGTGTTGGGCTAGCTCGTATGCAGAGAGCTCGCCGTCTTCTAAATTTTCATCTAAATGCTGATCTATCAGCTCTTTTGCTTCTTCTAGTTCTTGGCTCAAGTTTTACCTTTAAAAATCTATTACGTTAGGGAAAAATTCCACCTTGTGATACTCTTTGTCGTTGCTTAGAGCCTGTTTTATCAGCTCGTCATCTCTATTTATGACTGCTTTAAATTTAGCCGACTCTTTTTTGTCTTCTATATTTTTTACGACCTTGATAGCACTTTCTGGATTGATCGGTTTGCCACCTAGATAGAGGCCAAAGTGTAGGTGAGGGCCAGTACTCATACCACTTGTGCCAACGTATGCTATTAGCGTGCCTTGTTTTACTTTAAGACCGCTTCTTATGCCCTTTGCAAAGCCGTTTAGGTGTGCGTAAAGTGTCTCATAGCCGCCAGCGTGAGAGATGATGACGGTTCTGCCATAACCGCTCTTTTGGCCGACAAATTTGACTGTGCCATCGCCTGCAGCCTTGATCGGTGTGCCTTTTGGAGCACCATAATCAACCCCAAGGTGCGCTCTATATCTTTGAAGGATCGGATGCCATCTTTTTAGGGTGAAATTTGATGTGATCCTAGCGTTTGCAAGAGGGCGAACGAGCAAAAATTTGTCATTTTTCTTGCCGTTTTTATCATAAAATTTATCTTCAAATTTATACATCACGTAGCGTTTGTTTTTAGTTTCTATCATCGCTGCGTAAATTTCTGGCGTGCCAAAAGAGCGCCCCATGCGTAGTTTTTGGTTATAGACAATAGCGATCGTATCGCCTTTGTTTATCTTTTTAAAATCGATCCCGCTGCCGCTAAAAACCTCTTTAAAACCAAGTGCTAGCGTGCCAGAGCCAGTGTAGTCAAAGATATCTTCAGAGACTGATTTATCTACTTTTAGGGCTAAAACTTTATCTTCACTTTGGTATAAGATCGGGATAAACTCAAGCTGAAATTTACCCTTGTCATCTCTATAAATATGTATCTGAAGCTCGTCACTAACGGGGATGAGAGCTTGTTTTACCTCGCCGTTATCGTCTTTGTAAATTTGATATTTTGTGCCAGCGATGATCTCTTCTGTTAGCTCTTGATCTTCGCTTGCTAGGTTGTAGTAAAGTGAAAGTGGGATTTTATTTGTCTCTAGGAAATTTAAAAAGCTGCTGCCATTTGGCCAACTAAGCTCATCGACAGTTGGTTTTATGGCATATAAATTTATACATAATATTGCAAAAATCACAAAAATACGAGGCATCGATATCCTTTTAAAAAGCTGGGAGTGATTTTAACTAAAACTTGCTTTAATTTTGCAAAAGATAAAGCATTTTAGGCTATAATCGCTCTAAAAATTTAAACTTAGGAGATATTTTTGAAACGTATAATCGTGATTTTATCGCTGTTTTTTGGCTTTGCTTTTGGGGCTGATTTTTCTTTAAATGAGTATAGAACTCCTCTCATTAGCGTCGAGAGTGACGGCACAGCAACGATAGTTGATAGTCCTGAAATTTTGATCGGATCAAGCGGCGTTGTGCTCCATAAATTTGACGCTGATAGCTCTATCATCGCAAGAGTGAGCGTTGTCTCAAAAAATGCCGGCTTTGCGAAGGTTAGATTTGAGGTGTTTGACCTACTTGAGCAAAAGGCTCTCCCACTCCCTGGCATCGCACCTGCAAGTGGCGATATAGTCGTGCTAAACTACCTTTATAACCGCTCGCTAATCGTCGTGCCAAATAAAGAAATTTATGAAGAGGTTTTGGGCGCATTTCCTAATATGATATTTATCCATCCAGACCTTGTTGGAGCATACTTAAGCTACGAATACAAGCCAAATCCAAGCAGAGATGACTTCAGAAAGATGTGCGCTCAAAGTGCAGCTGGACTTATCTTTGTCGCAATGGATGGCAGAAGCGTTTTTGCTGATTGTCAAAGCTTTAAGGTGCTAAAAGAGTTTAAAACTGGCGAGGTTGAGTACTATCAACTACCATTTTACACAAGAGTTAGCGACATAGATACTGTATTTTGGAAGCTAAATAGCGAGCACATCAACAACTACGATGCTCACTACGAAAAACTTTTTGAAGAAGATAACTGATAAATGAGCCGTTTGTCCTTAAGCAAGAGCGATTTAAAGAGTGGTTTAAATTTGCTAGCTGCTCTTAAGGACAAAGAGCTCTTTCACTACGCAGCAAGCCTTAGTTTTCACACGATCTTATCGATCATACCGATACTTCTTATATCGTTTTCTATCTTTACAAAACTGCCTAGCTTTGAGGATTATTACGCCAAAATTCAAGACTTTGTCTTCTCAGCTCTTTTGCCAAGCAATCAAGAGATCATCTCAAACTACTTGCAAAATTTCCTCCAAAATAGCGGAAATTTAGGCATAGTTGGCTTTGTGGCGATGATATTTACTTCGGCTATGTTTTTTAGCGATTATGAATACGTAGTCTTAAAAGTGACAAGAGCTAGCAAGGCTAGGGGATTTTGGTCGGCACTTAGCTCGTACTGGACGCTCATCACGCTTGCACCACTCGGACTTGCTGGCAGTTTTTACCTCTCAAGCCTTGTGCAAGAGATGCTAAACTCGACTAAATTTACAAGCTGGATAAATTTCTTAAGCATAGTGCCATATCTCATCATTTGGGTGATATTTTGCGTCACATATCTCATCTCAGTAAATGACGAGATAAAATTTAAAAGTGCGTTTTTTAGCTCGTTTGCCGCCTCACTCGTTTGGTATCTTGGCAAGTCAGCCTTTGTCTATTATGTGCTTTACAACAAGACCTATTTAAGCGTCTATGGCTCATTTTCAGCCGTGCTTTTCTTCTTTGTGTGGATCTACATCTCGTGGATCATCTTTTTATACGGCCTAAAACTTTGCGCCTATCTCTCAAACAGCTCTAAATTTAAAGGATAAATTTATTGCCAGCTGGCTATTTTAAAATTACCAGCTAGCATGATTTGTATTATTTTACGTGAAATTTTATGTATCTAGCGTTTAAACTCGCAAATTTCTATCTTTATATCAAGCTCTTTGCTAAATTTACTAACAGCCTTTTCAAGCTCGTCTTTGTCAAAGCATATAAGATCAACATAAGAGTGCTTAGTGCCAGTCGCTGCGCCCATGCCCTCGCAAAAAGTACTACCTTCAAGCTCATCTTCTATCTTATTTTTACTATCAACGCCAAACTGGACGTCGCCGCCGTGATACAATACTAAAAAGCAGAAATTTATACCAAGCTCGTAGGCTTCATTATAGATATCGCTTTTGCCGTCATAGTACTCATTTAGTAGCGAGGTTAGGCTCGTATAGCCCATAAATACATCATCTCTTAGCGCATCTGAGCGAGGCTCTAGCTCGTAAAAGCTAAACTGCTTTAGCGGCTCGCTTGATGCCTCTTTGCCAAATTTATCATCTATAAGATCGGCAAAGTCGGTAAGTGCGACGCCTTTTTCTCTTGGCTCATCTACGATCTCAAAGTCGCCAAGTGTGTTTATCATCGCCGTCTCGCCAACAACGTTGTCGCAAAGTATGAAAGCTAGTGTGTAGGCTTTATTTTCATCTTCGCTTTTAAGCTTGCTCAAAGTCTTGTTGTATAGGCACATATCCACGCTTTTTTCTTCAAAATTTGCATAGACCATGACCTCGTTTGCATCAACACTCACGCCATACATCTGTATAGTGGCTACTTCGCGCGGTGCACGTGGTTTACCAAGCGTGCAAGTAAGCTTTGCCTCATACTCTTTTGGCATGCGTGATTTGATAAATTTAAGCCAAAAAAGCCTATATTTCATCCCTTCTGGAGTGAGCACTAGATCGATCTTGTCATTAACAAGACCTATCATAAAGGTTGGATCAACTAAACATAAATTTAGCGCCTCTTCGGTCATTTTGCTTGCAGTTTCGTAATTTTTATCCTCTAAATTACGCTTGATAACGTCTAAATTTTTACCAAGCTCGCACCAAAATTTATCAACCCTGCTAGCAAAGCTAGAACTCTTTTTAGAAAACCACATTTTTATCCTTTTTGTTAAAATTTTCAACATTTCTTTGCGTATAAATTTTCATCGATGGAAATTCTAACGCACTTAGTTTGTCATAACCAACTTCGTTAAAAACGCAGCCTGTGTCGATATCTGCGCTATTTTTATAAAATTTTACCTCTCTTACTGGCGTGTGACCATAGATGTTAAAGATACCACTAACTTGCATCTCGTCACCTCTGCCTGAGAGTAGGTGCCTTTTAAACTCTTCGCTAGCATATTTGTCGTTTCTTAGCTCCCACATATTGCCAACGGCTGAGTGAGAGACGACTAGATGCTCGCCATTTTGGGTTTTATAATCTTTAAATTCCAGATAAACTGGCCTGCTTTCTAAAAAATCCACATGCCTTTGCTTAAACTCTACGCTTTGTCCAAGATAAGATCTATATGTCTCTTCGCCGCCGTTTCCAAAGAACCAGCTCCTGTCAAATGGAACTTTGTTGTTTAGAAATTCAAATTTATTGCTAAGTAGCCTTCGCTCGTGATTTCCCATTACCATTTTATAGTCATTTTGCATGATAAGCTCGACCACGTCGCAGCTAAAAAGCCCCCGATCTATCACGTCGCCAACAAAGCAAATTTGAGATCTTTCTTTGTTTGGAAACTGCTTGATAAGCTCTAAAAGCGTGTTAAAACAGCCGTGAACGTCGCCGATAATGTAAATTTGCTCGCTCAAATTTTCTCCTTTGCGCCAAATTTTAGTCTATTAAACTTAAAAATAAAGATTGTTATTTGCTGATAAATTTAGAAAGAAAAATTATTTATGAAATTTAAAGCAGTAGGGGGCAAAACCCCCTAAAATCATTGTGCGTAAAAGCCGCTAACCTTGCCAGTAAGGTCAATCATGATGTTTTTCATCTGAGTGTAGTGCTCAAGGATGATCTTGTGTGTCTCACGGCCGATACCTGAGTTTTTATAGCCACCAAATGGGCTTCCTGCTGGAATTTGGTTGTAAGTGTTGATCCAAACCCTGCCAGTCTCCATAGACCTTGCAACGCGAAGCGCTTTTGTGATGTCTTGTGTGAAAATTCCGCCACCAAGGCCGTATTCGCTGTCATTTACCATTTTGATAAGCTCGGCTTCATCTTTAAATTTGATGACAACGCCAACTGGTCCAAAGATTTCCTCCTGAGCCACTCTCATATCGTTTGTCACATCAACTAGCAGCGTTGGCTCGACAAATGCGCCCTTGTCGCAACCATTTGCGGTGTAGGCTTTGCCGCCGACTGCTACTTTTGCGCCTTCTTTTTTGCCGATCTCGACGTAGTTTAAGATTTGCTCAGCTTGTTTTTTATTGATCTGAGAGCCCATTTGAGTGCTAGGATCTAGCGGATCGCCAACTTTTATAGTGCTAAATTTCTTAACCGCAGCCTCTATAAATTTCTCATAAAAGCTCTCTTCTACAAAAATTCTCGATCCCGCGCAGCAAACTTGACCTTGGTTAAACAAAATTCCAAGCTGAAGACCGTCAAGCGCCTTGTCTAAATTTGCATCGCTAAAGAAGATATTTGCGCTCTTACCGCCAAGCTCAAGTGTGGCTGGGATGATACGGCGAGCCGCAGCTATGGCGATATCACGGCCGATCTCGGTTGAGCCAGTAAATGCTAGCTTATCAAGACCTGGGTGGTTTTTGATCCACTCGCCGCTCTTGCTGCCTCTGCCGGTTACTATGTTTATAAGCCCTTTTGGCAAAATTTTATCTATCAGTCTAAATAGCTCAAGCACGCTTAGGCTTGTCTCGCTTGAAGGTTTAAACACGCTCGCGTCGCCTGCTGCGATCACTGGAGCTAGCTTCCAAGCTGCCATTAAAAATGGAAAATTCCAAGGCACGATCTGACCCACGACGCCTATTGGCTCGCGTAAAACGATAGAGAGTTGCTTCTCGTCAAGCACGTTTGCGCTGCCTTCTTCGCCCATGATAACGCCAGCAAAGTACCTAAAATGCTCTGCTGCAAAAGGGATATCGACATTTAGCGTCTCACGGATTGGCTTGCCGTTGTCCATGCTTTCAACTTTTGCTAAGTGCTCTTTGTGCTCATCGATGATATCAGCGATCTTGTTTAAAAGCTTTGCACGCTCGCTAACTGTGGTGTGTTTAAATTTATTAAAAGCCTCACGTGCAGCACGAACTGCGTCATTTACATCTTCTTCGGTAGCATCAGCGATCTTTGCAAGGTGCTCGCCGTTTGCTGGATTTTTGGCATCAAGTGTAGCGCCGTCTTTTGCGTCACGCCACTCACCATTTATGAAAAGCCCGTATTTTTCAAGTAGTTTCATACTTTTCTCCTTGATTAAGATTTTGTAAAAGGATTATAATATTAATAAAATTTATCAAAAATAAATTTTGGATATAAATTCTCTTTTTTAATAAATTTTATTATTTAGAGTAGGGTGGTTTTAAATTTAACTCTGCCAAGTGAGTAAAAACGTAGTCTCGCCATCAAGCTCGCTTGTGCATTTTACGGCGATGCCATTTTTCTTGCAGCACTCTTTGACTAAATTTAGTCCTATGCCAAAGCCGCCTTGATCGTCGTTAAATCTCGTGTAGCGATCAAAAATTTTCATCTGATCCTCTTTGCTTATGCCGCGTCCAGTGTTGCTTATGCTAAAGAAATTTGGCTCTAAAATGATGCTAACCTTTGAATTTGGCGCTGCGTATTTGGAGGCGTTGCTAAGGAGATTATCTAAAATTTTACTCACATCCTCAAGGTCTGCGTTTATGAAGCTTGGCTTTAGGCTAGCCTCTATCTTAAGTCCGCGTTTAGCAAAAAATGGCGAGAAGTAGCTAAGCCTTTGCGTGGTTAGTAAATTTAGATCGATTAGCTCTTTTTTGCTTGGTTTATCTAGGTTGAAGCTTAGATGAACGAGCGCGTCATAGATGCTACCTAGGCTCTTTGCAGCAAGGCTGATGTTGTTAAAACGCTTTAAATTTCGCTCATTTAGGTTGTTGCGATCGGCCGTTTCTATGCTCATCGAGATGACGCTTAGAGGCGTGTTTATCTCGTGCGTTGAGTCTTTTATGAAGCGGTTTAGCGTCTCTATCTTTTTATAAAGTGGCTTTAGGCTTAGTTTTGCTAAGTAAAAGGCGATGAAGAGCAGGGCGAAAAGGAAAAAGAGCGCCTTTAGTGTGGTTGAAATTTGCAAAGATAAAATTTCAATCTTGATATCTTTGCCAACTAGAAAGATGTCTGCGCGCGCGAGCTCGTCCGTGGCGTTATCCTCCATGTATTGGATCTTTTCAAATATCGAGACCTTACCGCCGATCAAATTTACATTTTTGCTTTTGTCTATCTTTTGGCAGTCAAAGTCTTTGTAAATTTTCTCATCATTTTTTAGCACGATGCAAGCATTCACGCCTTTTTCTTTTGTTAGACTTGAGATTGAGTCAAGTCCATTCATTCTAGCTTTCATGTAAATGCCCATCTTTATCTCTTTTAGCATTTTGACCTCGTTTAAGATGAGCGCGTTTTTTTTATTTTTATAGTCATTTATGAAAAAATAGCCCAGAAAGAGCACGGAGCTAACAAGATAGAGGGATAAAATTTTAAATAAAATTTGCGTCTTTTCAGACATAGATGTAGCCATCTCCACGCCTGTTTAAAATGGCATCTTTGCCTAAAATTTGGCGTAAATTTTTGATATATACACGAAGGCTAAGCTCGCTTGGCTCCTCGTCAAATTTCCAAATTTTATTAAAAATTTCATCTTTGGTTAAAATTTTGCCCTTGTTTTGCAAAAATAGGGCGAGCAGGTCGCTCTCTTTGCTCGAGATATTTACATTTTCGCCGTTTTTACTTAGAGTTTTGCTCTGTGGGTGAAAGCAAAGATCATCTAAAATTTTGATATCTTCGCCGTTTTGGTGTGAGAAATTTCTTTTTATGAGAGCTTGCATGCGGATAAGTAGCTCTTTTAGCTCAAATGGCTTTTTTAGATAGTCATCGCAGCCACTTTTGTAGCCTTTTTCAAGATCGTCAATGGTGTTTAGTGAAGTGGTAAAGATGCTAGGTGCGCTAACACCTAGCTCTCTTAAGGAAGAAAGAAGTGAAAAGCCGTCCCCTTTTGGGAGCTTGACATCAAGGATTAAAAGGTCGAAATTTTGCTCATAAGCAAGATCAAGTGCATCTTTTGCGTTGTTTGAAGTGGTGACATCGTAGCCATTTTCGCTTAGATACTCACTGATGAGATCAAGTAAAATTTCATCATCTTCAACGAGCAAAATTCTAACCATTAAGCACCTTTACATGCCTTTTTTCATTTCGTCTTTTTTCATACCCATGTCGTCTTTTTTCATGCCCATGTCATCTTTTTTCATTTCATCTTTCATGCCCATGTCATCTTTTTTCATTTCGTCTTTTTTCATCATTGGTTTTTTAGCCATGTCATCCTTTTTCATATGCTCTTTCTTCATCATCTCGTCTTTACCCATGTTGTCTTTCTTCATCATTTCAGTAGCATTTGCAAGACCACCAAGCATAAACATAGCACCAAGTGCAACTAAGATTAACTTTTTCATAACGTCTCCTTTAAATGAAATATGATGAAATACTAGCCTCTTAGTGTGAAATAAGTGTGAATTTATGCAAATACAAAATAGATAACTGGAAGCGTGATAAATGAAAAAAGCACGCCAATAGCAACTGATGAGATGGCTAGTGAGCTATCAAGTCCAGCTTTTATGACCATCGCACTTGCAAGAGCTGATGTTGGCATCGCACATTGAAAGAGACCAACGACCCAAGTTTTGCTCATCTGGATGCCTGAGACTTTTAATATGATGAAAAACACGATAGCTGGCAATATCATCTTACACAAAAGCACGACGCTAACGCCTTTATATGAGCTTGTGATACTGCTAAAGTTAAGACCAACGCCGATCGCAAAAAGTGCCACTGGGGTGACGCTACCTTCAAACATCCTAAGTGGCGCAAAGATAAAATCTGGAAGTGGGACTTCTTTTAAGACAAGACCCATGATAAGCGCTATAAATGGTGGAAATTTTAAAATTTTCATCGTATTTTGAAAGAGCGAGACCTTCTCAGGTGCGGCAAAAGATAGGATGAGTGGTCCAAGGATCGAAAGTGGGATACCAGTGGCTATTTGATCGTAAAAGATGACCTCATTTACCATCGCATCGCCAAAGAAGCCCTGAATGACAGGCATACCGACAAATAGTGTGTTACCAAAAAGGCTTAGCATGACCATACTGACGGTTGTTATTTTGGTAAATTTAAAAACCCTGCCTATGACAAATGCCAAAGCGGCGCTAATGGCGGTTGAGGCAAAGCCGATTAAGATCGTGTTTATAAGCGAGGCATCGACATTTACGTGGTAAATTTTGTCGAAAATTAGCGCAGGCATTGCAAAACAAAGGACAAAATCCACAAATGGGATCGAGTGCTTTTGCTCAACAATGCCGACTTTTTTAGCAAAAAAACCAGTTGCGATTATGAAAAATATTGCAAAAAGTGGTGTAAAATTCATAGCAGTCTCTTTTAAGTTTGGAATTTACAAAGAATTGATTATATGCCCCAAAAGATTAAATTACAATAAACTTTTTTGGATTTTACTCTTAAATTTAAACCCTAGTATCAACCTTTTTGTAAAATTTATCTCTTTCATCTATCTTTTCTTTATTTTTTATATCGTTTTCAAGATAGCTGATATTATAAATTTCTCTTGCGGATATGCTTTTGTATTGTTTGATTTTAATTATATAATAGGTGTCTTTAGAAATTTTTACTTTTTTGTGCTGTGGGTATATAAATATTTTAATTTAGATGCTATTAAGTTCTAGCACTAGCTTATGAATAGTAGTTGACGGGTTGTCGCTTTCTGGTTTATGGTTGTCCCCGTAGTTGGTCAGAAGTTTTTCTGCATTTTTGATAGCTGTTTGCTGTTTTACCAATAATTTTTCATATATCTTTTGCGTCTGTTCTTTTGTCTTTATATTTTCTTTATTTAAATTTTGAAATTCGCCTGGAAAATTTCTTTTTAGTTCAATAATAACATATTTTAGAATTTTATCTCTCATTATGCTGGTGTCTATATATCTAAAATGCAACAAATACCACAATTCAAAGCTGTCATTTGCATAAGCTACTTTTATATCTTTTTTATTTGCATCTTTTATTGCGTTGTTAAAGTCTTGTATATCATGCCCAGATCTATCACATCCTATTTTTGCATCTCGGTCTATAACTATCCATTTGCTATTAAAGTCTTTATATGTTATATTCCCATCCTTATAATTTTGTAAATCTTGTAAAACTCCTTTTGGGTTATTGTGTCTATGATTTGCTATAACAAAAGAATGTGGTGTAATTTTTTTCTCTTCCTTTAGTTTTGAAACAATTTGTTTAAAATATTCAGGAGATGAAACACTGTCTTCACATGCTATGATAATACCGCAAATTTGCTCTCTGGTATTTCTACTCCTTTTCATTTTTAGCCTTTGAAAAATCGAAATTTATGTAAGGCAATGCACCATAATTTCCCATTTTATAATGTTTCGCAAAATTTATACCATTTCTTACGCCCTTGATATCTAAAAGCGAGTAAAATTCAGATGCACCGAATTTATCCTTTTGGGCAAACCATATCTGATCTCGGTTGAAAAGCGAAAAGACATTTAGGTCGTGAGTAGTAAAAATAAGTTGTGCTCCATTTTCATTATATTCACTATTAAAAAGCTTAACGATAGTAGCTGTAATAAACGGGTGTAAACTAGCTTCTAACTCATCTATAAGTAAAACGTTTCCATTTTCAAGCGAATCAAATACCGGTCCAAGTATCTGAAAAAGTTTTTGAGTTCCAGTGCTCTCATCGTTTAAATCAAATAATTCTTTGCCAATTAATTCATTTTTCTCATTGTATGCGTCATGGCTTGTGTTTATACTGATTGCTTTCATTTTATCAGGTGATATATCATTCGGAAAATTTGGGAAATTTCGTAAAAAATCAAGCATATCAGCCGGTATATCTTCTTCCTTGTGATGAATATCTTTTATTCCAGTATCCATTTTTTGTATGAAATCAACTATCTTTTTTCTTAAGTTATCATCATCTTTGATCATTTTATTAGTAATACCAGTATAATTATTTGATTCGCTCGCGTCTATTAGTTTTATATTCGACATATATTTTAAAATCTTATGCGATATTTGACCTTTTTCTTCGTCGCATTTCCATAAAAATAACCTATTGTCAAGTAGTTTAATTTTTTTATTTACTTTATCAAAAAAAGGCGCCCCTTCTTTAAATTTGCCTGCATTTACATAATCTTCGCCTAGGCCATTTCTATAAAAAAGTCTTGAGTTTTTACCTTTTTCATCTGCATACAAATATTCTTCATAAACCTTATCTGCATCATTCGAAAAGCCGTATGTATATTTTGTATCATCTATTGTAAATATCATTTCAAACTTGGAAGGTTTAACCTTATTTTTTGTATTTAACAGATAAGGGGCATAGCCCAGCTTATCTACTGATTGAATTACTTTATTCATATTTCTGGTTAGATTTTTAAAAAAAGATAATGCTTTTAATAAATTTGATTTTCCGCTAGCGTTTGCACCATAAATTACAGCAGTCTTTAAAATTTTATTTTTTCTAAAAGCAACTGAATTCTTATCGTTGCCATTATCTGCAAGCATACTAAATTCTATTTTACCTTTAAAAGATAAAAAATTTTCTGCATAAAAACTAATCAACATGTGATTTTCCTATAAATACATAAGATACTTTGGAAGTATATCATAATAAAGGTAGATTTTGTAAAAAAAATACAAATTATGCAATTAAAATATAAGAGGATAAATTATATTAATTTAATATATTGTGTACATTTCTGATTTATAGGTATTTTATTTTTTGTTGCATATTTATAGAATAAATTATACTCTTATACTTCTTGTGTTTAAAAATGTTTAATGATTCTAACATCTTTGGCATCATTATAAGGGAGATCTTTTTTGATATTTTTTTATTATTCCGTAAAAAATAATTACTTACAAGGATTATATATATAATCCCTTTTATAGGTGCTTTTATATATATTTGTATGTCTTTGGTTTTTTTTAAGATATTGTATAATGGTGCCCGAGGTCGGACTCGAACCGACACAAGGTTGCCCTTATCAGATTTTGAGTCTGACGCGTCTACCAGTTTCACCACTCGGGCTAAGTTAAGATTGAATTTTTAGATTTGTGAGAAGAAAGAAAAAGGGGAGACTTGCTCCCCGAAAAAGAAAATTATTTCTTTTTACCTTTTTTAGCAGCACCAGCAGCAACTGCTTCTTTAAGTTTTTTGCCAACTTTGAATTTGACTGCTTTGCTAGCAGGAACGTCGATTACTTTCTTAGTTCCAGGAACTCTAGCTTTCCTTGCAGCTCTGTCAGCAGTACCGAAAGTACCAAAGCCTATAAAGCTAATTGTATCGCCTTTTTCAAGAACCGCTTGGATTGTCTCCAAAGTAGCATCAACAACTTTTAGAGTATCTTTTTTTGAAAGACCAGCCTTGTCGGCAACCGCTTGAATAAATTCAGCTTTTTTCATGAACCATCCTTTTAAGAAGTTATGCGGCAATTCTACACTCTTTTAAAAAAAATTACAATACTTTTCCCCTAAATTTAGCTCTTTTTTTGCATTTTTTTAGTAAAAAAGACCAAATTTTGAACTTTCACTCACAAATTTCAAACGTAAGCTCGTTTTTTAGCCCTATCTTTTTCATATCTACAAGCTTTAAATTTTCAAAATTTAGAGCCATTAGCTCATCTTTGTTTGTCACTTTAGCATTTGCGATCTGGCGCAAAACCTCACCTCTATATGCTTTTGCATGGTGGCTTAGTATCTTTTTGTTTTTCAAAAAGCAAAATGTTGTAAATTCTTTTTTTATTACATAAAATTTCTCATAAAATTTAGCTCTAAGATCTAAAATTTCATCATTTTCTAAAAAGCTATCGACTGCCTTGCTAAAATTTTGCTCATAAAATTTACAAATTTCAAAGCCAGCTAACTTTTCGCCTTGCTTTAGTTTATACTCAGCTATCTCATCTTTTGCTAAAATTGGCCCAAATAAATTTGAAAATATCAAAACATTATTATCTATATATTTTTGAGCCTCATCGCTTAGTCCGCGGTAGTTTAGGTGCTTATAGGCAACGCCGTCATATCTTAAGATAGCTTTTATGCTACCTTTTTTAGATAGACTTTCTCGCAGTTGCTCGCTATCCTCAAGCTCTTTTAGTCCAAAAAGCTTTTTTATCTCGTTTAAATTTGCACTTTTTAAAAACTCATCGTATCTTTTTAAAATTTCAGCCCTTTTGCCAAAAAGCTCAGAAAATATCAAATTTTTACCATCAAATTTATCATTTGTATTTAGAGAAATTTTGCTTTCGCTTGGTGAGAAGAGGATTTTTAACGCCATTTTCTTTCCTATTTATATATGTAAATTTTGGCAGATTATACAATAAAACTTTTTTGCACTAAAAAAAATCAAATTTTCACCGATATATCACAAAGCGGAATTATTCTTGCTTAGAGTGAATAAAAATTTAGGGAAAAATTATGAGAATTACAAATCAACTACGTTTTAGTCAGACTTTGCACGACTATCAAAAAAATATGGTTGGCGTAAATAAAAGCTACCAGCAGCTCTCAAACGGACTTAAAATACAAGATCCATACGACGGTGCTGCGGTTTATAACGATGCGATGAGGCTTGATTATGAAGCGACCACTCTCACTCAAGTGGCTGATGCTACCGGTAAGTCAGTAAATTTTGCAAAAAACACGGACAATGCGCTGAAAGAATTTGAAAAACAGCTTGAAAATTTTAAAACAAAAGTCGTTCAAGCAGCCAGCGACGTGCATAGCACAACGTCTCTTGAAGCTTTGGCAAACGACCTTCAGGGCATCAAAAACCACCTTGTAAATATCGCAAATACCTCTATAAATGGGCAGTTTTTATTCTCAGGAAGTGCCGTAGATACTAAGCCGATCGATGGCTCAGGTAAATATCAAGGCAACCGCGACTATATGAAAACTTCAGCCGGTGCGCAGGTCGAGCTACCTTACAATATCCCAGGATTTGATCTATTTTTAGGAAAAGATGGCGACTACAACAAAATTTTAACAACAAACGTGATGCTAGCTGATCAAACTAGAACTGACATCGCTTATGCGCCAAAATATCTTGATGAAAATAGCAAGATAAAAAATATGATCGGCCTAAACTACGCAAGCGACTCAGTCGTGGGCAGTGACGGCTCTTATAAAGGTACGATCGAGCCTGATTTTGACTTTTTGGATACTTCAAATGTAAATTTCCCTGACACATACTTTTTCATGCAGGGCAAAAAGCCAGACGGTACGACATTTACGAGCAAATTTAAGATGAGTGCTGATACGTCAATGGCTGGTTTGATGGAGAAGATCGGTATGGAATTTGGCAACACAAAGACGACAAAAGTTGTCGATGTGAGCATAAATAACGACGGACAATTTAATATAAAAGACCTTACTAAAGGTAATCAAACTATAGACTTTCACATGGTTGCAGCTACTTCTGTGGCGGCAAATCGTGGCGCGATAGCTCCAAACAATACACTTGATACGATAAATTCGCTACAAAGCCTTGAAAATATGGCAAATGCTGTGCCAAAAACTGTTCATATAACTGAATTTACAAAGAGCAAATACCTTGATAAAGATGGAAATTTAACAAACGCATTTGACTATGACAAGGTTAGATTTGAGCGAAAAGACAATGAATTAATCGCAAATTTACCTCAAGTAGCTAGAAAAACGGGCGAGTTTGCAACTGATCAGACCAAGCTAAGTGAGGTTTCTGGCACAAAAGAGAGCTACAATAGAAATTTATACCCAAAAGATGTCGATGCTAGAAAGAGAGAGCTTTACAATATAGATAATCAAGAGATAGGTCTTCAAGTAAAATCAATCACTGGCACAATGTATGACATCAAAGTAAAAATGGGCGAAGCAGGTGGCGTAAATACCCCAGTGCAGTTTCAAATAACATCAACAACAGCTGCTGGCGTGGTATCTCCAACTAGAAATTTGACCGTCTATAACTCAGATGAATTTGGCAGTTACAGAACCTATGCAAGCGACTTTACATATCGTCAGCTAATGGATATCGTAGCGATGGCTGCAAGCGATAATATCCCTGATCCTCAAAACGTAGAAAATGCAAATTTTGATACAGATATCGAAAAGGTAAGAAGAGATCAAAACTACAATGCCTATAAAGACGCCTTATCAAAAACCAAAGGCGCAGTAGAGGTAAATTTAGATGATAAAGGCAGGATGGTTTTAACTGACAAGACAAAATCAGTCACAAATATAGAGCTAACCATGTATGATGCGAAAAATGGAGATATATTTGACGGAGATAGCACTGGCATGAACACAGCCGGCGCTGCAAGTCACCCTCAAGGCAAGGGCTCAGTATTTAGCTTTAACGAAAATAACGCTTTAACTATCGATGAGCCAAGCACAAGCGTCTTTCAAGACCTTGATGATATGATATTTGCCGTTAGAAACGGCTACTATAGAGCAGATGCTAACAATCACGATCCGCGAAATACCGGCATGCAAGGCGCTTTAAAAAGGCTAGATCACTTGATAGATCACGCAAATAAAGAGCTCACAAAGATAGGCTCTCAAACAAAGCTTCTAACTGCGACAAATCAGCGTGCAGAGGTCATGAAAGTAAATGTGCTAACCGTTAAAAATGACGTCATAGACGCAGACTATGCAGAGTCATATCTTAAATTTACACAGCTTTCACTCTCATATCAAGCGACACTTCAAGCAAGCGCTAAGATAAATCAACTAAGCTTGCTAAACTACCTAAACTAAAATGATAAATCAGCAGGCCAAGCTTGCTGATTTTTTAAAAATTAAACTCAAGCGTGCTATAATAAGCCTTTTTAACAAAAGGATCTAAAATTTTAAGACATATATTATTTACTATTTTTGTTTGTTTTTTTATATATTTTGGTATCGCTACGGCTGCTCCAACTGCTGATTTTGTAGGCTTACTTGGACAAAGCCTTGGCGTTTTTAATATTAAATATTTTGGCCTTATAGCCTATGTTTATCCATTTTTACTTATCATTCTGGGCTATTTTGTATATAAAAATTTTAAGAAATTTGACTTTGATTTTGCCCAGTTTGTAGTTGGGATTTTTCTATTTTTTATCGCATTTTTGATGTTTCAAGCGCTAAGTACTTCTGGGGCAAATAGCGGCGTGATAGGTGGCTTTATAGTCTCAGCTCTAAAAGAAGTCATCGGCGCTATCGGCACTGCGGTTGTTATACTTATGATATTTATCATCTCACTTGGACTTGCTTTTAGAGAAAATTTTATCATCGTTTTAAGAAAGGCTTTTGTGGATAAAGAGCCAAATGGCTATGAGGAAAAAAGTAGAAGCGTAAAAGAGGTAAGGGCAAGGCAGATACCAAAGATAGAGCGCAAAAAGCCAAAAGCCGACGAGATAAAAGAAGAAGAGCTCATAGATGCTCAGGTGCTAAATGACGATGAGCCAAATTTAGAGAGCGAGCCAGAATTTGAGCCAGAGCCAGAGATGGAGCCGGCACAAGAGAGCAGACCTGCAACCATAGGCGGGGTTGAAATTTTAAACGAAGTGGCTGAAAACAAAAAACTTCTTGATCAGATAGAGCGCGGCAAGGTCGAAAAGCCAAAAGACTTTGTCTTGCCGCCACTTAAATTTCTAAACGACCCTCCAAAGCGCTCGCACAATATAAATGAGGCAGAAATTGACCAGCAAATTTCAAATTTACTCGATAAACTGCGTAAATTTAAGATAGATGGCGATGTGGTGCGAACTTATACTGGCCCTATCGTCACGACATTTGAGTTTCGCCCAGCCCCACACATCAAAGTGAGTAAAATCCTTACTTTACAAGATGATCTAGCGATGGCGCTAAAGGCTCAAACTATCCGTATCCAAGCGCCGATCCCTGGCAAAGACGTCGTTGGCATCGAGGTGCCAAATCAAAATTTAGAGACGATCTATCTAAAAGAAATTTTAGAGAGTGAAGTCTTTAAAAACGCGAGCAGTCCGCTAACCATGGCTCTTGGCAAAGATATCGTGGGCGCTCCTTTTGTGACTGACCTTAAAAAGCTCCCTCACTTGCTAATCGCAGGCACAACGGGATCAGGCAAGAGTGTGGGCATAAACGCGATGCTTTTAAGCTTGCTTTATAGAAACAGTCCGCAAACTTTGCGCCTAATGATGATCGATCCAAAGATGCTTGAATTTAGCATATATAACGACATCCCACACCTTTTGACGCCTGTTATCACAGAGGCTAAAAAGGCGATCACAGCGCTTTCAAACATGGTTGCTGAGATGGAGCGAAGATATAAGATAATGAGCCAAACTCGCACAAAAAATATAGAGAGCTACAACGAAAAGATGAAGAGCGAGGGCGGCGAGCAGTTCCCATACATCGTCGTGATCATCGATGAGCTAGCCGATCTTATGATGACTAGCGGCAAGGACGTGGAGCTTTACATAGGCCGTCTAGCACAGATGGCAAGGGCTAGCGGCATACACTTGATAGTGGCGACCCAGCGTCCAAGTGTCGACGTCGTGACTGGCCTTATAAAGGCAAATTTGCCAAGCAGGATAAGCTACAGAGTAGGGCAGAGGATCGATAGTAAGGTCATCTTAGATCAAATGGGAGCTGAGAGCTTGCTAGGACGCGGGGACATGTTATTTACGCCTCCTGGAAGCCCTGGAGTGATCAGGCTGCATGCGCCATTTGCTAGTGAAAAAGAGATCGAGACGATAGTAAATTTCTTAAAAGAGCAACAAGATGTGATCTATGATGAGAAATTTCTAGCAGAGGAGGGCTCTAGTGCAGGCCCAGTTGCTGGTGCGCTAGGCGAAGAAGAGCTTGATGAGCTTTATGAAGAGGCAAAAGAGATCATCTTAAGTGAGCAAAAAACCTCGATCAGCTACCTACAAAGACGCCTAAAAATAGGCTACAACAAAGCTGCAAATATAATCGAACAGATGGAAAAAATGGGCGTTTTAAGCCCAGTCAATGCAAAAGGTCAGAGGGATATTTTGGTCTGAATTTATATAGCAATGTAAAGATAAAAGAATAAAAATGTTTAAATTTGGAGTTCTCGTTTGTATTCCTTTTTTAATGCTAAATTTTACCTTTGCTCAAGATATTAGTACGAGTAATGTAGAGAAAAACTCAACATTTATGCTAAAAACTCTAAAGCAGACGAACATACCTTTTTCTGGTGATGAGTATGAGATAGAGAATTTATCCAAGCTAGATGATAAGATGCTAGCGGCTGTAAAAGCATCATTGCCAAAACAAACCGAGCTATATGATGCCATCAAGGGTGATCTAAATAAAGACGGCATAGAGGATGTAGTTGTAGTAACTCAAGAAACATTTAAGGAAAAATTTATGCCGTTTAGCGATGGTTGCGATGAGAGCACCAAAGACGATAAATGGTGCCAAATAGTAAATAAAAATCGTCGTGGTGTCGTAATCTTGCTCTCAAATGGCGACAAATATGAGGCTGTAGTAACTAAGAGAGATATCTTTGAGAGCCCAAATGAAGATGGTGGCGTTTATTATCCACCTGAGCTTGCAGTAGAGATAAAAGATAGTGAGCTAAAATTTTTCTATAGTTATGGCAAGTACGGATACTGGGAATATGTTTTTGCGCTAGACGGAAAAGATTTTAGGCTTGTAAAGTATTTGAGTAATGTTAATAATGGTCCTGTGCCAGAGTATATAGTGCAAATGGACTTTGTAAATCATAGGCTAGAAAAAAGTGCAAATTTGCTATACCCTGGCAATGAAGAGTATAAGAGATACGAAGAGTGTATAGAAAAGTATAAATCTTTAAATGATGCACAAGAAGATGATGGTTATGATGGAACATTTATTAGAAAAACTTACGAACTAAAAACACAAAAAATTCTACTCTCAGAAGTTAAAAAGGTTGATTATATAGATGGTCGTTGGCTGGATGATTTGCAAAATTCAAAGGAATTAGGAAAAATTTTGAAGATTGATTTTTGGAGCGAGTATCCGGGCGATAACGAAGATAAACTTGTTAGATGTGTCGCGGATAAGATATAAAAGCCTTGTGCTGATTTAAATTTTTCTACTAAATTTAATTGTTTGCAAATTAAAACTATCGTAAAAAATTTAAAAATAAATTTTAAAAATAGCTAAAAACATTTAATCAAAAATATTTAAACTCTTTATGAAACAAATTCGCATAATGTGCTAATTGATACCTAAAAGAGTTATATCATAACTACAAAAAAGCAATGCTCTTGACGTTAACGAAATAAATTTGACACTTTAATTAATCTTATGATAACTGCAAAGACCTACCACTTGATAAGTGTCCTATAACTCACCTAAATCACGATACAGCAAATCGTATGTGGTGGGCTGTGAGAAACCATCTTGGATATTTAGGGACTAGCAACACTCACGGACTTTACGTATTACGCCATACAGTGGCATCTAGGCTAGTGAGTTTAAAAGGATTTAACGCTCATAAATTAATGAGATTTATGGGTCATAAGGATATAAAGAGCAGCTTGCATTATGTCCATCTAAATGTTGATGATATACGCGATGGCACAGGGGTTGGCGTTTAATTTTTAGTGTAAGGTATTTGGTTGCGGAGGACGGATTTGAACCGCCGACCTTCGGGTTATGAGCCCGACGAGCTACCACTGCTCTACTCCGCGATAAGAGTTATTTGGGATTTTTAAAGGTGGATGGGGTAAGAGGATTCGAACCTCTGAATGACTGGACCAAAACCAGTTGCCTTACCGCTTGGCGATACCCCAATGTTTTTAAGAGTTGTAATTATATAGACTTTAATGCCATTTGTCAAGGTTTTTTAAAAAAATATGTAAATTTATTTTATTTTTCAAAGTAACTTTTTAAAAATTTAAAAATAAATGAAATGCTTTTATAGCATTTAAAATTTAACTATAGCTTTTAAAACCCATGCGAAAATTTGCATGGGTTTATCTGTTTTTAACCCAAAAGCTCTTTTGCGATCATGCTTATACGTTTTGCTTCAGCGCTCGCTCCGATCTCGTCTTTTGCCATTTTCATCACAGCGCCTAAATTTTTACCAACCTTTTCAATTATGCTTTTAATCTTCTCTTTTAGCTCATCATCACTTAGCTGAGCTGGCAGATATGCCTTGATAAGCTCGATTTCGCTCTGCTCTTTTTTGGCGAGATCCTCTCTTGCTCCCTTTAGATAGAGTTCAACCGAGTCAGCCCTCTTTTTGATCTCTTTTTGAAGTAGTGGGAGCACGACCTCGTCGGTCATCTCGATCCTTTGATCGACTTCAACTTGTTTAAGTGCCGCATTTAGCGTCCTTAAGGTATCCCTTTTAAACTCATCTTTTGCTTTCATAGCCTCTTTTATGTCGGCCAAAATTTGCTCTCTTATGCTCATTTTTTCTCCTTTAAATTTTTGAAATCATAACTAAAATTTTGTGATAATTTCTTGAAATATGCCTTTTAAATAAGCCGCCCCTACGCCCTCTCTAAGCCCATCGTCTATTACTATAAATTTAGCTTCTTGCCCGTTTAGTAGCTCTTTTAAAAGCAGCGTTCCAGCGATGAGCGGATACTTTCTGCTTCTTCCAACCGCCACGTCAGCGCTTTTATCATCCATCTTTAAAAGCTCATTTATAAACCAGGCAAGATCGTCATTTTTAAGCTCATATCCACTCACTTTTTTTGGATCATAGCTTTCGTAGTTTAGCCCAAGCTTTAGTGCTGCGATAGTGGTCGGCACGCCAGAAGTTAGCACGATAAGTCTATTGTCAAGGCTTGTTAAAAATTCCCTTGCCTCTTTTGTATAAATTTTTGTATTTTCTTGCATCAGATCAAGCATTTTAAACCTCTCGTAAAAGGTGATGATGCCAAATTTAAAGCTTATAAATTTTCCATCTTCGCCTATCTCTGAGCTTGCACCGCCGATGTCGATGATGCTAAATTTATCATTTATACCAAGCTTTCTTAAGGCATTTTGCACGCCTAAAAATGTAAGTTTTGCTTCAGCTTGTCCGTCAATGATATGAAAATTTATGCCAAATTTCTCTCTTATCTCGCTAAAAATTTCTTCGCTATTTGATGCCGCTCTAAAAGCCTCAGTTGCGACTGCCACGCACTTAAATTTGGCAAAGTCAAATTTGCTTTTAGCCTCCACTATCGCTTCAAAAAGCCTATTTTTAGCCTCCAAACCTATCTTGCCACTTTCGTTTAAGCCCCTTGCAGCTCCAACTATCTTTTCATAAATTTGCTCGTTGCTAAAGCCATTTTGCTCTTTTTTTATAAGCGCCACGCGAAAGGTATTTGAGCCAAGATCGATCGCTATAACCAAAATTTATCCTTAATATTTTTGCCAAATTCTAACATATGATAATTTAGTATCATTTAAAGTGATAAAATTCTAAAAACTTTAATAATTTTCAAGATATAATTTTGCCAAAAACTCTTACAAGGGGGCTTGATTGCTTCGAGATAACTTCTTGGCGTTAGTTATTTTTGCGATTTGCAGCGTTGGATTTTTCGTTTGGGGCTATCAATACATCCCGGCAAATAACTACTTTTTATTCTTAATCGCTGGCATGTTTGGTCTTTTTATGGCGTTTAATATCGGCGGAAATGACGTTGCAAACAGCTTTGGCACAAGCGTCGGCGCAAAAACACTCACACTAAAACAAGCTCTTGTCATCGCAGCCATTTTTGAGCTTAGTGGCGCGATATTTGCAGGATCTGAGGTTACAAATACCATTAGAAACGAGATCGTGAAATTTCCAAGCGATCTAAACCCGATGAAATTTGTCATCATTATGATCTCAGCCCTTCTTAGCTCTGGTCTTTGGCTATTTTACGCATCCAAAAAAGGTCTGCCAGTCTCGACCACTCACTCGATAGTTGGTGGCATCGTTGGCGCAGGACTTGCTATGGGATTTATGATAAAAGATCCTGAGCCATTTAATATGGTCTCTTGGGGTGAGATCGGCAGGATCGCCGTTAGCTGGGTCATCTCACCACTGCTTGGCGGCGTGATGTCTTACATTATATTTGGCTATGTAAAGAGCAAAATAATAGAGCCAACGCACGAACTAAAGACAAATTTAAAAGCGTTAAAAGCTGAGAGAAAAGCCTATAAAGAAAGCTTCATAAAAGCGCTCAAGACAAAGCCAGCTGAGGAGCAGATAGCCACTCTTTCAAAGATCGCAGTTATCGATGAGGATGAGATCGAAACCACTGAGTACAGCGAGTACCGCTCAAAAATTCGCATCATGAAAGATAGCGAAAAAGAGATAGATACCTTTAAAGCGATGAAAAAGCACATCCCGATCATCGCTGGATTTGCCGCAATGGTCATCTCATCAATGATGCTTTTTAAAGGGCTTGAGCATATAAATTTAGCCTTTAGCATCATCCAAACAGTCTGGATCATCTTTGTCATCGGTGCTCTAGCGTATCTTGCAAGCCTTGCTATCATAAATGTCATGAGCAAAAACGATAGCGAAAAGAGCATCAATAGAATTTTCTCATGGTTTCAAATTTTTACCGCTTCATCTTTTGCATTTTCACATGGCGCAAACGACATTGCAAACGCAGTTGGACCATTTGCAGCCGTGCTTGACGTGCTAAAAACTGGCTCTATAAATGAAAGCTCGCCGATCCCAAGCATCGCAATGGTAACCTTTGGCATCTCACTTGTCGTTGGACTTTGGTTTTTAGGCAAAGAGGTGATCACTACTATTGGCTCAAAACTAGCTGAAATTTTGCCGACGACTGGCTTTAGCGCGGAGCTTGCCTCAAGTATCGTCATACTTCTAGCAACAAAGCTTGGCATACCAGTTAGCTCTACGCATATCCTAATAGGCGCGGTTTTGGGTATTGGCATCGTAAATAAAAATGCAAACTGGAAAATGGTAAGACCTATCATTCTAGCTTGGCTCATCACGCTTCCAGCAGCTGCTATCTCATCGGCTATATTTTATTTTGCCCTTGCTAAATTTCTAGGCGTTTAGAAAAACACTTTGCTTGTAAATTTAAAATTTGCAAGCAAATCTCACTTAAACTAAAATTTATAATTTTTACAGATAAAAACTATCAGAAAAATAAAATTTTACTTACATTATTTAATAGATTAATTTATTAAAGATTAATCAATTTAGGCTAAAATACGACCATTTCAACAAAAGGACAGCTATGAAAAAAGATGTAAAAAAAGTTGTTTTAGCATACTCAGGCGGACTTGACACAAGTATTATTTTAAAGTGGCTTCAAGACGAATACAAATGCGAAGTAGTCACATTTACAGCTGACATCGGACAAGGCGAAGAGCTAGAGCCTGCACGTAAAAAAGCCCTAGCACTTGGCGTAAAACCTGAAAACATTTTTATAGAAGACTTAAGAGAAGAATTTGTACGTGATTATGTATTTCCAATGTTTAGAGCAAATGCAATCTATGAGGGCGAATATCTGCTTGGCACATCAATCGCGCGCCCACTTATAGCAAAACGCCAAAGCGAGATCGCAAGACTTGTTGGCGCTGATGGTGTGAGCCACGGAGCAACAGGCAAAGGCAACGACCAAGTTCGCTTTGAGCTTGGCTACTACGCGCTTGGCGACAACCTAACTATCATCGCTCCATGGCGCGAGTGGGATCTAAACAGTCGTGAAAAACTTTTGGCATACGCTGAGAAAAACGGCATAGATATCACCAAAAAACCAGGCAAGAGCCCATACTCAATGGACGCAAATTTACTTCACATAAGCTATGAGGGTCTAGTGCTTGAAGATCCAAGCCACGCACCAGAAGATGATATGTGGAGATGGACAGTAAGCCCAAAAGATGCTCCAGATAAGAGCGAGATCATCGAGATCGGCTATGAAAAAGGCGATCCAGTAAGCATAAACGGCAAAAAAATGAGTCCAGCTGAAATTTTAACCGAGCTAAACCGCCTTGGCGCAAAACACGGCATCGGCAGACTTGACATCGTAGAAAACCGCTCAGTTGGTATGAAGAGTCGCGGCTGCTACGAAACTCCAGGCGGCACGATAATGCTAAAAGCTCACAGAGCGATCGAGAGCATCACGCTTGACCGCGGTGCAGCTCACTTAAAAGATGAGATCATGCCAAAATATGCCGAGCTAATCTACAACGGCTACTGGTGGTCACCTGAGCGAAATATGCTCCAAGCGCTCATAGACAAGAGCCAAGAGCACGTAAATGGCTCTGTAAAAGTTGAGCTTTATAAAGGCAATTTGACTATCCTTGGCAGAAGCAGTAAAAATGATAATCTATTTAGCGAGGCATACTGCACATTTGAAGAAGATAGCGTTTATGATCAAAAAGATGCAGCTGGATTTATCAAACTAAATGCACTTCGCTTTATAATCGCACGCAAAAATGGGCGAAAATTTGACTAAAAATAAAATTTAAAAGGATAAAAATGAAAGTATTATTAATAAAAGATGTAAAAGGACTTGGAAAAGCTGGCGAGATAAAAGAGGTAAAAGACGGCTACGGCAACAATTTCTTAATCGGCAAAGGCTTTGCAAAAGCAGCCACTCCAGATGTCATTCGCCAATATGAAGCAGCTCAAAAAAGAAAGGCTGAAGAGCTAAAATATGAGATCACAAATTTAGAAAAGCTTAAAGAAGAGCTTGCAAAAGTGACAGTTGTGGTTAAAAAAACCCTTGGTGCAAATGGCTCTCTTTTTGGCTCGGTCTCAAAAGAGGAGATCGCAGCAGAGCTTGAAAAGACACATCATTTGGTAGTTGAGAAAAAAGCTATCGATCTAGATACACACCTAAAAGCAGTTGGTCTTTATGATGTCTCTATAAAGCTTGGTCACTCTATAAATGCGACCTTAAAGGTTGATGTGCAAGGAGAGTAGATGTTTCATGCGACAACCATCTTAGCCTACAAAGGCAAAAATAAAGCGGTCATTGGCGGCGACGGACAGGTGAGCTTTGGCAACACCGTCTTAAAAGGCAATGCCGTAAAAATTCGCAAAATTCACAACGGCAAAGTCTTAGCTGGCTTTGCTGGCAGCACCGCTGACGCGTTTAACCTTTTTGATATGTTTGAAAAAAATTTAGAGCATACAAAGGGCGATTTGCTAAAGGCGGTGATAGAATTTAGCAAAGAGTGGCGCAAAGACAAGTATTTAAGAAAGCTTGAAGCGATGATGCTTGTGCTTGATAGGGATAAAATTTTCTTACTTAGTGGCACTGGTGATGTAGTAGAACCAGAAGATGGCAAGATAGCAGCTATCGGAAGTGGTGGAAACTACGCACTTTCAGCGGCTCGTGCCCTAGATAAATTTGCCGATATCGATGAAGAGGAGCTAGTCAAAGAGAGTCTCAAGATCGCCGGTGAAATTTGCATCTATACAAATACAAACATCAAAACTTATGTTTTAGAATAAGAGAGAAAATGAACTTAACACCAAGAGAAATTGTTAAATTTTTAGATGACTATGTGATCGGTCAAAAGGACGCAAAAAAGATCATAGCGATCGCACTTCGCAACCGCTACCGCCGTATGAAGCTTGAGAAGAGCTTGCAAGATGACATCATGCCAAAAAATATCTTGATGATCGGCTCAACTGGCGTTGGTAAAACTGAGATCGCAAGGCGTCTTTCAAAGATGATGGGACTACCTTTTATAAAGGTCGAGGCCAGTAAATATACTGAGGTTGGTTTTGTTGGTCGTGACGTTGAGAGTATGGTAAGAGACCTTGCTATGGCATCATATAATCTCGTAAAAAACGAGCAAAGCGAGAAAAATCAAGACAAGATAAATGCCTACATCGAAGAAAAGATCGTCTCAAAGCTACTTCCGCCACTTCCAAAAGGTGCAAGTGAAGAGAAGCAAGCAGAGTACGCTAAGAGCTATGACAAGATGCTAAATAGACTAAGAAACGGTGAACTTGACGAGCTAAGCATCGAGATAGAGGTGCAGCAAAACCCGCTTGAAGCTGGCTCAAACGTGCCACCTGACATGGCACAGATGCAAGAGAGCTTTATCAAGATAATTGGCATCGGTGGCAAGAATATCAAAAAAGAGATGAAGGTAAAAGACGCAAAAAAAGCTCTTCAAAGCGAGGCAAATGATAAAATTTTGGACCTTGAGAGCGTAAAAACAGAGGCTTTAAGAAGAGCTGAAAACGAGGGCATCATCTTTATAGATGAGATCGATAAGGTAGCCGTTGGCTCAGGTAGCTCAAACAGGCAAGATCCTAGCAAAGAAGGCGTGCAAAGAGACTTGCTACCTATCGTTGAGGGCTCTAATGTAAATACCAAATTTGGAAATTTAAAGACAGATCACATTTTATTTATCGCAGCTGGCGCCTTTCATATAAGCAAGCCAAGCGATCTCATCCCAGAGCTTCAAGGCCGTTTCCCACTAAGGGTCGAGCTTGATAGCCTTGATGAGGACGCGCTTTATCAAATTTTAACTCAGCCAAAAAATTCGCTTTTAAAACAATATATCGCACTTCTTTCAACTGAAAATGTCGAGCTAGAATTTGACGATGAAGCGATAAAAGAGATAGCAAGGATCGCTCACGCAGCAAATGAAAAGATGGAGGATATCGGTGCTAGACGCCTTCACACGGTGATCGAGCGCGTGATAGAAGATATCAGCTATGAGGCTAGCGAAAAGAGCGGCGAGAAGATAAACGTGACAAAAGAGCTTGTAAAAGAGCGCCTAAAAGACGTGGTCGAAGATCAAGACCTAGCGAGGTATATACTTTGAAATCAGGCTTTGTTAGCATCATAGGACGCACAAATGCTGGCAAGAGCTCGTTTTTAAATGCCTTATTAAACGAAAAGATCGCCATTGTCTCGCACAAGCAAAACGCAACTCGCAGAAAGATAAATGGCATAGTTATGAACGGCGAAGATCAGATCATCTTTACCGACACGCCTGGACTTCACGAGAGTAACAAGGTGATAAATCAACTGTTAATCAGCCAAGCTATAAAATCGATGGGAGACTGCGATCTCATCGTATTTTTAGCGCCTATCCATGATGATACAAGCGACTACGAGAAATTTCTAGCTCTAAATCCTGAAAAACCACATATCTTAGTGCTAACAAAAGTCGATGAGAGCTCAAATGCAAAAGTGCTTGAAAAGATCACTCAGTATCAAAAATTTCAAGATAAATTTGCAGCTTTGCTTACTTTTAGCACCAAGCAGCCTACTTATAAAAAGCCGCTTCTTGATGAAATTTGCAAGCTTTTGCCAGAGCATGAGTACTTTTATGATCCAGAATTTCTCACGCCGACAAATGAAAAGGAAATTTTTAGAGAATTTATACTTGAAGCGATCTATGAAAATTTAAGCGACGAGATACCATATCTTAGTGATGCGATCATAAAAAGCGTAAAAGAAAAAACAGGCATCACTGAAATTTATGCGAGTATCATCACAGAGCGTGACATCCATAAAAGCATGATCATCGGAAAAAATGGCGAAACCATTAAAAGAATAGGAATTTTTGCAAGAAAGTTAATACAAAATTTAACCAATACAAAGGTCTTTCTAAAACTCGATGTAGTCGTTAAAAAAGGGTGGAGCAAAGAAGAAAAGAGCCTAAATCAGATAATCGGCTATTGATTTTTTATTTTAAAGATATTAAAATACCCAATATAAGCGTTTAGGAAGGTTTTTTGATTCATGATGAATATTAAAAAAAATAGTGAAATTTCTATAGTTGCACTAGATCCGTATGACTATAAAGGATTTCGTTATCATAACAGCAATGTAGAAGCTTTTAACTTTTCAAAAACAGTCAATAAACGCGACTTTTTCATCTCATACATAAAATTTAAAGACTTAAAAACAACAACTATTTTTATCCCTAGAAGCGTTGATAACGACACTCTTTATGAGGAGCTTTATTCAAAGACCTATGCAGAGCTCTCACTTGATCCAGCGCTTGATAATAAGATATTTTTCTCAGAAGGCACTACAAAAGCTCAAGAGAGAATTTTTACTGTTTTTGCTATCACAAATGAAGATATAAATTCGACCTTTAAAGCAGTTGCAAAAAAGGTCCCATATATCGACTACCTTGCACCTGAGCCTTTGATCTACTCTGCTATTTATAAAAAGGGCTTGCTGCCTAGCACACAAGCAGACTGCTTTATAGCGCTTAGAAAAGATGAATCATTTTTAAGTATATATTTAGATGGTGATTTTTTTACTGCAAGAGAAATTCGCTATAACTTAAACTATCTTAAAGATAAATTTTTAGAGCAAAGCGGCGACCGCCTAAGCGATGATAAATTTCTCGAAGTTTTGTCTCAAAGAGGACTTGTAAATAAAGACGATGATGGCTTTAACTACGATCTAAACACAGTTTTTGAAGATTATATCTTTTACTTTAATGATATTTTAAACATTATAAATAGCCAAAATGGCATATCTATAAAGAAAATTTACATAGATTGTGACTATGAGATCAAAAATTTTGCAAATTTTATCTCAACTAAACTTGGCTTGGATGCCGAGTATATAAACATAAAAGTTGCTATAAACAACAAAAACTATACTATAAACGAGCGTTATAACGTTATGGCTTTGTTTGGTAGATTTTATACCAAAGAGCCATTTTATGAGAATTTTAACCTCTCAAATATGCTTCGTCCAGATCCATTTGTCAAAAGAAAAAGTGGTAAATTTTTGCTCACTTGCGCTGCGGCATTTGCGCTAAGTATGTTATATCCAGCTTACAACTACATAGCTGGTCTTGTTTTAGAAAAAGACAGCGCAAGACTAAATGACGAATATAGCGTCCTAAACGCACAAGAGATGCAGATAAAAGAGACGCTAGCTAAAATTTCAAGAGAACAAGAGGCGGTAAAAGAGCAGACTCAAAAAGAGAATGAAAAGCTAAATTTCAGAAAAGGTTTGCTTGCTGAGATCGAAAATAAAAAAGATAATTACGCTATGAAGGGTTTAAATCTTTTTAAAATTACCGATATTTTAAATCTAAACGCAGTTCATATCACAAACATCGTAAATAACGATAGAAATTTGACCATAACTGCTGTTAGCGATAATGAAAAAAGGATAACCCAGTTGATCAAAGATATCAGCAAAGATGAAAAATACTTGGTAAATACTAAAAAAATTCGCTCAGATGACGCTAAACACGAGTATGAAAGTAATATAAGCATAGAGATTAGACAATGAGACAAGATATTTTAAGCAAAATAGATCAATACTTTGATAGCAAAAAGCCAAACGAAACAAACCTTATTTTTCTTGGCTCAGCGCTTATCATAGCTTATCTTGTCTATATGCTATGCTTTGATCCTGCGCAAAATTTCTTTGATGAAAAGCTTGATAAACATACGAGAATTTCTACAAAACTAGAAAACACTAGAAACTATCTAGCCTCAGTGAGCTCCCCTGATGGCGATAGAAATTTCAAGATAAATGAAGAAAATAGAAATTTAAGCAATCTAAAACTACGCTACACGAATATTTTGAAATTTAATACCTATTTTGATTCAAAGCTTAAAGAGCTTTCATTTTTGCTTTTTGATAATCAAAACTGGGCAAACTATATAGATAGTATCGTGCTTTTGGCAAAACAAAATAATATAAAAATTTTAGAGCTGAAAAGCGATATAAAAGAGCCAAATTTCCAAAAGATAGAGCAAATTTTAAATATAGATGTCACTTGCCTTGGAAATTTTAAAGATATGCTTAGCTATATAAACGGACTTGAAGAGTCAAAACTCGTAGTAGATCTTCATAAAATGGATATAAATTCCACTCAAAAAGATCTAGGAGCTAAGCTCTCTATCTCTGTGTGGGGTATGAAGTACTGATGAAAAAATTTGGTTTATTTTTAATTTTAGCTCTAAGCCTATTTGGCAGTGAGTTTGAAAGCGAGATGAAAAACTATGATGAAGTTTTTGTTAAGATAAAGGAGCAAAGAAAGGGGCTTAATAGCGGTGAAATTTCTAGCTTACAAGATCCTTTTAAGCTAAATTTGCCAGTTGCTTCAAAAGGTGATCAAAACACTACAAAATACTCTTCTGCAAGGGGGTTTATGCTAAAGGCCATTTTGCTAAATAAAGCAAATATAAATGGCAAGTGGTATAAAGTGGGAGATATGGTTGATGATTACAACATCACAAGCGTTCAAAATAGCAAGGTTATCATCGTAAAAGATGATGAAAAACAAGAACTAACTCTTAAAAATGGAAGTAAAAATGTTGGTATCAAAATTAAGTAAATTTATTATAACTGCGGCGTTAGCTTCATTTTTAGCTACCCCTATAATGGCAAAACCAAGCACATGCTTGAGTAAAAATTTTAGTATGAAGATCACAGATGATATAAGCCTTGGAGATGTTTTAAATCAGCTCTCTGAAATGTGTGACTTTAGTATCGTTGCAAAAGATGCTTATAGCAAAAAAGAGCTTGATGATAAAGTCTTTGGCGTAAATATAAGAAACATGAGCCTAAGCGAGGTCTTTGATCTGCTTTTAAACGAGAAAAATTTAAGCTATGAGTTTTCAAATAATGTCTTAAAAATCTCATCGCTTCAAACAAAAATTTTTAAAATAGACTATATAACCTCTATCCGTGAAGGCACAGCTATCACAAAAGCTTCAGTTGATGCCTCTCCATCAGAGGTTGGCAATAGCTCAAGCAGTGATACTAGCTCAAATGACATAAAAAATGAAAACAACTTGATAAGAACAACTGAGAAATTTGACTTCTGGGAGAAGCTTGATGCTGAGCTAAAAGCTATCTTAAATAATAGCAGTGAGCACATCACAGCGCCAGATCCTATCATAAACCAAAATGCTGGACTTATCACGGTTACTGCTACCCCGTCACAGCTAAAACGCGTTGAAAAATATATAGCTGAGATGCAAAGAAGACTTAAAAAACAAGTCATCATCGACGTTTCTATCATCGCTGTTGATCTAAATAATGAGTATAAGCAAGGTGTTGATTGGAGTAAATTTGAGCTTGGATTTAACTCATATATAGGCAACTCAGGCACAAATGCAAGCTCAAGTGCAAGCTGGACAAACAAGGGCAACAGCTTAAGCGATGGCTTTGGTCGCACACTAAATATCGCTGCAAATTTAAACTTTAGCCTTGATGGTATGATAAATTTCCTTGAAACAAATGGCAAAACAAAGGTCGTTTCAAGTCCAAAAGTAACCACTCTAAACAACCAGCAAGCGCTAATCTCTGTGGGTGATAATATAAACTACCGCGTAATGGAAGAGACAGATAATGGTAGCAACAATAACAATAACAACAGGCTTACAACAACTTATAAACAATACTCTGTATTTATCGGTATCTTGCTAAATTTACTTCCAGAAGTTTCAGATAATAACAAGATTATGCTTCGCATCAACCCAAGCTTAAGTAGCTTTAAGTATGCAGAGGACGATACAAGAGGTCAAAACACCTCTATTAGAGAGATAGCGCCTGACACCGTTCAGAAAAAACTCTCAACAGTTGTTCAAGTAAATAGTGGCGACACTATCATACTTGGCGGACTTATCGGACAGACTAAAAATAAGCAAAACACAGCCGTGCCACTTCTAGCTGATATACCTTTGATAGGAAGCGTCTTTAAAAGCACAAGAGATGGCGTAAAAACTACTGAGCTTATCTTTGTCATCACGCCAAGAGTTGTTGATCTTGAAGATCCAAAACCAGTTCAGCAGTCGCTAAAAGATCTAGGATTTTCTAAATCGATCTATGAGTAACGAAAATATTTATACACATATAAAAGATGTTTTCATAGATGAAGACGAGAGTTTAAATTTCGTAAATTTAGACAACTCTATAAGCTGCTACAACAAGATAGTTTTAGCTCTAAAAAAGCCACTTAAGCTCATCTTATTTTATGGCAAGCCAGGTAGCGGCAAGACCTTTTTGTTAAACAAGATCGCAAATGATCTAAAAGAGGATAAAAGTCTCATCTTTTTCCCGCATCCCTTTTTTAGCGAGGCGACATTTATCGAAGCACTTTGTGAGCAAATTTATGGCAAAAAGCTTGAAGATATAAACAACTTTGAGAGCTTTATAAAATTTTATTCAAAAGACTTTAGCAGTAAAGATGAAATTTTAAAAAATCAAATGACGGTTATCCTAGATGAAGCGCAGCTCTATCCGACTGAGCTTATCGAGAAGATAAGGCTTATGGCTGATACTAGGATGTTTAAATTTCTCTTTACGATACATAAAACCGAAAACGAAGATATTTTGGCAAAAGATTATTTTCAGACTAGAATTTGGGAGAGCATCGAGCTAAGTAGCGCTGATGTAAATGAGATCATCATCTACTTACAAAGAAAGCTTAGTCAAAAAAACTATGACAAATATCTTAAATTTGAGAAAAAAGACTATGAGTGCGCCTACTCATTTTGCGGTGGAAATTTAAGAACGCTAAACAAGATCATGTATAAATTCTATGAAATTTGCGAATACTACGAGCAGTATCAGCCTTCAAAGCTTAGCGGTGATAAGGCAAATACCATGATACTCACCATGGCTGCACTTGATGCGGGGCTAATCGATGCTTGAACCACAAGAAATTCAAAGACTAGAAAAGCTTTATGAGAGCTACAAGAAAAAAAATGGTGGCTTTTTGCATAAAATTTTTAATGCCAAAAACTCTAAAATTTTAATCATCGAGCTTTTGCTTATCATCATTTTGCTGGCCGCATTGATAGTGCTAAGCATAGAAAAAACTCCAAGTCTTGCTAGTAAAAGCGATAAAGTTTTAGCCAAAAACGCAACCGCAGTAAAAATGGTAGAAAAAAACGAGACAAATGCAAGCATTCTTAGCGAGCTAAAGCAAAAGAGCGAGGTTGCTAAGGCTAAATTTGAAGAGGGTAAGAAACAAGATGAGCTAGCTGACAAGATAGCTAAAAAGCTAGAAGAGGTCGTAAAGATAAACGAGACAAACGATACTTCAAAAAATGACCCAAAAAGGCAAAGAAGCTCACAAGGTTGGCTTAAGCTAAATATCCCTGATGAAGAGCCACTTAGCGAACAAAATGGCATAAACGGTATGAGCGTGCCACAAGATGAAGTGATAGACCTTGAGTCAAAGCCAGCTAGAAAGCGTGTAAATATACAAGTAACTTCAGCATCAAATGAAGAGAGCGTGCTAAGGGATCAATTTTTAAAGACAAACAATCCAACTATCGCACTTGAGCTTGCTAGATTAAATTTTAGAAATAATAATTTCAAAGAAGCTATAAAGTGGTCGCTTGCAGCAAACGATATAGATAATAGTTTAGAGGAGTCATGGATCATCTTTGCAAAGTCAAAATATAAGCTAAAACAAAGCGATGATGCCGTCAAAGCTCTAAGGGAGTATAATAAAAACTTAAACAAAGCTTCGATAAATGAGCTTATAAATAAGATAAAAAGTGGAACATTATGAAATTTTTTGTTATCTTTTTGGTTTTTGTTTGTGAAGTTTTTGCTGTTAGCCTGACCGAGATAAGGGATGACTTTAATAGCGCAAACTATGCAAAAGTCTGCAACCAAAAGGTTGAGGATTTTTTAAAAACACAAAATAACGAAGAGCAAATTTCTATGTTTGGCATCGCTTGCATAAAGACGAACGATCTAAACAGGCTAGCAACTCCGATCGATAAGCTAGTAAAGAGCGAAAAATCAAGAGAAAATGCTGCCTATTTTGCTGACATCTTATTTAAGAAAAAGCTCTTATTTCACGCTATGATAGATGGCGTTGATATAAGCTATATCAGGCTTCCAAAGAGTGATTATATACTTTCATTTTTGTTTGATAAATTTGTAAAAAAAGAGTATGTCGAAGAGCTTGGTACATTTATCTTTGAAGAGCCAAACTCTGACACAAGGTATGAGATAAGCCCGACAAATGGACAAATACCAAAGTTAGTGCTTAAAATTTTTAAAAATAACGACCTGAAATCACAAATAGAGTATAGATAATGAAAAATGTAGAAAATGTAATTTTAAAAAATATAGAACAAAACGGCAAACTAAGCACATCAGATATAGAAAAGATAAAGCAGATAAGCGAGCAAGAAGGCAAAGGTCTTGTTAAAATTTTAAGAGATGAAAATTTACTAAATGATGATGATTTTATGGAAATTTTGTCTGATATTTATAGAAGAGGACATGTAAATATCGATGAAATTTCAAACGATCTTGAGCTTGATATCAAGGCTTTTGTTAAATTTATAAGCGAGAAATTTAAGGTTTTATACTTTGACCTTGATGATATCGACATCGACTACCGCATCAGCGAAAAGCTAAGCACCGCTCAGCTAAAGACATATAGCGCGATCCCAGTAAAAGAAGATGAGATAAGCGTATATGTCGCTTTTAAAAATCCATTTGACGTTATGGCTCAAGATAAGGTGCAAAATTTATTTAATAGAAAACTTCTAAAAGTTGCCATCGCTCAGCCAACCCAGATAGAAAAATATATAAGCAAGCTAGCACTAAATGAGAGCATAAAAGATGTGATAACAGAGATCAGAAGAGAGCTTTCAAGCTCGGCTAGCCAAGGGCAAAACAGTGAAAACTCTGGAATTTTAAAGCTAATAGAGATCATCTTAAAAACATCTATCCAAAGCAGAGCCAGCGACATCCACATCGAGCCAACCGAGACAAACTGCATCGTAAGAAGCAGGATCGATGGCATGTTAAGCGAAACATTTATATTTGATAAAGATATCTATCCGCCGATGGTTAGCCGTATGAAGCTACTATCAAACATGGACATCGCAGAGCGCCGCCGACCACAAGATGGTAGATTTTCAGCTCAAATTTTAGACAAAGAGTATGATTTTCGTATCTCGACGCTACCTATCTTAAACGGTGAAAGTATAGTATTAAGAATTCTTGATAAGTCAAAGGTCATTATAAATTTAGAAGATCTTGGCATGCACCCAGACAACTTTTCTAAATTTAAAAAGAGCATGAAAGCACCTTATGGTATCATTTTAGTCACTGGTCCAACAGGATCAGGTAAGACTACGACACTTTATGGTGCGCTAAATGATATAAAAAGCGTAAAAACTAAGATCATCACAGTTGAAGACCCAGTCGAATACCAGCTAAATATGATCCAACAAGTGCACGTAAATGAAAAGGCTGGACTTACCTTTGTCTCAGCACTTCGCTCTATCTTAAGGCAAGATCCTGACGTCATAATGATAGGCGAGATCAGGGATCAAGAGACGCTTCGCATAGCGATACAAGCGGCACTTACTGGTCACCTTGTCTTTTCTACACTTCACACAAACGATGCCATTAGTGCGCTTCCTCGTATGATAGATATGGGCATCGAGCCTTATCTAGTAAGCGGCGCACTCGTTTGTATAGAGGCTCAAAGGCTTGTTAGAAAGCTCTGCCCACACTGCAAACAAAAGATCACTCTATCTCAAAAGGCATTTGACGAGGTTAAGAAATTTGTCCCTGAAAACTACCAGTTTTACAAAAGTGTCGGATGTCCGCAATGCTCACAAACTGGGTATCTAGGACGTGAGATGATAAGTGAAATTTTACCTATTAGTGACCATATAGCAAGTATGGTTGCAAATGGTGCTTCAAAAGATGAGCTTAAAAGCGTAGCTTACGAAGAGGGCTTTATAGATATGTTTCATGATGGTGTCATAAGAGCAGCAAACGGCATAACCACGCTTGAAGAAGTTTATAGGGTTGCTAAGATATGAAATACTTTGAGGTTGAGTACATCCAAAACGGCAAACGCCATAAGATGAGCCTAAGAGCGAACAATAAAAGCGAGATCAAAGACAAAGCAAATGTCACTGGCATGATCGTAAAGATCAAAGAGACGCAAACTTCTAGCATAAATAACTTTGAAAATTTACAAAACGTGATCGCAAAGGCTTTTACTAATCCAAAGGTGAAAATCCCAAATTTAGTAGCCACCATAAGGCAGCTTAGCGTTATGACAAATGCTGGAATTTCTATCCACGATAGCATTAAAGAGGTTGCAAACTCTACCGAGGATAAGCGCCTTAAATTTATATTTCAAACTATAGACGAGGAGCTAAATCAAGGCTCAAGCCTCACAAATAGTATAGAAAATTTTAAAGAAGAGCTAGGCGACGTGACGCTAGCGATGATAAGACTAGGGGAAAGCACTGGTAATATGGCTGACGCGCTTGCAAAGCTCGCCTCTATCTTGCAAGAGGTCTGGGACAATCAGCAAAAATTTAAAAAAGCTATCCGCTACCCGATAACAGTCATCTGCGCGATCATCATAGCCTTTGTCATCCTTATGATACTTGTTGTGCCGCAGTTTAGAGAAATTTTTGAGCAGTTAAATGCAGAGCTACCACTGCCAACTAAAATTTTGCTAAATATCGAATACGTCATGACAAACTACGGCTTTTATATCCTTGGAGCACTTGCATTTATCGGATATTTGCTTAGAAAATACTACCTTGATAGTGAAGAATTTCAAGATAAGGTCGATAAATACCTTTTGAAAGTCTATCTCATTGGTAAGATCATATTTTATTCAAATATGAGCAGGTTTAACCTCATCTTTACAGAGCTTGTTCGAGCTGGTTTGCCTATAGCAGATGCCCTTGATACGGCTGTGATAACGGTCTCAAATAAGGATATCAAAAAGAAGCTAAGCGGCGTTAAGATACTTGTTGGTAGGGGTGTTAGCCTAACGGAGGCCTTTAGAGATACAAATTTATATGAAAATATGCTCATACAGATGATAAGCGCTGGCGAGCAAAGCGGTAGCTTAGATGATATGACTGGAAAAGTAACTGACTATTACAGGATGAAATTTAACGATATTATTGATAACATCTCAAACTATATCGAGCCGATATTGCTTGTTTTTATAGCAGCGATGGTGCTTTTACTAGCTCTTGGTATATTTTTGCCGATGTGGGATCTATCAAAAGCCGTTAAAAACTAAAAAATAATAAAATCTTAAAGGAGAGAAGATGTCTGAAAATAAAGAACATAAGGTCGAAGAGAGTGCTTTTTTAGTCTCAAAGACCGATCTAAAGGGACGTATCACATACTGCAATGAGCCATTTTTAAAGATCGTTGGCGCTAAGCAGTCTGAGGTCTTGGGCAAACCGCACAACATCATAAGGCACCCAGATATGCCAAGAGCTGTTTTCAAGCTACTTTGGGAGCGCATAAAAAATAAAGAAGAAATTTTTGCTTATGTTAAAAACAAAAGCTTTGATGGTGGATATTACTGGGTCTTTGCAAACATCACAACTTCGCTTGATGTACAAAATAATCCAGTTGGCTACTACTCAGTTAGACGCAAGCCAAATCCAAAGGCGATCGAGGTGATAGAGCCTATATATCAAAAGTTATTATCGGTAGAAAAGAGCGGTGGCATGGATGCTTCGATGAAATTTTTAACTGAATTTTTAAAAGAAAAAAATATAAGTTATGATGAATTTGTAAATAACCTACAAAGGCTATAATATGTTTGGAAAAAAACTTGACTCTATAAATGAAATTTTAAGCGTAGTAGGCTCAGCTAGAAATGGCATCTTAGAGCCTAGGATAGTAAATGTAAAAGAAAATGACCCACTTTATGAAGTAGCACTTGGTATAAATGACTTGCTTGATCAAGTTGAGGCGCTTCAAAGAGAAATTTCAACCTCAATAGACGCTGCTCAAAGCGGACTAACATATAGAAATATCTTTACAGAGGGTTTTCGCGGTATATTTAAACAAAATGCCATTTCTATGAGTAATGGTGTAACTGGTATAAAAGATAGTCACAAAAGTAAAGTAAGAGGTCTGCTTTCAAAAGAGCTTGACACACTTGGCAACGGCAACGACGGCATAGAAGATGTTAGAAACGATCTAAATGAGAGTATCAAAAACCTTAGCCAAATGGCACTCATGGCAAAAGATACGGCTAGAATCGCCGAGGATACGACGCAAAGCATCAATGAGCTAAGCGTAAATATGAGATCGCTTGAGGAGCTAATAGAGGGCTCAAGCCACGCTATCAGCACGCTAAATAACAGAACCGACGACATCACTTCGGTTGTAAATTTGATAAAAGATATAGCCGAGCAGACAAATTTACTAGCTCTAAACGCAGCTATCGAAGCAGCACGTGCAGGTGAGCATGGACGTGGCTTTGCGGTCGTTGCCGATGAAGTTAGAAAGCTCGCTGAAAATACCCAAAAAGCGACACACGAGATCGGCGTAAATATCCAAACACTTCAGCAAGAAGCCAAAGATATAGATGAAAATTCTAAAAAGATAGATGAAATTTCAAAGATCGCCACAGCAAATGTTGAAAATTTCAAACAAACTTTAGCTAGCTTTAACCAAAATGCAAAAGAGACAGCCCAAAGATCAAAATATGTAGAAGATAAGACCTTTGGCATCATCGCAAAGATAGCTATCATCGTCTATAAAGTAGGCGTTTATTCAGACACTGTAAATGAGCAAGGTTACAGCGATGATATAGCAAAAGACGCAGACGATCTTGTAGCGTGGTATGAAAATGAGTGCGCAAAGAGCTTTAGCCACACTAAAACTTATGAGAAATCACGCCATTTGGTAGATGAGTTTAACAAAAACATCAAAGCCATCTTGACAGAAGCTGGCAAGGGCTATAACGAGAAAAATTTAAAACATTTTGTCACTGAGTTTAGAAAGCTTGAAGATCTTAGCAGAGAGATATTTAACTCATACAACGAAATGGTCGCTTCAAAATAACTTCAAATTTGCTAGACTCGCATTGGGTCTAGCTTCTCTTAGATTGATTTAAATTTTATTTTCATAAATTTTTCTGTATTGTTATTTAAAATTATGATAATTAATATTGTTTTTATACTTACTTTGTTAAATTTGCGTTTCGCTTTCATTATCAAAAATTAAATTTAACAAAAGGATATCCGTGAATAGATCAAAATTTATCGCCATTTGCCTTAGTGCTTGTGTGGCAAATTCTCTCTATGCAGTAGAGAAAGAGAACAACGAAACTAAGCTAGATGGCGTCGTAGTAAGTGCGAGTGGCTTTTCGCAGCAGATCAAAGAAGCCCCTGCAAGCATCAGTGTGATAAGTGGCGATGAGCTTACAAAAGATAGCTTTACCTCACTTCACTCAATCGCCCAAAAAGTGCCAGGCGTAAATGTCGTCGGTGGCGAGGACGGGGCAGCTAGTGGTATCTCGATACGCGGCATGGAGAAGTCTCAAACGCTAGTTTTGATTGATGGCAAAAGAGTAAATTCAAGCAGCGCAAATCCAAAGGGCGGAGCAGGGGATATGAACTCAAATTTCATCCCGCCAGCTGAAGCGATCGAGCGTATAGAGGTCATCCGTGGTCCTATGAGCTCGCTTTATGGTAGCGACGCAGTTGGAGGCGTTATAAATATCATTACCAAAAAGGACTTTTCAAAATTTAGCGGCAACGTCGGCATCTCAACTACGATAAACGCGCATAAAGGCATAGGCGATGGCAGACAAGGTGACTTTTATCTAAATTTGCCTCTTTATAAGGACCTTTTCGCACTTCAGCTTTGGGGATACAAAAAGCTAAGAGATGAAGACAACTACAAAGGCGGTTATCAAAAGAGCGATAAGAGAAATTTAAGCGCAAAGCTTTGGATCACTCCAGATGAACACAATAAATTTTTCATCCTTGGCTCAAGTGAAAAACACGACTACTCGCGCACCGTCGGCAAAACAGCCGATCCAGACCCAAGAAGAAGACCATTAGATAATTATGACTACGAGAAAAAGAGCTATGGCGTGGGCTATCTTGGAGAATTTGATAGTCTAAATGCTGATCTTAGCTACATTTATGATGAGACGCAAAGAACAAGCCTTTTTGACAAATTTATACCAGCAAAAGCCAAAAATCACAACTTCAACTCTAAATTTACAACGTTTTTTGGCGCTCACGCACTAACTTTTGGCTATGACTTTCATAAGCAAAATGTCGGCACAACCTTCATCGTCTCAAACGCTTCAAGAAACGGCTTAAAAGACCCAAAGACCTACTCGATGAGCGAGCATGCGGGATTTATCGAAGATGAGTGGCAAATTTTAGATGAGAAGCTATTTTTAACGCTTGGCTCAAGGCTCACGCACAACGAATTCTTTGGCAACTACCTCTCGCCAAGAGCCTATTTAGTCTATAACGCCACAGATACTCTAAGCTTAAAAGGCGGCGTAGCAACTGGCTATAAAACGCCAAATGTCAATCAAATTTCTCCAGAAGTAGGCACTATCCAAGGTGGCTGGAGAATAGTTGATTTTGGCAACAAGGACCTAAAACCAGAAAAGAGCACGACTTATGAAGTTGGAGCATATTATGACAATCAAGCTGATTTTAGAGGCTCGGTAACGCTTTTTAGAAATGAATTTAAAGATAAGATCCTAGACACAGACGGCAGTAACATAAATAAAATTCCAGCCTTTGGCACTTGCACAAATGCACCACACGTTAATTGCCCTGGTTGGGGAACTTACTTTAACATTGAGGGTGCAACCGTTTGGGGCGTGGAGCTAAGTGGCGACTACGACATCCTTTCAAATCTAAATTTAAGCTCAAACTACACCTATAACAAATCAAAAATAAAAACTGGCAACCCAACAATAAACACGCCAAGAGGTCCTATGAAATTTAGCGAGACAAACCTAGCTAGACTTGATGGCAAAAGCCTAACAGCAACGCCAGAGCACACACTTCACGCCACGCTTACATATAAGCCTATAAAGAGCGTCAAGACATTTTTTGGCGCAAACTACGAGAGCAAGCTAACAAGCGTAAATTTTGGTGCTGGCAACAGAGTAAGAGAGAACACAAAAGACCTACTAACCTTTGATACAGGCGTCAGCTGGGACGCGAACAAGCACTTAACTCTTAGCCTAAATGCCTACAATATCTTTGATAAAGTAAGATACGATGAGGCGCTAGCAGACGACGGCAACTACTACTGGTATCCGCAAGAGGGCAGGAGATTTTGGTTTAAGGTCGCTGCAAAATGGTAAGAGCCTTTAAATTTTTGCTTTTTACGCTTGGCGTGACGCAATTTTTGCACGCAGGACCTAGCCAAACGCCTGAGCTACTTAGCCAAAAATCTGCTAGTAAATTTGAAATTTCAACCTTTAAAATGAGTGCAAATGATGAAATTTATAAAATTTTCACAGCCAAGCTAAAGGGGCAAAATGAGTTTAAAAATGTGCTTTTCTTGCTTGACGCAAACGCCCAGTTTAACATGCTTTTAAATGAATTTGATGGCAAGGCTGCCCCACTAATAATAGGCATAGGATATGACAGCAACAAAAGCTATGAGGTAGAAAAACGCACAAGAGATCTCACGCCAAAGGCGGAGGGCGAGGAGTTTAGCAAGGGTGGTGGCGCTGATGCGTTTTACCACTTTTTAACTAGAAATTTAGTGCCATTAATTGATGAGAAATTTAACGTGCAAAATAGCCAAAAGAGCCTTTATGGACACTCTTTTGGCGGGCTTTTTACGCTCTATGCATTGCTAAAAAATGAGGGCGTATTTTCAAATTTCTTTATCGCTTCGCCATCTCTTTGGTGGGGTGAATCTGAAATTTTAAAGCAAAATGTGAGTGGGGATAAATTTAAAGAGAAACTAAAGGCTAAATTCGTCTTTCTTAGCGTTGGCGAGCTAGAAAAAAGAAAGGGCAAAACAGACAAAGCTGGCATTTTAAAGGCGAGCGATCTAGCCCAAATTTTAAAACAAAGTGGCGTAAATTCTCACTTTGAGCTTTTTAAAAATGAAACCCACGGCAGCGTCATACCTCTAAATTTAAAAGAGCTTTTAAAATATCTAAAGGATTAAAAATTTAAGGCTATTTTTGTTAAAATCCGCCGCATGAGAGTAGATAAATTTTTAAACGTAGTAAATATCACCAAAAGGCGTGCCGTTAGCGAAGATATGTGCAAAAGCGGCGTTGTGAGCATCAACGGCGTGCAGGCAAAAGCGGCAAAAGATGTAAAGATCGGCGACGTGATCACTATCAAATTTCTAGCTCGCGAGGCGAGATACGAGGTGCTAGCGATCCCAACTACAAAAAGCATACCAAAAAGCGCTCAAAGCGAATATGTAAAAGAGCTTTGATGGTTTTTGAGCTTTTAGAAAATGAGCTTAACGAGCTTGTGCGAGTGCTACCAAAAAGTGGCGTGGTGCTACTAAGTGGCGATCTAGCAAGTGGCAAAACGACGCTTGTAAAGGCGATCATCAAGGCTCATGGCATAGAAGATAGCGTGACGTCGCCGACATTTTCTTTGATGCAAATTTATGGTAAAGATATCTACCACTACGACATTTACCAGATCGGATTTGACGGGATGGCAAAAAATGGCCTTTTTGAAAATTTATTTGAAGAGGGGCTTCATCTAGTAGAGTGGGGCGATGAAAATTTAGAAAAAGCTCTAAAGAAAAACGGCGAGAGCTATACGTTAGTAAAAATTTCTCCTAGCAAAAATGGCAGAAAATACGAGGTTATAAGTGCATAAATTAGAAGTAAAAGATCTAAAAAAGACGATTAAGAAAAGTGAGATCATAAAAGGTATATCTTTAGAGGTAAATAGTGGCGAAGTGGTGGGGCTTCTTGGGCCAAATGGCGCTGGAAAGACGACCACTTTTTATATGATCTGCGGGCTCATCTCGCCAACTAGCGGAGATGTCTTTTTAAATGACGAAAAGATCACAAACGTCCCGCTTCACAAAAGAGCACACCTTGGCATTGGCTATTTACCGCAAGAGTCAAGCATATTTAAAGAGCTAAGCGTAGAAGAAAATTTACTCCTTGGGGCTGAAATACTAAATCAAAGCAAAGAAGATATCTCTAAAAGAGTAAATGAGATGCTAAATATGCTAAATATCGAGCCTATCCGCCTAAGAAAGGGCGTTAGCCTAAGTGGCGGCGAGCGCAGACGCTGTGAGATCGCTAGAAGCCTCATCATAAAGCCAAAATTTTTGCTGCTTGATGAGCCATTTGCAGGCGTCGATCCTATCGCAGTTAGCGACATCCAAAGTATCGTTAGAGACCTTAAAAAGCTAGGCATCGGCGTTTTGATAACCGACCACAACGTCCGTGAGACGCTAGCCATTTGCGACAGAGCCTACGTCATCAAAGATGGCTCGCTGTTAGCAAGCGGCAGTGCGAGCGAAGTGGCAAACAATAAGCTCGTTAGAACGCACTATCTTGGCGAAGAATTTAAGCTACTTGAGTAGATGATGCTAAGGCAAAAGCAAACTTTAGCGCCAAAGATCAAACTAAACCAAACGCTAAGAAGCTGGCTTCCTATCCTTCAAAGCGGGCTTGATGAGCTAAAAGAGACGCTTGAGCCTTTTATAAAAGAGAACCCTTTTGCCACGATCGAGCATAAAAATTTAGAAAAAAGCGAAAAAAAGCGAAATTTTTTCGAGCAGGTTAGCAAAAACTCGGTTAGCGAGAGCATCGAGGCTTTAAGCATATATAAAGAAAGCCTCTATGAAAAGCTCGTTAGGCAGATAAATCCACCACTTTTTCCCACGCAAAAGTCCCAAGATATCGCATATAAGATCATTGAGTGTTTAGATGACGAGGGATATTTTTCTTATGATGATGAAATTTTTACGGGTTTTAATGAGAGCGAAGTGGAGCGAGTAAGGGCTAGATTTGCCTATCTTGAGCCATGTGGCGTGGGCGCAAAGGATATCAAAGAGAGCTTTTTGTTTCAGCTAAGCGAGGCAGAAGCGAGTGATGAGATCATAGAGTGTGCCAAAAAGATCATCTTAAATTTTGAAAATATAGAAAAGCTTAGAAAGCTTAAATTTTACGATGACGCACTAAAAATAATAAAGAAATTTAAAAATCCTCCGGCGATTGAATATCTAGAAGAGGCTAGCCAAAAGGTGCCTGATATCTTCGTGCTAAGTACCAGTAGTGGCATTAGCGTGCAGATAAATGATGATTATTATCCTGAAATTTTGGTTGATACAGAGGGACTAGACGAGAAAGAGGCCTTTGTCAGCTCACGCATAAAAGAGGCAAGCGAGCTCATAGACGCCCTTGAGATGAGAAAATCAACGCTTTATAAGATAGGACTCATGATAGTTGAGTATCAGTACGACTACTTTTTGGGTGGCGACATAAAGCCTATGAAGCTAAAAGACCTAGCAGACGAGCTTGGGCGCAACCCTTCAACCATCTCAAGAGCGATCGCAAACAAATATCTAAGCTGTTCAAGAGGCACGGTCGCGCTTAAAAATTTCTTTGCCACCGGCTTTGACGAGGAGACTTCAAACGCTGCGATAAAGGAATTTTTGCTAGAGCTTATCAAAAACGAAGACCGCAAAAAGCCTCTTTCTGATCTAAAAATTCAAGAGCTCATCCAAGCTAAATTTAACATCCAAATCGTTCGCCGAACCATCACAAAATACCGCAAAATTCTAAATATCGGCAGCTCAAGCCAGCGAAAAAGAATTTACCAGATAAACGGCTAGCTACCACTCATTTATGGCAAAAAGCAAGGCCTTTCGCATCTGGGTAAAAAGTTCTGCGCTAAGCTCATCGTACTCTTTAGCGCGTCTTTTATGCTGCGCCCAGCCCGCTGCGTCGTCGTTCCATGAGCCCATACCACCAAAGACATCAGCCGCACTTGCCGCAGTAAAAAGGGCTAAATTTAGCTTTGGCATAAGTGGAGCGTTTAGGATATTTTGCTCTATCTTTTCTGGCTCATTTAGCGCTTTTAACCCTTTTCTAAAGCAGTTACCAAAATTCTCGCACTCTATCTCGTCTGCAAATTTAGAGATCCTTGTTAGGATATCTTTAAACTCCAAAGTATTATCACTAAATTTTTGAATTTCTGGTATGCCATCTAGGCTAAATTCTTTATAGACTATCTCCCAGACATCCCAGCCCTTTTTATCTTCTTTAAAGCTCCAGTGCGGCACGAAGTAGCTCATTTTATCTTTATAAATGCAAAGAATTGACTTATAGCTTACATTTGAAAAGCCTTGCAGCGAGCGCTCCTCTGAAGAGACCGTCAAATTTGTGGCGTATCTCACGTCGCTTAGTCCAAGCTTTAAGGCGTACTTAAACCACTCATTTATGCTAGCTTGCTCTCTTTTTTCTGGCTCATCACCTAAGACATAGTCAAAAACTAGGCTTTTTATAAATTTTTCGCTTTTGTAGTTTAGCTCTAAATTTGACTTTAAGGCTTGCTTTATGGAGGCTACGATAATGCAAGCGTTAAAAACTTCACCATTCATTTTTGCTCCTTTTTTGAGATATTTTATTAAAAGAAGTATAAATTTATCTCTTTAAGGATTGCAAGCGAAAACTTCAGTTTTTTATAGTAAAATAGCCAAAAATTTCAAAGAGGCAAAATGGATTTTAATGAGATTGATAAGCTGATAAATACGCTTAAGAAAAACTTGGAAGTTATCGAAAACAACGGCGTTATCGAGCCTGAGACAAAGATCGATGCGCTTACTTTTAATAAAAATGTCGAAGAGATCAAAAAAAGACTTTACAGCACAACAGACGAGGGCAGTTTTTTTAAAAATGTCTTTAATACTGAAGATTACTACGAAAACATTAGCTCATACCTCGAGCAGACAAACAAAAGCCTATATTACAAGATAGAAAAGGCTGGAGTGAGCCTAAAGGCTAATCAAAATTTACAAGAGAGCCTGACAAGCATCTCAAACATTATGCAGGTTTTAGTCGCTGAGTATCAGATACAAAACAAAAAAAAGAAGAAGAGTATCTTCTCAAGAAGTGGCGATACAGCGATGATAAGAGGGCTACTTGCCGAGCTAATGGAACTACAAAATAGGATGAATAAAATTTTACATCTCGACTCTCAAATCGTCTCAAACGTCGTTTTGGAAAATTTTAAAACTATCTACACATTTTTTTACAACTGCATAAGAGTGGCCAAACAAAGGGGCGACGAGCTACTTTTGGTTGAGATCGCAGGCATCACAGATAGGATCATCGAGATGATAAGACCAGTGCTTTCAGGCAAAAGCCTAAAGACAAATGAGCTTATCTACCACTATCTCATTTACGAGCTACGAGAGCTAAAAGCTTACGCCATAGGCGAGGATCTAGCTTAAAATTTTATCCATTATCTCTTTTGCCCCATTTGGCAAAAGGATATCTTTTAGAGCTTTGCTGCTTTTGCTTAGATCAAAGCTCTCGATCATTTTTATGACTTCATCTTTGTCTAAATTTTCGCCATTTTGCAGACAAATTTCAGCGATGCCTTTATCTTTTAGAAATTTAGCGTTATAAAACTGGTGATTACCAGCGGCATAAGGAAATGGCACAAAGATAGAAGGCAGGGCGTTTGCGCAAAGCTCCCAAAGTGAGCTAGCTCCAGCTCTTGATATGGCTAGATCAGCCTCACTCATCTTCTTTTCTATCTCTTTGCTAAAGTCAAAAATTTCTAAATTTGCCTCGCTAAATCCAAGCTCATCATATCTTTTTTTAAGCTCATCAAGGGCATTTTTGCCGCATTGATGAATAATCTTTATCCCTTTTTCTTTAAGATATGGGGCTAAATTTATAGCTAGCTCATTTATCGCCTTTGCCCCTTGTGAACCACCTAAAAAAAATATAGTTTTTAGCTCGCCCCTAACTCTTTGGCTATCAAAAAATTTCTTTGCCACAGGATAAGGACAGGGCGAGAGCTCATCATAAGAGCTAAAAAATCCCTTTGCGTATGGCTTTAAAATTTTATTTAGCTTGCCAGTTATGGCATTTTGCTCGTGGATGAAAAGTGGTGTTTTTGAGATGATGGCTGCTATGGCTGCTGGCGCTGCTGAGTAGCCTCCCACGCTAATGACTGCTTTAACGCCATTTTCTTTAAAAATTTGCCTGCATTTTAGCGCTAGGCTTATGATATTTGTTAGTGATTTTAGCTTGGCAAGACCTCTTTTATTTACGACGCCACTGCTTGGCAAGAAGAATTTTTTTGCAAATTTATCATCATTTTCAAACCAAAATTTGTCCTGACCGCTAGTTGAACCGATGAAAATAGGCTTTATACCTCGTCTATTTAGCTCCTCACAAAAGCTTCTAGCGATCGCCAAATGCCCACCAGTGCCGCCACCACAAATAACTATCATAATTTTGCCTTTTTACTAACCATCAAGACCATGCCGATGCCGATGCATATAGCAAGCACGGAGCTACCGCCGTAGCTAAGAAATGGCACAGCGATACCTTTTATCGGCGTGATCGATGTGATGCCGTAGCTATTCATCAAAAATGAAAACGACAAGATAAGCCCGATACCAAGTGAGAATAGGTGATAGACCTTGTTTTCGCTCCTAGCTGAAATTCTAAATATCCTATAAAGTAGAGTGATAAAGATCGCTGTGATGCACAAAATGCCAAAAACACCGACTTCTTCAGCTATGCCAGCTAGCACAAAGTCCGTATGCACCTCGCTTAAAAAGCCAAGCTTAAATATCCCAGCTCCAAGCCCCTCGCCAAAAAACTCGCCGTGTTTAATTGCATTTAGTGAGTGAGAAATTTGATATGGCTCTGGCGCGTCTGCCACCCTAAGCACGTTTGCCACGCTATCTGGTAAGAAAGAGAGCACCATGTTTTGTATCGTGCCCCACCATGACTTTATACGCAAAATTCTGTGCTCTGAGCTAACTATCGCCACCGTCATAACAAAGGCAGCGCCAACAATGCCTATGCCAAAGAGCCTAACGCTAGCCCCTGCAAAAAGAGCCATCGTCACAAAAGTAAGCGCCAAAACCACAACCTGTCCAAGATCATTTTGTAAAATAGCGATCAAAACAATGGCTACACAAAAAAGAATTAAATATGGAAAAAGTATTTTGATCTCATCCATCAAAGTTCTCTTTCCATCGCTAAATTTTCTAGTAAAACTCCATGCCAAAAAAAAGACAAAACCAACTTTGAAAAACTCAACTGGCGCAAGCGAAAAGCCTGGCAGTCTGATCCAGCGTCTTGCACCGCCAGCATCAGTCACCATAGAAGCTGGCAGGGCATGCATAAGTATCATAGCGATGATGCAAAAGCCAAAAAGGCTAAACCCTATCCAGTTAAGCGCTTTGTCTGGATTTAGCCTTGAGAGCCACCACATGATGAAGATGCCGATGCAGCCGACTGCAAACTGGCGGATGAAAAAGTGAAATTCGTCATAGTTAAAAAACAAAACTGTAAAAACTGGCAAAGATAGTGAAAAAATGATGCTTATGGCGATCAAAGTCGCGCAAAGATAGAAAATAACCTTATCAACTGCCAAATTTAGCTCCAACTTTAAAATGAGCCAAAGTATAATAAAAAACGGCTTACAAAGATATTATTTGCTATAATTGCAGGCTTTAAGGATGGGCATGAAGATAGGTATATTTGACTCTGGGCTTGGCGGACTTAGTGTCTTAAACGAAGCTTTAAGTAAGCTTAGCGAGCATGAATTTTTATATTACGCAGACGTGAAAAATGTCCCATACGGACAAAAGAGTAGGGATGAAATTTTAAAATTTAGCTTTGACGCGGTTAAATTTCTTATAGAAAATGGCGCAGAAGCTGTCGTAGTAGCGTGTAACACAGCTACAAGCGTGGCGATAAAAGAGCTTAGAGCAAACTTAAACGTGCCGATCATCGGCATGGAGCCTGCTGTAAAAAAAGCTCACGATTTAAGCCACAATGATGCCCTAAAAACGCTTGTCATCGCCACTCCAGTCACCGTAAATGGCGCAAAACTAAAAGAGCTAATCACAAATTTAAACGCAAAAGATAAAACCGAGCTGCTTGCTCTGCCTAGGCTTGTAAATTTCGCTGAAAAGGCTGAATTTGAGAGCGAAAACGTGAAGTCATATCTAAAAGAAGAGCTAGGTAAATTTGATCTAAGTAAATTTGACTTTTTGGTGCTTGGCTGCACGCATTTTAACTATTTTAAAGATAGCTTAAGAGAAATTTTGCCTCCAAATGTAAGCATAATAGACGGCAACGAAGGGACGGTAAAGCGCCTCATAAGCGAGCTTGGACTTGCGATTTCAAGTGTAAATTTAACTCCAAATGTGAAATTTTTCTACTCTGGTGACGAGGTGCAAGAACAAAGCGAGCTAGAGAAAATTTCAAGAAATTTAGCTAGATTAGAAAAAATGAGAGCGATCAGCTAGGCTAAATTTAGCTAGAAATTTGAGCTAAATTTGCAGAATACACTAAATTTTATGTATTTTTATGTGTATTATTTCTTTCTTTGCTTCATTATATAGACTGCACTTATTATCGCAACCACTGCTAAAAGAGCGATCGTGATCGTTAGAAGTGTCTGTTTGTCAGGATTTGTGCCTAGAAAGTAGCCAACTCCAAGCAAAACCGCGCACCAAATCCCAGCGCCAAGTGTGGTAAATAGGCAAAATCTAAAAATATTCATCTTAGCAAGCCCAGCTGGTAGGCTGATGTATTGACGAATTCCAGGGATGAGGCGTGAGTTAAAGGTGGAAATTTCGCCGTGTTTATTAAAAAATGCTTCAAATTTATCCATCTTTTCGTGAGTGATACCTACAAATTTGCCGTATTTTAAGATGATCTCACGCCCAAAAAAGTAGCAAAGATAGTAGTTAAAAATAGCTCCAAGCAAGCTGCCAAGCGTGCCTGAGATAAAAGCAAGCGCTAAGCTCATCTCGCCTTTGTGAGCTAGATATCCAGCTGGTATCATCGCCACTTCGCTTGGAAATGGAAAAAATGAGCTCTCCAAAAACATCATCACAAATATGCCAGCATATCCCCAGCTGCTCACGCTTGAAACGATAAAATCAATAATGTCATGTAGCATTTTTACTCCGAAATTTATCTTAAGTGAGGCATTGTAGCAAAGCTTTATTTACTAATAGTAACTAACAAAAGCGATAAATTTTAAAAAAGATAGTTAAAACGAAAAGATATAAGGTTTAAAATTTAAAGGTAAAAGCAGGGCGAAAGCTCGCCCTGCTTTTAAAATGCAGGTATGACCTCGCCTTTGTAGCGAGTGATGATGAAATTTTTAGTATCAGGGCTAAGCACCGCATCGACTAAAGCTTTGATCTTAGGATTGTTCTCGTTGCCAGCTCTTGTGACGATGATGTTGGCGTAAGGGCTGTTGGCATCTTCAAGTAAAAGTGCGTCTTTTGCCACGCTCATGCCAAGATCAAGGACGAAATTTGTGCTAATAGCAGCGATATCGACATCATCAAGCGTTCTTGGGATCTGAGCGCCTTCTAGTTCGACAAATTGTAAATTCTTAGGATTTTTAGTTATGTCATTTACAGTTGCAACTTTTACATTTTTATCGATCTCTATAAGACCGGCTTTTTCTAAAATTCTAAGCGCTCTGTTGCCATTTGACGGATCGTAAGCGATCGCTACTTTTGAGCCATCTTTTAGATCTTTTATGTTTTTTATCTTTTTAGAGTAAAAGCCAAGTGGCTCGACATGGACATTTGCAACGCTTACAAGATGCAGACCTCTAGCCTTGTTTTGCTCCTCAAGATATGGCAAATGCTGAAAGAAATTTGCGTCTAAGCTGCCATCTTCTGTGGCGACATTTGGGATAGAGTAGTCTGAAATTTCAGAGATAACAAGGTCGTAGCCTTTATCTTTTAGCTTTGGTTTTACAAATTCTAAAATTTCAGCGTGTGGCACTGGTGAGACGCCAACAATGATAGTGTGGTCCTTGTCGGCTGCGTGAAGGCTTAGAGCAACTAAAGATGCGGTTAAAAGTTTGATAAATTTCATTGTTTTTCCTTTTTTGATTTGATTTGAAGCGACGCTAAAAAGGTAAAAGCTTTTACGTCGCTTTTTATAAATTTAATTAAAACGCTGGGATGATAGCGCCGTTATATTTTGTCTCGATAAATTTCTTAACTTCTGGTGAGTTGATCGCTTTATCAAGGGCTTTAGTTTTAGGGCTGTTCTCGTTGCCAGCTTTAACAACTACGTAGTTTACGTATGGGCTATCTTTGCTCTCGATCACAAGCGCGTCTTTTGTTGGATTGAGATTTGCATTTAGCGCGTAGTTTGTGTTGATAACTGCGATGGTAACGTCATCAAGCGTTCTTGGCACTTGAGCAGTCTCGATCTCTTCAAATTTAAGTTTTTTAGGGTTATCAACTATATCAAGCGGAGTTTTTAGTGGGTTGTTGTTTAGCTTGATAAGTCCAGCACTTGCTATGATGTCAAGTGCGCGGCTCTCGTTTGTTGGGTCATTTGGGATAGAAACCACTGCGCCATCTTTTAGCTCTTTTATGTCTTTGATCTTTTTAGAATAAACGCCCATTGGCTCGAGGTGCACGCCAACTGTTTTTACAAGGTGAGTGCCTTTGTTTTTGTTAAATTCTTCAAGATATGGGATGTGTTGAAAGAAGTTTGCGTCAAGGTCGCCGTCCTCTGTCGCAAGGTTTGGCGTGGTGTAGTCGTTAAACTCTTTGATCTCAAGTGTGTAGCCATCTTTTGCCAAAATAGGCTTTACAACCTCTAAAATTTCAGCATGTGGGATAGGTGTAGCACCGACGATTATTGTTTTTGACTTGTCAGCAGCATTTGCGCTAACGCTAAGGCCTAGGGCAACTAAAGAGGTAAGAAGTAGTTTTTTCATTTATTATCCTTTTTTAAAATTTGCCAAGCACCAAAAAAGGATAAATTTAAGATAGAAGGTTAAATTTCTTTTTAAGCGCTTAAGCTTTTTCTAAGCACTTAAAAAGAAATTCTGTGCTTAGAGATTAGTCTTTCGACGACGCGTTTTTTAGTAGGCGGCACATCTGGCACATATCTGATTTCATCTTTTGTCCTTTCAGCTAAAATTAATTTGGCAATTTTAAGTAAAAAAGCTTAAAATCAGATAAAAAAATGTGGCCTTATTTTTTTGAAATTTTATAGAGATAGTTGCCTAAAACTTGAAAAATTTGAACCATAATGATAAGAATAACCACGGTGTAGAGCATGATATCTGGGCGAAATCTCTGATATCCGTAGTTTATAGCGACAGATCCTAGTCCGCCACCGCCAACTGCACCAGCCATCGCTGAAAAGCCGATATTTACGATAAGCGTTAGTGTAAATGCCGAGATGATGCCAGGAAGTGCCTCTACAAACATAACACGAAAGATGATCTGAAATTTCGAGCTTCCAAAGCTTTGAGCAGCTTCAATGATACCTTTATCAACCTCTTTTAAAGCATTTTCAATGAGCCTTGCTACAAACGGAGCTGCTCCAATAGTTAGAGGGACAATCGCAGCTGTGGTGCCGATACTCGTGCCTACGATCATTTTTGTGACAGGAAAGAGCACGATGATTAAAATGATAAATGGAAAGCTTCTAAGCACGTTTATAACGATATCTAGGACAAAATAAAGCTGCTTGTTTGGCTTTAGTCCGTCTTTGTCTGAAAGGATGAGTAAAACCGCAGGTATGAGGCCTATGGCAAAGGCGAGCAGGGTAGAGACTATGCTCATATATAGCGTCTCGCCGATAGCTGGCAAAAGTATCCTAGAAAAAACATCTGGAAATTTAGAAAAATCAATACCAAACATCAAGCAACCTCCCACAAAACGCCACTTTGCTTGATATAGTTAAGCACGTTTTCTTTATCTTTTTCATCTATGTTTATGACAAGTGAGCCAAGGACGTTGTCGTTTAGCTTTTCAAGCTTGCCCCAGACTATGTTAAAGTCGATATTTAGGCTTCTTGCCATGTGTGTGATCACGCTGTTTTGAGCCACTTCTTTTGGGAAAAATAGCCTGATGTTTGTGCCAGTGCTTGGCAGAATTTCAACTTCGCCCAAAAACTCTTTCATCTTCTCATCTGGCTTTAAAAATAGCTCTTCGATGCTTCCAGAGCCTATGATCTTGCCGCCTTCTAGCAGTATCGCGCGTTTTGCGATCGATTTTACCACCTCCATCTCGTGAGTGACGATGACGACACTGATGTCTAGCTCTTTGTTTATCTTTTCAAGCAGCTCTAAAATTTGATTTGTCGTGTTTGGATCAAGAGCTGAAGTTGCCTCGTCGCTTAGTAAAATTTTAGGATTTAAAGCAAGCGCTCTAGCGATCGCCACACGCTGTTTTTGCCCGCCACTTAGCTCGCTTGGATAGCTTTTTGCCTTGTTTTCAAGACCGACTAAATTTAAAAGCTCTCTCACTCTTTTTTCAGTTTCATCGCTTTTATAACCCCAAAATTTAAGCGGAGTAGCGACGTTTTCAAAGACGTTTTTTCTAGCCATCAAGGCAAAATGCTGAAATATCATCCCAACATCTCGCCTTAAATGTCTCTGCTGCGTCTCATCTAAATTTTTTATCTCTTTATCAAAGACTTTTAAGCTGCCGCCTTGATAGCTCTCAAGCCCGTTTATGCACCTTAAAAGCGTTGATTTACCAGCACCGCTGTGTCCTACAATAGCAAAAATTTCACCCTTTGCAACCTCTAAATTTATATCAAAAAGGATCTGCGTATCACCATAAAATTTGCTTAAATTTTCTATTTTTATCACTATTTTTCTCCAAGAGCCTCTAACTCTTCGCATACTTTTTTAAATTTAGCCTCAGCGCTCTGCAAGGCCTCTTTGTTTGTCTCTATGACCTCTTTTGGTGCATTTGCTACGAAATTTTGGTTATTTAGCATGCCTGAGAGTTTAGCTATCTCTTTTTCAAGCTTTGTCTTTTGAGACCTTAGCCTTGTGATGATGCCGCTCATATCAAGCCCTTCAAGCGGGACAAATGCCTCTAAATTTTCGCTCACATCTCTTATTGAGTTTTCGATTTTTTCATCTACAAAGCCGATCTCTTCGCATTTTGCAAGCAGTTTAATATACTCTTTAACCTCGTCAAGATCTATTTTTTCGTTAAATTTAACAAAGGCTTTTGCTATCTTTGAGTTGCCAAGATCGATAGTCGCTTTTGCACGGCGAATAGCCACGATCGCTTCGATAACTAGCTCAAATTTCTTCTCAACCTCTAAATTTCGCTCTTTTATCTCTGGATAGCTCATCACCGTTATTGATTTTGCATTTTCAAGCTGTGTGCCGCTAAGCTCTTGAAATAGATACTCTGAAAGAAACGGCATGAAAGGATTTAGCAGTTTCATCGCCTCTTTAAATATACTTCCAAGCTCTTTTACGCTCGCTTTGTCAGCCTTGCTAAGCTCGATGCCCCAGTCACAAAACTCATCCCAAAGGAATTTATAAAGTGTGTTTGCTGCGTCATTGAAGCGGTAGGCGTCGATGTTTTCACGCACCTCTTTCACGCACTCGTTAAAGCGGCTATTCATATAAATTCCAAGCTTTGTTTCAAGCTTGATATCCTCTAAATTTGCAAATTTGCTCTCATTTAACATTAGGTATTTGCTCGCGTTATAAAGCTTGTTGGTGAAATTTCTTACCTGCTTCATCTTGGCGTCACTTAGCTTGATGTCGCGTCCTTGAACGGCTAGAAGCGTTAGCGTAAAGCGCAAGATATCAGCGCTATACTCATTTATGCTATCAAGCGGGTCGATGACGTTACCAAGGCTTTTACTCATCTTTCTGCCAAACTCATCCTTTACAAGCGCGTGCAGGTAGATGTCGTCAAACGGCAGCTTGCCAAGGGCGTTTTCACCCTGAAACAACATCCTAGCAACCCAGAAAAATAATATATCAAAGCCAGTTATGAGGAGATTGTTCGGATAAAACTCCGCAAGGTCACCTTCAAACCACTTTTCATTTTTTAGCTCATTTTCATTGCCCCAGCCAAGCGTACTAAATGGCCAAAGACCAGAGCTAAACCACGTATCTAGCACGTCTGGGTCTTGGTGGAAATTTTTACTTTTGCACTTTTTGCACTCGCACGGCTCGTCCTCGTCAGCCCACATGTAACCGCACTCATCGCAGTAAAATACTGGAATTTGATGTCCCCACCAAAGCTGGCGTGAGATACACCAGTCTCTTAGCTCTCTCATCCACGCGTTAAAGCTGTTTATCCAGTGCGGCGGGTAAAATTTAGCAAGGCCCTCTGAGACCTTTTGTATCGCTTCGTCTGCGATCTCTTTTTTGACAAACCACTGCTTTGAGATGTATGGCTCGACGACGTTTTTGCAGCGGTAGCAGTAACCTACTTGGTTTTCGTAGTCTTCTATCTTTTCAACATTGCCAAGTTTTTCAAGCTCGGCCACGACGATATCTCTAGCCTCAAGCCTCTCAAGACCTGCAAATTTATCACACTTGTCGTTTAAAATGCCCTTTTCGTCAAATACAGTGATAAACTCAAGGTTGTGCCTTTTGCCTACCTCGTAATCGTTTTGATCATGCGCAGGTGTGACCTTAACAAGGCCTGTTCCAAACTCCATATCAACGTGCTCGTCTGCGATGATCTCGATCTCTCTATTTATGATAGGTAGCACCACTTTTTTGCCGATTAAGTTTTTATAGCGCTCGTCGTTTGGATTTACCATTACCGCCGTATCACCGAAGTAAGTTTCAGGACGAGTTGTAGCAACGACAACAAATTCGCTTGGCTTATCTGCAAAGTAGTATCTCAAATGATATAGCTTGCCTTTATTTTCTTTATGTTCGACCTCGATGTCAGAGAGTGCGCCATCATGCGTACACCAGTTTATCATGTAGTTTTTCTGGACTATTAGCCCTTTGTCGTATAAATTTACAAAAGCTTTTTTCACAGCTTTTCTTAAGCCCTCATCCATAGTAAATCTCTGGCGTGACCAAGCCGGAGTGATGCCAAGTTTTCGCATCTGATGGACGATCATGCCGCCACTTTTTTCCTTCCACTCCCACACTTTTTCTACAAATTTCTCACGTCCAAGCTCTTCTTTTTTGATCCCTTGTGCTAGAAGCTGCTTTTCAACGACGTTTTGAGTAGCGATACCAGCGTGATCAAGTCCTGGCTGCCAAAGTGTCTTGTAGCCGTCCATCCTCTTGTAGCGAGTCATAATATCTTGAAGTGTGAAGGTTAGGGCGTGTCCGATGTGAAGTGAGCCAGTCACGTTTGGAGGTGGCATCATAATGCAAAATTTACGTCCATCTTTTTGGATATCTTTGTTTGCGTCTATCTCGAAGTATCCGCGTTCTTCCCAAATTTTATAAAATTTATCTTCTATCTCTTTTGCATTGTAAAAATCTGCCACTTTTGTATCCTCTTTCGTTTAAAAAATGCTTAATGTTATCTAAAATTTGTTTAAAAAAATCTTTGCAAAAGTGGGGAAATATGGGCTTGGGGCGTTTAAACGCCCCAGAGTTTAAATGGCTATTTGACAGTAAAGCTTCGCTGAGCTAAGTCGTAGTCGTTTTGTCTTTCGTTGTACATATTTTCAGTTGTGACTGCACCAAGCGAGCATTTACCGCCAAGTCTTACGCGGTAAGGTGTGTAAAGTACGGCGTCTTTTTCGTCGCCACTTAGCGTGTAAAAGCTTAGCACTCGGTCATCTTTTATGCTTTTATACTCAACTTGCAAGCTGTTTTTTAAGCTCTTGCTAAAGTTGCTTAAATTTTCATTTATCGGCTCAAAGCAGCTGCTTACTATCTCGTTTATAACGCCATTTTTAACCATTGTTTTTGAGTTTATCACCACTTTTGAGTAGATGACATCATTTACTTTTAGGCTGTCAAGACCCAGCTCTTTACCTTTTTCATCGACAAATGTGCGGTAGATATCAAGCTCTTTTGGCTCGATTTTGTGTTTGATCTCAAGCGGTAAGTAAGCGTAGCTTAAGATAGTTGCATAAAGCTTATTTGAGCCTAGTGGAGTGATGCTAAATTCGCCATTTTTTGTCGTAAATGAGGTGCTTAAAAGGCCGTCAAATTCTTTACTTTCGCCGTTATAGCCAAGCTTAAATTTATTATTTTTCTCGCCGCTATCTTTGCCAAAGTAGGCGTTTAGCGCTCTTAGCGTAAATGCACGCTCTTGCGTTGAGCTTAGCTCATTTAAATTTCCTATCAAGAAATTTGCAAGGTCGTCTGAGTAGTCGTTTTTCTCAAAGTATTTTGCGTGCAGATATAAGATAAATGCGTTATCTCTTACTTTTGAACTAAAATCAGATGCATTTTCTTCACTTGTTTTAGCATTTTTGATATCTTTTAGCGCGACCTTTGCCTCGTCATTTAGGCCGTTTAGCTTTAGAGCTGCTGCCATTAGGTATTTATTGAGGACTGTTTTATTGTAGGCTTTGTCGTCATAAATTTTATTTAAAACCGATCTATCAGCCATATTTGCACGTGAGCTTACATAAAGAGCATAAAGTGCTTCAAGGTCGTTGTTTGCGTATTTTAAGAGAGAGTTTAGAGCATTTTGTTTGACGCCTTTACTTACCTCATATCCAGCCTCGCTAAGATCAAGTAAAACATCAGTTGCAAAGATGCTTGCAAATGCATTTGTCTCGCCTAGATCGCTCCAGTAGCCAAAGCTACCATCTGGTTTTTGCATCTTGACTAGCTCATCTATGCCGCTAACGATAAATCTCTTTTGATCCCCTTTTTCAAGCTCATCTTTTGGTTTTAAATTTAAAAGCGCAAGCAGTCTTGAGCTCCTTTGCTCCGCGCATCCGTAAGGATACTCTACTAAATTCTTTGAAGCTGCTAAAAGCACGCTTGAGACCGAGCTTGACGCATCAACGCTCACATCGTGATAGCCTTTTGGTAGTGAAATTTTACTCTCTTTGTCAAAGACACTGCTCTTTGCGTAGGTGCTGATCGTATAAGGGCTAATGACGCCTAGTAAATTTTGAAGCGTTTTTGAGCTATTTTTGTCGCTTATTGTTATATTGTATTCGCCAGCACCTGTTTCAAGGGCTGAAATTTTAAGCACAAACGCCTTGTTTTCAAGTGGCTTAAGGTTAGCTTTTTCTTGCGTTTTGATGTTTAAATTTTTGCTTGTTACGATGTTTATAGTAAGGTTTTTGTCCGCATTTGTCGTATTTATAAGCCTTAAATTTGCGCTTAATTCATCGCCTTTTAAAAGATAAACTAAAGCGCTTGGCTTAATGATCACATCATCTTTTACTTTTATCTCGCTATTTACGGCGTTCATTGCAGTTGCGTCATTTGCCACAGCATCTACTCTAATGGCGCCGTTAAAGCCATTTGGCGTTTTAAACTCGTATGAAATTTCGCCTTTGTCGTCTGCTTGAAGGCTCACTAAATTTGCATAAGTTTTTACATTTTTGCTATCAACTGGGCTTGCATGCTTTGCCATTTTTGCCGCCACGGCCATCGCTGCAGCATCACCGCCAAAACTTAGCGTTTTGCCCTCGACCTTGTAGTTTGTGAGCATATTGTAGATGTCGTAGTCAAAGACGCCATCAGGTAAAATTTTGTCAAAAAACTTAAGCGGATCGGCTGGTTTTTGTGAAGTGATATCAAGCACGCCAACATCTGTGATAAACAAATCTACATAAGCTTTTGGCTTTGTTTTTAGTGAAATTTTGATATTTTCATCGCTCTTTGCGCTTTTTGGCGCTTCTAAGCTAAGCTCTATCTCTCTTGAAGATTTATCGCCGTTTGCATAGACCTTGCCGTAGGTTCTAAACGGAGTTAGCCCAGCGTCAGTCATGCGGTAGATATTTGCGCTCACGTAAAGGCCATTAAAGTCAAAGTCAAGTTTAAATTTAACATTTGCTGAGTTGTTTTTGATCTTGACGACCTTGTAGGCTTTGACACCTGCGTCCTCAAGTGTGACAAGCGCGATGCCTTCTTTTATCGCTGAGCTTATGTCTGCGCTTAGTTCGTCGCCTTTTTTATAGACGCCTTTGTTTAGCTTTATCTGAGACTTGCTAAGCTCTTTTGTAGGCGCTAGAGTTGAGTAATTATAGCCGCTCACATCGATGTCTAGGCTCGTGCTTGCGCCACTTACTAAATTTGTAGCTGTGATGACGTATGAGCCACTTTGCGTAAATTTATAGCTAAACTCGCCACTTTTTTTATAAAAGCTATCCACATCTTCAAGCGTTTGGATCCATTTTATATAGCCATTTGCGTCCCTTTGATACTGCCATGTGACACGTTTTATATCAAATTTCAAATTTGACTTCACTGCCTTTTGGCTTGGCATATCAACAACGACTGTTCTTATCTTTACGTCTTCGTTTGGATCAGCAAATGCCGTGCTAGCAGCGATGCCAACCATATCTTTATAAGGATAGAGTGTAAAGCTTTTCGCGTCACTTACATTTTTGCCATCGTCATTTACGTTGAAATTTATGACACCTTTTATTATTGATGGTGCGTTTTTGGTGTTAAAGCTAAGATCTATCATCTGGCTTGATTTGCCATCTTTTGAAAGAGTTAGATCATTTTCTATGCTTGGATAAGCAGCCGCTTTTAGGGTGTCATTTTTAAATTTATACTCTTTAAATTCGCTATTTTTATACTCATCGTCAAAGAAGCTAACCTGCATGCTACCAGCTAAGTCGCTAGCTGCTCCGCCAAAGAGATAGCTGCTTGTCAAATTTACCTTTACTAGCTCATTTGAAAAGAATTTATCCGCGTCTATGGCTATGTCATTTTTTATCTTGTTTGGCACGAAGCTCTCGACATAAAATGGCACGCTTGCTATCACCTTGCTAGCGTAGATTATCTGCATGTTAAATCTACCGCTTAGATCGCTTAAAATTTCTTTTTCGAAATTTATCATGCCGACATCATTTGTATTTTGCGTGATCTGGGCACTACTTTTGCCTTGTGGATCGATAAATTTGATCTTGACTGGCATATTTTTAAGTGGGTTAAAGTTCCTATCTCTTAGATAGATAGCTCCCTTTAAGCTCTCGTTTGGTCTTATGATATTTGAGGCAAAATGCGTGTAAGCATCGATGCTCTCACTTGGATTTTGGCTGATGAGCTTTGCTTCATTTAGCGCTTCGCCATCTTTTATGATGAGGAAATTTTGCTCCTTGCCAAGTGAGACGACGATCGATGAGATCTCTTTGTAGATATCTTTTTTGTTAAATTTAAAGACGCCGACGTCATTTGTAGCGCCAACTGCGATCTCTTCGTTTCTTTTGCCATAAATTTTTACATTTGCATTTGGTAGCATTGTGTTTTCGCCAAGGCGGTTTGCAAAGACGAAAATTTCATCCTTGCCAAGCTTTGCATTTATGGCGATGTCACTTAGATAGACGACCTTTGAGACGCTCTTATCTTTGCCGTAGTTTAAGCTTATCTTATAAACTCCGTCTCCTGCTCCTGCAAAGTCAAGCTTGATCTTGTTTAGTGAAATTTCGTTTAATGCACCCTCTAGCTTGTAGCTTTTGCTTGCTACTTTTGAGCTAAAATTGCTTAGATCTTCGCTATTGTCGTTGAAATTTAAAAAGTATCTAAAATTTTGATCGCTTAACTTTTCAACGCTTACATTTAGCTCAGGTAAATTTGCATTTCTGATGCCGATCTCGCCCACGCTTGAGATGTAAGGCTCTTCGTTTGTGAAATTTGCAAATGGAGTGAAGTTGCTAGCGACCACCTCGTAGGTTTTGGCCTCTCTTACGACATTTCTATCATCTCCAAAGCCTGGTTTTATAGTGATCTCGTAGCTATTTTGTGGCTTAAACTCATCGCTTGTGATATCGATGTAATAATCATACCCATCAAGCTCAGAATTTGACGCGCTATTTTCATCATCATTTTTATATGCCACGTCGCTTATGCTAAAGCTTTTTACGCCTTTTATCTTGATAAATTTCTTTAGATTATTATCATCGCTTAGCCACTCTTTTAGATAAATTCTAAATGCCAAGATACCGTTATCAAGGCTTGTCGGATAAATTTTAGCTATCTCAAAGCTCTTTACTTCAGCGTTTATGCTTGCGCTCTCACTGCCTGCTTGCTCACTAAATTTCACCACGCCATCGCCTGCAAGTTTAGCGCCAAATTTACTCTCAAAATTTTCTCCAAGATCAAAAGTAGGCTCGCTTATATTTTTATCAAGATCAAGTTCAAAGCTGTTTTGAGAGAGTTGCAAGGCATTAAAGCTTGCACCTTTTATGGCTATTTTTTTCACAAGCTCATCACTAACTTCGTCATTAAATTTAAGGATAAATTTGCTATCAGAGAGCTTTTCTATCTTCTCAAGCGCAAATTCTTTCGTCTCAAAACTAGCGCTGCTGCCATTTTCTAATTTGCAGTTATACTCCGTGCCAGCATGCATATCTTTTGTAAAGAGCGTAAGGCTTTGAGCGTTAAATTTCACCGTGCCACTTAGTGCTGGCTGGCATGAGATGAGTTTTTTCTCGCTTAGCGTGCCTATGAGATTTTTGCTTACATCATCTTCTAGTCCAAATTCCACGCTTAAAGGCGACTTTACCTCGGCGGTGCCATTTAGACTTAAAGCATATAAATTTACTGCTCCTAAAAGTGCTAGAAGTAGCGCTTTTTGCTGCATTTTATCTCCTTAGTTTTATTGTTATTTCACTTTGATTTGAGTTTTGATCAAGGCATTTTAAAGTGTGCTCGCCAAGAGTTAGATCTAGCCTTTTTTCGGTTGCATTTTCTATCTTAGAAAAGTTCAAATCATCCACTTTCAGGTAAATTTCATCACCTAAAAACGCGTAGCATTTTAGCATAATTTGTGTTACATTTTCATCTGTCACGATCTCTTCGCCGTCATACGGATAGGCAAAGACTGGCTTTTTGTCTTTGAAAACTTCAGCGCAAGGGCTATTTTTGACCTCGTCTTTGTCTAAAAAGCCATTTTTTATCAAAAACTCAAGCTCCTCGCCTCTTAAACTCTCGCACTTATCTTGCAGTTTAACTCCAACTATCCTATCATCAAGCGCCGTTTTTTTGCACGTTTCATAACTAAAAGCATCAAGGCAGGTTGGCACTTTTTCGATGCCCTCTGGCTCGCTCATAAACTCTAAATTTTGCCTTTGCGCCGTGATCTTAAACATATCAAAAACGATCTTTGAGACGTCATTTAGCCCAGTTAGTTTGTCAGTTTTTTCTGCGTTAAAGTTGCCCACCCAGACGGCTATCGTGTAGTCCTCATCAACTCCAATGGCGTAAAGATCGCGTGAGTTTGCACTTGTGCCTGTTTTAAAGGCGATCTTTGGCGTGTTTTGCGCATATTGCCAAGCATTTTTTAGATATGACCTTGAGGCTTCGCTCATCATTTTGGCGGTTAGATATGCACTTTGAGGCGAGATGAGGGTTATGTTTTTGTCTTCATTTTTGTAGCTTTTGCCCGCAAACTCAAGTGGCCTATAAACCCCGCCATTTGCGTATATAGTATAAAGATGTGCAAGATCAATCAGGCTCATCTCAGCGCTGCCTAAAACTATCGAAGAGCCGTAAAATTCCTTGTTTTCATCAACTAAATTTACCTTTTCAAGCAGCTCATAAAGCGAGTTGTCTTTTAGCTTTAAGTCTAAATTTATAACTGGTATGTTTAGGCTAAAATTTAGAGCGTCCTTTGCGCTTACAAGCCCCAAAAAGTCGTTACTAAAGTTCTTTGGCACATATTCATTTATATAAATTTGCGTATCGATTAGTTGCGAGCTTGGCGTGATAAGCCCGCTATCAAGCGCAAGCGAGTAGATAAAAGGCTTTAGCGTGCTGCCGGTGTTTCGCTTCATATTTAGGGCTGAGTTTTTGCCGTCGCGTGCGTGCTCATCGTGAGAGCCGATAAAGGCAACAACGCTCATTTTTTTATTGTCGATGACCACGGCTGCGGCGTTATTTGCGTTTTTAGCCTTTAGCGAAAACATCGCATCTTTTAAAATTTTAAGCATATCTTTTTGTAAATTTAGATCCAAACTCGCCTTTGAAATTTGGTTTTTAAAAGCGACATTTGCGTAATCACCTGCATTTACGACGGCTCTTATCCTTACATTTTTAAATGGCTCAGCTTGAGCTCTTTTAAAGGCGCTAAGATCTATCAATTTTGCCTTATAAAGCATCTTTATGACCCTGTTTTTTAGCGCATTTATGTTTGAGACGCGGTCAAGCCTATTTTTATTTGGATTTTTAGGGATCGTGCTTAAAAGTGCGGCCTGAGCGTAGCTAAGCTCATTTAGCTCCTTGCCAAAGTAAAAGAAGCTTGCCGCCTTTGCACCCTCGATATTGCCGCCATACGGGGCTAAATTTAGGTATAAATTTAAAATTTCATCCTTGCTAAAGTGAAGCTCGAGCTGAAATGCTCTAAAAATTTCTTTTATCTTATTTTTATAGCTCCTATCACTTGGCTCAAGCATTCTTGCCACTTGCATCGTGATAGTGCTAGCTCCTATGCGGTTGTCGCTTCTTAAGTTGTGGAAAAATGCTCTAAAAATGGAGGCAAAATTTACGCCAAAATGGTAGTAAAAGTACCTATCTTCAAAGAGAACGACGCATTGTTTTAGCGAGTTTGGGAAGCTTTGCTCGTGAAATCTCCAAATTCCGTCGCTACTAAGCTTCATATTTATGATCTCGCCATTTTTATCAAGCAAAATTTTGGCTTCGTCTTTTTTAAGTGCATCTAAATTTAGTGGATAAATTTGATCAAGCATCAAAAAAATAGCGACCATTAGAGCCAAAAATAGGGCAAGAAATTTTAAAAATTTAAACTTTTTCATCCGCGTGATTATAGCTGTTAAAGTTTAAGTAGCTATAATTAGCCCTTTTTAAAAAAGAGGAAACAATGCCCTTATCTAGGTTAAACAAAGAACAATACACCGCCGCAACTGCGCCATTTGGACACAATCTCATCATCGCTTCAGCTGGCACTGGTAAGACTAGCACGATTGTCGCTCGCATAGCTCATCTACTAAATTTAGGCGTTGCGCCTGAGAAAATTTTGCTTCTTACATTTACTAACAAAGCAGCCAGCGAGATGATAGAGCGTTTAAATAGGTATTTTGACAAATCAATAACTTCCAAAATCACCGCAGGTACCTTTCACTCGGTCTCATTTTCGCTTTTAAAAAGCCTTGATAAAGGCGTCACGCTAAAGCAGCCAAGCGAGCTAAAGACGCTTTTAAAAAGTCTTGTTGAGAGGCGCAAATTTTACCATTTAAGCGACGTCAAGCCTTATGGCGGGGCATATCTATACGACCTTTATTCGCTATTTCAAAACAGCGAGCAGGGCACTACATTTGGCAAGTGGATAAGCGAGAAAAGCGAAGAGCAGGGCGTTTATGCTGAAATTTATGAAGACGTGCTAGAGGAGTTTGAGGCTGAAAAGGCTAAATTTTCTTACGCTGACTTTAACGACCTTCTTATAAAAATGCGCGACGAGCTAAAAAAGGGGGCAAATTTAGCTTATGATGAAATTTTGATCGACGAGTATCAAGATACAAACACACTTCAAGGCAGCCTAATAGACGCATTTAAGACAAAGAGCCTCTTTTGTGTGGGCGATTTTGACCAGAGCATTTACGCATTTAACGGCGCAAATATCGAGATCATTGGCTCATTTAAAGATCGTTTCCCAAACGCAAATATCTACGCTTTAAATGTAAATTACCGCTCAAGCTCAAGCATACTTGCCCTTGCAAATAAGGTCATAAACAACAACCCAAGGCTTTATGAAAAGCACCTCACGGTTAGCCGAGAGGGAAATTTCAAGCCTCCAAGGCTACTTGTCTATAACGAGCTTTTTGATCAGTATCAAAATATCGCCGATATCATCTCATTTTCGCCATTTAATAGAGAAAATATCGCCATAATTTTTAGAAATAACTCATCAGCCGATGGCATCGAGGTCGCGCTAAAAGAGCGAGGCATTGGCTCAAAGCGAAAGGGCGGGGTGAGCTTTTTTGAGAGCCGCGAGATCAAAGCACTCATCGATATCATGGGAATTTATGTCAATCCAAAAGATATAATGGCATTTATCCACATCTGCGAATACGCAAAGGGCGTTGGCAGCGCAGTTAGCAAAGAAATTTTTGACGCACTTCTTAAGCTTGGGCATGGAAATTTGATAAAAGGGATCCTTGAGCCAGATGAGAGTGTAAATATCTCATCAAACAAAAGGCGAAACTACCAGCTTGGCCTTTTTGACGACCTTGACGAATTTGCCGAGGTTTCGAGGTTTTCTAAGCTTGGCTTTAGCGATAGATTTCTAGGTCACCCTGTGCTAAAACTACAAAAGCTAAGCGAGAGTGGGGCACAGTTTTTATATGAAATTTACAACTTTTTAAGAGGCATGAGAAATATCTCAAAGCCAGCCACGATGATAAATGAGATAAAAACTAGCAAAATTTACTCGTTAATCGTCGAAAACATCAGCACAAAAAGGGCAACTCTAAAAAATGGCAACGTCGATCTGGCGCTAAAAGAAGAGGTCAAAGAGCGCATAATGGCAAAGAGCGTGGTGCTAAGCGAGCTAGCTAAAAAGTACCAAGATATCAGTAAATTTTATAACTTCTTAGCCCTTGGAAGCAACGAGATGAGCGAAGGACAGGGCGTTAGCTTGCTTAGCGTGCATGCGAGCAAGGGGCTTGAATTTGACCAAGTTTTCATAGTAGATCTCTCGCAAAACCGCTTTCCAAATTTAAAGCTAATGAGCATGGGCGGCAGCCTAGAAGAGGAGAGGCGGCTCTTTTATGTGGCAGTTACCAGAGCAAAAGACGAGCTATATCTAAGCTACGCAAAATACGACAAGATAAAGAAGGTGACCTACCAACCAAGTAGGTTTTTGATAGAGGCTGGCATGGCAAAAGAGGAAGCTTAGAGAGTATTTACTCTTGTGAAGTAGAATTTACCAATTTTTTACAAAGAGAAGCGATGAAAAAAACTAAAATTTTAATAATCCTACTTATTTTAGGCGTCGGTGGATACTTCGTCTATGATAAATTTTTTAAGATAAAAGACGAAAAGGTGGAGTTTATCACTAAAAAGGCAAAGAAGGGATCATTTAGCAAAAAAGTCGATGCGACTGGTGAAATTTTCGCCACCGAGCTAATCGACGTGGGAGCTCAAGTGAGCGGTCAGATAAAAAAGCTATATGTTAAGCTTGGAGATCAGGTAAAAAAGGGCGATATGATCGCAAGTATCGATAGCTCAACCCAGCAAAATAGCATAGACAATAAAGAAGCTCAGCTTGCCATCTACAAAGCCCAGCTTGAAAGCGCAAAAGTGGCTCTAAATATCGCTAAAACGCAGTTTGATAGAGAAAATGCGCTCTTTTCTAAAAACGCCACCTCAAAGCAAGAATTTGAAAGTGCAAAAAACACATATAGTGCAAATAGCGCCAAGATAAAGGAGCTTGAAGCGCAGATCAAGCAGACAAATATCGAGCTAAGCACCGCTAAGATAAATTTAGGCTACACAAAGATCACTGCTCCAAGAGATGGCACGGTTGTAAGCGTGCAGGTTGAGGAGGGTCAGACTGTAAATGCCAACCAAACTACGCCAACTATCGTAAATATCGCTGATCTTAGCCATGTAAAGATGAAGATGCAAATAGCAGAGGGCGACATCACAAAGATCAAAGTCGGCACGCCAGTTGAGTACTCGATCCTCTCTGAGCCAACGAAGAAATTTCAAACGACTGTTAGCTCGATCGACCCGGGGCTTACCACACTAAGTGATGGCAGCTACGGCTCAAGTAGTAGCAGTAAGTCTTCATACTCAAGTAGCTCTAGCAGTAGCTCGGCGGTTTATTACTACGCGCAAAGCATCGTTGATAACAAAGATGGAATTTTAAGAATAGGCATGACCACGCAAAACGAGCTTTTAATAGCCAACGTCAAAGACGCCATCATCGTGCCAAGCATCGGCATCAAAAAAGATGAAAACGGCACTTTTGTCTATGTGCTAAAAGATGGCAAGCCCGTAAAAGCAGCGGTCAAAACTGGCATAAAAGATAACCTCGATACGCAGATCATTAGTGGCGTAAACGAGGGTGACGAGATCATCACATCTCAAGGCTCATCAAGCGAGATCGCCAAGATGATCGCAAAAGAACATAAGAAGTTTTAAGTGATAAGTCTAAAAAATATCACCAAAAGCTTTAAGCTAGGTGACAATGAGATAGAGATCCTGCACGGCATAAATTTAGAGATAAAAAAGGGCGAGTTTATAGCCATCATCGGTCAGTCTGGCTCTGGTAAATCAACCCTGATGAACATCCTTGGCTGCCTTGATAGTCCAAGTGGCGGCGAGTATTTGCTAGATGGCAAAGATATATCAAAATTTGACAGCGACGCCCTTGCCAAGCTTAGAAGGGATAAATTTGGCTTTATCTTTCAAAGATATAACCTGCTTAGCACGATGAATGCCCTTGAAAACGTAGCGCTACCAAGCATCTACGCAGGCGCAAATAAGAGCGAGCGAGAAAAAAGAGCTAATGAGCTTCTTGACTCACTTGGACTTAGCGAAAAAGCGAAAAATTTACCAAATAAGCTCTCAGGCGGACAACAGCAAAGGGTCTCCATAGCAAGGGCGCTGATGAATGGCGGCGAGATCATTTTAGCAGACGAGCCAACAGGCGCGCTTGATAGCAAAAGTGGGCTAAGGGTGATGGAAATTTTAGTTGATCTTTACAAAAAAGGCCACACCATCATCATCGTCACGCACGACCCAAAGATCGCAGAGTACGCAAGCCGTGTGATCGAAATAAAAGATGGCAACATCGTAAGTGACAATGTCAAAAATAGCAAAATTTATGAAGCCAGCAAGCAAACTCAGCCAGAAAAGAGCAAATTTACCTACTATAAAGACCAGCTAATAGAGAGCTTTAAAATGTCGGTAAATGCGATGCTAGCGCACAAACTAAGATCGCTTTTAACGATGCTTGGCATTATCATAGGTATCACTGCGGTTATTAGCGTCGTCGCCCTTGGTAAAGGCTCGCAGGAGCAAATTTTAGCTGGCATCAGAAAGATCGGCACAAACACGATCGACATCATGCCAGGTAAAGGCTTTGGCGATATGCTCTCAGGCAAGGTCAAAACGCTCTCCATAAGCGATGCAAACATGCTTGCCAAGCAGTCCTTTCTAGACTCAGTCACGCCAAATACAAGCACCTCAGGCGTGCTAACTTATGAAAATATCTCGCTAAGTGCGAGCCTAAAAGGGGGCGGGGTAGGGAGCTTTGACGTAAATGGGCTAAAGCTAGAGGATGGCAGAATTTACGATGATGACGAGGTTTTAAACTCTGATTCAGTTGCTCTAATCGATCAAAACACCAAAAATAGTATCTTTAAAAATGATGATCCTATCGGCAAGATCATACTTTTTAACAAAAAGCCACTTCGCATTATCGGCGTTTTGCAAAAGGATGATTTTAAGATGGGCGATTCAAGCACGCTTAAAATTTACGCCCCATACACGACCGTGCTAAACAAGGTTACTGGAGATAAATTTATAAGCTCGGTCACAGCTAAGGTAAATGAGGGCGTCAATGCGCAAATCGCCGAAAAAACACTAACCGAGCTTTTAGAGATCAAGCACGGCAAAAAGGACTTTTTTACAAGAAACTCAGACAGCATCAAGCAAACGATCGAAGAGACCATCTCGACCATGCGTCTGCTCATCTCAAGCATCGCCGTCGTCTCGCTCGTAGTTGGGGGCATAGGCGTCATGAACATCATGCTAGTTTCAGTCACCGAGCGCACCAAAGAGATAGGCATAAAAATGGCGATCGGAGCTAGACAGAGCAACATCTTGCAGCAGTTTTTGATAGAGGCGGTGCTACTTTGCCTTATTGGCGGAGCCATCGGCATCGTCCTATCCTACGCTATCGGCTACGTCTTTAACAACTTTTTAAACGGCTTTAGCATGATCTTTTCAAACGGCTCGATCGTGCTTGCACTTGTCACATCGATGGCGATTGGCATCATCTTTGGCTACATGCCTGCCAAAAACGCCTCAAAACTAAATCCAATAGATGCGCTTTCAAGGGAGTAATATGAAATTTCTAAGCCTATCTTTAGTGCTTGTTTTAAGCGGTTGCGCTGTTAAAAATATAGACGAAAACTACAAGCAAATTTTACTAGAAGATAACGCCAGCCGTGAGCTAAATTTAGACACTTCTTGGTGGAAGCAGTATCAGCAAAGCTACCTTGATGAGCTTGTAGAACTTGCGCTTAAAAACAACACCGACCTTGCAAAAGCCGCGATAAATGTAAATAAAGCACTCGCTCAAGCTGGTGTTTTGCAGGCAAATTTGATCCCAAGCTTTAATGCTGGTTTTGAGGCTGGAAGTAGCAAAAATATAAAAGAGGGCGGTGCGGTCACTAGAAGTTTTGGCTCAAGCATAGGGCTTAGCTACGAGCTTGACCTTTGGCAAAAGCTAGCAAACAGCAAAGACGCAGCGATGTTTGAAGCAAAGGCTACTAAATTTGATCTGGAGGCTAGCAAACTAAGCGTGATAAACTCCGTAGCAGATGCCTATTTTCAAATTTTATATCTAAACGAGAGCATAAAAACTTATGATCAAATTTTAGAAATTTATAACAAGCTAAATGAGATAGTTGGGCTTAAATTTAAGCTTGGCAAAGAGGAGGCGCTAAGCTTAAAGCAGATAAACTCACAGCTTTTAAACGCTCAAAATAAGATAGAAAGTGCCAAAAAAGAGCTTGTGAGTGCTAAAAAAACGCTTAGGATTTTGCTAAATGAGAGGCCAGAATTTGAGCTTAAATTTGATGGCCTCACGCTAAGTCCCGTTAAAAGAGTGGGCGTTGATCTAGATGTGCCAACAAGCGCCATAGCAAACCGCCCTGATCTAAGAGCGGCCATTTTCCGCATAGAAGAGGGCATCTTAAACTACAAAGCGAGCCAAAAAGAGTTTTATCCAAGCATCACGCTAGGAGCCAGCCTCAAAAGCAGCACCGACAAAAAAGAGGAAGCCTTTAGCCTTAAATTTCTAAATGGCAACATCGCTTTAAATTTACCATTTTTAAACTACCACAAGCTAAAGTCAAATTTAAAGGTTAGCGAGGCAAATTTCGAGCTTGCAAAACTAAACTACATAAGCACTCTAAATAGCGCATTAAACGAGATAGACGCATTTTACAAAGGCTACTTAAATGATGAAGCACTACTTACAAACTACCAAGAGCAGATAAAAAACTACGAGGAAATTTCAAAAATTTACGAGCTAAAATACTCTTACGGCAAGGTCGAGCTAAAAGAGTTTTTAGAGGCTAAAAATAGCGAGCTAGAGGCTAAAATAGGGCTACTAAAAGCAAAATACACGCTTTTACAAGATGAGCTAAATATCTACAAAGCCATGGCTGGCAAATTTAATAGGTAAATTTATGAGCTCGGCTTGGGACTACGAGGCAAATGCATGCAGCAAGGATGGCAAATTTAGCGCTAAATTTGAAGGATGTGAGGTCGCTATGGGTGCTCCAACCCTTGGCGAGCTAAGGCTTTTTGCAAATAGCGAGCACTATTTAAATTTAAAAAACGAGCTTTCAAACCACGAAAAAACATCATCAATGGATAAAAATTTAGTTAAAGATGACATCGCCCATCAAATTTTACTTAGCGAGAGAGCGACTGCTTGTTTTTTATTTTCAGACGACTCTAAATTTCTAGCTTTTTCTGAATGGACATCAGATAAAATGCAGATCGTAAAGATACTTCGCCTAGCCGACATGAGCATAAAAACCGCCGGAAAGCCAAAAAGAGTAGTGGAATTTCTCTCATTTGATGATGGCGTGCTTGAAATTTTAGACTCACCGATCTTTATGCCAAAAAACTACACACTAGATATCCGCACGCTTTTTGAGGATAAAATTTAATTAACGCACTTTTTTATGCTGCTCTTAAATTTAGCATTCACAAGATCGTCTTATCAGCTTTTTAAAAAGCAAGAACAACAAATTCCAAAGATAGCTCTTGCACGCTATTTTCAAAATAGGGTAGATAAAGTTTTAAGTTACATATAAGATAAATGTAAATTTCACATTTTTTGAAAAGTGTAAAATTTAACTAATTTTCTTACAAATATTTTTACACCAAATTTAATGGATAAATTTTGATCACACAAAAGATAAAATGCAAAACCCAGCCAAATATAGCCATTTAAAACTTTCAAAAGAGCAGAATAAAGATTTTAAAATATCAATTTGAAAATTACAGTTTTCAATACAAAATATATAAAATACCTTGCATTTTACCTTTTGTCATATTTTGGCATTGCAATTATGGTTGATTTTAAATTTGCTTTTATGCTTGGTAATTTGAACTTGAAATGGTTAAATTTTAAAAAACTAGAGTGATAAATTTTAAAATTTGCGGATTTTTAATAAAACTTATCTTTGATGTTTCTTTGGGTGGTCAAAAAACAAAGCTTTTGCACTGCCCTCTTTTAGCTCTTTAAATTCAGACTCAAACTCAATGCAAAAAATGCCTGAAGTTGGGATATTGTCAATCGATGAGTCGCTTAGGTATTCGCAAATTTCAGTTATGCTTGGATTGTGCGTGATGATGAAAATTTCATCTAAATTTTCATCCAAATTTCTTACGAACTCCAAAAGATCCTCAAAGCTTATGTCGTAAAGCTCGTCTTTTATCTCTATGGATTTTTCTTTAAATTTTAAAGTTTTAGCGATGATTTTTGCTGTTTGCTCACATCTTTTAGCGCTGCTTGAAAAGATAGCTCCTGGCATCACATCATACATTTTTAGCCTGCTAGCCATAAATTTAGCGTCCTCTTTTCCTTTTGGGCTAAGCTCTCTTGAAGCGTCTTTTGCGCCGTCTTTGTTCTCATCAACTGCTTTTGCGTGCCTTATGAAGTAAATTTTGCTCATAATCTCTCCTTTGAGAAATTCTTTATCCAACTAAGCTCTTCCTCGCTAAATCCAGCCTTTAAGCGGTCTTTTTCGTTGATCTCTCTAATGCTTTTAAATGAATTTGGATATAAATTTAAAATGATGTCAAAGTAGCTTTTCTCATCGACGCCCTCTTTTTTGCAGGCAAATTTAAACCATTTATCGCCCTTATAAACGTGAGAAACTTCCTCTTTTAAGATGACTTTTAGGCACTCAATGAGCTCATCTTGCCCGCCCTCAGCTTCTAGTCTTTTGATGATGTGAGCGTTTGCATCAAGCCCGTTTGCCTCCATATATCTTGGTAGTAGCGCCATGCGGCTAGTGAGCCTATCTGAAGTCTTTTGAAGTGCGATAAAAAGGCCGTCATGCACGCTTAGCTCGCCGTATCTGCCGCCCTGCTTTGTGAGTAAATTTTCTATCATGCAAAAGTGCCTGATCTCGTCCTCAGCCACCTCCAGCCAGTCCTCGTAAAACTCCCTTGGCAGTCCCCTAAATCTATAACAAGCATCAAGCGCGATGTCGATAGCGCTAAACTCGATGTGAGCGACTGAGTGGATGAAATTTAGGTTTTTATCTTTTGGTTTTACCTTTTTGTTTAGCTCTTTCATGCTAACAACGTCGCAAAATTTAGCGTAGCATGGGGTAGTTAGCTCATTTGGCGCAGAAATTTCATCAAAACAAATATCCAAATTTGATCTAAATTTCTCGTAAAATAGCTCAAATTTTAAAAATTTAAGCTCTACGTCGCCCTCGTTTAAAATGTCCCAGATCTCATCATAAAATCTCATCTGCTCTCTTTAAGTAAAATTTAGCATACAAACAGCCGATAGTCCAGCCTATAAAGTGCGCGTACCATGCGACATTTATGCCCATAAGTAGCGGAAAAAAGCTCATGGCAACAACGATGGCAAAGTAGCCAAACCACGCCTTTTTGTCTGAGTAAAGTAACGAGGTCGCCAGCATGCCAAAGAGCATACACAAAGCTCCGCTTGCACCGACTAAATTTATAATTTTCTCATTTTCAAATGCAAAATATATATAAATAAAGCTTAAAATTTGCGTCAAAACGCCGCCAACGATATAAAAAATGATAAATTTTTTCGTGCCAAGATATAGCTCGCTCATCGTGCCAACTTGATATAAAAAGAGCATATTCATGAGCAGGTGAGCTGTGCCTGCGTGTATAAAGATAGATGTGAGGGGCTGAAATATATAGAGTTTTTCTAAAAAATAGATATTTAAGCCAAGCGCGAGCCATAGCTCACGCGAATGCAGAAAGGTGACGCCAAAAAATGCAGCTAAATTTAAAAGGATAAGCGCAAATGTAGCTGGACTACTTAGCTTTGCCATATCCAGCAAATCTATTTGCCGCTAGGCAGCTAGCGTTTGAACATCTTACAACGTAGCTATTTATCTCTTTGTCGCCCTTTAGGTGTGTGTTTTTTTGTTTTAAATTCATATAGCTGTGGATGATCCTGCCGCCAGAGTTATGGATAAATTTCACCGTCTCGTCCGGGAGTATGGCTGTTACGATGCCGACGTGAGTGACGTTTTTCTTGTCTTTATTTTTTTGTATGCCTTTGCCAAGGGTGTTTGAAAAGAAGATAAGATCGCCTTTTTTTGGATTTTTATGAGTGATCAAATTTTGGCTTTCATAGAAGTTGTAGATGGCTTTTGACTTTCTGCCACCCTTGCTGTAGTAGTTATTGATAGTTTTTTCATCAAAATACATATTTTTATATTTTGCATTTACGATAGAGACAAAGCCTGAGCAGTCACCCCCTGCTCTAGTGTTTAAGTATTTTTTAAAAAATGAACCAAATTCTTTATCAGCTCTGCCGTCATCTTCGTCTAAAAGCTCACTTGAAGTTTGTCTGCTAAAGTCACCATTTGTAGAGGCGGTTTGATTATAGTCATTTTGTGGGATTTTAGGCTCATTTGAGGTGAAAGAACAACCTGTAAAAAGTGCAACGGATAGTGCAAAAAATATTCTTTTATTTATTAAACTTAACATATTTTTATCCAAAATAATTAATTTTCGTAATTTTAACTCTTAAATGTAAATAAAGCGAAAATAGCGCCCTGTTTTCTTTACTCTAAGTTTAAAAACAATATAATCGGCAAAAAATATATTTTCTTAAGGCAAAAAATAATGATGCACTATCTAAAAATAGAAGGCAATGCCAAATTAAGCGGCGAAGTAAAGATCAGCGGAGCTAAAAATGCCGCCCTACCTATCATCGCCCTAACCCTACTTGCTAAAAATAAGATAAATTTAACAAATATTCCAAATGTCGCTGACATAAAGACGCTTTGCCAGTTATTGGTTAATCTTGGCGCAAAGTGCGAATTTAAAGATGAAAACTCACTAAGTATCGACACAAGCAGCGTAAATTCGACCACAGCAAACTACGATATCGTTAGAAAGATGCGCGCTTCTATATTGACACTTGGTCCGCTTTTAGCGCGCTTTGGACACTGCGAAGTGAGCCTACCTGGTGGCTGTGCGATCGGGCAAAGGCCAATAGATCTGCACCTAAGCGCACTTGAGAAAATGGGTGCAAATATCGAGATAAAGCAAGGTTACGTCGTCGCAACCGCGCCAAATGGCCTAAAAGGCGCAAAGATCGTTTTTGATAAGATCACCGTAACTGGCAGCGAAAACATCATCATGGCAGCAGCTCTAGCTCACGGCACGACAGAGCTTTTTAACGTCGCACTTGAGCCTGAAGTGGTACAAATTTGTGAAATTTTGGCAAAAAGTGGCGTCAAGATCGAAGGCATCGGCACGAGCGAGCTAAAGATCACTGGTAGCGGTCAAAAGCTACTTGAAATTTGTGATATCGAGGTCATTCCAGATAGGATCGAGGCTGGCACATACCTTTGCGCTGGAGCTATCACAAATAGCAAAATTTCAGTCACAAAGGCAAATGCTGCGCACATGACAGCCATTTTAAATAAATTTGAAGAGATGGGCTTTGGCATCGAAGTGAGTGGCGATAAGATCACGATTTTGCCGACAAATGAGATAAAACCGGTCGAGATAAGAACGACTGAGTATCCAGGCTTTCCAACCGATATGCAGGCTCAGTTTATGGCGCTTTGTCTAGCAGCAAATGGCGTTAGCACGATAGATGAGAGGCTTTTTGAAAACCGCTTTATGCACGTTAGTGAGTTAGCTAGGATGGGCGCAGATATCCGCCTAAACGGTCACATTGCAAGCGTTTACGCCCCTGCAAATTTAAATGCAGCCGATGTCATGGCAACTGACCTTAGAGCGAGCTCAGCGCTGATACTAGCCGCTCTTATCGCAAATGGCGAGAGCTTAGTGCATAGAATTTACCACCTTGATAGAGGCTACGAGAGGCTTGAGGAGAAATTTAAAAGCCTTGGGGCAAAAATAGTTAGGCTTGAGGAGTAAAAATGCTAGTAAATGATGCACTTGAGGCTTTAAGGGCTAAATTTAAACCAAAAAAAGAGAGCGAAATTTTACCCATTAGCGAGGCTCTTGGCAAAACCTTAGCAAATGACGTGATAGCCGTTAAAGACTTGCCCTGCTTTGACAACTCAGCACTTGATGGATTTGCTGTTAAATTTGATGAAAAAGATGAGCCTTATAAGATCATCGCAAGTGCCTTTGCAGGCGATAAAGAGCAGCTAGCTATCGGCAAAAACGAGTGCGTGAAGATAATGACTGGCGCAAAGATGCCAAAGGGTGCTGACACGGTCATGAGAATAGAAGACTGCGTGGTTGAAGGAGAATATGTAAAAGCCCCTGCTAAGCTTAAAAAAGGCGAAGCTTACCGCTTTAAAGGCGAAGAGACAAAAGTTGGTGAAATTTTACTAAAAAGTGGCGAAATTTTAAACACAAGAAGCGCGATGATGCTAGCAGCTCAGGGCATAAGCTTTATAGAAGTTGAAAAGCAACCTAGTGTTGGAATTTACTCAAGTGGCAACGAAATCATTGAGCCTTGGCAAAGGGCGAGCGAGGACGAAATTTACAATGCAAACGCACTTGGCATCACCGCACTTTTAAGTTCAATCGGTCAAAAAAGCTCATATCTTGGCATCATAAAAGATGAGCTAAATGCCGTAAAACAGGCATTTTTAAACGCTGCAAACTACGATATCGTTATCTGCTCTGGTGGAGCGAGCGCTGGAGAGGCTGACTTTATGAAGATAGCCCTAAGTGAGCTTGGATACAACGAAATTTTCTCACACCTTGACATAAGACCTGGCAGACCTTGTAAGGCTTATGAAAAAGATGGCAAGCTTGTTTTTATCTTGCCTGGCAACCCTATGGCTGCTTATCTTTGCACGATGATGCTTGTTTTGCCACTTCTAAAAAGTGAGTGTTTTGTGACGCAAAAAGCTATAAATAGCGAAAATTTAAAGGTAAAATCAGGCAGAGCAAATGCGGTATTTGGCAATGTAGCTAATGGCAAATTTGTTGCAACTGACGGCGGAAAATATGGCTCAGGCATGATAAATCATATATTAAAGAGTGATTTTGTGCTGATAACTAGCCCTGATCAAGGTGAAATTTTACAAAATAGTGAAATTTCACTCATAAAACTTCCATAATCCTTGACAAATGAAAAACAATCTGATAAAATGCGGACTTCATTTTGATTGCGGGAATAGCTCAGGGGTAGAGCACAACCTTGCCAAGGTTGGGGTCGCGAGTTCGAATCTCGTTTCCCGCTCCATCTTTTTTATACTTATTTTTTTATTTTCCACAAAACTTTTTGCAAATGAAGTCAGCATCTATCCGATGTATTGCGTCGTCAATGATCAAATTTCGCTTAGCACTTTTGGCTTTGAAGGCGAAGACAATGAAATTTTAAACTTAGAGGGCAAAAGAGCTGCCAAGATAGATAGTAAAAAGCTCTATGAAATTCTAACAGCAAATTTTAAAACATATAATGACAAAAGCGGCGGCAGCGTAGCTTTTGTGAAAAACTGCTCTATCATGGATGAAATTCAGATGCAATTTCTAAGAGAGATCAGCAACGAGTATCCAGGCATCAGCGTGAGCGATCTTAGCATCAGTCCGCAAAACAAACTCCCTGCAAATTTTAAGGACTTAGTTTTTAAAAATATATTTTTAAACGATCAAAATAGCCAAAAAGGCGTCTTTAGAGCCTCATTTGAGGACGTTGATCTAAGCTTAAAGAGCCTTTATTTTAAATTTAGCTTTAACGCCAAAATGCCAGTTTTTATCGCCATAAATTCAATGAATACAAACCACATTTTAAGCTTGCTTGACTACCAACCAACGATGATCGAGTTTAGCAAATGGCCGCGTGACGCACTCTTTGGACTTAGCGCCTCAACTCTTGTCACAAAAGTGCAGATAAAAAGCGGAGAAATTTTAACCAAACGTCAGTTTAATGCCATTAGTTTAGTCAAAAAAGGTCAAATGCTAAATGCAGTTTTAAGCGAGGGTGGTGTTAAGATAATTGCCGAGGTAAAGGCACTTGAAGATGGAAATTTAGGTGATATGATAAAGATAAGAACAAGAGAAAATAAAATTTTACAGGCCACAGTTTCAGGCAAAGACGAGGCAGTTATCAGATGAAAAAGGTAGTTTTTGCAGCCACTGGAGCAAGCGGTGCTGGGCTTTTTCTAAAGCTAGTAAATGCCGCAAAAGATAGCTGTGAGGCGCACGTTATAGTTAGTAAAAATGCTATGAAGGTCTTAGAAGCTGAAGAAAATTTGAAGCTAAATTTAGATGATCTTGGGGTAAAAATTTATGATGATCAAGACCTTAGCGCTGGTCCAGCTTCTGGATCGTTTGGCACGGATGCTATGATAATAGCGCCCTGCTCTACCAACACGCTAGCAAAAGTTGCAAACGGCATAAGTGATACGCTCATCACAAGAGCCGCAAGTGTCGCATTAAAAGAGAGACAAACCCTAGTTTTGGGCGTTAGAGAGATGCCTTTTTCTACGGTTGCGCTTTCACAGATGCAGCTTCTCTCATCTCTTGGAGCTACCATCGCTCCGCCAGTTTTAGGCTACTACGCAGGCATAAAGAGCCTTCTTGATATGGAAAATTTTATCATTGGCAAGTGGCTTGATGCCTTAAAAATAGAAAATAATCTTTACAAAAGGTGGCAAATTTGAAAAAATCTTGCATCTATCCAGGAACCTTTGACCCCATTACAAACGGCCATTTAGACGTCATCATAAGGGCTACTAAAATTTTTGACAAGGTAATCGTCGCAGTTGCAAAAAGTGATAGCAAACAGCCGATGTTCGCACATGAAAAGCGCATAGAGATGGCAAAAGAGGCAGTTTGTGAGCTAAAAAATGTAAGCGTGCTTGGCTTTGATAACTTGCTTGTTGATTTTGCTAAATCTCACGGCATAAACACCGTCATCAGGGGGCTTCGCGCTGTTAGCGACTTTGAATACGAGCTACAAATCGGCTACGCAAACGCTGCACTTTGGGACGAATTTGAGACGGTTTATCTTATGCCAAGCTTAAATAATGCCTTCATCTCAAGCTCGATCGTCCGCTCAGTCTTGCGCCACGACGGCGACGTGAGCAACCTAGTGCCAGCAAAAATTCTAAAAAATTTAAAGGCGTAAAATGTATGTTTTGTTTGAAGGCATTGATGGCGTTGGCAAGAGCACGCAGATAGAAATTTTAGCTTCTAAATTTAGTGATGCCATCGTCACAAAAGAACCAGGTGGCACGCAGCTTGGTGAAAATTTACGAGAAATTTTACTAAACTCAAGCATCAAAATAGGCAAAAGGGCTGAAATTTTACTTTTTTTAGCTGACAGGGCTGAGCATTTTGAAAAGCTGGTCGCTCCAAATTTAGGCAGGCTCATTTTAAGCGACAGAGGCTTTATCTCGGGCATCGCCTACGCTTTGGCAAATGATGAAAACTTAGATGAAAACGTGCTTTTAGAACTTAATAAATTTGCACTAAATGATAAATTTGCAGATAAGATCATCTTTTTTGAAGCAAGCCATGAGCTTATAAGCTCGCGCTTAAAAACAAGAGGCACAAGCGATAAGATCGAGGCTCGCGGGCTAGAGTATCTTTTAAAAGTGCAAAGCCTGATGAAGCAAATTCTTATCAAAAATGGCTTTGAAACGCTTTTTATAGACGCATCTAAAAGCATAGAGCTAATTTCAAAAGAGATAGAAAATTTTATAAATTTTAAGTAAAATCACAAAAAAATAAAAAGGACAATGCGATGATAACGGCACTTCGTGGCATGAAAGATATGCTTCCAGCTCGCGCAAAACTTTACGCACAGATAATCAAAACCTGCGAGGAAGTCGCAAAAAACTACGGATATGAGCAAATTTTGACCCCACACCTCGAGGAGACGGCGCTTTTTAAAAGAAGTGTCGGTGAGAGTAGCGACATCGTGGGTAAAGAGATGTATCAGTTTGAAGACAAAGGTGGCAACGACGTTTGTTTGCGTCCTGAGGGCACAGCTGGCGTGGTTAGAGCCTTTATCGAGGCAAAACTTGACAGGGCAAACGCTATAAAACGCTGCTTTTATCATGGCTCGATGTTTCGCTACGAGCGCCCACAAAAAGGCCGCTTAAGAGAGTTTCACCAGTTTGGCTGTGAGTGCTTTGGCGAGGGTAGCGTCTATGAGGATGCGAGCATTATCTTGATGGTGAGCGAAATTTTTAACAGACTAAATATAAAAACAACTCTAAAGATCAACTCGCTTGGCGACGAGAGCTCGATGAAGTCTTACAAAGAAAAGCTTGTCAAATTTCTAGATGAAAATGACGATAAAATTTGCGAGGACTGCAAAAGACGCAAGCTTTTAAACCCTATCCGCGTGCTTGACTGTAAGATAGAAAGCTGTCAAGAAATTTACAAAAATGCTCCAGTTATCACCGATAGCTTAAGCGATGAGGCGCAGGCTGACTTTGCAAAACTGCAAGAAATTTTAACAGCAAATGGCGTTAAATTTGAGATAGACACTAAGCTTGTTCGTGGGCTGGACTACTACTGCAAGACGGCGTTTGAGTTTATAAGCAACGAGATCGGCTCACAAAGTGCAGTCGCAGGTGGCGGCAGATACGATAGGCTGGTCGAGTATCTTGGCGGTAGAGCAAGTTATGGCGTTGGCTTTGCGATGGGTGTTGAGAGGATAATGGAAATTTTAGGTGAAGCTGGGGATGAGCGAGACGGAGTTTATCTTTGCGCGCTTGATGCGGCGAATGTTGATTTTATCTATAATCTTGGCTCAAAACTTCGCAAAAAATATCAGGTTGAAATTTCTTATGAAGCTAAAAAACTTCAAAAACATCTGCAAAATGCCGACAATAAAAATGTAAAAATTTTTCTTTGCGTGGGCGAAAACGAGATGAAAGAGAATAAAATTTGGTATAAAAATTTAGAGACCAAAGATGAAAAAACGATAAATTTAGATGAGCTTGAAAAGGAGCTGGGATGAATGATTTTGGACTTAGCATTTGGGGCAATTCAAATTTTGTGATAGAAAATGGCAAGGTCTGCGTAAATGCGGCCAGCAAGCCAGCGATCATCGACATCGTTAAAGAGATCAGGGACGACGGATATAGAGGGCCGCTACTACTTCGTTTTCCGCACCTTATCCAAAAGCAGATCGAGCAGATCCACGCGAGCTTTGCAAAGGCAAAGAAAGAGTTTGCCTACAAAGGCAGCTTTAACGCCGTTTTCCCACTTAAGGTCAATCAATATCCAGGCTTTGTAAAAAATCTAGTTCGCCTTGGCAAGCCCTACAACTACGGCCTCGAGGCTGGTAGCAAGGCTGAGCTGCTTCTAACTATGGCTTATAACAACGACAAAGCGCCTATAACAGTAAATGGCTTTAAAGATAAAGAGATGATAAACATAGGCTTTATCGCCGCTGAAATGGGGCATAACATCACACTAACGATCGAGGGTTTAAACGAGCTTGAAGCGATAATCGCCATCGCAAAAGAGCGCTTTAAACCAAAACCAAAGATCGGACTTCGTATAAGGCTACACTCGACAGGCTCAGGCCTTTGGGCAAAAAGTGGCGGCATACACTCTAAATTTGGCCTAACATCAACAGAGCTCATAGAGGCTGTAAAGATGCTAAAAAAGGCAAATTTACTTGAAAATTTCACGATGATACACTTTCACATCGGCTCTCAAATAAGCGAGATCCATCCGCTCAAAAAGGCACTTATCGAGGCTGGCAACATCTACGCTGAGCTTAGAAAAATGGGCGCAACAAATTTAAAAGCGATAAATTTAGGTGGCGGCCTTGCTATCGAGTACTCGCAGTTTAAAGAAGAGAGCAGCAGAAACTATACGCTAAACGAGTATGCAAACGACGTTGTTTATATGCTTAAAACCATAAGCGAGCAAAAAAATGAGCCTCAACCTGATATATTTATCGAGTCTGGCCGTTTCATAGCCGCTTCGCACGCGCTTTTGGTCGCCCCTGTGCTTGAGCTATTTTCTCAAGAGTACACCGAAGAGAAGCTAAATTTAAAGAAAAATAATCCAAATTTGATAACCGAGCTAGTCGATCTTTACAAGTCGATAAAGCCTTCAAACGCCCTAGAGTACCTGCACGACGCTATCCACCACACAGAGAGCGTGCTAACACTTTTTGACCTTGGATATGTCGATCTGCAAGATAGGTCAAACGCCGAGGTGCTTTTAAAGCTCATCAGCAAAAAGGCTGTCGTAATGCTTGGCAACAAGAGCAACTCAAGCGATCTAGCTAAAATTCAAAAAGAAGTTCAAGAGAGATATTTGCTAAATTTCTCTATTTTCCAAAGCTTACCAGACTTTTGGGGACTAAAGCAAAATTTCCCTATCATGCCGCTTGATAGGCTAGATGAGCGCCCTACTCTGCCAGCTTCGATCTGGGATATCACTTGCGATAGCGACGGCGAAATCAGCTATGATGATGAGAAAAATCCACTGCTTTTGCACGATGTGGATGTGGAGAAGGAGGATTATTTCTTGGGATTTTTCCTAGTTGGCGCATATCAAGAGGTGATCGGCATGAAGCACAACCTCTTTACTCATCCAACAGAAGCTACCGTGGAGATAACAAGCGATGGCTACAAAATTACAAATTTACTAGAGAGCCAGTCGATCCTTGATATCATGGAGGACATGGACTACGATATCTACGAGATCCAAGACACTCTAAATGAACGCTTAGAGAAATCAACTCTGATAAACGAAACACAAAAGAAGCAAATTTTGGGCGAACTTTATCTATTTTTAAATGACAATAGCTACTTAAAGACAATCAACTAAAAAGGACGAAAATGCAACTAGCAAACAGAATGCAAACATTAAGCGAATCAATCACAATCGCGATCAGCACAAAGGCCAAAGAGATGAAGGCTGCTGGCATCGATGTGATCTCGCTTTCAGCTGGTGAGCCTGACTTTATGACTCCAAAAAAGATAAGAGAAACTGTAAAAAACGCACTTGATAACGATAGCAAAAGCGGCAAATACACGCCAGTACCAGGCCTACCTGAGGTCATTGATGCCATTAGAGCAAAGCTAAAAAGAGATAACGGACTTGACTACAAAGCAAATCAAATCGTCACAAACATCGGCGCAAAACACTCACTTTTTAATGTATTTCAAGCGCTTATCAACCCAGGTGACGAGGTCATCATCCCATCTCCATACTGGGTGAGCTACCCTGAGATCGTTAAATTTTGTGGCGGCGTGCCTGTCTTTATCGAGGCAGACGAGAGCACAAATTTTAAGGTGACAGCCGAGCAGCTAAAAAAAGCGATCACGCCAAAAACCAAAGTCTTTTCGCTAAATCACCCGACAAATCCAACTGGAGCTGTATATACAAAAGAGGAGATCGCGGCATTTGGCGAGGTTTTAAAGGGTACTGACATCATCATCACAAGCGATGAAATTTATGAAAAAGTGATCTATGGCAAGAAATTTCACGCAGTAGCCTCAGTGAGCGAGGATCTTTTTAAAAGAACGGTCACGATAAACGGACTAAGCAAGTGTGGCGCGATGCCTGGCTGGAGATTTGGCTATATAGCAAGCTCGATGGACTGGCTAATAGCCGGCATCAAAAAGCTTCAAAGCCAAAGCACAAGCAACATCAGCTCGATCGTGCAAATAGGCGCTATCCCGTCACTTCTTGGCGAAACTGACGAAGATATCGAAAACATGAGAAAAGAGTATGAAAAAAGACGCGACGTGGCAGTTGAGATGATAAATGCTATCGCTGGGCTAAGCGTAGTTAAGCCTGATGGCGCGTTTTATCTATTTGTAAAATGCAAAGATGTAGATAGTGACTCACTTAGATTTTGCAAAAAGATGCTTGAAGAGGCGAACGTAGCGACCGTGCCAGGAGTTGGCTTTGGCATGGATGGATATTTTAGAATTTCTTTTGCAACCGACATCGAGAGCATAAAAAGAGCGATCGAGAGGATCGCAAATTTTGTAAAAAGCTACAAAATTTAATGATCAAATTTAGAGTAAATGGCAAAATTTTCGAGCTTGAAAACGATATAAATGTTTATGATTTTTTAGCACAAAATGGCTATGAGCTTAAATTTATAGCCCTTGAGCGAGACGGAGAAATTTTGCCAAAAAAGCTTTGGCATGGGAGCTTTATGAGTGAGGGTAAAGCTTATGAGATCGTCACTTTAGTTGGCGGTGGATGAGGAGAAAATGATAGAGATAATACTAAATGGCGCAAAATTTAATGTGCCAGTAAAAAGCCTTAGCGAGCTAAAAGAGCTTGCGCTTGGCGATAAAGAGAGTGAAATTTATAAATTTTTAGAGAAATTTAACGCGACAAAGGCAGATATTTTTATCGTTGATGGCTTTGCTATAAAAGAAGATAGCGAGCTAAAAGATGGCTCAAACGTCGTATTTATAAGGCGTGGCGTGATGCCTGAGCGTGAAGTTTTACGCGCGATGATCGCCTCACGTAACAGCCCTGAGCTAAATTTAGCCCTAAGTAAAGCGGTGATCGGCGTGGCTGGACTTGGCGGACTTGGCTCAAATATCGCGCTAAGCCTAGCTAGAGTTGGCGTAAAAAAGCTAGTGCTTGCCGACTTTGACGTCGTTGAGCCAAGCAACTTAAACCGCCAGCAGTATTTCGTCCGCCACATCGGCATGCAAAAGACACAGGCGCTTAAAGAGCTGATAAATGACGTCAATCCCTTTGTCGAGGTCGAAACTCACGATATATTTTTAGATGAAAAAAACGTAGCCAGCGTCTTTGGCGAGTGTGAAATTTTATGCGAAGCCTTTGACAACGTCGCTGGCAAGGCGATGATACTAAATGAAGCTGGGGCAAGCTTAAAAGATAAAAAGATCATCGGCGCCTCTGGCATGGCAGGATACTTTAGCTCAAATCTCATAAAAACCATAAAATTTGCCAAAAATGTCTATCTTTGCGGCGACCTCACAAACGAGGCGAAGATCGGTCAAGGGCTCATGGCGCCACGCGTTGCGATCTGCGCAAACCACGAGGCAAATTTAGCCATTAGACTACTTATGGGCTTGGAGGCGTAAGTGCAAAATGATAGTTTAATTCTTGGCGGCAAGGAGTTTCAAAGCCGCTTTATCCTTGGCTCTGGTAAGTACTCGCACGAGCTAATCGACTCAGCTATAAACGAAGCTGGAGCGCAGATCCTAACCCTTGCTCTTAGGCGCATAAACGAGAGCAAAGAGCGAAATATACTTGACTTTATCCCAAAAGGTGTGACGCTTTTGCCAAACACAAGTGGCGCTAGAAACGCCAAAGAGGCCGTTCGTATCGCCCAGCTCGCACGTGAGCTTGGATGTGGCGAGCTTGTTAAGATAGAGATCATAACTGACTCTAAATTTCTCTTTCCAGACAACGCTGAGACGATAAAAGCTTGCGAGGCCTTGGCAAATGACGGCTTTGTGCCAATGCCTTACATGTTCCCTGATCTAAATGCCGCAAGAGCGATGCTAAGTGCGGGAGCAAGCTGCATAATGCCTCTAGCTGCGCCTATTGGCTCAAACCAAGGGCTAGTTTTTAAAGATATTATTGAGATTTTGATAAACGAGCTTGATACGCAGATCATAGTTGATGCTGGCATCGGCAGGCCTTCACAAGCGTGCGAAGCGATGGAGATGGGAGCGGCTGCGATCATGGCAAACACAGCCATCGCCTCATCTAAAAATATCCCGCTCATGGCAAGAGCTTTCAAAGAGGCCATCATCGCTGGTCGCAACGCCTATCTAGCAGGCCTTGGCGCAAAGAGCAAAAGCGCAAATGCCTCATCACCGCTCACTGGATTTTTAGACTGATGAAATTTACAAGAACCGACCACATGCAGCTACTACCTCACATGCAGGACGTTGGTAGCGACATTATGGATGAGATTTTAAAAGAGCGAGCGAACTATAAGCCAGAAATTTACACCGAGGCAGACGTAAAAGCAGCTCTTAATGCAAAGCACTGCTCGCTTGAAAATTTAAAAGCCCTACTCTCGCCTGCTGCAGCGCCATTTTTAGAGCAAATAGCCCAGCTATCTCAAGCAAAAACAAGGGCAAATTTTGGCTCAAACATCACGCTTTTTACCCCGCTTTACATAGCAAACTACTGCGATAACCTCTGCGTTTATTGCGGTTTTAACGCTAAAAACAATATAAAAAGGGCAAAGCTAAGTGACGAGGAGATCACAAGAGAGCTAAGAGAAATTTCAAAGAGCGGCTTAGAAGAAATTTTGATCCTAACTGGCGAGAGCGAGACCAACTCAAGTGTCGCTTACATCGCAAATGCCTGCGCTTTGGCAAAGAAATTTTTTAAAGTCGTTGGGGTTGAAATTTACCCATTAAACTCAGATGGCTACGCCCTGCTTCATAAAAGTGGTGCAGACTACGTGACCGTCTTTCAAGAGACCTACAATCCCACAAAATACGAGAAAATCCACCTTGGCGGTAATAAAAGAATTTTCCCATACCGCTTAAATGCGCAAGAGCGAGCGCTTCTTGGAGGCATGAGAGGGGTTGGCTTTGCGGCACTTCTTGGCATAGATGACTTTAGACTTGATGCTTTTGCTACGGCACTTCACGCAAGTTTAGTTCAAAAAAAGTATCCACATGCCGAGATCGCATTTTCATGCCCAAGACTTCGCCCTATCATCAACAACGACCGCATCAATCCACGTGACGTGGGCGAACGCGAGCTTTTACAAGTGATCTGCGCTTATAGAATTTTTATGCCAACAGCTAGCATAACGATCTCAACCAGAGAAAAGGCGAAATTTCGCGACAACGCCGTAAAGATCGCCGCAAATAAGATAAGCGCTGGCGTAAAAGTAAGCATCGGCGCTCACGGCGAAGAGAAAAAAGGCGACGAGCAGTTTGAGATAAGTGATAGCAGAAGCGTGGATGAGATCAAAGCTATGATAAAAGCAAACGGCCTAGAGCCCTTGATGAGCGAGTATGTCTATGTTTAAAATTCTCTGTGTGGCTGATTTTGAAAGCTATGAAGGCGATGACTTTTTAAAGAGGATACAGCTACTTTGCAAGGCTGGCGTGGATGAAATTTTACTTCGTGCAAAAGGGCTAGACGAGGCTCGGTTTTATGATCTTGCTAGGGTTGTAGCTCAAATTTGTGAAAACTACCGCAAGAAATTTATCATTAATCAATTTTTTGACGTAGCTTGCAAGCTAAAGAGCGACTTTTGGCTCACTTCGGCGCAGCTTGATTTTTTTAAAAATCACGGCGTTTTTTTAGAAGAATTTAGAAAAACAGCTAAAATTTACGCCCCAGCTCACGACCTAGAGCAGGCTAAAATTTCAGCCTCTATCGCTGACGTCCTCGTTGCTTCTCATATATTTGCCACCTCTTGCAAGGCGGGTTTAGAGCCAAAAGGGCTAAATTTTATAAGCGAGCTAAAAAGCTTAGATAAAGAAATTTACGCACTTGGCGGACTAGACAGCGGTAACTACAAAGAGGCCATAAAAGCTGGTGCAAGTGGCGTTTGCTTTATGGGCCTAGCGATGAGCGGCGATATAGAGCTTATAAAAAAGATAGCAGAGAGCAAAAACGAGCAAATTTAGCTCTTTTTGCATAAAATTTTACATATTAGTTTATATATAAAACTACATAAAATTAAATTTATAGACTATTCTTGCTCCTCTTGCGAGAACTAATATGAGTTTTACAACAGATCAACTTGCACGCCGTCTTGGATCTCGACAAAAACGGTATGCTTTGAATTTATTGTGTTGCCATTGATAACTTCTTGGCGATTAAAGGTTGCTTTATAGACTTGATTTACCGCGTCACCATCACTTGTAACATCTACTTTATTATATGTATCGCCAACGACGCTATGTTTATTATTTAGCGTGGTGATATCTGCTTTTGTGGCTTTTACAAAATCATGTGTAAGCTGCACCAGGTCTTTACTATCGCCTATAACCTTTAGCACGGTATTTACGCTCTCGCTGGCTGCACTATTGCTCGCATCTCTTGTATTTCTACTATCTATGATGTCAAAGATGCCATTTGGGCTAAATTTTATAGAAACAGCCTGATCTGCGCTGCCAAGTTGTACTTTTTCAAAGTTATTTATCTTTTTAACATTGTCTAAATTTGAAAAATCCACATCATCAACCACTATAAGCGTATCTACTCCGCCTTTGCCGTCTATCGCCCTGCCCTTGCTATAAACAAAAGCGTCATCTAGGTTACCGCCTTTTACGTCGCCTTCTTGTTTTAGATAGATTGGGTCTCCAAAATTTGCCTCGCTATATTTGCTTGTATTTATCTCGTAAGAATTTGTAGTGCCTATCTTTTTTATAAAATCATTTTGAATGAGCGCTTCAACGTAGTTGTTACTAAAGAGGCGAGTACCACTATGCTCTGATCCTACTAAAGTGTCTATCGGATATGGTCCACTAGCTGGCGCACTAGTTTTTTGCATTATATATAAAGATAAATTCATCTCGCCAGTTCCGTCCATATACTCTAAATCAAATTTATAAAAGCCAGCTTTATTAAATGTAAAATCCCTGCTCCACCACTGACCATTTTTGCCATATGATACCTCTGTGGATGGTTGTATGAATGTTGTTGCACTTCCAAATTTTTGTGTATTGCCATTTATAGTTAGCTCTACATAGTTGTGTAGGTCGGCTGCTCTTACTGAGTATGTTCCAGGAGCATTTACATATATCCAACCATCCATTTTCATGACAAGGTCAGAGCCAACAGGGTTTGACTCACCAAGCGTGTAGTTGCCAGGCTTGCCTTTTAATGTGCCATTTGCAAAGCTTATATTTTCTCCAGTACCAGCAGTCGTATCTACGCCGTTTATAAATTTCTTTGGTGCGTATGGATTAGATGCGTTATACAAGGCATCACTGCCATATCTACCCACTCTTGCTAGATCTTCTGCATGCATATTGCCCTGATCAGACAGTGTCTTATAGTGCGTCCCAGAGGCAAACTGCACAACGTCATATGTAGTAGAGGCGCTTGGAGAGTAAATTTTGATATAGTCTTTATAGATGGATTTGCCCCCTCGCTGCGAGTAAACACCAGAATCGCCACCAACTCTAGCCCTCCACGATGGATCTACGTAGTTATAAAACCACATATCAGCATCAAGGCCGCTATTGCCGATAAAAGTTACTGTGCTAACAGAGACATTTCCTGCGGTGTCGGCATTTTTTATCATGAAATTTGCTCCGGTGCTGTTTGCTGGCAGGGCAAAATTTTCAGAGTAGCTGTGCGTATCATCAAGAGCTGAGCTTTTATGGACGGAATTTAGCAGATCATAAAGATCTACTTTGTTTATGGTGTTTTTATTTAGCGTGTTGTTACCGCTAGCATCGGTACCAACACTACCTGAGATATCTACGCTAGTTACATGCGAAGTTGCCGTTGGAGTGCCGATCGCATCAGGGGTGGCGTCTAGGTCTACATGAACCATTAGGTCATCATCCTTTGTGTCATCACTCTTTAAAACGGTCGCTCTTATGTTTGAGTATCTCTCATCTAGCTTTATACCAAGGGCCTCAAAGTCCATATTTACACGCTTATCTGCGCCGACTACTAGATCTATATATGTTTGTCCGCTTGGTAAAATTTTGGCATTGCCATGATCATCCTCAAGTGCTAAACGAAGCTTTGTGCCAGGGTTGCGGTCCACGCCAAATATAATATTTGGCTGTTCGTCGTTAGTAAGTGAGATGTTGTACTCTTTTATGGTTTTTGTCTCATCATCAAAGTTATTTTTCTGGATAACCTTCTCATAGTCCTCTACCCTAAGGTATTTAGCGATATTTATAGCTCCTCCATCTATCTGCGTGGCAAGCTTGACGTCATCTATGTAGCTTAGAATTCCAAAGTCAAAGAGCCTACCGCGAACGCCATCAGTTGTGGTGACCTCGTTTGGTGTCGTGATAGTGGCTCTAACAGGCGTAGAGTGATCGACCGAGATAGGGACATTTGGTATGCTAAATTTACCATCCACGATAGGAAGTGGCGCCGAGCCGTCACTTGGCAAGGCGGTTAGTCCGTCGTCGCTTATTGTGTATTTGACAGTTGTAGTTACAGCTGGTATGGTAGGAGTTGAGATAGTGACGCTTACGTTGCTTCCTGGTTTTGCGTTGCTAGGCACGTAGATATCAAGGTCGCTTTGGGTTGATGGTGAGCCAGAAGGCGTGGTGATGCTATCTATTAGCCCGTCTCCGTCATTATCCCTTGCAAACTGCACCTTTATGCTGTTATCTACGGTGATCTCGTCTGTGACTGGGTCTGCTTTGTTGCCAGCTTTGTCGGTAAATGTGGTCGTAAAATTTGTCGTAACGCCATAAAGTTTTGTCGTGGTCTCTATGGTGCCATTATTTACACTAATAGCTACGCCATCATCTCTTGTGGCACTATATGCACCGGATGCGTTTTGAGAAATTTTAATGGTTATCTTATCTGTTTTGCCGTCGCTTCCTGCGATATCTATCTCAAATTTATCGCCATCTCTTGCATCGTTTGGAATTTTCATCTTTATAGAGGTTTTCACACCATCAGGGCTAAAGCCACTCTCTTTACTAGTTAGCACGCCGTCTTTATCGCTATCTTTTGCAAACTGCACGTGCGGAGACCTAACAGGTGCGACCGTATCGCTTGAAATTTCACTCACACTTGAAGCTTTTGGGGTACCAGTCGTGCCATCAATGATCGTCGTGCTTAGCTTTTTTCTGCTTGGATCAGTTGAGCTTGTAGGGTCAGTAACTGTGATCTTACCATTTTGGATAGAGATAGTCTCGCTACCTCCATCAAGCGTGGCAGTAAGTCCGTCAGGTGCGATAGTATAGGTCTTTGTAACGCTTGTTGGTGTGCTAGCTGGGTCATCGACCTTTATGCGGATCTTGTCGCCAAATGCGGCGTTGTTTGGCACATAGATATCGATAAGCGACGCCGTGCCGCCACTTTTAGCTAGTTCGGCTGCATTTATAATGCCGTCTTTGTTCTCATCAAGGGTAAAAACAGCGATCGGATCGTTATTATTTGCTATAGTTACCGTATCTGTCGCACCTGGGTTGCCCGATTTGCTTATCATTTGGATATTTACATTTGTTGGCGTTGATGATGAAATTTTAACAGCGCTTGCCACATTAAAGCCGACATTTCCGCCGCTCTCACTTGTGAGTGGATAGCTCTCGCCACTATCTTTATCTACAAGCGTGCCACTAGATGTTTTAACAAGCGTCTTTTCATGCAAAGTGCCGTCTGGATCGGTGGTAGTGAGCTTTATCTTATCGCCTATTTTCATATTTGGTGATAAAACGATCTTCGCATCATCGCTTGGCGTACTACTAGCTGGATTAAAGCCATTTTCGCTAGCGTCTATCACGCCATCGCCGTTTAGGTCTTTGCCTAAGACCACCTTTGTAAAGCTAAGAGCTGGCGTAACAGTATCAACGCTTGCGGCCGCCTTTGCTGGAGCTGAGCTAGCGCCATTTGCTAGTGTGATGCTAGAGCTTACATTAAACGGGGCATTTGGCGTGATAGCAACGCTTGGGATGATAAATTCTTTTTGATCTGGATTTGTTGCATTTGGCGTGATAGGCAAAATTTCGCTTGGATTGTTTTCATTTATCACGCTTGTGCCTGCAGGGTCTACTTTGTAAGAAAGCGTGGTCTTTACGCCGTTATTTACAACTTCTAGCGTTACTTTGTCGCCTGGCTTGAAGTCGTTGTTAAAAGCAACAGCCATGCTTGTGTGATTAGGATCGCCGCCTGCTTCTGCGATATTGATATAACCATCGCCATCAAGATCTTTTAAAAGTGCGATACTTGGCGCTGGTATAGCTGGAGCGCTCTCTTTTTGTTCAGCCACCACTGGCGCTGCTCCACTAATAGAACTAGCTGGTATTGCTGGCTCGCTTGAGATGATAGCTGGTAGCTCTAGCGTACCGCCGTCAAACCAAACTACGTTTGAGATGTGCCCTTGCGTGTCAAAATTTGATCCATTTATGCTTGCTGCGTCGCTACCATGACTTGAGCCATGAGAGTGGTGGCTAGAGCCTTGAGCGCTTTCGTCGCTGCTTTTACTACTAGACTCTTCGCTCTCGCCAAAAATCCTTCTCTTGTCTTCTTCTACTTGCGCTTCATTGCCTTGGGCGTCAAATTTTGCATTTGATAGCTCTTTTGTGATGATGATAGTTTGTGGTTCAAGTAGCGTGATAGGCGCAGCGTGATCGAAATTTACAACGATAGTGTCGTTGCTACTTTGCGTGATGATCTCATCGCCCAAAAATATCTCGTCGCCCTGCTTTAGCAAGATCAACTTTCCGTTTCGTTTTACAAAAACTTTTCCACTTATCTTTGCGACGACACCAACGCTTTGCATCTTTCATCCTTTAAATTTAAAACTAAAACATCCATTTAAATTTTCACGCGATTATAGCCAAAAGTATTACAAAATAAATAAAGTGATTTTATATAATAAATTGTTATTTTACCGCTCTTTTTTATATCTAAAATTTAGTGTGATTACCTGATAGTACGCTATTTTTACAATGATATAAAAGAGCAAATTTAAATAAATTTTAGTAGTAAGAAAATTTCTATATCACAAAGTAAATTTTAAAACTATTTTGTTATCAAATTTTATTTATTTTGAAAAATTTATGTTTGAAATTTCCCACGCCAAAAGACGTGGGATAAAATTTACGCTATCTTGCTAGCGTCGATGATGTTTAGATCAAGACCTAGTTCTTCAACAGATAGGCCAAGTGCAAGACCTACAAGCTGAGAGAGGTGGATAATAGGTTTTCTAACATCTGAGTGGTTCTCATCTTGATATCTCTCTTGATAGATGTCAAGTTGCATTTGGCAAAGTGGGCACGGAGTTACAACTACATCTGCACCATTTTGATCAGCGTTATTTACGATCTGGCTTGACATTTTTCTTACTGATTTTCCAGCTGGATAGCTAGCGTGGAAGCCGCAGCAGTCAAGTCTTTTCTCAAACGGCACGATAGTAGCACCAAGTGCGCTTACTACAGTTTCAAAGCTCTTTGGATTGACTGAACTTTCTCTATTGTGCAGATCTTTTTCAGGTCTTAGGCTGTGACAACCGTAAAATAGCGCTACTTTTAGGCCGCTAAGTGGCTTAATAACCTTTGCTTTTAGTGTATCGACATTTTGATAAAGCTCCCAAAGAAGGCTTGTGATCTCGGTTGAGCCGTTATATTTCATATTACCTTCAGCTAAAAAGGTATTGATACGATCTTTTGCGCCCTTATCAAGCGTGCTTTTTGCTCTTGTTAGAGTTAGCATACAGGTTGAACATGTCGTAAGCATCGGCATATTCATCTGCTCTGCAAGCGCTATATTTCTAGCATTTGCCACAAGTGCAGCGATAGGATCGACGTCTTGTGCTTGTTGAGCCCCACAGCAGCTCCAGCCATTTATCTCGTGAAGCTTCCAGCCAAGTACTGGAGCGATAGCCTCAAGCGACATCTTAGCCTCTTTAGCTGCTTGAGAGAGTACGCATCCTGGGAAAAAAGCGAATTCATTTTGCATAGTTACTCCTTACTAGCAGCTTTGCGAGCCGCATTTATCATTTTTACTAGATCATCATGTCCTTCAATATCCTCTTCACCAAAAATATGAAGCGGATTCATCTTACCAGCAAGCATTAAGTTTGCAGCGATGTCTAGTTTGCCCATATTTTTGATAACGCCTTCTGAACGAAGCGCAAGTCTAACCTCATTTAGTCTGCCTGAGCCATCAACTAGATCAGTTAAGAACGCCTCAGCGTGATCTGGTCCCATGCCCTCATCAAAGCCTTTTTGTATAGCCATGATACGAAGATCAGTTATGTCACCGCATGCGCTTATACCTTTTGGACAGCGGTCAGCGCATTCTTGGCACTTTACACACATCCAAAGTCCGTTGTCGATAGCTGGTTTTAGGTGTGGCATAGGATCTTTGCTACGTGAGTCAAAAGCGGCCCTATAAGCATGAACAAATACAAACGGCTGCATATAGTCACTCGCATCTGCTTCAAGTTTATTACACTCGCTAGCACAGGCTCCGCAAAGTATGCAGTCCCATTCAAGCGCGACCTTATCGTACTCTTTTTGGCTTTGTTTGCAGCCTTTTTCGGCACTAAATTCTGGCTTAGCAGTGATGCTTGGTTTGATCTTGCGTAAATTTTCTATACTTGGCTCCCAATCCACCATAAGGTCTGAGATAACCTTGAAATTTCCAAGTGGTGAAATTCTAATAGTATCTGGGTTGTCGTACTCTGCTAAAAGCTCGTTCATCTTTGTATCGCAAGCTAGATATGAGTGACCATTTACTCTAACAGCGCACGCACCGCATATCGCTGAGCGGCAAGATGCCGTGAAATTTAGCGTCGCATCTTTCTTTTGTTTGATATCAAAAAGCACTGTTAAGAGCGTTTTACCTGCGATCTCTTCGTTTGTTAGCTCATAAGTTGATTCATATTTTTTAGTTCCGTCAAAACGGTCGATAATAATTTTCATCCTAGCTCCTTACTCTGGCTTCTTGCCGTCAAGTGAAAATATGCCTGTCACAACATCTTTGTAGCCAAGCTCCAACTTGCCGTCTTTTAGTGTGACTATGCTGTGTTTTAAGAAATTTATATCATCTCTTTTTGGATAGTCCTCTCTTGTGTGAGCGCCACGGCTCTCAAGACGATTTTGCGCTGCAAGACATGCTGCACGAGAAAGAAGTATAAGGTTGCCAAGCTCGACGTAGTCGGTAAATGCTGTGTTCATGACTGGATTTTGATTTGGCACTTTGATGGTGTCATATTTTGCTTGGATGGCTTCTAGATTTTTAGATAGCTGATCTAGTTTTGCGCCAGTTCTAAAGATACCCATTAGATCCCAGTTATTTTTGCCAAGCTCTTCACGAAGTGCGTACATATCGTTTGTGCCGCCCTCGCCTGTTGCGATAGATTTAAATTTATCTTGCCACATTTTTGCTAGCTCAGAAGTTTTCTTACCGCTTGCAAATTTTGCATCTTTTGCATAAGCACCAGCACCTTTGCCAGCTAGATCGCCAGTTACAACTGCGTCAGTTAGGCTGTTTCCGCCAAGGCGGTTTGCGCCGTGGATAGATACGCATGAAGCCTCACCACCTACGTAAATTCCAGGAATCTTTGTGCTCATATCATCGAATTTAGCTACCTCTATGCCACCCATTGAGTAGTGAGCTGTTGGGCGGATAGGCACTGGTTGCTCGACTAGGTCGATGTCTTGAAAGAGCATAGCTGTATGGCGAATTTTAGGAAGCTTTTTCATAATAGTATCTTTGCCAAGGTGGCGAACATCACAAAGCACGTAAGCGCTCATACCCTCGCCAAAGCCCCTGCCCTCGCGGATCTCAGTCTCGATCGCACGAGCGACGACATCACGTGGAGCTAGCTCCATTTTTTCATGATAGTTTTTCATAAAGCGCTCGCCCTTGTTGTTTAACAAGTAACCACCCTCACCACGAGCTGCCTCTGTGATAAGCGTGCCGCCGTTTTGAACGCCAGTTGGGTGAAACTGAAGCATCTCAGGGTCTTCAAAACCAAGACCTACTTTAAGCGCAGCAGCGATACCATCGCCTGTTGCTATAAATGGAACTGAAGTGCGGTTATAGAAAATTCTAGTGTATCCGCCAGTTGCGATGACTAGAGATTTGCAAAGAACTGGGTAAATTTGACCATCTTGGATGTTGCGAAGGACGACACCTTCAACCTTGCCGTCCTCAAGACCGATCTCAAGTAGCTCATGATCCATTAGAAATTTAACCCCAGCTGTGATAGCGTCGTCAAGACAGGTGTGCATCAAAACGTGGCCAGTTTTATCGGCTGCGTAGTTACAGCGTTTTTTGCTAGCGCCACCCATGAAACGAAATGCCACGTCGCCATTATCTTTACGAGAAAAGAGCATGCCGTTGTAGTCTAGTTCGTGGATAACTGCGCCTGCTGCCTCGCAAAATTTCACAACTGCATCTTGATCAGCAAGATAGGCCGCACCTTTTACGGTGTCGTAGGCGTGAAGCTTGAAGCTGTCGCCATTGCTAAAGTCAGTAACGCCGTTTATACCGCCCTCTGCCATACAGGTCGCGTTGCGTGATGGCATCATTTTTGTAGCGACAACGACTGTTAAATTTGGGTTTTGTTTGCGAACGGCTGTTGCTGCACGAAGTCCTGCACCGCCAGAGCCGATTATTAGCACATCAACAGATGGCAAGCCATTTTCATTGCCCTTTGGCAACTTGCCAGCAAAAACATTGGTAGCACCAGCTGTTGTAGCTAGCGCACCTACGCTGATACAGGCGCTTTGTAGAAATTCTCTTCTGGTAAATTTTTCACTCATTGATAACTTCCTATTTTAATAAGTTTATTAGCGTCAAAAAACGCACCGCCAGTTCATTTCTTAATATTTTTTAAAACAACTACATTAATAAAAAAATTAATAATGAAACTTTACATAAAATTTACTTAAAAGAAACATAAAGATTTATTTTAGGTTAAGAAATGAGAGCTGATATTAAAATCAAAAAGGATTATAGAGGCTTTTTAAAGTAGTTTATATAAATTTAGTGGTAGAAAATTTTATAAGATATATAAAAATTTCTACCGATTTGAATTTTGTTTTTGCTTTTAAATTCTTAAGCTGTAAAAGCTTTTATTTCAAGCATTAGTAAGATAAATTTACTTTTATACTTAAATAAATTTATTAAGTATAATAAATAACATTATTTTTGTCCTATTATCAAAATTCACCACTTGGGTGCAAAATTTCTTTTAGCTCACTATCGCTTAGCTTGTAGTTATAAAATCTCTCGTAAAACTCTTTTGTTTTTTGCTCTAAATTTAGATCGCTAAATAGCTCTGGATAAAATGTCTTAGCCAACCAAAGCGGATAAAGCGCACCCTCAGCACTTCTTACGCTCCAAAGATAAACACCACTTGGCACTACAAAAATTTGCCCATTTTGCACAGCTTTTAGCTTGGCAAATGATGCGTTTTTGGCGATAGCATCGGCACTTTTTTGTGAATTTGTGATGATGATATCTGGGTTAAAGATGATAACTTGCTCTTCATTTATCGCTTTTGAAATTTTAAAATCCGCGTCGCTTAGCTCTGAGCTTAAATTTGTGCCGCCAGCTACGCTAATATACTCAGCGCCGATATCCTTTGAGCTAATGGTGCTAAAGTTTCCTGAGTTGTAGTTAAGCACCAAAACTCTCTTTTTTGTCGTTAAATTTGCCGTTTTTTGGCTTACAAATTTTACATTGTCGTTAAAATACTCATTAAACTCACGCGCTCTTTTCACGCTCTTTTCACCCCAAATTTCAGCGATCTTGCTAAAGCTATCTTGTATCTCTTTGATGCTTTGAAATTTATCTATCTTCACAACTGCGATGCCAGCACTCTCAAGCTGAGCCTTGCTATTTTCATTAAACATCATACCAACTGGACCAAAAACAACTTGCGTTTTTGAAGCGATGATCGTCTCGACGCTGCTGCTTAGCATGCCACTTTTGTTGTTGTTACTCTTTATCTTTGGAAAAATTTTTGACATTAGTGGAGGCAGTTTTGGTGCACCGCTAATTATGTGATCTTCGTTGCCAAGCATCGCAGAAACCTGCACAAATGCCCCTATTAAAGGCGTCGCACGCTCGATAACATCAGGCACTTCTACCTTTTTATTATCGCTATCAAGCACCACTCTTGCTTGCAAACTAACAAGCAAAAAAGCCAAAAGTAAAATTTTCTTAAACATATATTCTCCTTTTAATCCACCATCACGCAAGAGTAATGCTCGCGCTCATCGATGATATTTTTCACCACTCGTATGTCTACGCCGTAAATTTTCTTTAAATTTTCGCTACTCATAGCCTCGCTAGCCTCGCCGTAGATGTAGTTTTTATCCCGTCCAAGCATCGCAACCTTTGCATTTAGATAAAAGACCTGCTCTGGTTGATGAGAGGTGAGGATGATGATGTAGCCTTGCTTTGCGAGCTTTTTTATCTCTTTTAAAACTCGCATTTGGTTGCCAAAGTCTAAATTTGCCGTTGGTTCATCAAGCAGCATCACCTTTGAGCGCTGCGCCAAGGCCCTAGCTATCAGCACCATTTGCCGCTCGCCGCCGCTTAGATCGGTGTAAATTTTATCTTTAAAACTCTCTAAATTTAGCGTCTTTAACGCATCTAGCGCTATCTTTTCATCCTCTTTGCTAGGGCGCTCAAATATACCAAGCCTTGCATTTGCACTCATCATCACCACGTCAAAAACGCTAAAAGCAAATGGCGGTGTGTGAGCTTGCGGGACGTAGCTTATAAAGCTTGCTCGCTCTTTTTCGCTCATTTTTAGCGCATCTTTGCCGTCTATTAAAATTTCGCCCCCAAGTGGCTTTAAAAAGCCAAGTATCGTCTTAAACGTCGTCGTTTTGCCAACGCCATTGCTACCAAGCAGGCAAAAGATATCGCCATCTTGTAAATTTGCATTGAAATTTTCTATAACGACCTTTTTGTCGTAGCCGCAGCTTAATTTTTTTATCTCAAATTTCACGCAAAACCCTTTTTGCTCTTATAGAGCAGATAGACAAAAACAGGCGCGCCAACTAGCGAAGTGATGACGCCAAGTGGGATCTCACTTGCCATTAGGCTGCGTGAAGTGGTATCGACTATCAGTAAAAATAGCCCTCCGCCAAGCAGCGAAGCTGGAAAGAGCGTGATGAAATTTGCTCCCACGACAAAGCGCATGATGTGAGGGATGACAAGCCCCACCCAGCCCACGATACCGCAAAATGAGACGCAAGTAGCGGTTAGAAGTGTCGAGGCGATGATGATTATGATGTTGTAAAATTTGACATTTAGCCCCATCGCCCTAGCCTCTTCTTCGCCAAAACTAAGCGTGTTTAGCTTGTAGCGAAGCATAAAAAGTGGCACAAGACAGATCATAACTACGCAAAAAAGCAGAGCTAAATTTTTATATCCGCCGCTTCTTGCAAGGCTTCCCATTAGCCAAAAAGTGACTTCTGGTAGCTTATCTTCGCTATCGGCTAGAAATTTTATAAGCGAGCTAAGCGCCCCAAAAAGAGATGAGATGACGATGCCAGTTAGCACCATCACGAGTAAATTTAGCCTGCCCTTTGCGATGACACTGCTTATAAAAACAACAGCAAAAACTGCAAATAGACCGCAAGCAAATGCGCTAAGCTGCACGCCTATGTAGTTAAAATTTAAGATGATAGCCACGCTAGCTCCCACAGCTGCGCCACTTGAGACACCAAGGATGTCAGGCGAGACTAGAGGGTTTTTAAAAAGACCTTGATAGACAGCTCCAGAGCTAGCAAGCGCTGCACCAACAAGGACGGCAAAAAGCACCCTTGGCAAGCGAATGAGCGTAAAGACTGTGTAGCCTTGCTCGTCGCTTGGTTGCTCGTTTAAAATAGCTGATCTTATAAACTCAAAAATTTGAGCGTAGCTTATCTCGTAGCGTCCGATACCCAGCGAAAAAAAGAGCACCAGCAAAAGAAGCGCAAATAATGCGAAAATGATCTTTTTGCTACTCAAATTTCATCTCCCGCACGTCCCACCAGATAAGATAACTCTTCGTTTCTCTTTTAAATTTAAAGCCACTTTTGGTCTTTGTGAGGTAGCTTTTTACATTTTCTTTGTAAATTTCTTCTTTTTGGGGCGCGATCTCACCGACAAATCTAAAATAAGAAAACGCCTCTTCAAGGCTAGTAAAGTCCCTCTCATAAATGGTGTCGATTATCTTTAAATTTGGATTTGCCCCCATGTCGTAGGCGATATTAAAGATAAAGTTGTAGCCAAATCTTCTGTCGCTAAGAGCTGCCTCTTTTTCATCTTTTATCCCTTTTAAGAAGTCTTGCCAGATATCTTTTAGGCTTGGATGATCTGGCAAAAACGAGGTCATCACGACATATTTTTTAGCAAATTTGCAAAGCTTTTTTATATCAAAAAGCCCAACCGAGCGTGATGCTAGCACGATGTCATGCTTTGGCAAGTCCTTTATGCTCGTCTCATCTCTCCAGTCTTTTTGGATGAAATTTATATTTTTCGCTCCAGCCTCTTTTGCATTTTTTTTAGCGTATTCAAGCATTTTAGCAAACGGATCTAGCGCGCTAACGCTCTTTGCTAGCTTTGAAAGTGGCACGCTAAGCCTTGCTGGGCCACACCCCACATCAAGCACGCTATCATCTTTTGTGATAGGCAAATTTGAGAGTAAATTCAGCGTAGAAGCTGCCTCCATACGCGTCATCTCGTTATACATATTTGCGACATCGTCCCAATTTACACCACCGTCTTTGCCCTTTACCTTTTGCAAAGTAGACAAAAACACTCGCTCCAAAATCGCTTGATAATCAACCAGCCCTTGCATCTCTCTCCCTTTGGTTATTTAAATCTGCCCTACGAAAAGGGCAAATTTAAAGAGCCTAAAGCCAAAATAAATTTGGCTTTGGTTTTAGAATTTGACTTGAGCTGAAAGCATAAAGGTTCTGCTTTGTCCCAAGAAAAGTGAAGTTGCAGGTCTTCCATTGCCTCCACCATCCACATCAGATGGGAACATTCCTGCCCAGTATTTTTTATCAAAGAGGTTATTTATATCAAATCTTATAGTTGTCTCTTTGCCTAACCAAGCTTTTGTAGTGTATCTAGCTCCAACATCGGTTGTAAAGTAGCCATTTACACTATGAGCGTTAGCATTGTCGATGTAGCGTTTGCCTGTGTAGTGGAAATTTGTTGTAAATGCAAGTTTGTTTGTGCTAGGAACTGCGTAGTCAAACAAGACATTTGCTTGAAATTTTGGCTCACCGATAACCGTTTTGCCCTCAGACACGCCATCTTTAGCATTTTTTATCTTAGCATCAAGAAGTGTAAAGCCACCATACATACTTAATGTATCAACAAGCTTTCCGCCAGTAGTTAGCTCAAAGCCGCGGTTTCTTTGTGTGCCTTGAACTTTAAAATCAGCATTTGCTCCGCTACCGACTAGATATGCTATAGGACGCTTTATCTCAAAGATAGCAGCTGATAGATCAAGCTCACCTAGCCTAGCTTTTGCGCCGATCTCATATTGTTTGCTTCTAAATGGCTCTACCACTAAAGTTTCACCTTTTCTAGCTCCATTTGAAAATGTATATGTTGTTCCTTCATTTGAAATGCTATCTGCATAAGTAGTATAAAGACTTACATTTTCAACTGGTTTATAAACAAGGCTTATGCCGTAGTTAAAGCCACTTTTATCGTAATTTTTCTCTTTAAAAGGATCTAACTTATAGCTTTTAAACCAGCTTCTTGAAACTGATAAGATAGTGCTGAAGTAGTCATTAAATTTAATATCATCAACAACAGATATATTTTTCATATCGCTACTACTGCTTTTATATCTGCTACTTCCTTTTGCTACATGTGGATCGTTAAAGATTCTTGGGTTATACAAATTTGACATGCCAAGATTTGCTCTGCCACCACTATTTCTAGCGCTGTAAATAGTCCAGCGATATCCATTTGTAGCTAGAGCAAAGTTATGATCCAAAAAGCCAGTTTGGAAATTTGTATTTCCTTTTAAGAACCAGCTATCTACATCAAATCTACCAGATGCGCCACTGCCTCCACTTTTAACAACTCTATAATCTCCATTTTGATTTAAAAATGTACCGCTTGTACCATACATATCACGGATAGCCTTTTGCCACTGATAGCCACCCTCAAAGTACCAGTTGTCTGTTGGAGCGTATTTTAGTTTTACGCTAGCTGTTGTTGTTTTAAGGTGATTACCACCAAATGTTTGCTCGAGCCCTCTTTTAGTATCTTTTACAGGACTTGGTACATCAAAATTCGCCACTCCGTTTGTTAATGGCATACTAAATCCACCTGGCATACCTGAGTTTTTATGCTCATAATGGCTAAAGTTTGTTTCAAGTGTCAAATTCTCTGTAAGGTAAAAATCAAGTCCAAGTGAGGCTAAGCGACGAGAGAATTTACTATCTTTAGCGTTCTTTTCTCCGCCTGAGTAGTAAAAGACGCCTCTATATCCGACTTTTTCAAATTTATTTGAAGTATCAAGTCCGACGCCTAAATTTGACCTTGAGCTATAATCACTCCAGATGATGTTTTGAAGTGAAACTGGGCGCTTACGAGAGTAGAGGAAATATCCTGAAGGTGTAGCACCGCCATAAAGCGAACCAGCAAGTCCATTTTGAATTTGCAAACTCTCAAACATCGCCATAGGTATAGCCGTGGTTGATGTAGAGTAAAAGCCGTCCCAAAGAACGTTACCTACGACTGAGCCTTGAAAACCACGAGTTTGTGGACGACCGACATCACCACCGCCACGATACTGAATAGAAGCTGAAGGAAAGTACCTAACTGCGTCTTCAAAACCTTGAACGCCTTGATGGTCAAGCACCTCTTTTGAAATTGTATTTACTTGATAAGGCATATCTAAAACTTTTTTGTCAGCCAAAGGACCAGCGGCTACTCTTTTGCTTAAAATTCCCTCATCAATACCACTTTCGCTGATGTTATCACCGACTGAATTTACTTCAACGCCCTCAAGCTTTGTCGTTTGCACAGCAAAAACTTGACTTAAAAAACCACTGCACATCAAGAGCGCAGCACATGTTGCAACCGAGATTTTGTAACTCAACTTTTACTCCTTTTATAAAAATTTTACGTCTGAAATGTTACTAAAACAAATCTTAAATATAATTTATTAATTAATTAAATGTAGAAAATTATATTTAATTTTAAATGGGTAAAATTGGGCATTTAAATAATAATATGAGATAAATTTATCGTTTTATTTTGTGTGATTTTTAGTTATTTTTTTATAATGAAGCGTTTTTTATAAGGCTAATTTTTAGTTACAAAGTAATAAATCTCGCCATAGTGTCTGACTGAAATAATAAAACTTAAATGTATATCAAATATCTCAATGTCATCAAGTGACGGATACCAGATATCGCTAAAAAATTTAAAGAGATCATCAAAACGTAAAATATCAATGTTCTCAAATTTATTAAAATTTATGCAAATTTCATTTGGCGTGGCGATGTCAAGCTTTCTAAAAGCAGCTTTTAGATCAAAATTTAATTCGTCCGCATTAAAGCCATCAAATTTATTAAATTTATCTATCTTAAAAAACTCATCTATATCATCTAGGCTAAATTTATGAAGTAAATTTTCTCTTATCTTTAAGCACTCATTAGGCGATAAGCTCCTAACGATCGGCATCTCAAAGCCATATTCTTTGCGGAAATTTTCTAGTTTTATCTGATCCATTTTGGGAGGTTTTGGCTAAATTTAAATTTAGCCAAAAATTTATTTTAAAAGCTCTTTTGCGTATTTTAGGCCTAGCTCGTATGCTTTAGCATTTGCCTCTTTGACCTTAGCTGGCACGCTTGCTAGCATCTCTTCACGCACTAAATTTTCATCCATGCACCTACTCATCGCCACAGCCACACCAAGGGCTACGACGCTTTGAGTGATGACGTTACCAACCTCGTCTTTTGCGATAGAGATGATAGGAATTTCATAAATTTTCCAGCGCTTTTTGTCCTCATCACTTACTTTTACCAAATTTGGCTCGACAACGATCGCACCGCCCTCTTTTACGCCACTTTTAAAAGCATCGTAGCTTATCTGCGCAGTTGCCAGCATAAATTCTATCTCGCCCTCGTTTGCATAAGGGTATAAAATTTCCTTTTCATCAAGGATGATATCGACCTTCGTTGGGCCGCCGCGCACCTGAGATGTGTAGGTAGAGGCCTTGACACCGTATCCGCCCGCCTTTATCTTAGCAGCTGAGAGGATCTCGCCTGCTAGTATGACGCCCTGTCCGCCAACGCCGACAAATCTTAGTTGTGACTTCATACTAACTCCTTAAAATCTATCGCTTCGCCGCTCATGGCAGCCCTTCTTACCATGTCGTAAGCCTTGGTGTACTCTATCTTTTCTTCATCTTTGTGAAGCACGCCAAGTGAGAAAATGCCCTCTTTCTCTTCGTCACTTAGCATGTCAAATTTGACCTTGCTCGTCGTGCGGCCCTTTATCCACTCTAAATTTTTCACCGCCTCGCCCATTTTATTTTTGCGACCTAAATTTATATGACAGTTTGAAAATACATCAAAAAAGCTGTATCCATCGTGGCTAAAGCCCTCTACAAAGAGTTTTGTAAGCTTCTCTGGCTCGATGACGCTTCCACGCGCGACAAAGCTAGCACCTGCAGCGGTTGCGAGCTTACAGGCGTCAAAGCTAGGATCGATGTTGCCATATTGCGCTGTGACCGTCCACATGCCCTTTGGCGTGGTTGGGCTGGTTTGTGAGTTGGTTAGCGCGTAGATGAAGTTATTGATTAAGATGTGATTTAGCCCGATATTTCGGCGGCATCCATGTATCGTGTGGTTGCCTCCGATCGCTAGTCCGTCGCCGTCGCCAGTTACTACAATGACGTGCTTGTCTGGGTTTGCCATCTTTACGCCAGTGGCATATGCTACGGCTCTGCCGTGAGTTGTGTGGATGGTGTTGCAGTCTAGATATCCGCTAAAGCGGCCAGAGCAGCCTATGCCTGAGACCACGCAAACGTCGTTCATGTCCCAGCCCATGGTGTCGATAGCGCGGATGAGCGCCTTTAGTATGACGCCGTCGCCACAGCCCCAGCACCAAAGAGTAGGCATTTTGTCTGTTCGTAAATATTTATCGTAATTAAAAGCCATAAATTTCTCCTATCTTCGCCTCGATCTCGCTTGGGCTTATCGGTCTGCCGTTTGCTTTTAGCAGTTTTGCAAAGTCATCTCTTAAGATGATCTTTGAAATTTCGCCACTATATTGACCTAAATTTAGCTCGCAGACCAAAATTTTATTAAATTTATCTGATATCTCTTTTAGCTTTTTAGCTGGAGCTGGGAAAAGTGTGAGTGGCTTAAATAGCCCTACTTTTAGCCCTTTTTCACGTAAATTTAATATCGCTTGCTTGGCTGAAAGCGCCACGCTACCAAAAGCGATGATGCAAATTTCAGCGTCATCAAGCATAAACTCTTCAAATTTCTCGCACTCATCAGTGTGTAAATTTATCTTATTAAATAGCCTATTCATCGAGTATTCAACAATCTTGCCATCTTCTGTTGGAAAGCCAGTAGCGCCGTGATGAAGCCCAGTTATATGGTAGTGATAGCCTTTAAAGAAAGGATTTAGCGTAGCTGGCGCGTCTGGTGCCGCCTCGTATGGTTTATACTCTTTTGGCTCGCCGCTAAATTCTCTTCTTTTATAAATTTCTAGCTCGCTGATTTCTGGCAAACTAACCCTTGCTTGCATGTGGCCTATCGTCTCATCAAGTAGCAGCATAACTGGCGTCATAAACCTAGCTGCGAGGTTAAATGCACGCACGGTTTGCGTATAGCACTCCTCTAGGCTACTAGGGGCCAAAACTATCATATTTACATCGCCGTGAGTTGGGTTTTTAGCCTGCAAGATATCGCCTTGCGCGACGCGGGTTGGCAGGCCAGTTGAAGGGCCACCGCGCATGACATTTACTATGACGAGCGGTATCTCTGCGATAAAGCCAAGGCCTATTTGCTCAGCCTTTAGGGAAATTCCAGGACCAGAGCTAGCAGTCATCGCCTTAGCGCCACTTGCACTTGCGCCAAGAGCTACTGAAATCCCAGCTATCTCATCTTCCATTTGTATAAAAGTGCCGCCATGTTTTGGCAAAAGCACGCTTAGCTCGTGGGCGATCTCACTACTTGGAGTGATAGGATATCCGCCAAAGAAGTTACAGCCACACTCGACCGCAGCCCTTGCTACTAGGGCATTTCCAGTTGATACTACCTCTCTCATGCGCTCTCTCCAAGTTTTGCAAATTTATTTGCCTTTACGGCTGCAGCTCGCTCTTTGCTCTCAGGCGTTAGCTTTGCAAATTTAAAGCCTTTATCAGCCACATAAATGGCAAAATCAGGACAGTGAAGCTCGCAGTCACGGCATCCTATGCATGAGTCAGCATAGACCACCTCTATCATCTTGCCAAGCACCGCCTTTGGCTCAAGCCTCATGCCTAGCACGCCTGCTGGGCAGTAGCTCACGCAGACATCACAGGCCTTACACCTGCTCTCATCCACCCAAACTGGGACATTTTCTTTTACGATCATATATCTTCCTACTCTAAGTTTTCTTTTAAAAATTTGATATTTTTTCTAATTTCAGCTTCACTTTTGTTTAGTTGCTCTTGCTCGTCTTCGTCTAAATTTAGCTCTAAAATTTCTTTTAAGCCATCACGTCCGAGCCTTACTAGCCTGCCGCAGCTTAGCTCATCATCTATTAGCACGCTAGCGCTTATTATCTCATCACTCTTGCCGACGATCATCTCGCACATCTTCACAGCTGCAGCCGCTGGTGCGTAGTAGGCTGATGTGCCAAGGAGCTTGACGATCTTTGCGCCGCCAGTGCTCGTCTCTTTTTTAAGGCTTGCTAGCTCATTTTCATTTAAATTTTCACTGATATTGCTGGCTGATACGATCATCTCGTCATTGTGAGCGCCGACGATCTTTGCTCTTAGCTTACTAGCGTCCTTATCTTTTAAAAGCGCTAGCTCATATCTGCACCTTGCGCTGTCTAGCTCACCAGCCATGCCGATCACTTTGTTTTTGCTAAAACCGCTAAATTTATGTGCCGTCCAGACCATCACGTCAAGCGGATTAGTAACTACGATTATCACCGCATTTGGTGCAAATTTAGCGATATTTTGTGCTGTTTGCTTTACGACTACGGCGTTTTTAAGTAGCAAGTCTTCTCTGGTTTGACCCTCTTTTCTTGGGCTTCCAGCAGTCACCACTACGATGTCACTGCCTTCAATTAGCACAAAATCATCGCCACCACAAACGCTAGTTTTAGCATTAAAGACACAGCTTGACTGAGCTAGGTCGATCGCCTTTGCGCGCGCCACATTGCCAAATATATCTACAAGCGCGATCTCATCGCAAAGCTCTCTCATGCAAAGCGCATACGCTATGCTAGCACCGACGTTTCCAGCTCCAACTACACTTATTTTCATCTTCTATCCTATTATTTTATTTAAAATTTCACTTGGTCGCATGACCTCATTTGCCTTTGCTTCGTCTGGCAGGTAGTATCCGCCAAATTCCGCGCTTGCACCATCATTTTTTCTGATCTGCTTTAAAATTTCACCTTCATTTTTTTCTAGCTCGTCTGCTAAATTTTCAAAAATTTTGCCTAAAATCCCGCCACTTTTTGCCATCTCTCTCGCCCAAAAAAGCGCTAGATAAAAGTGCGACTCTCTAGTATCAAGAGTGGCATTTGGCGTTTTATTTTCGTCTAGGTAGCTAGCGACCGCTCTATTTAGCGCCTCGCTTAGCTCTTTTGCCTCTTTTTTTTGCCTAAAAAACGCTAAATGTTCAAGCGATGCGCTAAGCGCCAAAAACTCGCCCAGGCTGTCCCAAAGTAGGTGATTTTTCTCTTTTAACTCTTTTACAAGCGTCGGAGCCGTTCCGCCAGCACCCGTCTCAAACATCGCTCCACCAGCAAGTAGCGGCACGACTGAGAGCATTTTAGAGCTGCCACCTAGCTCAAATATCGGGAAAAGATCGGTTAGGTAGTCCCTTAAAACGTTGCCGGTTACGCCTATGACGTCTTTGCCAGCTCTTATCATTTCAAGCGATCTTAGCGTTGCTTGCTCGTAGTTTAAAATTTCAAATTTCACGCCAGCGTTAGTAAATTTATCTCTAAATTTTTCAAATTTAGCTATCAAATTTCTATCGTGCGCCCTGCTACTATCTAGCCAAAATATAAGCTCATCTTTTGAAATTTCGCCTCTTTTTAAGGCAAGCCCAAACCACGCATTTATCGCATCGTCTTTAGCCTGCGTCATCCTAAAAATATCGCCACTTTTAACGCTAAATTTAAAGACGCTCTCGCCTGCCTCATCAAAAACTACAAATTCTCCATCCTCTTTTGCGATGAATGTCTTATCGTGGCTGCCGTACTCCTCGGCCTTTTTAGCCATTAGCCCCACGTTTGCCACGCTGCCGATCTTACTCACATCAAGCGCGCCATGCTCCTTAAAGTCCGCCACGCAGGCCTCATAAACCCTAGCGTAGGTCCTATCTGGGATCATACAAAGTGAGAAATTTAGCTCGCCACTTCTGTCTTTTACCTTGCCAGAGTTTCTAATGAGTGCAGGCACGGAGGCGTCGATGATAACGTCATTTGGCACGTCAAAGTTGCTGGCATTTTCATTTAATGCCCAGATTTTTGCTTTTTTGCTCAAAATTTCATCAAATTTAGCCAAAATTTCATCTTTATTTTTAAGGGTTGAAATTTTAGAAAACATATCTTTTAAGCCGTTTTTTGCCTCAACGCCACTAGCTTTAAACTCATCACCAAATAGCTCAAAAACCTCTTTAAAATAGCTCTTTATTGCATGTGCAAAGATGACTGGGTCACTAACCTTCATCATCGTGCATTTTAGATGTAAGCTCAAGGTCAAATTCTCTTTTAGCGCAGCCTCAAAACAGCTTTCATAAAATTTATCTAGCTCATCTACACTTAAAAAGGTAGCATCTACGATCTCGCCACTTTGGACAGCAAGCTCTTTTAAAAGCTCTTTTTTGCCCTCCAAGCTTATGAAATTTATATAAAATTTCTCATCTTTTTCTGCGATGATTGAGTGCTCATTTTCATAAAAATCGCCCCTTTGCATGTAGCAAATTTTAGTTTTATTTGCCTTGTCCCAGCTGCCGTTGCTGTGCGGATGCTTTTTGGCAAATTCTTTAACCGGTGGCAGGACTCTTCTGTCTGAGTTTCCTTGTCTAAGCACCGGATTTACCGCACTTCCTAGCACTTTTGCATATTTTTTAGCGACCTCTTCGTCGTAGTCTGTGATGGTCTCGTCTGGATAAAATGGCACATTTATGCCCTTGTTTCTAAGCTCATCAATTGCCGCTTTTAGCTGAACGAGCGTGGCTGAGATGTTTGGTAGTTTTATGATATTTGCCTCTTTGTGTGCGGTGAGTTCGCCCAAAAGCTCGAGCTCATCGGCCTTATTTAGCCCAAGCTCTTTACTAAAAAGAGATAAAATTCGCCCAGCCAAGCTGATATCAGCCTTTGTTATGCTAATGCCAGCGCGGGATAAAAAGCTCTTAACGATAGGAAAGAGAGAGTAGCCTGCAAAAAGCGGTGCTTCGTCGGTTTTAGTCCAGATAATATCACTCATTTTAGCCCTTTTGATTTTTTGAAATTTATCACGTTTTTTATTAAAGCTAGTTGTATTTTAGCCCTATTTTGCGATATTTTGATTGTGCTCGCTTAATGTTTTTGAAAAAATGTGCTTTTTCGCCTTTTTATCAAGCACAAAGTATAAATAATCGCTCTTTACAGGGTTTATCGCCGCTTTTATCGCACTTATCGAGACTGAGCAGACTGGGCTTGGCGGTATGCCGTCATTTAGATAGGTGTTAAACTCGCTCATGTCGCTTCTTATGCGCTCAGCCGTGATCACATCGTGCGAGTAGATGCCGTAATTTAGCGTGCCGTCCATCTGCAGCCTCATGCCCTTATCTAGGCGGTTGTAGATGACTGAGGCGACAAGTGGCATCTCAGCGTCATTTGCGGCCTCTTTTTGGATGATTGAAGCGATGGTTAAAATTTTAAACCACTTTTTCTCGTTGTATTCACCAAAAATTTTTCTGCTGATCTCGCTTTGCGCCTTTTTAGATGAATTTACAAGGTAATAAGCTAGGTGCCTCTCGCTGATGCCAACTGGGATCTTATAAGTATTTGGCATCAAAAAGCCATCGCTAACTGGCGCAAGGGCGTTATACTCGCTATTTAGTTTAGCTCCGTCAAGTCCAAGCTGGGCAGCGATTTGATTTAAAAAAACGATAGTAGTTTCGCCAGGTATGAGCGTGATCTCGGTCATCGCAGCCTTTGCCTTGGCTAGTTTTTTTAAAAAATCAATCCTTGAAATTTTATCTTTGCCTATCTCGATCCAGCCAGACTGAGGCGAGCCGATGAAGCGCATGGCGTATTTGTCGATCGCACTTAAGTTAAAGTTGCGATTAGCTAAATAAGATATAATTTCGCCCACACTTCCCTTTGGCACAAAGACGACCTTGCTCGTGTTTATGGGGCGTGCCAAATAAACAAATACGCTTAGGACAACGATGAGTACGATATCAAAGAAAATATCCAGATACGGCTTTTTTATAAAATTTTTTATCATTTTGATTCTTTCGCTTCTTTTGCTTTTAAAATACGGCATAAAAATTAACGATTTCGAGTTTTACGGCGTAAAATTGGAACAATTATATATAAAGTTAGATAAAAAAATAATTGTAAGAGCAAAGCAGATCAAGCTACCTAAATTTAAACAAAACGCAGAGCAAAAAGCCAGCGACAAGCAGCTTTTAAACCTTAGCCAGGGTGTGGATTATCTTGACACATTTTTTCAAGAAATTTCGCTTGAGAGCGTGCAAATCGGCGATGATTTTAAGATCAAAATTTTATTTTTAGATGGTATATTTTTCGTTGATAGCCCTTATCTAAACATCGATATCAAATTTCAAAAAGAGCAGCAAAACGGCATCAATCGCTTCATAGTAAGAAATTTAAGCCTTAAAGATTTTAACGTAAGCATTAGCGGCGAAGGCAGCGCAAATTTTGACAAAGATGACTATAAATTTGATGGAAATTTCACCTCGCACGAGCTAAATGGCAAGCTTAGCTTTGCTTTAAAAGATACATTTTTAACCTACAAAGCCTATGACGTAAACGCTCGCAGTATCAAGGACTTTATAGACGAGCTTGATAGGCGCATAGAGCTAAACAGCGAGGTAAAAAGCTGGATATATGGCTATGTCGTGGCAAACGACTACCACCTAAACGAGATAAACGGCAAGGTCGATCTAGCCAAAAACGACTTTTATCTAAACGACCTAAATGCGACCGCCTATGCAAAAAATCTGCTAGTTAAATTTGAAAAAGACCTGCCCGCTGTAAATGTCGCTGAGGCAAATATCACGCTTAAAAACTCAAAGCTTAAATTTGACCTTACAGCACCTGTTTATAAAGGCAAAAAGCTTGATGGCTCAAACGTCGCGATAAACAACATCTTTGATGAAAAAAGCGCAAATTTAGAGCTTTTTATAAAGACAAATTCTATTTACGATGAGGCGATAAATGATATATTAAGAGCTTATAAGATCATCGTGCCAGTCAAACAACTAAGTGGCAAAATGGATGCTGGGCTTAAAATTTTAATAAAACTTGACGAAAAAAGCTTAGAAAATTTTGACGAAAAGAGCGTCATCGCAAATGGTGAGTTTAAGATAAGCGACGCAGTTTTAGAGATCGCAGGGAGTAAATTTAAGGCTAAAAGTGCCCTTGTAAAGCTTGTAAACACGGCAAATTTAAGCATTGATGCGACTGGTTTTGGACTTGACTTCTTTAGAGCAAACACCGTAGCAAATATCGACCTGCAAAAGAGCAGCGGCGAAATAAAAGGCGTCATAGAGAGCTTTGATCTAAAAGAGAAAAATGATGAAATTTTAGCCTTTAAAAATGAGCCTTTTAGTGCACTTCTTGACTTTAGCAAGCCAAATGAGACAACGCTTAGCATTGAGCCTTTTGGACTAAATTTAAGCTTTGGCGATGAGAGCACGATAGCTACAAAAAACAGCAACTTCATCATGCAAAACTCCCCACTTTTAAAGCAAAATGGCGTGCTTGGCTTTGAAGATGTGAGCATAAAGAGCAAGGACTTTACTAATCTTGAAATTTTGGCAAAAGGGCTTAAATTTGACATGCCGTTTTTGGATAAAAATGGCTCAAAATATGATAATGACGACTTTTTGATCACGGTCTCAAAGGCTGGCGTAAAGGTGCAAAGTGCAAGCAAAAAACTCTCTTTAAACATCGCTGAAAAGGGCATAGAGGCTAAGAGCAACGACCTAAATTTGCTTGTCCTTGATGACAACAACACAAAAGAGCAAAGCACACCACTCGAGCTATTTGCAAAAAATGGCGACATCATCTTACAAGACCTTAATAAAACCTTGCCATTTACCAGCTTTAGCGCCGAGAAAAAGGGCAAAAGCATCTCACTAAATGGACTGGCAAAGCAAGGCAGAGTTGGATATTTTAGCGATGAGAAAAGCATAAATTTAGACGCAACTGATATAAGTGGCGAGTTTATCAACGATCTTTTTAGTATCAAGAGCTTTGAGGGAGGTAAATTTCGCCTAAAAATGCTTGGAGAGAGCTCAAAAAATTTCAAGGCTGAGGTGAGATTTTTTGGCACCTATCTAAAAGACTACATCTTTTATCAAAAACTGCTAAGCTTTCTAAACTCGGTGCCATCGCTTCTTAGCTTTAAAACGCCTGACTTTAACGACAAGGGCTTTACTGTTAAAAACGGCAAAATTTTACTTACAAGAAAGGGCGACTTGATCGAGTTTTTAGCGATTGAGATGATAGGCACGAGCGCAGATATCGGCGGACGCGGTACGATCGACCTAAAGAGCAAAAAGATAAACATCGACCTTGAGCTAAAGATACTAAAAGACGCAAGCGGCATCATCGACAAGATCCCGCTTGTAAATCAAATCATCCTTGGCAAAGACCGCTCGCTCTCAACCGTCATCGCCATACGCGGCACGACCGAGAAGCCCGAGTACTCGACGCAGATACTGCAAGACGCCCTGCTCTCGCCACTAAAGATCATAATAAACGTCCTGCAAGCTCCGTTTTTGATATTTGAGTAAAGTGTTAAGCAAAAAATAATTATTGTTTAGTATAATTGCGGCGAAGTTCACGGCGGAGCTTATTATCCGCCACTCATTCTAAATATCTTGCCAGATCCTCATCGAAACAAAACAACGCATCATTAATAAAATCTTCTAACATTTGCGGATCAATGCCTACTAAAGTTTTACCAACACGAGTTGAAATTCTCGGCGTTTGATCGTCATTTAGCTTATAAAGATTTTCAAAATGAAATGCTCGGTTTCGAATTTTAACAGCAAGGTCATATAAAATCTTTACTTTTTGATAGTTTAAAAGTTTATTTTTGCGGTTAAATTTAGAATACTTTTTAAAATCAAGCTTATCAAGATTGACGATATCATTGTGGATTTTGGCTTCATCGATGACTTTTGCCCAAAATCCAAAAGTTTGCTTTGAGACAAAGAGATCATCTAACTTGAAGTAGCCGCCAAAAGAGCTTAAAATATCTACCTTGTTATTATCCACTAAAGCCTTAAAAGCTAAATTTCTCGTAGTTATTTCTAAAATACTAAGTTTTTCAGCCAGCTTGCACTAACAAAAAGTTCTTTTTATGCTCTTGCTCGTTTTTATGGCTCTTTAGGCGTTTGATCGAGAAAAATTTAACACTATCCATAAAAATCAATAAATTCATAAAATTTTACGTATTATAATACGTAAAATTTACTTCATCTCAAGGCGCATCAGATACATATCCTCGCCGTCAGTTACCTTTAAATTTTGACTTTTGCACTTTGGGCAGGTGAAGTCATTTTCGCTAAGCTCCCCGCCAAATCCACAATCCAAACACTCAATCACAATGCCTTGCAAATTTATGACAAGCTCGGCGTTTTCGCAGATCGTGCCAGCCTTATAAACATCAAAGGCACTCTCTAGATAGTGTGGCTCCACTCCGCTTAAACGGCCAACTTTTATCTCGATCTTGCTTATCTCTTTTGCATTTTCTTTGGCGGCATTTTTCTCGCAAAGGCTGACTAAATTTTGAACGATACTAAGCTCGTGCATTAGCAGATCCTTGGTAGTAGCTCGCCCTTTGGCGGCTCGAGGAATCTTCTTGATTTATAGGCGTTTTCGATGATGACACACTCGTTTTTTGCCTGCAAAACCTCACCTATTATCATCGCATTTTGATCAAATTCTCTTAAAATTTTAAGTGCCTCTTCAGCCTGGCTCTCATCAACAGCCATCACAAAAGTGCCCTCATTTGCAAGCTCATAAGGCTCAAAACCAAAGAGCTCACAAACGCCCATCACTTCGTCTGCGACCTTGATATTTTCTTCAAAAACTAAGATGTCAAATTTGCTAAATTTAGCCCACTCATTTAGCACCGCACTTAGTCCGCCCCTAGTCGCGTCACGCATAGTATGCGGTTTTATGCCAGCGCTAAGTAGCTTTAAAACAACCTCTTTTAGGCTCTTGCAGTCACTTTTTAGATCAAGTCCAAGCTCAAATTCTTCTCTTGCTGCAAGCACCACACCGCCGTGTCTGCCAACATCTCCAGAGATGAGAATTTTTGCCCCTGCTTTTAAATTTTTAAGCTCCACGCCCTCGCAAACTATCTCGCCGATGCCTGCTGTGTTTATGAAAATTTTGTCGCATTTGCCCTTTGGCACGACCTTTGTATCGCCACAAACTACGCTCACGCCGCTCTCTTTGCAAGTTTTAGCAAGTGAGCCAAGCACCTTTTCAAGCTCATCTATACTAAGCCCCTCTTCAATGATGAGCGAGCAGCTTAGGTATTTTGCGCTTGCTCCAACCATCGCAAGGTCGTTTATCGTGCCACAAGCTGCGATCTTGCCGATATCGCCGCCATTAAAAAAAATGGGAGTTACCACGAAGCTATCGGAGCTAAATGCGATCTTGCCGCCTAAATTTAATATCGCTGAGTCATTGCTCTGCCTTAAAATTTCATTATCAAAAATTTTAAATATCGTCTCGTTTATAAGCGAGTTCATCTCCTCACCGCCGCCGCCGTGGCTTAGCATTATCTTTTTCATTAAATTCCTTAACCAACTCTTGCGTATTTAAAATATGCCGCACAAGCACCCTCACTTGAGACCATGCACGATCCTATCGGATTTTGCGGATTGCAAACCTTACCAAAGACTTTGCACTCAGTCGGCTTTGCTAGCCCTCTTAAAATTTGCCCGCAAATGCAAGCCTTGCTCTCGCCAGCGCTCTCTACACTACAGTCAAACTGCACTCTAGCATCAAGGTAGGCAAACTCGTCTTTTAGTTTCATGCCACTTTGTGCTATCTCGCCAAGCCCCCTCCAGACAAAGTCGCACGGCTCAAAGTACTTAGCTATGAGCTCTTTTGCTCTTAAGTTGCCCTCTTCTTTGACCGCCCTTGCGTACTCGTTATAGACTTCATAAGTGCCTGCGTTTTGCTGACGGACTAAATTTAGCACACTCGCCATGATGTCAAGCGGCTCAAAACCGCTAATGGCGATCGGTCTTTTAAACTCATCTGCTAGCTCTTTGTAAATTTTGCTTCCAGTGATGACGCTCACGTGGCTTGGCCCCAAAAATGCGTCTATCATTACGTTTTGATCGCTCATTATAGCTCTAACTGGAGCTGGGACGGTTACGTGATTTATATGAAAGTATAAATTTTTAATGCCCTCTTGCACCACTTTTTCAACTAAATTTGCACTCATCGGTGTTGTTGTCTCAAAGCCGATCGCAAAAAATATGACCTTTTTGTCTGGGTTTTGCTGGGCTAAATTTAGCGCATCAAGTGGCGTGTAAAGTGCCCTTATATCATGTCCCTCGCCGCGAAGCTTTTGCAAGCTTGTCTTTGAGCCAGGCACTCTTAGCATGTCAGCTAGCGTGCAAAAGATCACATTATCCATACTGGCAAGCTTACAGGCCTCGTCTATGCGGCTCTTTGGCATCACGCAGACCGGACAGCCTGGGCCGTGGACGAAATTTATATGCTCTCCAACCAAACTTGGCAGTGCAAATTTCATAATGCTATGCGTGTGGCCACCGCAAATTTCCATGATATTTAGCGGTTTTACGCTCTCTTTTTGTATCAGTTTTGAAAGGGCAAGGATTAAATTTTTATCGCGAAAGTCATTGATAAGATCCATCAAATTTTCCCCGCGTCCATATCCTCAGCGATCTTTTGATAGACCTCCAAGCTCTCCAGCGCAAACTGCGTATCGATCTTTTGCATAGCGTATCCAACGTGTATTAGCACGTATTCGCCCACTTTTACCTCTTCAGAGATGAGATCTAAGCTTACTTTTCTAGTAACGCCCAGAGTCTCAACGGTAGCTACGTTGTTTTCGTCTATTTCTATTACTTTTGAAGGGATCGAAAGGCACATTATCTTAGCTCTTTTTTAAATTCCAAATAGCTTATCCATTTATCGATGCCCTCGCCTGTTTTGCTATCTACGACGAAGATATCTACCTTTGGATTTAGCTTTCTAGCGTCATTTTTCACTCGCTCGATATCAAAGTCAAAGTGCGGTGCAAGCGAAGCTTTTGTGATCAAAAGCACGTCAGCAGCCCTAAACATCACTGGATATTTGCTAACCTTATCATCACCCTCTGGCACTGAAAGAAGCACAGCGTTAAAGTGCGAGCCAACGTCGTAGCTTGCAGGGCAAACTAAATTTCCAACATTTTCTATAAAGACTAGATCAAGCTCATTTAGTGGCAGATGATGAAGCCCTTCATGCACCATAAAAGCGTCTAAGTGGCAGGTCTGACCTGTGCTTATCTGATGAGCTTTTGCACCAGCTTTTACTATGCGGTCGGCATCTTGGTTGGTCTCTAAATCGCCCTCGACAACGCCTATTTTAAATTTGCCAGCCTTTATCGTAGCCTCTAAAAGCGTAGTCTTGCCAGCGCCTGGGCTACTCATCAAATTTACACAAAGTATCTTTTTCTCATCAAGATGCGCTCTGTTGTGAGCGGCCTCTTTGTCGTTTTCAGATAGAATTTTCTCTATCACGTCTATGGTTTTGCTCTCGTTTAGCACAGGGTGTGCGTGAGCCTCGTGGCTATGCTCGTGTGCGTCATGAGCGTGATCTGTATGCCCATCATGAGTGTGTGGGTGTGAGTGAGTAGTGCCATCGGCGTGAGTGTGAGTGTGGGCGTGATTACCCATTGAACAACCGCAGTCTTTACACATTTTTTTATCCTTTTTTATTAATTTTCAGAGATTTTACCGCTTAAATTTAAAAATAAAATTAAAATTTAAGGGCATTTTATGCAAATGAGATAAATTAACCCGTTTTTTAATTATCCTTTAAATTTACCTTTGATCTTGCAAGCGAACTGGCTCTTCAAAGCTCTCGTTATCATCTGTGTAGCCATTTTCATCAAAATTTTCATCATTGCTTCTTTTTTTGCCATTTAGCGTTATGATGAGATCTTTTAGCCTTGCTCTGCCATCATCCATCACCATCAAAACAGCAACAGCATCCATATCTTGATCCATCATCTCTCGCTCGGTTTGCTGTGCCTTTTTAGTTGGCATGTAAAACTCTTCGATGCCATATTTTACAAATAAATATCCATCAAATTTGCCAGCTAAGAAAAGAACATCTTTTGGCTTAGTAAAGCTAAATTTATCAAAAGCGTAAGTTGCATTAGCATCTTGCTTTAAAATGGCGTAAATTTCATCATTTTTTGAGATATTTCTATCATATATATATATCTCAGCGCCAGTTTTTTCATCAAATTTAGACTGCTGCAAATTTGAAAAATCATAGCTCAAGCTCACGTAGTTTCCGCGAAAGAGATCCCTTGGATCGTAAAGTTTTACCCTCACTTTTACCTCTTTTCCAAGGTAAAGTGGCATGAGCGCGTATGCAAGCATCGCAATTATTAGTAAAATTTGAAAGATTATGGCTAGTATCAGTGATCTTATCTTCATTTTGTACGTCCTTTTTTAGCAGCGACTGCGAGCACGACGAAGGCAAAGACGATAAATAGCGCCGTAGCCCCCAAATAATCGCCTATTAACTCAAAGTATCTAACCACCGCAACTAAGAATATCATGCATAGTCCAAGTGCTAGCTCGCCATTTTTGATAAGCACGGCTGCAACGATGATGTTTGCTAGCGAGAAGAAGATATTTGCATATCCCACGCCCAAGCTAAAGACAAATGGCAACGCAAAGAGTATCAAGCCAAGAAGCAAGCCGCTTTTGTTTTTCTCTTTGAAAAATAGCGCAATGCTAGCGATGCTAAATACGGCAAAAACCTTGCCAAAACTGCTATAAAAAAATGCTTTTGCAAACCAAAATTTATCTTCTTCTAGCTCGTAGATGTCGCCATTTGCATAAGCTATCAAGCAAACGATCAAGATAACGATGCCAAGATACTTGCCAAAGCCTTTTACAAGGTGCGCTAGCCTATCTCTAAAGCCAGCTAACACGCTAAAGAGCGCGACAAGTAAAAGCGCGTATGAGAGCGATAAAGTAGCAGCCATCGGCGCTCTAAACATAAGATCATAGTCATAAAATTCATTAAACCCGCTGATCCTAGCGCAAAGCGAAACGATGTAGAAAAATATATCTGCCAAAAGCATGATGGCAAGAAAAATAGAGTCACTTTTGTAAAGCGTGTAGGCGCCAAGGGCTATAAAGACGATAAATTCATAAGCAAACTCGCCACCCATGCCCTTTAAAACAAACCAGATCGTCGCAAAAACAAGGCTTTGAGCCACTAGCAAAGCCTTTTTACTAGCAAAAGAGAGCGCCATCGCTCCAACGCTCCAGAGCAAAACTCCGCCACTTGGCTCGTCGCTGATGTTATAAATTTGAGCGATAAGCGCTATGGCTGCTCCATAGCAGAAATTTCCCAAAAAGAGTGTGGCTGTGCCAAGCTTATCTTTGCCCTTTTTGAGATAATAAACTCCGCCAAAATTTAAAAGAGCAAGAACGCCAAAGATGATAACAAGGCGCCCCATCCTTGGTATCTCCTCCCAGTAGGCTCCAACAAGGGTAAAAAATGCCAGCGCGAAAAAGAGATAAGCAACCAACTTTAATATAAAGCTAGTCTTTTCGCTATGAGCGTCTATATCTATATCATATAAATTTGCTATTTTTAAAGCGGTGGCCTTATCGACCACATCCTCTTTTTGCCAGCGATCTAGCTCTTTGGCTAGAAAATTTCTATTGTAAAAATTCATCTTTCATTCTCTTTAAATGACATTTTTTTGTGGCTAATGATAGCATACAAGCGCCAAAAATGCTAGAACAAAAATAAAGCAAAAAAGTAAGAAATTTAAAAAGCCAAAAAACTTGGGCGGGCTTTTGCAAATTTAGCTTTAGCCAAAGCCCAAGTAAAAAGAAACGGTCATCAAACTTTCGCCACAAAAAAGATATCAGGCAAGCAAGAAATAGCAAAACCCAATAACAATTTGCAAAAATGGATCACATAAACTGCTAAAAACTACCAAAAAGACAAAATAAGACAAGCTCTGCAGCCAAGAAAGCGCTGCTAGCTATTTACAAAAAACCTAAATTTAAGAGCCAAAAAAGCTTTTAGCTTAAAATTTAGGCACAGCGGCCTTTGTAAGTTTAGAAAACTTAACACCCTTTAAGCCAGCAATCCTGTCAGCAAAGCGCTCTATCTTGCTAGCCTCACCTCTTATCGAGATCGTTTCTAAGCAGTTGTGGTGATCGACATGAACGTGATTTGTGCAGATGATTTTCACATCAGAGCTATGCTCTATATCCATCTTTTTATTCACCAAATCGTTGTGATGATGCATATAAATGAGCGTCAAAACCCCAATCAACTCCTCGTCAGCGTCCTTCCAGCTATCGTTTACGATCTTTTCACGGATCAAATCCCTTGTAAATTCACTCCTAGAAGCGTAGCCTTGTTCGCTAACCTTTTTATCTAGTTCGTCAAGTAACTGACTAGGTAAAGAAACACTAAAACGTATAACACTATCCATTTTCTGCTCCTTTCTTGTTTGATTACCGTTTAAAATAATTATACATCACTTATTAGAAAATGTGGATAAATAATAATAAATTTGCCCTAAATTTACGTTAGAATCGTTACTGCAGAATTTCTTATTGATATAAAATTTCAAATTTGCTTTAGTAAATTTTTTGTAAATAAGCTCAAGCAAAGTCTTATTTTGAAAAACTCCGCCACTTAGCAAAATCTCTTTTTTCTCATTTTTAGAAATTTCAAAAATAATATCAGCCATGCCATTTATAAATGCCGTTGCAGCCACTCTTGGCTCATCTTTTAAAGCACTTTTAAAGGCATCTTTAAAGCTGATAACTCCGTCATTTAGAATAAATTTGTAACACGCATCTAAATTTTTATCATAAAGTGCCTCAAGCCTCATGCCACTCTCGCCCTCAAAACTCGAGTGAAAAATACCACATATTATCGCACCAAATGCGTCAAATATCCTACCAACAGAGCTAGTTTTTACTAAATTTAGCCCCTTTTGCTCCATCATCTTGAAATTTCTAAGCACCTTTTCATCAAAATTTACTAAAAATTTATGCCCCTCGTCTTCAAGCTGATACTTCAAAATAATAGAATAAGCGATGAGATAGATATTTTTTATGCTATTTTCGCCGCCAAATAAGCTAAATTCATCAAAGTGATAAACTCTCTCGTAACTCTTTTTATCTAGCCTAAAGACCTCGCCACCCCAAATTTTGCCGTCTTCTCCGTATCCAGTGCCGTCAAAACAAAAGCCAAGATACTCTTTTTCTGGCAAATCATTTTCAAAGATCACACTTAGCAAATGCGCGTAGTGGTGCTGCAGATGAACTAGCTCAAAGCCCTGCTCTTTTGCCCATTTTGTATTTAAAAAATTTGGATGAAGATCAGCTATGACCTTGTCTATTTTTAGATCATAAGTCGTTTCAAAAAGGGTGAAAATATCCTTAAACCTATCAAAAGTCGCCACGTTTTTTAGGTCGCCGATATATGGACTAACCATCAAAAGACCGTCTTTGTAGATACAAAATGAGCTTTTTAGCTCCGCTCCAAGGGCTAAAAATGTCCCTTTTTGCTTAAAATTTGTATGGATGAAATTTGGATTTAGCCCACGACTTGTTCTTGTAAAAATTGTCTCATCACCAACGCAAAATGCGATACTATCGTCGCTTGGTGAGTAAATTTCTCGGTCGTGATCAAGATAAAAGTCTATGACGTCACCTAGTTTCTCCCTTAGCTCGCTCTCGTCCTTTATCACAACCTCACCTGAGATGTTTGCGCTAGTTGCGATAATGTCGTGTTCTAAGTGGTCAAATAGCAAAAGATGTATGCCGCTAAATGCAAGCATGACACCAAGCTTGTTTAAATTTGGAGCGACGCTTTTTGCGATATTTGAGCCATTTTTTGCTTCAAGCAAGACGATAGGCTTTAAATTTGAGCTAAGAAGCTTTGCCTCCGCCTCTGAAATTTGCGCTATCTCTCTAGCGTTTTGTAAATTTTTACTCATAAGCGCAAATGGCTTGCTTGGGCGGTGCTTTCTAGCTCTTAGCTCGCAAACTGCTGCTTCATTTGTCGCGTCGCAAACCAGATGAAAGCCACCAAGCCCTTTAATGGCTAAAATTTTGCCCTCGTTTATGAGCCTAGCCGCCTCTTTTGCCGCTTCGTTTTTACTAGCCATGACTTTGCCAAATTTATCTTTTAGATATAGCTTTGGTCCGCAGTTTGGGCAAGAGATCGGCTCTGCGTGGTAGCGGCGATTAAGCGGGTCTTTGTATTCGCCCCCACAAAACTCGCACATCTTAAACTCGTTCATCGTCGTATTTACCCTATCATAAGGCAATGCTTTGATGATCGAAAATCTCGGTCCGCAGTTTGTGCAGTTTATAAATGGGTATTTGTAGCGTGGGTTTGTGGGGTCATGAAACTCGCGCAAGCAGTCATCACAAAGTGCATAATCAGGCAAGATAGGCGCTTGTTTGGTGGCTGATTTTGAAGCGATGATCTCAAGCTTTTCATAAATTTGATCTATCTTAAATTTCTTTAGTTCATCGATCCTAGCAAGAGCTGGCAGCTTCTCATAAAGCTCTTTTTCAAAAGCCAAAAAGCTAGCCTCTTCGCCGCTAAAATTTAGCTTCACGCCCTCATCATCGTTGTAAATTTCGCCAACAAGGGCAAATTTATGCGCCAAAGTATAGACAAAAGGTCTAAAACCAACGCCTTGAACTAAGCCTTTGATCTCATATCTAAAGCTTGATCTCAATGCCAAATCCGGGGTCAAAATTTGTTTTTATATTTGGGTTTAGGTGCTTTTTTATCAAGTTGCTAACTACCTTATTGTAAAATAAATCCCCGCTTAAAGTAACATTTTTAATGTTAAATTTATCTCGTTTTTCATAGCTAAAATCGCTCAAAAAATGCGCCAAAGACTCGGTGCAACCAAAGCTGATATTCTTCTCTCCAGCGCCAGCAAGGATGAATGAAATAATACTTTTTACAAACTTAACCCCGTCTAAACCAAAATCATCTTTCATCTTATAATCTATCCTAACGCCCTTTTGGCCGCTAAAATCAGCTGCTAAAAGAAGCAAATTCTCCCCTGCTTTTTTAAACTCATCACTTAAGCCAAGCAAGCGTCCAGCTATGCAAAACAGCGAGAAAAAGCTAGCGTTTGAGCTAAATTTATCACTTGGCAGTGCGCGCTCTTTACTGAAGTTTTCAAGTAGCCTTTTGCCGCCCTCATCAGCTCTTATGAGCTCATAAATTTCTTCAAAGCTACTAAATTTTGGTAAAAATAGAAGCTGCGTTTTGCTTGATTTTGAAAGCAGGCAAATTTCATCATCGCTAAATTTGCTAAATTTAAGCCCCAAAGCCACCTCGCCCAAATAGCTAAGCTCAAATTTCTCATCATTTGTGTAAAAAAATGGGCTTAAAAGTGCGCTGTTTTCAAGCAAAGCAAGCCTTGAAAGGGCGCTTTTTTGCTCCTTTACAGAAACGCTTAAAAAGCTAAAGCTCTCTTTATTTAGCTGCTCGCAAAGGGCGTAAAGAAAAAGGTCATTTGGCGCCATCACGTCAAAAAATAGCGGTGCGCCCTCGTGATTTTGCCTATAAATGGCTGTCGTTTTTAGTGCCAAAAGTGGCTTTTCAAAGCTAGCAAGCGCGATCTGCGCCCTATCACCAGCTATAAAAATTTTTGGTAGCTGCTTTAAATTTACAGGCATCAAGAAATTTGCATCAAATTTTACCCCAAGAGAAATTTCATATAAATTTTTATCTTGCTCTATGCAAACGCTCTTGCCATTTTGCAGTAAATTTAGGCAAGTATTAAGCTTTTCATTAAAATCATCAAGCGTTATCTCGCCATCAAATTTACTCCAAGCAAGCACGCCACTTTCATTTAAAATAGCCTTGCCATTAGCCAAAAATGCCGCCGCTTGAGATGGGCTAAGCGTGCCAAATTTTACCCCTTTAATCTCACCTGCCACGTCAAGCTCATCTGCCACATCAACCTCGCTATGTTTTATAAAAAGGCTATAGGGCAAAATGGCGCTGGCTCTGTCTGCTAGGGCGCTAAGCTCCTCATTTGAGCCACTTACTTTTAGGCAAATTTGATCATTTTTGCAGCTTATGGAGTGCAAAAGATCTTTAGCCAATACACGTAAAAATGGCGCCAAAAAGGCTGGGTCTTTAAAGCAGTCAAATTTAAAAGCAAGTATCATTTTAAACCTTTTTTGGCGTAGTCATCGAGGGTGTCGTTTAGGGTGAAATTTGCCACCTTTTCGCACTTAAAATCAAGCTCTTTTAAGTGTTCAAGTAGCGTTTTTTCTAGGATATTAGAAGCTTTTATCACTTCATCTGAGAGGCTAAAATTTGATGACTCTATGCGGCTAGGCACGATACCTAAGATTTTAGTTGTCGGCCTATCTCCTGCAAGCTCCATTAGATGAAGGGTTTGGAGCATCTCGATCTCGTGAGCCGAGCCGTCCCAGCTGATAAAATTTGGCACGTTTAGAAAGTCAAAAAAATAAACATCGCCCACGCTTGCGCCATTTGCACTAATGCAATCAACGACGATAAGATAGTCAAATTCGCTTATAATATGAGTTAGAGCGAGGGCTAAAGTGCCCCCGTCCATTAATGTAAGCTCGTTTTTAGAGCTTGTAAATTTATAGTTTTTAGCCATCAAATTTACAAAATGAACACCTATGCCCTCATCAGCAAACATAACGTTGCCGATGCCAAGAACCAGCACTCTCATCAGTGTTCTTTTACAAATTTATAGCCGCTAACGATGGCGTCCATCGCTCCATTTTTGCCTTTAACGGCGTTAAATATCGCCATATAAACGTGAATAGGCACAAATATCATGATGACCCACATGCAAATTCTATGTATCGTTCTAACATTTGCTAGTCCGCCCATAAGCTCTTCAAAGTATCTCGCTGGCTCATATATCGCTCCGCCAAGCCCATTGTGATAAACGTGAGCGTAAAGCACTAGTCCAGTTAGACAGATGAGTGCTAAGATGACGTAAAAGAAGAAGTATGAGGCAAACTGCAATGGGTTATAAACGCCCCTTAAGTGCGGGTGCGGCCCCATAAAGATGTAGTACTTTATCTGCGCTATCCAAACTTTTGGGCTTAAAAAGTCAAGCACGCTCATCCACTCTTTTTTGCTGTGTTTATCAAAGACAAATAGATAGAATTTAAAGATAAATACCGCTATTAGCACAAAGCCAGCGACCTGGTGCGCCAAACGCCACTTTGCTTGCATGAAATTTGTAGGCTCGCTCGTGATCTCTGGACTCATAAAGACATAAGAGATGTAGTAGCCGCTCACAACTAAAAGCGTGATAGCTACAAATCTAATCCAGTGTGTCAGCCTAACGCCGATGGAGAATTCATATTCGCTGATCCTGTCAGGATTTTTATGTGACATCTTTTCTCCTTACAAATTTGGATTTATCTTATAAGTACTCAAATCATTTCCCTTTGTGTCCATAACATGCACGGCACACGCGATGCAAGGGTCGTAAGAGTGAATTTTTCGTATTATCTCAAGTGGTTTTGAAAGATCAGCGATCTTCATACCAACTAAGCACGCCTCGTAGCTTCCCATTTGACCTTTGGCATCTTTTGGAGAGGCGTTCCAAGTGCTTGGCACGACCGCTTGCCAGTTTGAGATGACGCCATCTTTTATGCGACACCAGTGGCTTAGCGCGCCTCTTGGAGCGTTGCCTTTGAAGTGGCCTTTATACTCTTTGCCATTATCTATGACATATTTTGTGCAGGTTTCTTGATCTGTCTTTAAATTGTCGATCAAGGCATTAAATGCGTCCATTGTGTGCTCTGCGACCACTTTTGCTTCAAGCATACGAGCAGCGGTTCTGCCTAGAGTTGAAAAGACTGCACTTAGTGGCAAGCCACTCTTTGCTAAAAACTCATCAACTATCTTTTTAACTCTCTCGTTGCCTTTAGCGTAGTTTATGACGATGCTTGCGATCGGTCCTACTTGCATAGGCATGCCATCATATCTTGGCGCTTTGATCCAGCTATATTTGCCCTTTGTGTCAAAAAGCTTACTGTGAGCTAGCTTGCCCTCGCCGTCTATGCTCTCGCCATCAACAAGGCCTGTGTAGTTTGCCTCTGTCTCGCCGTCATAAGGGTGAAGCGCTTTGTCATTTTTATACCAAGATCTTGTCGCCTCTTCTGTAATTTTATTTTCGTCGATATCATAAACCTTGCTAATATCACCATTTAAGATGATGCCACCTTTAAATAGATGGTCATTTTTGCCGATCAAAAACTCATCGTAGCAGAATAAATTTGATACGCCAACGTCGTTTAAAACGCTTGGTTCGTTTGCATAAGCCTTAGCCGCCATCAAAATATCTGGATAGTAAGCTCTATCGACAAATTCTTTGATCTCAGCAAATTTACTCATATATTCGCCCATTCTAGCTGGATCCATAAGGTCCATCACACAGGTCACGCCGCCAACTGTTAGGCTTTGTGGGTGTGGGTTTTTCGCGCCAAAGATAGCCATCATCTGAGCTGCTGTTCTTTGAATCCTAAGACACTCAAGATAGTGAGAGAGGACGATTAAATTTTGCTCAGGAGTAAATTTATATGTGCTATGTCCCCAGTATGCGTTGGCAAATGGTCCAAGGTTGCCCTTTTTAACAAAGGCTTCAACCCTCTCTTTTACCTCTTTTAGCTTGTCAGCTCCCGTGGCAAATGGCAGATTAGTGTATTTAAACGCCTCCTCGCTAGCTTTATGTACGTCTGCGCTTAGTGCAGAGACGACGTCTGCCCAGTCCATGCCGTGAAGCTGATAAAAGTGCACGATGTGATCGTGAAGATATAAAGCTGCGTTCATGAGCGTTCTAGTTAGCTCAGCATTTAGCGGAGGCTTGATGCCAAGGGCGTCCTCAACTGCGACTATGCCTGCTCGGTAGTGTGAGTATGTGCAAACGCCACAAATTCTTTGCATGAAAAAGCCAGCATCTCTTGGGTCTCTGTTTTTTACTATCTGCTCTAAGCCCCTCCAAAGAGTTGAGCCAGAGTAAGCCTCTTTTACAACGTTGTTTTCATCGACTACGACTTCTATTCTTAAGTGCCCTTCGATACGTGTTATAGGGTCTATTACTATTCTTTTTTCACTCATTTTTTCGCCTTATTCTTTATCTTTACTCATACAAGCTAGTGCAGCGTGAGCCGCTATGCCAATACCTGCTAGAGCTAAAATTCCAATGCCTATTTTATCACTTACATTATCAGCGCCAAGCCCTAAAACAGTGTCAAACAGCCTATCAGCCATAGGCTCTTCAAATGGCCCCATCGTATCCCAGAAGTCTGGCTCTGAGCAGCCTATACAGCCGTGACCTGCCTGAACTGGCCATGATGTGTGCTGGTTAAATCTCTCGCGTGAGCAGTTATTAAATGTATATGGACCTTTACAGCCTACTTTATATAAGCAGTAGCCATTTTTTGCACCCTCGTCGCCAAAGCTTTGGACAAATTCGCCTGCATCAAAGTGGCCACGTCTCTCGCAAAGATCGTGAATTCTTAAGCCATAAGCCCATTTTGGTCTGTTATAAACATCAAGTGCAGGCAAGGTGCCAAATAGCAAGTAGTGAAGCACGTTGCCAACGATGTTTTTCTCGCTTGGAGGACAGCCTGGTACGTTTATGACTGGCTTATCAGTCACCTTTGAAAGACCGACTGAATTTGTTGGATTTGGCTTAGCTGCTTGGATACCGCCAAAGCTAGAACAGGTGCCAATGGCAAAGATAGCAGCCGCGTTAGCAGAGGCATTTACAGCGTGAGTTTTGCCGCTTGTGCCGTGAGGTCCAACTGTTAAAAAGTGCTCAGTTGCTCCAGTTGGGACGCCACCCTCAACTAGCAGGATATATCTGCCTTTATATTTTTCTATCGCATGCTCTAAATTTTCTTCAGCCTGCCAGCCAGCAGCCGCCATGATAGTTTCGTGGTATTCAAGGCTTATGTAGTCAAATATAAGGCTATCTATGCTTGGAGCGTCAGTTCTTAGCAAGCCCTCGCTACAGCCAGTGCATTCTGCCATGTGAAGCCATATCACAGGGAGCCTATCGCTTAGCTCAGCAGCACGAGCAACCATCGGTGTCATCGCACTTGGCAATGCCATAAAAGCTGTCATCGCACCAGCCCACTTCATAAAATCACGCCTAGTAAAGCCCTTATCTTTTAAAAGCTGCGTAATACTAGTGTCATTTTTCATCTTAGGCAATGCACTAAGTTCGCTTAAGCGTCTATTGATCTTTTGACGCAAGTCATTATTCATATAAGCTCCTTCATTTGAAATTTGTTTATTTTGTATCTTATCTTTTTTAAAAAAGACAAATATTATTTTATTATATTAATAATTATATTTAAATAAATTTTAAAGATTAAAATTTTAAACGCCTTGTTATCAATAGTCTTAAAATATGCTAAAAAATAATATTTAGTGAGAATTTACCCCATTTTGAGAAATGATATGGCAAAAATTCTATTTTTCTGAAAGTAAATATCAATTCAAATTTTTAATAATTTTTAAAAAATATAATTTAGTGTTTTTAAGAAAAGTGAAATTTAAGGTATAAAATTACAAAAGCCTAAATGGGTTAAATTTAGGCTTTTAAATTTGCATTAAAATGGCCAGATAGCCTCCATAAGCCTTGTGCCCCAAGGTTTTTTGGTTGATTTGTCTAGCTCGCCCTCAGTTTTATACAAAATTTTGGCGTCAGCTATGTATTTTGAGTCGATTTCGTTGTTTTGCGAGATGTCGTAAGGTCTGATAACGCCACTTACTTGCATGATCTGCTTTTCGCCATTTATAAGTAGCTCGCGGCTGCCTTCAATGAAGTAGTTGCCGTTGTTTAGGATCTTGATGATCCTAGCTGAGATGGTCGCGGTAAATTTCTCGCTTCTGTTGCTAGTGCCACTTCCTGTAAATTTATTGCCGCCACCTGCTTTAAAGCCGATGTCACCGTATTTGTTTAGATTATCAGCCACGGTTGAAAGCGGTGCAGCTCCAGCTGTGAAAACGCCACCACCAAGCGAAATGGTGCTATCTTTGTTGGTGCTTTTGCTGCCGCTTGAAATTTGACTTGCATTTTCTGAGATGACGATGGTTACGATGTCATTTACATTCATCGCCTTTCTATCTGAAAATAGCGGATTTTCGCCCTTGCCAAAGAGGCTGCCGGCGTTGCTTTGACCGTTGCCACTATCTTTTGAAGGGAGTTGCTCGACATAAACTGGGGGTTTCATATTGATGTGAGGATCTGCACTTGGGGTGCAACCTGTGTAAAAAATGCCCGCAAATGTGACGAGCCAAATCTTTTTATAGTTCATAAAATGCCTTAAAATAAGTATCTTTGTGCTAAGATTAAGCAATTTAAGTTCCCAAAAAGGTCACAAAATGAAAAGTTGTTACATTTTTTCAGACAAAAATCTAGCATATTTGCAGGAAATTATAGCTACAAAATTCAAAAAAGTTGAGATCTTTAAGATAACTCCAGACGAAAATGACAAAAAAAATCTAATAAATTTAAATGAAAAGGAGTTTTTTTTAAAATTTATAGATAAATTTGAAGAGCTAAAGGCCAAAAGCGACTTCGTCATAGTCGTTGGCTGTGAGGGCTTTAGCGTCTTTGGCAAGAGCGAGCTAAATTTAAAGCTAGCTAGAAATTTAGACGCGCCAGTCTTTGACGAAAATGCAAGCGAGCTAAGGGCGCTAAATTTAAACTCAAAGCTTCTAATAACTGATAAATTTGATGAAATTTTAAGCTACAAAGCCGAGATCATCACGCCATTTAAATTTCAAAGCTTGCTTCTAAAAAGAGCCAAAGCGGCAAACAAAACCGTCGTTTTGCCTGAAAGTGATGATGAGAGAATTTTAAAAGCAGCTCACATCGTGCTAGAAAAAGGTGCGGCAAATATCATCTTGCTAGGGCTTGAAAGTGAAATTTCAAAAAAGGCAGCCACTTTGGGGCTAAATTTAAGCAAAGCAAAGGTGCTAAATCCAGCGCAAAATGAGCTAACAGATGAATTTGCAAAGAAAATTTATGAGCTAAGAAAACATAAAGGCGTGGATGAAGCCAAGGCAAACGCACTTGCAAAAGATAAAATTTACTTTGCCACGATGCTAATTCATGAAGGCATAGCTGATGCTTTGGTAAGTGGCGCTACGATGAGCACGGCTGATACGATCCGCCCAGCCCTTCAGATCATAAAAACAAAGCCAAATGTAAGTGTGGTAAGCGGGGCATTTTTCATGGCGCTTGAAGAGGAAATTTTACTCTTTGCAGACTGCGCCGTCACGCCAAATCCAAGCGCCGACGAGCTAGCTAGCATCACACTAAGTAGCGCTCAAACAGCAAGCGCCTTTGGGCTTAGCCCAAAAATCGCCATGCTAAGCTACTCAACTGCTGATAGTGGCAGCGGGGCTGACGTGGAGTTTGTAAAAGAGGCTGCCAAAAAGGCGAGCGAGCTTGATGTAAATTTAAAAATAGCTGCGCCAATTCAGTTTGACGCGGCGGTTGATCTAAGCGTGGCTAGCAAAAAGATGCCAAATTCCGATGTGGCAGGTCTTGCAAATGTCTTTATATTTCCAAATTTAAACTGCGGAAATATCTGCTACAAGGCAGTTCAGCGAAGTGCAAACGCCCTAGCAATAGGTCCAATCCTTCAAGGGCTAAAAAAACCAGTAAATGACCTAAGCCGCGGCTGCCTCGTCGAAGACGTCGTAAATACCATCTTAATAAGCGCGATACAAGCAGGAGAGTGATATGAGAATTTTAGTTTTAAACTCAGGTAGCAGCTCGATAAAATTTCAACTTTTTGAAATGCAGACAAAAACAAGTCTAGCAAGCGGTCTAGTCGAGCAAATCGGCAGCTCTAGCTCAAGGGCGGTGCTAAAGGCAAATGGCGAAGTTTATGAGATAAAACGCTTCATAAAAGACCACCACGACGGACTTGAGGCGATGAACGAGCTCTTTACCACCTCGCATACACTGCACGATCTAAGCGAGCTTGACGGCATCGGACACAGGATAGTGCATGGCGGCGAGAGCTTTTTTAGCTCGATGATCGTTGATGAAAGCGTCATCAAAAAGATCGAGGAGATAAGCCCTCTTGCCCCACTTCACAACCCAGGGCACCTTGCTGGCATCAAAAACGCGATGAAAGAGAGCAAAAACGTGCCTCACGTGGTCGTTTTTGACACTGTGTTTCATCAAAGTATGCCAGAATACGCCTACCGCTATGCCCTACCCTACGACGTTTGCAAGACTCACCACATCAGAAAATACGGCTTTCACGGCACTTCACACAGATATGTCTGCAAGCAAGCGGCAAAAATGCTTGGCATAGAGTTTGATAAATTTAACGCTATCTCGCTTCACTTAGGCAACGGCGCCTCAGCTTGTGCGGTGCAAAATGGCAAAAGCATCGACACTTCAATGGGTCTTAGCCCACTTGAAGGGCTCATAATGGGCACAAGAAGCGGCGATATGGACCCAGCTGTGGTCATCTATCTGCTAAATATCGGCGTTTTAAAGTGGAACGAGATCGATAACTTCTTAAACAAAAAAAGCGGACTTTTTGGAATTTGTGGCTCAAGCGACATGAGAGAGGTCGTAGCTAAGATGCAAGACGACGAGCGCGCAAAGCTTGCGTTTGAGATGTTTTGCTACCGAGTGAAAAAGTATATCGGCTCATACTACGCCATTTTAGGGCGTGTTGATGCTCTTATATTTACCGGCGGTATCGGCGAAAATGCGCCAAATACAAGGCAAAAAATTTGTGATGACCTAAAGCATCTTGGCATCCACATCAACCACGAGCTAAATTTCTCTGACAAGCGAGGCGAGAGGTGCATAGATGAAGACGGCGCTAAGATAAAAACGCTCATCATCCCAACCAACGAAGAGCTTGAGATCGCCATAGAGACAGCCAGAGTGATAAAAGAGAGAACGCTTTAAGCATGAAATTTCCACTTGACTGCAAAGATAGTTTTGAGAGCTCATTTATTTTTTGGCTCACAAGATATGTCAAATTTAAACTTAGCTCGCTTTCAAACAAGGAGTTAAGAGATCCAAAGGCGCTTGCAAGTGTAAATTTCGCCCTAAGCCGCGAGATAAAAAACATAGAGCAGCTTGACGGCCTGGTAAAAAGCGCTAGAAATGCAGGTCTAACTGGCATAAATACCTACTTTAACCCGCTTAAAAAGATATATGAGACGATGAAATTTTATGAGCTTAGCAGCCTGAAGCAGATCGATGAAGAGCTGTTAAGTGAAATACTAGCTAGCACAACTGGCGGACTAAGTGATGCGAGCAAGAAAAACTACAGAATTTCAGTGATAAATTTCTTTGCATTTCTTGATAAACAAAACGAAGAGGACGGCAAAGCTCACGTTTTTGATATAAATTTAAAAAACTGGGGTGGCGTTAGCGGCAACAAAGGGCAAAAGCTGCCTGAGTTTATGGGTGAAGAGGAGGTCAAGAAATTTCTTGAAGCGATCGAGGAGAGCGACTTTAAGCAAAACTCAAACCGCAACAAGCTCATCATCAAGGTCATTATCTTTACTGGCATCCGTGTGAGCGAGGCGCTAAATTTAAAGAGAAAAGATATCACTGAAGATGGCGATCTTTTTATCATTAGAATTCATGGTAAAGGCAACAAATACCGCATCGTAATGATAAAGCGTCACCTAATCGAAGCTCATCTAAACGCAATCGCCATAAACTACATCAACAAAGAGGGCTATCTTTTTATAAATAAAAAAGGCACAAGGCTCACGCAGGCTTATGTTAGCCGTATCGTGGAGCAAATTTTGTTTAAAGCTGGCATCAGAAAAGAGAAAAATGGCGCTCACATGCTACGCCACACCTTTGCAACGATGCTTTATAAAAAGCAAAAAGACCTTGTGCTAGTGCAAGAAGCTCTTGGACATGCAAGCCTAAATACCTCGCGAATTTACACGCACTTTGATAGTGATAAACTAAAACTAGCCGCCAAAGTGGCTGAAGACTTGGCAAACTAGCTTAAATTTAGATCAAATTTTATATAATCCGCCTTTTAAAAAGGAGAGAAAATGAACGCAAATTCTATCATTTCGTTATTACAAGACAAACTGCCAAAGGACTTTGCCCTGCTAAAAATGCTAGAAAATAAACTCGGCACGCTTGATGAGAAAAGGCTTGATGAGCTAGCGCAAAAGATACCGATCTTAAATTTAAAGTCGCCTATCTTTGTCTTTTGGGTGGGGAGCTTCATCTTTGGTGCGCTTGGCGTAAACCGCTTTATGACGGGGCAAATTTGGCTTGGGGTACTAAAACTAGCCCTTTTTCTAGCCCATATGATCCTTTTTATAGTCATAACCGGTGCGACACTTGACGCAGTTGCAAACGCCGCTACAAATGAAGATCTGCAAAATGCCTTTAAACTAATCGGAGTAAATACCTTTATAGCTGGTATCTTGGGCATTGTCATAACCATTTGGTGGTTTGTCGATCTTTTCATAACTGGCAGTGCTGTGAGAAAGCAAAATTTAGAAAAAATTTTAAAAGCCATAGACGAGCAAGCCTAAATAATACTTTGCCCTGCGGTATAAATTTAACCCTGCTTATTTAAAAAGTGCGTAGTTTTATAACAACGCAAGATGTGGCTTGTCTTTATGCCTCTTTTGTATTAGCCACTTTCAAAAAGGCGGCAAGACACTGAGCTTTTCAAATTTGAAATTTTAAATTTGATGTGAAATTTAGCTTGCCTACTAAGTTAAATTTGACTATTTTTTGGCCTTTGGCTCTTCGGCTTCAATAGTTTTATTCGCTTCTTGCTCTTTAAACTCTTCAAAAAGCTCGTCATATCTAGCTTTGGCATTTTCATAGACGCCAGATGGCAAGGTGATATTTAGATCGTCCTTTAGGCTTAGTACGTCATCGCAGGCGTTTTGATAGCCAAGATCACAGCTTTTCATAAAATAACTCACGCCAAGCTCGATATTTGAGTGCTTTTTAAGATCTCCATCCATTTGCTCGTTTATCTCTTCATTTACAAACATATCACCCAAAGCCTCGCACGAAAGCACATCTTTTTGCTCGCAACCATCGTAAAAAATTTCATACGCAGTTGCGTAGTCTCCGGCATTTAGGGCTTCGTTGCCCCTGTCGTAGTCATCGATGTCAAAGCCTAAGGCTAAGCTTAAGATTAGAGCTAAAAAAACTATCTTTTTCATATAAAACTCGGTGCGTCATTTGAAAATAGTATAAGATCGCCAGCATGCGTGTTTTGGGCTAAAATTTCTTGCATTTTGTTCTTGTCCTTTAGGATGATGATCTTTGGCTTAACGATGTGTTTTAGCAAGACTTCGGCATTTAGCGAGCTTGTGATGATGACAAGGTCAAAAATTTCATTTATCACTTTGGCCAAATTTGCATTTTGCTCCGCATCGCTCTCGACGATACCAGGTGTTAGCAGCACTTTTCTGCCAGCGTAGGTGCTTACAAGCTCGTAGCTTGCGCTCATGCCTGAGAAATTTCCATTAAAACTATCGTCAATTATCAGCTTGCCGCCAGCCTCGATCTTGCTTAGGCGGTGCTCGACGTTTTTCATCTTAGATAGCGCACTATCTATCGCTTCATCGCTCATTTTTAGGTATCTTGCCACCTTGATGCAAACGGCTAAATTTGTAGCGTTAAATTTGCCAAGTAGCGGCGAAGCGTAGTTTTTGCCATCAAGCGTAAATGAAATTCCATCTAAATTTGCGTTTATATCTTTTAGGCTCTCATCGTAAATTTCTAAATTTTGGCTTGCCTCTTTCTTTGTCGAGCTATGTAAAAAAGCCCTTTGCAAGCGAGCACTTTGCAGTGCTTCAAGCTTTGTCGCGCGGATGTTATCAAGCGTTTTAAAATACTCGATGTGTTGCGCGCCGATCTCGCCAACGATGACGATTTGCGGATTTAGAAATTTAGTGATCTCTAGGATATCACCCTTTAGCCTAGCGCCTGCCTCAGCGATGTAAATTTGCGTTTGCTCGCTTAAATTTTCATTGATATCTTTGATGATGCCAGCCATTGTATTTACACTGCGAGGAGTTTTGTAGCAGACAAAGCTATCTTTTAAAATTTCAAAGAGGAAATTTTTGATACTAGTTTTGCCGTAGCTTGCGGTGATTAGGATGATCTTTAGCTCTTTGTTTGCGCCAAGTTTTTTAAGCGCCTTGTTTTTAAAGCCTTGAAATTTGATCTTTTCTAAAATTTCACTAAAAAATAGGCTCACAACCAAGACAAAAAGTGGCATAGGAGCCAAAAATGCCTTGTGGATGATGAAATTTAAAGCATAGTTTAAGATGATAGCGCAAGCAAGGATGGCAAAAAAGTGCTTTATCCTAGCTGTAAAAACTAGCTTTTTATCAAGCTTTTTATGCCAAAGATAAAGAGCTGGCAAAAGCGCGAAGTAAAAGTAGATAAAAAACCACTTGCCAGTCGTGTAAAAAAGCACCAACGGCACAATGAAGAAAAAGACGTGCCAAGCGGGCTTTGTAAAGTGAAAGAGCACACGCTCAGGCTTATATGAAAACCACTGAAAGCAGGTGATAGCGTAAAATGCAATCGCAAAGATAAATAAAACTGTGCTTATACTTAAAAATATACTCATCTTATCTCCTCGATCCCGCTTTCATCGTCATCCAACACGACATTTTTTGCTTCATTTGGCTCAAAATTTATCCCCTTTTCTATCTCCTCGCCTATAAATTTAGCGTGAAGTAAAAAGAAAAAATGATCACCCCCAAGTGGGAAAAATGAGCTATTTTTTATGAGTTTATGTATCGTTTCGCCGCTTGTTACGGGCGTTGCTTTGTCATTTTCGCCCCAAAATATAAAAGCTCTGCCGCTAAAGTCAGCAAAATGCTTTGTAAAATCCTCATCAACGACATTTTTTAGGGTTTCATACATCACTCTGCTCATGCCGCTCACATCTTTTGTGGCAAAGAGTTTGTAAAATTTACCAAAGCCAAATATCTTTAAAATTTTAAAAATTGCTATCTTTGCTCGCACGATAAATGGCTTTTTGACAACTATGCCAGCAGAGCTTAAAAGCACTAGATATGGCGGTTTTAGAAGCGTTGCGACCTTGCCACCAAAGCTGTGGCCTGCGATGATGTCTGGTTTTATTTGTAGCTCGTCACAGAAATTTGCAACGATTTTTGCGTAGTCGCTTGTTTTTAAAGGCTTAAAAATGGAGCTTTTGCCAAAGCCTGGCATGTCGATATAGACGTGGCAAAACTCGCTTAGATATGAGCCAAAAGCCTTTTTCATTATCTCTTTATTAGCACCCCAGCCGTGCAAGAAAAGCACTACTTTTTTGCATTTTGGATTTACTACATCGTAGCTGATCTCATACTCGTCTGAGCCGTATTTTACTGCCCTACTCGCCATCATTTTCTCTCTTTTTAGCAGCATAAATGCTCTCTAGCACGCTTACAGCCTCGCAAAGGCGCTCATACTCTTCCATATTTAAAAGGACAGCTTCAAATTTATTGTTTTTAACGATGACAGCGCGCTTTAGCTCACTAGCTCCCACGCGTGAAAGCACTGAGCTAAAATTTCTAACCACCTCAGTCGCCGTATAAATTTCATCTTTTGTAAAAGTTACCATTGTCGCTCTTTATGTAAAATTTTACGTAAAATATCACAAACTTCTTTATATATCACTAAATAGCCTAGAGCTTGCTGCTACCTTTTACCGAAGTGATCGAGTTTATAAATTTATAATCAATCTTTATATCACGCTCTTTTGGAAGTGAGTTTGCAAGGGCATTTAGTGTGCTCTCAAAGTCCTCAAACAGATAGTTTGCAAGGCTGCCCGGGTTTGGATTGATCTCGTTTAGATAAACCTCGTCATCTATCACAAAAAAGTCGCATCTAATGATCGCTCCGTCAAATCCACAATCATAAATTTTAGAAAAGTTAAATTTAAGCTTTTGCTTTAGCTCTTCAGAAATTTCCGCCTCTTTTACCTTGTTTTCATTTGAAAAACTTAGATATTTTTGCTCGTAGTCAAGAAATTCTTTCTTTTTTGGCTCTTCAACGATAGAAAATTTGATCTTTCCATCGATCCTACACCCTGCTAGGTTGTACTCTTTGACGCCTTTTATAAAAGGTTCTACCAAAACATCTTTATCAAATTCAAACGCCACGTCTTTTGCGTAGGCAAGCTCGCTATCGTCATGCACGACACTCACGCCGATGCTGCTTCCTAGCCTTGCTGGCTTTAATATAATAGGATAGTGAAATTTTGGCTCACTTTGACGAGTTAGCATCTCATAGTCAAGCGCCTTTACGCCAGCCTTTTGCGCTAGAAATTTAGTAAGCTCTTTGTTGTAGCTAAGCGCGCTTGCTTCAAGCCTTGGACCTATGTATTTTATGCCGTAAAAGTCAAAAAGTGCCGCTATCTTGCCATCTTCGCCGTCCATGCCGTGGATCAAATTTATAATGACGTCACATTCAACTTTGTTTGTGCCAAAAAGCGAGTGCGCGTAAAAGCCGCCTTTAGATAAAAATAGCTTTTTTGAGTTTTTGTATTTGCCAGAGCTGAAGAAATTTGCTCTCATATCTTTTTGCTCTATCAAGTAAAAGTCCCTACTTGCATCGCAAAATATAAATTTTAGCTCCTGTTTTAGGACGTTTTTTAAAACTATCGCGCTTACTATGCTTATCTCATGCTCAAAACTCTTTGCCCCAAATATCACGCCTAAATTCATCTTTTTTATCCTTATCCTAGTTTTTTAAGTGCCTCTTTTATAAGATCGCTCGTGTTTTCACTCTTACAATCAGGCAAAATTTTCACTATCTTTTCACGCTTAAAGCCAAGCGCTTCAAGTGCCAAAAGTGCCTCATTTTGGTAGCTTGGCACGCTCTCGTCGCTTATAAGCTTAGCGTCACTTAGCTCGGCTATTATGCGCCTAGCTGTTTTTGGTCCGATGCCTGGCACGCTTTTAAAGGTATCCGCGTCGCCGCTTATTATGGCATTTGTAAATGCCTGCGAGCTAAGGCTAGAGCAAACTGCCATCGCTGTGCTAGCGCCTATGCCATTTAACTTGATAAGCATCTCAAACATCTTTTGCTCGTTTGCGTCTAAAAAGCCGTAGAGTAAATTTGCGTCCTCTCTTATGATCTGCGTTATGGCAAGCTCGGTTTTTTCGTCCTTGCTAAGTTTAGCTGAGCAAAAAAGCGAGATGAAAATTCCATAACTCACGCCACTATTTGTCTTAAGTATGGCAAATGCAGGCTCTTTTTTCGTAACGACGCCTTCGATTGCTTTTATCATCATTTAACCTTTTGTTCCATGAAATTTATATCCGCGTAGTCTTCTAGCTTGTTTGACTTTTTGATCTTGTATTCGACCTCGCCGCCGTTATCAAATTTATCTAGCGTGATGACGTGGGCGGTCTCGTTTTGTTTTGAGACGTAGGTAACGTTTTGTGGAGGATCGACAATGACAAATCTTATCTCATTTAGCTCGATCCAGTTGCCTCTGTTTATCACTTTGGCTGAGAATATGCCATTTTGCATGATCTCAAGCTCATCTTTTAGATCAGCCAAAAGCTCCTTTTTCTCTTTAAATATCCTAAGCAAGGTGTTGTACTCATTAACGAGCCCTTGATACTCTTTTAGCTTTTTCATAAATGTAACTGGCGGTATCACTTTGGCCTTTGATAGCTCCTCGATCTTAGCTTTTATCGTATATATCGAGTCTTTGTTCTCATTGATGACATTTTTCTTGCTCTCTATATTTTTTAGAAGCGTAGCTAGCTCTGACTTGGTGCTCTCTATCTTTCCTAACTGATCTTGCGTAGCCTCCGCACTTTCTGGCATCTTGCTAGCGTCAATGATAAATTTATTATCAGTGCCTTTTAGATATCTAACGTCGATTAGGTGCGAGGCTGTGATGGTGCAGTTTGAGCCAAGCGTGTCTATCTGGATATTTTGAGCTGTTATCGAGCCGCCAACTACGCTATTTATCTTTACTCTTTTTGCTATGACAGTGCCACCTTCAAGCCTATCTATTTCGACGCTTTCAGCCTCGACCTTGCCGATGTGGATAGAAATTTTGGCGTGTTTGGCGTAAATTTTAGCCTTTTGGTGAGTTTGACCGCCGATATTTACATCATTTGCCTTGACCATCGCGTTTGCGCCGACGTTTCCTTTTACCTCGATCTCATCAGCCTCCACGATGATGCCAGTGCCGATAGCGTCTTTTATCGTGTCAGTCTCACGAACTACTAATGTGACGTTTGTGTCGGTACCTGCTTGGATCGAGCCAGTCGTTTTAAAATTTGCTTCATTTATCTCTATGCGCTCTTCTATATCAAAAGAGCCGTTTTTCTCGACCACGTAGCCTGCTTTTTTAGCGATATATTTTATGCTCTCGTCATTTTCTACGCGCTCGATATTTTCGCTTATGCTTATCTCTTTTTCACTCTCTTCTTTTGGCTTTGCAACCTCTATAAGCTTGCCTCTTACGTCGCGTCCATTTGCGCCCTCGTGTGACTTTTTCTCCTCCATGATAAGCTCATCTTTTGCCACGCCAAAGACAAAGCCCCTATCGGCGTAATCAACTTTATCTTCTTCTTTTATATCATCAAGCTTATCTTTGTAGTAGTAGATAATCTTTGCATCGATCGCTTTTTTAGGGTTGATGCCTTGGGTTAAATTTAGCGTGTAGTCCTTGTCAAGCTCGCCTTTTACGTGGATTATCGAGGCGATTTGCTTTAGCTCCTCTTTTAGCTTGCCGATCCTTATGCCTATTAAAATTTGAGCCTTCATCAGCTGCTTTGCGATGTATTCATAAAGCTTATCTTCGTAGTGCTGCTCGTATTCGCACTCTTTGCTCGCTCTAACCTTTGCGATGACCTTTGTGATGGTTGAATTTACGCCTATATCGATCTTTGGTAGCTTTGGCGTGGCATTTAGCCTCACGTCAAAAAACTCCACGTCATAGACCTGCTCGATCTCTAGCGTCTCGTCGAGATAAAATGTGTTGTCATCAAAAAAGCTTAAATTTTCTTCAGGGACAAAAACTGGCTCGACGTTATCTTTATTTTTGTAGTAGGTTAAGATATTTGAGAGTTTAAAATCTATAAATTCTACCGGCACGCTATATTGTTTGCTTAGCTCTTTAAGCGATAGATAAGGTGTTGAAGTTTGAATTTGCGTTGGCGGTAAAAATCTCTCGTTTTCTTGCACGTTCTCGCTCAAATTTGATCCATTTCACATAAAATTTTGGCTCTTATTATCTCTAAAACTTTATTAAATTTGGGTTATGTAAGCTTTAAAGCATCTTTTGTTACTATTGCGTTTTTAAATTTACTAGGTGGGCGATGTTTATAAAAGGCTTTTTTTCAAACTCAGTTGGCATCATGACTTCAAGGATTTTAGGGCTTATAAGAGATCTTTTGACGGCTTCTATCCTTGGTGCTGGCATATTTAGCGACCTCTTTTTTATAGCATTTAAGATACCAAATTTATTTCGCCGTATCTTTGGCGAAGGCGCCTTTACGCAGGCATTTTTGCCAAATTTTGCAAATAACAAGAAAAAAGCGATCTTTCAAGCTGAAATTTTCATCAAATTTTTACTTTTTATAGGCGCATTAACGCTTCTTGTAAATTTATTTACGCCCTACTTTATAAAGATCATCGCAAGCGGTTTAAGCGAGCAAAATATCACAGACGCAGTGCCACTTGTGCGCATAAATTTCTACTATCTAGCCCTTGTTTATATCGTCACTTTCATGGGTGCGCTGCTTCAGTACAAAGGGCACTTTGCCACAACTGCGTTTTCTACTGCGCTACTAAATTTAGCCATGATCGCTTCACTACTTTTGGCTCGTGGCAAGAGCGAGAGCGTAGTTGCACTTTATCTTAGCTTTGGCGTCGTTGCAGGCGGCATTTTGCAGGTTTTGGTGCATCTAATCGCTATGAAATTTAACGCCTTAAATAAAATTTTCTGGGGCGGTCTAAGCGGATATTTTAAAGGCAAAAGAGCGCAAAGCAAAGGCTTTTTTACAAATTTCTACCATGGCTTACTTGGCTCAAGTGCGATGCAGATAAGCGCATTTATGGATACTTGGCTGGCTAGCTTTTTAGTAAGCGGCTCGATAAGCTACCTTTTTTATGCAAATAGAATTTTCCAGCTCCCACTTGCCATCTTTGCGATCGCGCTCTCTCAGGCACTATTTCCAAAGATCACTAGGCTTTTAAAGCAAAAAGACGAAGCAAACGCCCTAGTTTGGACAAAAAAGAGCTTTTACTTGCTACTTTGCGCCCTGCTAGCAGCTACGATCACAGGCGTCGTGCTAAGTGAGTTTATCATCTGGCTTTTGTTTGAGAGAGGGAATTTTGTAAGGGCAAATACTATTGAATGCGCCAAGGTGCTAAGTGCCTATTTGGTGGGGCTTACGCCATTTGGTCTAGCTAAAATTTTCTCACTTTGGCTCTATGCAAATATGAAGCAAAAAGAGGCAGCCAAAATTTCTATCATCTGCCTTGTGATAAATTTGATCCTAGCAGTCATTTTGATGCAGAAATTTGGAGCTGCTGGCCTTGCATTTGCAAGCTCGCTTGGGGGATTTTTACAGCTTATTTTATATATAAGAGCCTTTGGAGCTAAGCGATTTTTAGCTATAATCGAGCCTAAATTTATAGCCGCCATCGCACTTTTGGCGGTTTTGCTCTATTTTGGTTTAACATTTTTAAAGGATATATTTAATGCGAATTTTTGATACTTCTAAAAGAGAAAAGGTTGAGTTTAGCCCTATTAAAGATGGCGAAGTTAGCATCTATCTGTGCGGTCCAACGGTCTATGACGACGCGCATTTGGGACATGCAAAGTCAGCCGTTAGCTTTGATCTTTTAAGAAGGGTCTTAAAAGCGCTTGGCTACAAGGTCAAATTTGCAAGAAACTACACCGACATCGACGATAAAATTTTAAATAAAATGGCGCAAACTGGCCAAAGCCTAGAGGAGATCACAAACAAATATATAGCTCACTACGAAAGTGATATGGGCGCTTTAAACGTGATTGATCCAGACTTTAAACCAAAGGCTACGCAGTGCTTGGAGGCGATCATTAGCTACATCAAGGTGCTTATGGATAGAGGTGTGGCGTATAAGACGAGCGATGGAATTTACTTTGACACGAGCAAGGATAGTGCTTATTTTAGCATTAGCGGTAAGGATAATAACACCGATCTCATCGCACGCGTGGCAAGTTTTGGCGAAAAAAGAGACGAGAAAGACTTTGTGCTTTGGAAATTTGACGAAAAATGGTATGAGAGCCCATTTGGCAAGGGTCGCCCTGGCTGGCACACCGAGTGCGTGGCGATGATAAGGGAGTTTTTAAGCGACAAAGAAAATGATAAATTTGAGATCGACATCCACGCTGGTGGCATCGACCTACTCTTTCCGCACCACGAAAACGAGGCAAGCCAGTGCAGATGCGCCTATCACAAAAATTTAAGCAAATACTGGATGCACAATGGCTTTATAAAAGTAAATAACGAAAAAATGAGCAAGAGCCTAAATAACAGCTTTTTCGTAAAAGACGCCCTAAAAAACGTTCATGGCGAAGTGCTTAGATATTACTTGCTTACGAGCCATTACAGAGCTCATTTTAACTATTCAGATGAAGATCTAGTGGCTTCAAAAAAGAGGTTAGATAAAATTTACCGCCTCAAAAAAAGAGTCGATGGCGTGCAAGCAGGACCAGCAAATGAGAGCTTTAAAAGTGAGCTACTTGAAGCACTAAGTGATGATCTAAACGCTTCAAAGGCGCTTGCAAGCGTCGATGAGTTTGTAAAAACGGCAAATGAAAGACTTGATAATAACCCAAAAGATAAAGCATATAAGGCCGAAGTGGTGGCAAATTTAGAGTTAATAGGCGAAATTTTAGGCATTGCTATCACAAACTATGTGGAGTATTTTCAGTTTGGCGTAAGTGACGAGCAAAAAGAGCATATCCAAAAACTTCTTGATGAGCGCGCGGTAGCTAAAAAAGAGAGAAATTTTGCAAGAGCTGATGAGATAAGAGATGAGCTAGCAAAGATGAATATCTCTATCATGGATACGCCAAATGGCGCAGTTTGGGAGAGAAATAATGAATAATTTTGGCTTAAAAGATGTGCTAAAGCGCTTTGGTCCATATTTTAAAGACTATATCCCACACTTTATTTTTGCCATCATCGGCATGGGGCTTGCAAGTGGCGGAACGGCGGTAAGTGCCTATCTAGTGGAGCCTGTGCTAAATAAAATTTTTGTCGAGAAAAACGAAAAGCTGCTTTATCTACTGCCTTGCGCCATCATCGCGATCTACGTGATAAAAAACATCGGAACCTTCATGCAGGCCTATTTTACGGCTTATATCGGGCAAGATACGATTAGGAGATTTCGCGAAAAGATGGTTGCAAACCTTTTAAATTTAGATATGGATTTTTTCAATGAATTTAGAACTGGCGAGCTAATCAGCAGAACAACAAACGACATCGACCGCATAAGATCGATAGTCTCAAGCATCATACCTGAGCTAACAAGAGAGTCAGTCACCATTATAGGGCTTCTTTGCGTAGTTGTCTATCAAAGTCCAAAGCTGGCATTTTTCGCCCTTGTAGTCATGCCAGTAGCGATCTATCCGATCTCGCGCCTTGCTAAAAGGATGAAGAAAATTTCAAAGCAGTCACAAGAAAAAACATCAGACATCACCTCTGCGCTTAGTGAAATTTTTACAAATATCGAGATAATCAAAGCAAATAACGCCCAAGAATACGAGCATTCACGCTTTGTTGATGAAAATAATAAATTTTTTAGGCTAAATTTAAAAAGCGTCAAAATCGAGCAGCTAGTAAGCCCGCTAATGGAAACCATCGGCTCAATAGGCGTGGCAGCAGTAATCATCATAGGTGGTAAAGACGTCATCGACGGGCATATAAACATGGGCGCATTCTTTTCATTTCTAACAGCGCTTTTCATGCTCTACACCCCGCTAAAACGCATCGTAAATATCTATAATAAGATGCAAGATGCCATCGCAGCAAGCGAGAGGACGTTTTTCTTAATGGATAAGGTAAGCCAGATAAAAGATGGCCAAAATGAGCTAAACGAAGAGATAAATTTGATCAAATTTAACGACGTCCGCCTAAGCTACGGTGACAAAGAGGTCTTAAAAGGGATAAATTTAGAGGCAAATAAGTCAGAATTTATAGCCCTTGTTGGCTCAAGTGGCGGCGGAAAAAGCTCACTTATGAATTTGCTTATGAGATTTTATGACGTAAATGGCGGAGAAATTTTGATAAACGGCACAAATTTAAAAGATATCAAAATTCACTCACTTCGCCAAAATATCGGACTTGTGACGCAGCGAGTTTATATCTTTAACGACACGATCGCTAAAAACGTGGCTTACGGCAGAGAATTTGACGAAGAGGCCGTTGTAAACGCTCTAAAAATGGCAAATGCCTATGAATTTGTAAGCAAGCTTGATGATGGTATCCACTCTATCTTAAACGAATTTGGCACCAACCTCTCAGGCGGACAAAGACAGCGTATCGCCATAGCTAGGGCACTCTATCAAAACCCACAAATCCTCATCTTTGACGAGGCCACTTCTGCACTTGATAATGAGAGCGAAAAAGAGATCACGAAGGCGATAAATAATCTAAGAAGCAAGAAGATCATCTTTGTCATCGCTCACCGCCTAAGCACAGTTGAAAACGCCGATAAAATCGCAGTTTTAAGTGATGGCAAGATCATTGATAGCGGAAGCGACGAGGAGCTTAGCAAAAGAAATGAAATTTATGCAAGACTTAAGGGCAAAGCCTTAGTTTAAGGCGATTTTTGCTAAGATTTGCGTAAATTTTTAGGCATTTTAAAGAGGTTAAAATGAGCTTAAACTACAATACTTTAAAATCTATATTTTTTAAATTTGATCCTGAAACTGCCCACAAGATCGCTGAAGTCGCGATGGTCGGAGCAAATAAAATCTTCCCTGGCTCGCTAAGCTTTTTAGCGCACAAATGCGTGGTCGATGACAATGCGCTAAAACAAAATTTATTCTCAAGCACCTACCACAACCCAGTTGGCATAGCTGGTGGCTTTGATAAAAACGCCACGATGTTTGAAGCACTAACAGCTCTTGGCTTTGGGCATTTAGAATTTGGAACATTTACGCCAAAACCACAACCTGGCAACGCAAAACCAAGGCTTTTTAGGCTCATAGACGAAGAGAGCATTCAAAATGCGATGGGCTTTAACAACGATGGCTGCGAGACTATCAAAAATAGAGTAAAAAAGATATATCCTTTTACCATACCAGTTTGGGCAAACATCGGTAAAAACAAGGTTACGCCAAACGAAGATGCGATAAAAGACTATGAAATTTTAGTAAAAGAATTTAGTGAAATTTGCGACACATTTGTCATAAATGTCTCATCGCCAAACACGCCAAATTTAAGAGCACTTCAAGATGAGAGCTTCATAAAAGAGCTTTTTAGTGTCATTTTACCACTTACCAAAAAACCAATCATCTTTAAAATAGCTCCAGATATGAGCCACGAAGATGCGATCAAGCTTTGTAGCTGCGCAGTAGAAAACGGCGCTAGTGGCGTGCTTGTTTCAAACACAAGCGTTGATTACTCGCTCTCTCACTCATCAAATTTAAAGGATTTTGGCGGACTAAGCGGTAAGGTGATCGCTCAAAAGTCAAAAGAGATATTTAAAGCTGTGGCAGACGAGCTTTACGGCAAGACGACACTTATCGCTTGTGGCGGCATAGATAGCGGTGCAGAGGCTTATGAGCGCATAAAAATGGGAGCAAATTTGGTCCAAATTTTTACAAGCTTTATCTTTAAAGGGCCGATGATCGCAAGAGATATAAATTTAGAAATTTTAGAGCTTTTAAAAAAAGATGGTTTTGCTTCTATTAGCGAAGCAGTCGGCGCAAATGTTAAAAAATAGAGGGCAAGAGATTGATAAAATTTAATAAATTTAAACTAGACAACGGACTTGAAATTTATCACGTGCCGGTAAATCCTGGCTCAAAGGTGATAAGCGTCGATGTTTTTTATAAAGTTGGCTCAAGAAACGAAGTGATGGGTAAAAGCGGCATCGCCCACATGCTAGAGCATCTAAATTTCAAATCAACCAAAAATTTACGAGCTGGGGAGTTTGACGAGATCGTAAAGGGCTTTGGTGGCGTAAATAACGCAAGTACGGGCTTTGACTACACTCACTACTTTATAAAAGCCTCAAATGAAAATTTAGACAAAACGCTTGGTCTTTTTGCTGAGCTTATGAAAAATTTAAGCCTAAAAGATAAAGAATTTCAGCCAGAGCGCGAGGTGGTGCACGAGGAGCGCAGGTGGCGAACAGACAACAACCCTATGGGATATCTCTACTTTAGGCTCTACAACCATGCATTTATCTACCACCCATACCACTGGACGCCAATAGGCTTCATAAAAGATATCGAAAACTGGAAGATCGCTGATATAAAAGAATTTCACGCTACATATTATCAGCCAAAAAACGCCATTTTGATGATAAGTGGCGACATCGGCAAGGACGAGGCATTTAAGCTGGCTAAGAAAAATTTTAGCAGCATAAAAAACAAAATAGCTATACCAAAACTGCACTGCAAAGAGCCTGAGCAAGACGGCGCAAGAAGGGCTATCATCTACAAAGATAGCCAAACGCAAATGCTAGCGATCGCCTATAAGATCCCAGACTTTAGGCATGCTGATCAAGTGGGGCTAAATGCGATAAGCGAATATTTAGCCACTGGCAAAAGTTCTATCTTACAGCAGCGCCTTGTCGATGAGCTCATGCTTGTAAATCAAATTTACGCTTACAATATGAGCTGCGTTGATGAAAATTTATTTATATTTTTAGCAGTTTGCAACCCAGATGTCGAGGCTAGCGCGGTTGAGACTGAAATTTTAAAGATCATAGATGATCTAAAGAGAAAGCCAATCGACAAAGAGGACGTTTTAAGAGTTAAAAATTTGATAAAAACTGATTTTATCTACTCATTTGAGAGCGCAAGCAAGGTGGCAAATTTATACGGCTCATACCTTGCTAGAGGCGATATAAAGCCACTTTACGAGCTTGAAAAAAATATAGATAAGATAGATGCCAAGCTTTTAAAAGAGATAGCAAATAGATATTTCAATGAAAAAACTAGCACAACAATAATCTTAAAAAAGGAGTAGACGTGAAAAATTCGCTTCAAGGTGCGATGACAGCACTAGTTACGCCATTTAAAAACCAAAAAATAGACGAAGTCAGTTTTGAAAAACTGATAAAAAGACAGATAAAAAACGGCATAGATGTCGTTGTACCAGTGGGAACAACAGGCGAGAGCGCAACACTAACGCATGACGAGCATAGAATTTGCATCGAGATCGCAGTAGATGCATGTAAAGGCACAGATGTCAAGGTGCTCGCTGGAGCTGGCAGCAACGCCACTCACGAGGCCATCGATATCGCTAAATTTGCCCAAGCTCACGGCGCTCACGGCATCTTATCAGTCGCTCCTTACTACAACAAACCAACACAAGAAGGGCTTTACGAGCACTACAAGGCTATCGCAAATAGCATAGAAATTCCAGTACTTCTTTACAACGTCCCAGGCAGAGTTGGCGTAGATATCTTGCCAGCGACCGTTTTTAGACTTTTTAAAGATTGTAAAAATATTTTTGGCATCAAAGAGGCAACAGGCAGCATCGATAGATGCGTCGATCTGCTAGCTCACGAACCTGATTTGGTAGTCATTAGTGGCGAAGATGCGATAAACTACCCTATCCTATCATACGGTGGCAAGGGAGTCATCTCAGTCACTGCAAACCTCTTGCCAGATCAAATTTCACAGCTTACGCACCTTGCGATGAGCGAAGAGTATAAAAAAGCAAAACTGATAAATGACAACCTATATACGATCAACAAAACACTCTTTTGCGAAAGCAACCCGATACCGATCAAAGCGGCGATGTATCTAGCTGGGCTGATCGACACTTTGGAGTACCGCTTGCCACTTTGCAAACCGAGCAAAGAAAATTTCAAAAAGATCGAAGATGTTATTAAAAATTACGAAATAAAGGGATTTTAATGAAGGACACACTAAACGAATTTAAAGGTAAAACGCTAGTCATTAGCGGCGGCACTAGAGGCATCGGCAGAGCCATAGTGGAAGAATTTGCAAAAGCTGGCGTAAATATAGCATTTACCTATAACTCAAACGAGGAGCTTGCCAAAGAGCAGGCAAAAGAGCTTGAGGCTACTTACAAGATAAAAGCTAGAGCCTACGCGCTAAACATCCTTGAGCCAGAGACTTACAAGGAGCTATTTTTAAAGATAGATGAGGACTTTGACAGGGTTGATTTTTTCATCTCAAACGCTATCATCTCAGGCCGCGCAGTAGCTGGCGGATACACTAAATTTATGAAGCTAAAACCAAGAGGCATAAACAATATCTTCACAGCAACCGTAAATGCCTTTGTCGTAGGCACACAAGAGGCTGCAAAACGCATGGAAAAAGTGGGCGGTGGCAGTATCATCAGCCTAAGCTCAACTGGAAATTTAGTCTATATCGAAAACTACGCAGGTCATGGCACAGCAAAAGCAGCCGTTGAGGCGATGGCAAGATACGCTGCGACCGAGCTTGGCGAGAAAAACATCCGCGTAAATGTCGTAAGTGGCGGTCCTATCGAGACAGACGCACTAAGAGCCTTTACAAACTACGAAGAGGTACGCGATATGACGGCAAAGCTTAGCCCGCTAAACCGCATGGGACAGCCGACTGACCTAGCTGGAGCGTGTCTATTTTTATGCTCGTCTAAGGCTAGCTGGGTGACTGGACATACATTTGTGATAGACGGCGGCACGACATTTAAATGAGAAATTTGAAATTTACAGGCAAAAAGGCATATTTGTGAGTTTAAATTTACCAAATGCACTGGCATTTTTTAGGATACTGCTAGCTCCGCTTATGTTTTTTATGCTCGTAAATGCACCAGAAATTTTTGCGCAAATTCATATAAGCTGGATAAACTACTTCGCAGCTCTCATCTTTGTGATCGCCTCGGTGACTGACTTTTTTGACGGCTACATCGCTAGAAGCTGGGATCAAAAGACCAAACTTGGCGCTATCCTTGACCCACTAGCTGATAAGATGCTGATCTTGGCTGCATTTTTAGGCCTTATGATGCTTGGCAGAGCGAGCGCTTGGGCTGTTTATCTTATCTTGATAAGAGAGTTTTTTATAACTGGCTTTCGAGTCGTGATGGCAAGTGACGGCGTCGAGGTCGCAGCTTCGATGGCTGGTAAGGTTAAAACCGTTTCGCAGATGTTTGCGGTTGGATTTTTACTGATGAGCTGGCCTGGTGGCGAGCTTTTGCTATGGATAGCCGTTGCGCTTACACTTTATTCTGGGTTTGAGTATATCTTTGCCTACGTAAAAGCAATGAAAAAGAGTTAAATTTGAGAACCGGAAACGCTATAATCTATCTAGCTAGCTTCGTCGTGGTCGCGGCGGGACTAAAGACTGCTAGCGTCGTCGTGCTACCGTTTTTGATGGCGGTTTTTATCGCTATCGTGGCGACGCCTGTGATAAATGCGCTCGAAAAGCTCAAATTTCCGCGCGTTTTAGCCTTCGCGCTAGTTACGGCGGTGGTGTTTTTGTTGCTGGGATTTATCGCAAACACCGTGATAAAGACGATAAACGGGCTAGTTAGCTACATGCCCGAGCTTCAGAGCAAATTTAAAGCCCTCGCCGATCATTACCACCAGATGCTAGCGAGCCGCGGCCTAATCGATCCCGAGAGCATCGCCGCGCCCGCAGACTTTGATATAAATAAAATTTTTGCCGTGCTGGGCGGATTTTTAAGGAGCGGCACCGAGCTCGTTTCAAAGAGCTTTTTCGTCTTTTTGCTCGTTACTTTTATGCTTTTTGAAGTGCAGGTATTTTCTCAAAAAGTCGAGTATTTTGCGAGCAAAAATCCGCAAACGAACCAGATCGTAGATACGTTTATATCAAATCTCAAGCGCTATCTCGCGATCAAGTCCGCAGCGTCGTTTGCGACGGGCGTTTTTATATTTATCGGGCTAAATTTCATCGGCGTGCCCTACGCGCCGCTTTGGGGTATTTTAGCTTTCGTGCTAAATTTTATCCCGACGATCGGCTCTATTATCGCGGCCGTCCCGGCGCTTTTGGTGGCGCTTTTGCTAAACGACGCAGCCTCTTGTGCTTGGACTGCGGCGCTATATCTAGCCGTAAATATCGTCATCGGCAACTTTATCGAGCCGAAATTTCTAGGCAAAGGCCTTGGTATAAGCACGCTTGTGGTGCTTTTGAGCCTACTTTTTTGGGGATTTTTGTTCGGCATCGGCGGTATGTTTTTAGCAGTACCGCTTACCATGAGCCTAAAGATCGCGCTTGACGCAAACCCGAGCACGAAATTTATTGCCGTTTTGCTCAGCGATAAACTCGAGCGGTAAAATCAAATTTAAAGGTAAGTTTTGAAAGGCATTCTCTTCACGCTAGTCCTGCTTTGCCTTGGGCTTTATGCGTATTCGTTTTATTTTTTAGTGACCGTTTTAGCCATTAGTTTTCTCATATTTTTTCACGAGCTTGGCCACTTTTTAGTAGCAAGAATGCTCGGTGTCAAAGTAAATACCTTTAGTATCGGCTTTGGCGAGAAAATTTACACCAAAAACGTTGGCGGCACCGACTACTGCCTAAGCGCTATCCCACTTGGCGGATACGTGCAGCTAAAAGGGCAAGACGACACCGACCCAAAGGCCAAAAACTACGACGCTGATAGCTACAACGTGCTAAGTCCCATAAAGCGCATTTATATCCTATTTGCGGGACCATTTTTTAACTTTATCTTGGCATTTTTCATATACATTTTACTTGGATTTATCGGCGTTGAAAGACTTGCTCCAAGCGTCGGTCACATAGCAGAAAACTCGGCAGCTGCGAGCGCTGGCATAGCAATAAACGATAAAATTTTAGCGATAAATGGCGTCAAGATAAACGAGTGGGACGAGATCAGTAAGAACGTAAAGCTTGAGCCTAGCGCTATTTTGATAGATCGTAACGGCTCGCAAATGACTATAAATTTAACACCAAAGATAGGTGAAACGATAAATTTATTTAATGAAAAGGTGCAGCGCCCACTGATCGGCATCCAGCCTAATGGCGAAGTGGTGAAAATTTATCACACAGGTTTAGAGAGCCTAAAATTTGCCTTTGACGAGACAGTTGAGGCTTCAAAGCTCATCTTTAAAAGCTTTGAAAAGCTAGTCGTTGGAGCTGTGCCATTAAAAGAGGTTGGAGGCATCGTGCAGATCGCTGATGTCACTTCAAAGGCCGCTAAGATCAGCCTTAGCGTGCTTCTAACCATCGTAGCGCTCATCTCTGTAAATTTAGGCGTGCTAAACCTTTTTCCTATCCCTGCGCTTGATGGCGGGCACATTTTATTTAACATTTATGAACTAATTTTTAGACGCGAGATAAATGAGCGAGTGCTTGTTACGCTTACCTACTGCGGCTGGGCGCTACTGCTTGGCATCATGGTGCTCGCGACCTTTAATGACATTATGAGATTAAGCGGAGGTTTATGATGATAGTTTTAAAAGAGCTACTTGAAAAGATAGAAAATTTAAGCAAAGATGTGACGCTAATAGCCGTTAGCAAAAATGTGACATGCACTGAAGCGAGGGAGCTTTACGCACAAGGGCAAAGAAATTTTGGCGAAAATAGAGTCCAGGAGCTAGCCAAAAAAGAGCAAGAGCTGCAAAATTTCACTGACATCAAATGGCATATGATCGGGCGTTTGCAAAACAATAAAATCAATCAAATGATAAACCTAAAACCAGTGCTTTGGCAAAGCTGTGATAGCTTCGAAAGAGCCCTAGAGGTCGATAAAAGGCTTAGCTATAAGCTAGATACGCTACTTCAGATAAACTCGGCCGACGAAGATACAAAGCAAGGTGTCAGCGTCGCAAATGCGGCTGAAATTTATGAGCGCATCCAAAGCGAGTGCAAAAATATAAATTTAAAAGGCGTGATGAGCATCGGAGCGCATGTGGATGAGCCAAAAGAGGTGCAAAAGAGCTTTGAGCTAACATATAAAATTTATGAGAGCCTAAAGCCAAAAGGCGCAACTATCTGCTCGATGGGCATGAGTAGCGACTTCGAGCTAGCGATAAAATGTGGCTCAAACATGATCCGCCTTGGGACGATGCTATATCTATAAATTTGTCCCTCTTGGGGCAAATTTACCTTTCTACTCCTTTTTAAATTTTAATCTAAGTTATATGATTTTATAATGCGATTAAATAAATTTTTAACGATAAAGGAGTAAATGTGTTTAAAAATTTTATTCTAACTGCTGTTGCGATCTTGTTTATCTTGGGTTGCGGTAGAGCTGAAAAGATAGCTAGGATCGAGCAAAAATGCGCAAATAATGAAGCTGTTTGGTGTTTAAAGCTTGGTAAAACATATGCCAGAAGAGACATCAACAAAGGTGTCATGTACTATCAAAAAGCTTGCGATCTAGGCGATAAAAGGGGTTGCTATAGACTTGCAGTTTTACTAAACTCAAAATCAATCAACTCAAAAAAAGACAATGAAACGATCGTAAAATCACTAACCAAATCATGCGATCTTGGCACGCCAAAAGCTTGCTTTGAGCTTGGCGAATACTACGAAGATGACCCAAAAATGCAGGGCAAAGCAAATGAGCTATTTGCAAAATCATGCGAGCAAAGATTTGGTCTTGCTTGCTATAAGTTAGCCGACTTTTACGGTGAAAAAAATGATGCTGCCGCTCAAAAAAGCTACCTAGAGCTAGCGTGCAAATACCGCTATAAAGCGGCTTGCGAAGAAGTAGGCGAAGATAAAAAATAAATAACATTTTTTGTGGGGACATATCTCCCCCGCACTATTTTAATATCAAATTTACTGGAACACCTTTTGCTTTAAACTATAAAAGAAGCTAGGAGGCAAACCATGAATGATATTAGCATCTTAGGCACCAATGTAAATTCATACACTAAGCAACAGCACAAACAAAATAGATCTGCAAATTTTAATGATATTTTTAACCAAAAGACCAAAGAAAAGGTTAGCGAGCCAAGCCAGGAGCCAGCTAAATTTACTTATACCACTTCTTCACAAAATAGCCTCATCTCTTTAAATTTTAACGACCTTCAAGCTTATGGCTACACAGTAGATAAAGCTGGCTTTATGGGAGCTGATTTTAACAAAGATGCAGGTTTGCCACAGGACTTTAAAATCCATAAAAGCACGCTTGATGAGATAGTTAGATACAACAACAAAACATATCTCTTCACACAAGATAGAAGCAAAGCTGCCTTTGAAAAGATAGACGTAGCTGATACAACAAAGCACTACTATAACCTTTTTAAAAGCATTGTGAGCGACGAGAAAGATAGATATAGCGAGGCTGATCTAGCAAATTTGCCAAAAGGCTTTAGCTTGGATACTAACCAAAAAACCTTTGGTAAAAATGCAAATTTCTTAAAAGATGTGAGCCTAATATCTGTTACAAATGTATATAAAACATTTGATCAAATTAATGATGCAAAGAGTGTTAGAGATGAGCTTAGAGGCTTTGGAGTAAGCCACGAGGTCTATGAGCTAAATTTTAGCAAAGAGCATCTTGACACAAGAGCCAGTGACGAATATACATTTAACCCTGATATGTCGGTATATCAAGCAGATGACACTTATAGCAATGCTGGTGTGTTTGTGGGATTTTTAAAGAGTTTTAGTCCTATCGCTAGTGATAGTGGCGAGACGAAGCTTAGTGCGGAGGCAAGCTCTTACTCAAAGCTAATGAATGAGCAAAGCCTAGCTGATGATATAGTGCCTCTTTCAAGGCTTTTGAAAAATGAGAAGATGATCAAATTTATCTTAGAAGAGCTACTAAAGAGAAATTTGCTCACTTCAAAAGATGGCAAAAGTGCGAGCGAGATAGTAGATAGTGTGCTAGCTCATGCCACAAAGCTTCAAAACGAGACAAAAGTTTAAATAGATAAATTTAAAAGATGGCTATCTTCATTTATCAAGCCATCTTATTTAAAATTTGCTTCTTATCTATCTTCTGCATAAGCTCCAAGACATCTATGCCTATTTTTTCTTTGAAATTTAAAAGCTCTCTTGCATAGAGAAATTTCTGATTCTTATTTATATCATAAGTCTCATACTTCTTCTTAACCTGCATAGGTTAATTTTTTTCTGTTTGTTTTTAACTTACACTTTAACAAAGCACTTTTAAAACATTAATTATTTTTGGAAAAACTATCAACTAATAAAAGGTATAAATACAGCAAATTCATAATTTGCTCATCCATTGACTTGCATGATTTTTAAATAAAACTCATAAAAACGAGAGAAGAATAAATTTTAAAAAGACAAATAACCCAATAACATAAAATAAATATAAAAAAATCACCACATTTAATCAATAAAAACTAATTATATAAAGTAAAAACTAATATCATATACTTAAACAGAAATAAACACAAATAAAAACCAGAATTAATAATACAAGAATTAAAGCAGATTAACAACAAAGCCCGCAACGACCTACTTTTCCAACATCCCAGTAAGGGAGAGTATCATCAGCCAGGACGAGCTTA
>JAHAKU010000020.1:0-19538 GCA_018371535.1 Campylobacter concisus
GACCACCATTACTTTTAGGTGCAGCGGTAGTTCAGTTGGTTAGAATGCCGCCCTGTCACGGCGGAGGTCGCGGGTTCGAGCCCCGTCCGCTGCGCCATCTACTTTTAAAATTTTCATTTTTTTATTTTTGTCTTTATTTTTTAAGTTTAATGCATTTTTTTATAAAAATATTTTGTTAAATAATATGTAAAATAATACATAAAATATTGTCTTTAGAAAAATTTAAAAAATATTTTTCTCTATTAAAAATTTTTAGTTTTTATAGCAAAAATAACAATGAAAGCCCAATTTTTACTCGATTTTCTAAACAAAAAATATGTAAATTTTAAAACTAAATTTAATATAAAATTTTTTAATTATCTTTATAGCATTATTGAAAATCAAAATAAAAAATTATCTATATTTAATGTACGAGGCATATTTTAAAATTTAAAGTCAAAATTTGTTTTATCGCGCAAATATACATATAAATTTTTATGCCTATATGGGATAAATTTATCCTGCTAAATGGCTAATATCAACCTCAAAAGCTTAAATTTTGGTGTAAATTCTTTTTTTTCTCAAAAGTGATTACCGGCAAAGAAAAAATATGGTTTTTATCTTTTGATTATCAAAATATCAATATAATCGTAAAAATTTATAAAAGGACAATTATGGCACTTGAAAATGTATTAAGAGCGATTGAAGATATAAAAAATGGCAAAATGGTCGTCATGGTCGATGACGAGGACCGCGAAAATGAGGGCGATCTGGTCTTTTCAGCAGCTAGTAGCGACATGCAAAAGGTAAATTTTGCTATCACTCATGCAAAGGGTGTGCTCTGTCTTGCGATGGATGAGGCTAACGCTAAAAGGCTTGACTTGCCGCTAATGGTAGCCAAAAACACATCTAGCCACGAGACAGCTTTTACGGTTACGATCGACGCAAAAGACGCAACAACAGGCGTTAGCGCATACGAGCGCGATATGACGATCAGGCTTGCTGCAGAGACCAGCTCAAAGCCTGAAGACTTCGTGCGCCCTGGACACATCTTCCCACTCATCGCCAAAAATGGCGGCGTGCTCGTTCGTACAGGCCACACCGAGGGCTCAGTCGATCTTTGTAAGCTTGCTGGCGTTGCTCCGATGGCTTCGATATGCGAGATCGTAAAAGAAGATGGCACCATGGCAAGACGTGATTATTTAGAGGAGTTTTGTAAGAAATTTGGTCTAAATATGATCAGTGTTTCTGACCTAGTTGAGTATAGGCTAAGTCATGAAAGCCTCATAAGAGTTGGCGAAAAAAGTGACGTGATGATCGCAGACTGCGCCGCAGCAAGATACGATATCACCGATCACAAAGGCAAAATCCACTCAGCTTATCTTTTTGGCGAGCCAAAGAGCAAGGCAAATGTCAAATTTCAAAAAATTCTAGCCGATCACGAGCTTTTGAGCAGTCCAAAATACGAAGAGCTTTTAAAAACTATCAAATTTCTAAGTCAAAATGGTGGAATTTTGATCTTTTTAGATAGCGACAACTCAAACACAAGCAAGGACTACGGCATCGGAGCGCAAATTTTAAATCACTTTGGTGTAAAAGATATCGAGCTTCTAAGCTCAAATAAAAATAAAGAATTTGTAAGCTTAGCCGGTTTTGGGCTAAATATAGTCGGTTATAAGGAAATTTAAAGGAGATAAAATGAGCGAAGAGGCACAACGCAAAGCCTTACAAAATCAAATTTGGAGCATCGCAAATGAAGTAAGGGGTGCTGTTGATGGCTGGGACTTTAAACAGTATGTCCTCGGAACTTTGTTTTATAGATTTATCAGCGAAAATTTTACTGACTACATAGAGGCTGGGGATGATAGCATCGACTACGCTAGCATGGGCGACGATGAGATAGATGATGAGCAAAAAAGGGTCATCATAGAAGAAAAGGGCTACTTTATCTATCCTAGTCAGCTTTTTAAAAATGTTGTAAAAAATGCCTCAAATAATGAAAATTTAAATACCGATCTGGATCAAATTTTTAAAAGTATCGAGGGCTCAGCCGCTGGGTTTGAGTCAGAGCAGGACATCAAAGGGCTTTTTGCTGACTTTGATACGACTAGCATCAGACTTGGCAATAGCGTCTCAGATAAAAACAAAAGACTTGTTGCTATTTTAAACGGAGTTGCTGGGCTTGATTTTGGTGACTTTAAAGATAGCCACATCGATCTTTTTGGCGATGCTTATGAGTTTCTCATCTCAAACTATGCTGCAAATGCCGGCAAGTCAGGTGGCGAGTTTTTCACTCCACAAAATGTCTCAAAGCTCATCTCTGAGCTAGCCATGCACGGACAAGAAAGTGTAAATAAAATTTACGATCCAGCTTGTGGCTCCGGCTCACTACTTTTGCAAGCCAAAAAGAGATTTGACAAGCATGAGGTAGAGCAGGGCTTTTTTGGACAAGAGATCAATCACACGACATTTAACCTTGCTCGCATGAATATGTTTTTACACAACATAAACTACTCTAAATTTCACATCGAGCTTGGAAAATCGCTCAAAAGAGGGGTTGATAGTTGATTTTATAAACCAAAGCGACTTGGATAAATTTAAAAATCGGGCCAGCGTGATAGAAGAGTTTTTTAAATTTGCAAAAGGTGTGATGAAAAAAGAGGCGGACGAGCTTATCGCTTCTTTAAATTTAGACGAGGCTGGCGCAAGAAGGTTTATAAGCTCGTCTTTAAAAAGCGGCTTTGTTAGCCAAGGTGGAACGCAAATAGGCGAGATACTGCCTAAAATCAGCCCTTTAAATAAAAACTATCCAATAATAAGGCAAAAAGTGATCGGTGAAATATCGCATTTTGTTGATAAATTTAAAGAGGTTGGCTCATCGGTTTAAGAGGCGCTTTGAAGCAAATTTTATAGTTTTGCATTTGGCTTATTTATGCTTTGCTTCGTGCTCTAGTAGCCAAATTTTAGTTGGCAGGCCTTCGCCGCCTGAGTAGCCACCAAGGCCGCTGTGAGAGAGCACTCTGTGGCAGGGGATAATGATAGGCACTGGGTTTTTGGCATTTGCAGATCCAGCTGCTCGGTAAGCGTTTTTATGACCTGCAGCAAGTGCAAGAGCTGCGTATGTGGTCGTTTCGCCGTATGGCACTTTTTGTAAAACGTCATAAATTTTAGCTCTAAATTTGGTCGTTTTTACATCAAGTCTAACGCTAAATTTTTTAAGCTCTCCGTTAAAATAAGCCTCTAGTTCATCTAAACAAAGCTTTAAATTTTCATCTTTTACCGCTACTTTTTCAAATTTATCTACAAAATTTATCTCACAAATTCCATTTTCATTAGCGACGATCTCTAAAATTCCAATGGGCGATTTTAGGTAGGCTTTTGACACATTTGCTCCTTGAAATTTGAAATTTTGGGCAAATTTTACTTTAGATTGTTTTGCTTTTTGATAAAATGCAAGCAAAATCAGCGGTTTTGGACTAAAAACGAGCAAAATCACAAAGGAAATTTATGAGCTTTTTTACCGACTACGAAAAACACGTGAGTGAGCGAGAAAAAGAGGGCGTGCCACCGCTTGCGCTAAATGCCAAGCAAACAAGCGAAATTTGCGAGCTAATGAGACTTGCTGGCAACTCTAGCGGCGATGAGAAGGCACAAAACGAGTTAAAATTTCTTATAAATTTGCTCACAAATCGCGTAAATCCTGGCGTTGATGACGCGGCAAAGATAAAGGCAGAATTTCTTGGCGAGGTGATAGAAGGTCTTAAGATAGACGGGCTTGATGCAGTTCGTGCCATTAAAATTTTAGGCAAGATGCTTGGCGGTTACAACGTAGAAATTTTGGTGCGAGCGCTTAAAAATAGCGATGAAACTATCGCGCAAGCTGCGGCAAATGAGCTAAAAAATATCATTTTGGTGCATGAATACTTTGACGAGATCGCAAAGCTAGCAAATAGCAATAAATTTGCAAAAGAGGTGCTTGTTTCTTGGGCGAATGCCGAGTGGTTTAGGCATAAAAAGCCACTTGATGAGTGCATAAAGGCAGTCGTTTTTAAGGTGCCTGGCGAGACAAATACAGATGACCTAAGCCCAGCAAGCGAGGCCTATACAAGGGCTGATATACCGCTTCACGCAAAGGCGATGCTGGTTAAAAAGATGCCTGAAGGCTTAGAAATCCTAAAAGAGCTAAAAAGTCGTGGCAAGAGCGTGGCATACGTTGGCGATGTGGTCGGCACTGGCAGTAGCAGAAAGAGTGGTATAAACTCTATCCAGTGGCACCTTGGCGATGAGATAGAGGGCGTGCCAAACAAAAAAACTGGCGGTATCGTGATCGGCACGACCATAGCTCCGATATTTTTTAACACCGCTGAGGATAGCGGCGCACTACCGATAGTTGCAAACGTAAATGAGCTAGAAATGGGCGATGAGATAGAGATTTATCCATTTAAAGGCGAAATTTATAAGCTTGCAGGCAGCGAGAAAAAGCTCGTGGCAAACTTTAAACTAAGCCCAAACACCCTAAGTGACGAGATAAGAGCAGGCGGCAGGATACCTTTGATGATAGGTAGGCAAGTGACCAAAAAGGCTAGAGAGGCCTTGGGACTTGGCGAGGAGCAAATTTTCATAAAGCCAGATCAGCCAAAAGAGCTAGGTGGTGGCTATACGCTTGCTCAAAAGATGGTCGGCAAGGCTTGTGGCGTGGACGGCGTGAGAGCCGGGGTCTACGTGGAGCCTGAAATTTTGACCGTTGGCTCGCAAGACACCACAGGGCCCATGACTAGAGATGAGATAAAAGAGCTTGCTAGCCTTAGTTTTGGGGCGGATTTTGTCTTGCAAAGCTTTTGTCACACGGCTGCTTATCCAAAGCCAAGCGACCTTGAGATGCAAAAGAGCTTGCCTAAATTTATGACGCTTCGAGGTGGAGTTAGCCTAAAACCAGGTGATGGCGTCATCCACTCGTGGCTAAACCGCATGGTCTTGCCTGACACGGTGGGCACTGGCGGCGATAGTCACACGAGATTTCCTATTGGCATTAGCTTTCCAGCAGGAAGCGGCCTAGTGGCGTTTGCAGCGGTGCTTGGCATGATGCCGCTAAATATGCCAGAGTCAGTTTTGATCAAATTTAAAGGCGAGCTAAAAGAGGGCGTGACGCTTCGTGATCTTGTCAATGCGATACCTTATTTTGCTATCAAAAAAGGGCTTTTGAGTGTTGAAAAGAAAAATAAAAAGAACATTTTTGCGGGCAAAATTTTAGAGATAGAAGGGCTTGAGAGCCTAAAAGTGGAGCAGGCGTTTGAGCTAAGTGACGCTTCGGCTGAGCGCTCGGCGGCTGCTTGTGTGGTAAATTTAAGCGAGGCTAGCGTAGCGGAGTACGTTCGCTCAAACGTTGCGCTAATTGAAGCTATGATAAAAGCAGGCTATGAGAGCCGTGAAACGCTTGCCAGACGAAAAGAAAAAATGCAAAAATGGCTAGAAAACCCAACTCTTTTAAGGGCCGACAAGGACGCAAGCTACGCTGAAATTTTAGAGATTGATTTATCCAAGATAGATGAGCCGATTTTGGCCTGTCCAAACGACCCAGACGACGTGGCAACGCTAAGTGAAATTTTAGCTGATAGCAAAAGAGCGCACGATATCGACGAGGTCTTTGTGGGTAGCTGTATGACAAATATCGGGCATTACAGGGCGCTTGCTAGAATTTTAGAGCGTGAGAGCAAGCTCACTACTAGGCTTTGGATCGCTCCGCCAACTAAGATGGACAAAAAAACGCTTGAAGATGAGGGTGTTTATGAAATTTTTAAAAGGTTAAGTGCTAGGACAGAGGTGCCAGGCTGCTCGCTTTGCATGGGTAATCAAGCAAGAGTGAACGATAATGCCGTCGTTTTTTCGACCTCGACTAGAAATTTTGACAACAGAATGGGCATGGGAGCAAAGGTCTATCTAGGAAGTGCTGAGCTAGCCGCTGTGTGCGCGCTACTAGGGCGTTTGCCAAGCGTTAGTGAGTATAAAAAAATAGCAAGAGATAGCCTTAGTTTAAACAAAGATCAAATTTATAAATACCTAAATTTTAATGAAATAAGCGAGTTTAGTATATAAATTTGTTACAATATCGCGAAATTTTAAGGAGCTTTGATGAAAAAAGTAGCTTTTTTTCTCTTTTTTAGCAGTTTTCTTTTTGTAAATTTACACGCATTAGGGTGCGGTGATCTTGCTAAAAAGGAGAGCTTTAAAACTACTCCAAACGAGCTTGCTTATGCGAATGAGGGGCTATTTTATTGCGATGGCTCTCTTTTAAATTTAAAAGAGGTAAAAGAGCTTTTTGATGCGAGTGTGGCAGTTAGAAGTGAGTCTCAAAGCTGCGTTGGTGAGGGTATTTATAGAGAAAATTTAAATAAATTTAGATGGATCTTGCTAAAGGCTTCATTTGCTCCTGATATCTATGCAAAAGATCTTGAAAAGCCAGAGGTCGCAGAAGCCCAAAAAGACGCTCAAATGGAGTATTTTAGATACTGGGCGAACGAGAGCTTGTTTAACTTTTTAAAATATAAAAAATTCAGCGAAGCTTATAAAAACGCACAAACTCCGCTGGTTAAATTTTACGAGGCTTTAGGTGTTGATAGTGCAAGTGCCGCCTACTACGCAACTAGCGTGATAAATGAGTTTTTAAGCTTTAGTGTGGGTAAAAAGGTAAATAAGGCTAAGGCTCTAACTTCTGAGCAAAAGATGATGGCTCAAAAGCTAAGTCAAGACGAGCTTGCAAATTTGCTCTACTCAAAAAATTTCACCACCGCTGAGCTTACAAATTTACTTGATATCGCACTGCTAAATGACAAAAGTAGCGAGATGATAGAAGAGATCATAAGGCGCGGGGCGGATCTAAATTTAGGCGATGAGACGCCGCTATTTTTTGCTCTTAAAAATTTAGAAAATGTAAAAATTTTGCTTAAAAATAGAGCCGATGTAAATCACAAAAATTTCTTTGGAAAAAGTGCGCTTTTTTACGCTGTGCAGTTTGAGGATGCGCCTCTTTGCGAGCTTTTGCTAAAAAGTGGAGCCAATGCAAACGAGAGCTACATCGACGAGCAGTCTAAGATGAATATGATAAATTTAGGCATGATGCAAGTAGAAGATACGTGTGGTTTGGAGCATACAAATAGAAGCGTTTTCATGCACGCAGCAGCTCACGCAACGCCTGAAATTTTAAAGCTTTTGATAGATAGCGGCGCTGATATAAACGCGACTGATGATGCTGGGTTTAACGCGCTTGATTATGCGATTAAAGATAAAAACGAAAAAAATATTAAATTTTTAGAAGAGCTTGGCTTAAAGCCAAATTTTAATTAGGAAGAGATATGAAAAAGACAGCTTTTGTAACCGGTGCAACATCTGGATTTGGCGAGGCGATCGCTAGAAGACTCTCAAAAGAGGGCTACAAGATAGTCGCTCTTGCAAGGCGCGAAGACAGGCTAAAAAAGCTAGCTAGCGAGCTTGGCGATACGCACATCATCGTAGCTGACATACGTGATAAAAAGGCTGTTTTTGACGCAGTTGATAGCCTGCCTGATAAATTTAAAGATATCGAAGTGCTTGTAAATAACGCTGGACTTGCCTTGGGACAAGAAAAGACGATAGACGCAAAGGTAGAGGACTTTGAGACGATGATAGATACAAATGTAAAGGGTCTTATCTACTCTACAAAAGCCGTTTTGCCGCTACTTTACAAGCAAGAAAAGGGCTATATCTTTAATCTTGGCTCAACAGCTGGCTCGTGGCCATATCCTGGCAGTAACGTTTATGGCGCTACAAAGGCCTTTGTAAAGCAGTTTAGTCTAAATTTAAGAAACGATCTAGTTGGCACAAATATCAGGGTGACAAATATCGAGCCAGGTCTTTGCAAGACTGAATTTAGCGAAGTTAGATTTAAGGGCGATAAGGCAAAGGCTGATAGCATCTACGAGCATACAAATTTTATCACCGCTGAGGATATAGCGACCATTTTGCTTAACTGTCTAAATATGCCTGAGAGTGTAAATATAAATAGGGTCGAAGTCATGGCAAATACGCAGACTTGGGCTGGACTTGCGATAGAAAAATTTTAAGGAGTTTATGTGAGACAAATTTTATTGTTACTATTTTTTAGTGCCGTACTTTTTGGCGTTGATCCAGAAGTCGCCAAAAGAAACGCACAAATTTACGGCGTTTTCACGCTTATACCGCCAGTTGTGGCAATAGCGCTTGCTTTTATCACAAAAGATGTCATCTTGTCGCTATTTATCGGTGTTTTTAGCGGAACTTTTCTTATAAATATCGTTAATGAAAATGTCTTTATGGGCATCATCAAAGGCTTTACAGGCATCGTTTCAAGAGTGGTTGAGTCGATGGCTGATAGCACCGATGCTGGCATCTTGCTTCAAGTGCTTTGTATAGGCGGCGTGGTCGCACTTATCACAAAGATGGGCGGCACAAAGGCGGTTGCTCTTTGGCTTAGCAAAAAGGCAAAAACTGGCGTCTCAGCTCAAATTTCAACTTGGCTTATGGGTATATTTGTATTTTTCGATGACTACGCAAATGCCCTTATCGTTGGCCCTATCATGAGGCCAATAAGCGATAAATTTAAAATAAGCCGCGAAAAGCTAGCTTTCATCATCGACGCTACAGCAGCACCGATTGCTGGTATCGCCATCATCTCGACATGGGTCGGCCTTGAAGTCTCACTCATCGAAAAGGGCTATGAGCTTATCGGCGAGACTGGCATAAACGCTTATTCTATATTTATCGAGACCATTCCATATAGATTTTACAACCTATTCATTTTATTTTTTATCGTTTGCACTGCCTTGATGCAGCGTGAGTACGGACCTATGCTAGCAGCTGAAAGACGCGCTAGAAAGGGCGAGCTTCACTCTGGCAAAACTCAAATTCAAGACCTTGAAGATAAGACTCTTGAGCCAAAAGAGGGCGTAAAACTAAGTGCTTCAAATGCTATCGTGCCGCTTCTTGTGCTAGTTATCGGCGCATTTACTAGCTTTTATTTTAGTGGTCTTGCTGCGCTTGAGGGCGATACTCTTAAAAATGCACTTGCAAATCCACTTTCGTTTTCAACATTTAAAGATACTTTTGGTGCAGCAGACTCTGCTACATCGCTATTTCAAGCAGCGCTCCTTGCTAGTATAGTAGCTATCGTCATGGGCGTTTGGCGCAAAATTTTTGATGTCAAAGAGGCCATTAGCACGTGGGTAAAGGGCTGGAAAACTATGATCATCACAGTTGTTATCTTGCTTCTTGCTTGGAGTCTTAGCGCGGTTATCAAAGAGCTTGGCACTTCAAGGTATTTGGTCGATCTACTAAGCGACTCAACGCCTAAATTTATCCTGCCAGTGGCTGTTTTCATCCTTGGCTCATTTATCAGCTTCTCAACTGGCACCAGCTACGGCACGATGGGCATTTTGATGCCTCTAGCTATCCCGCTAGCTTACGCAGTTGGTAAAAACTACGGCTTAGATGGTGATGCGATGCACGCTTATATGATCGTAAATATCTCAAGCGTTCTAACGGGCGCTATCTTTGGTGATCACTGCTCGCCGATCTCAGATACTACGATACTCTCATCAATGGGTGCAGGATGTAGCCACATCGATCACGTCTCAACACAGATGATCTATGCACTTAGCGTTTGCGCGGTTTGTGTGCTTGTTGGCTACTTGCCTGTCGCACTTGGTCTTAGCGTTTGGATCGCACTTCCTTGCGGATTTTTAGCGATCTGGGCTTTGGTTAGATTTGTAGGCAAAAAAGTCGAAGAGAAAGCGGCATAAATTTGGACTGCAAATACCTAAAAGAGTGCGGATCATGCACTCTTTTTACCACTTATAGTGAGCAAATTTCATTTAAAACTGATCTTATTAAGCAAAATTTCTCCCCATTTTATGATGGCAAATTTGATGTTTTTAGCTCAAGCCCAAAGCACTACCGCACGAGGGCTGAGTTTGGCATCTGGCACGAAGGCAGCAAGCTTAGCTATACGATGCATGCAAGCGAAAAAGGCAAAAAGGTCTTCATAGATGAGTGCCCAAAGGTTTGCGAACAAATTTCACATCTCATGCCAAGGCTACTTGAGAGCTTGCAAGATGATGAAATTTTGCGAACAAAGCTCTTTGGAGTGGAGTTTATCGCCTGTAAAAGCGGCACCTTAGTCACGCTTCTTTATCACAAAAAGCTTGATAGTGAGTTTGAAGCGGCGATGAAAATTCTAGCTAGCAAGCTTGATGTGATGATCCTAGCTAGATCACGCGGTCAAAAGCTTCTTAGCGGCGAGCTAAATTTGGTTGATGAGCTAAATGTTGATGGGCAAATTTATAAATTTAGCCTAAGTGAAAATGCCTTTATCCAGCCAAATAAAGCGGTAAATGAGAAGATGATAGCTTGGGCAAAAGAGTGCGTGCAGGCTGGTGCTGACCTACTGGAGCTTTACTGCGGACATGGAAATTTTACTATCCCACTTTCGTTTAAATTTAAAAACGCCCTTGCCACTGAAATTTCAAAAAGCTCGATCGCAAATGCCCTTAAAAACTGCGAGCTAAATGGGGCAGAAAATATCAAATTTTTACGAATGGACGCTGATGAGCTAATGGGCGCATTTGCTGGTGTTAGGGAGTTTAATAGGCTAAAAGATATAAATTTGAGCGACTTTAACTTCTCGCACGTCCTTGTTGATCCGCCTCGCGCTGGACTTAGTGAAAGCGTCATAAATTTCATTAGAAATTTCAAAAACATCATCTACATCTCGTGCAATCCAGAGACGCTAAAAGAAAATCTAAATGAGCTTACTAAAAGCCATAAAGTGATAAAATTTGCGCTCTTTGATCAGTTTGCCAACACTCATCACATCGAGTGTGGCGTGCTACTAGAGGCAAAAGATAAATTTAAAAAGGAAAGTTGAAAATGGTTTCATTAAACAAAATAATCCAAGCAAAGATAACGATCGGTCACTTTGTAAATAAAACTCCGTTTGCTCTAAGTGCAAAACTTAGCAAAATTTTAGGCGCAAATGTCTATTTGAAAGAGGAAAATCTACAGCGAACTGGAGCTTACAAGATAAGAGGCGCTTACAATAAAATAGCTAGCCTAAGCGAGGAGGAGAGAAAGCGTGGTGTCGTGGCCGCAAGCGCTGGCAATCACGCTCAAGGTGTGGCGATAAGTGCAAAAGAATTTGGCGTGCATGCTTGCATCGTCATGCCAGAATCAACCCCGCTTCTAAAGGTAGCTGGTACAAAGGACCTTGGCGCTGAAGTGATCTTAAAAGGTGATAACTTTGATGAGGCGTATGAATTTGCAGTAAATTACGCCAAAGAAAAAGATATGACCTTTGTTCATCCATTTAACGATGAGTACGTCATGGCAGGGCAGGGCACTGTGGGTCTTGAGATGCTTGATGAGATAAGCGACCTTGATATGGTTGTAGTGCCAGTTGGCGGCGGTGGCTTAGCTAGCGGTGTGGCAAGCTGTATAAAACAAGTCAATCCAAAAACAAAGGTCGTTTGCGTCGGCGCAAAGGGCGCTCCAGCTATGTTTAACAGCTACGGCGCTAAAAAGAGCATAAACTCAAAGTCAGTGCGCACTATAGCTGATGGCATCGCTGTGCGTGATGCGAGCGAGATAACGCTTAAAAATATCGTTGAGTGCGTGGATGAGTTCGTGCAGGTCGATGATGAGGAGATCGCAACTGCGATTTTGTTCTTGCTAGAGACGCAAAAGATCGTGGTTGAAGGAGCTGGCGCAGCTGGCGTGGCAGCACTTATGCATGATAAGATCAAATTTAAAAAAGGCGCAAAGATAGGCGTGGTGCTAAGTGGTGGAAATATCGACGTGCAGGTGCTTTCTATCATCATCGAAAAGGGTCTTATCAAGTCTCACCGCAAGATGACACTACAAATCACGCTTGTAGATAAGCCAGGAGCGCTCATGAGTCTAACTGATAGTCTTAAATCAGCAAATGCAAACATCGTTAAGATTGACTACGACCGCTTCTCTACTAAGCTTGACTATGGCGACGCTAGCATCACTATCACGCTTGAGACAAAGGGGCTTGAACACCAAGAAAAGATCAAAGATACGCTTAATAAAAACGGCTTTTCTTTCACTCAACTCTTCTAAATTTATAAGCTCGCTACCTTTTCAAGCAGCGAGCATCTAACTAACTAAAACAATATCTCAAATTTAGCATTTACGCTGTTTGATCTTACATCTTTAGCAAAAGCTCCAGTGTAAGAAAGGCCTAAATTCACATTTTTATAGACATTTGCTTTTATGCCAAGGCTAGCTGTACCAAGGTTTTTAACCTCTTTGCCATCTAGCTCTAGGTATCCAGCATTTGCGACATTTACACCAATAGTTGGTTTTGTATCGCCAACTAGTCTGTTATAGGCTAGATCAGCTTCAAATTTCATCTTCATATTGCCAAGGCTAAATGGCACGCTAGGGTTTAGACCAAGGCTAAATATGCCTAAATTTCTAGTTTTTTCATCAACGTCCATTCTAAAAATTCCTACATTTTGGCTTGTGCTATCAGTTTTTATGCGTAGATAGCTTGCACCCACATAAGGATTTAGCGAGAAATTTTCTGTGTTAAAGCTAGTTAGGGCCAAATTCGCATAAGCATTAAGCGCTTTTTCTTTGCTCTTTATATGATCATTTGAGTAAAAGCTAGCTATTGTCGCACCATTTTGCGTTTTGCGCTTAGCATCTGTGTATAAGACGCCAAGGTCTAGTTTCGTGCTAGCGATCTCGCTTTTGCCGTAGATGCCGATGCTTTTGCCTTTTGTCTTATAGGCATCATCGCCGTCTTCTTTTACTTTTTCTGTGCTAGCACCAAGAACACCACCAAGTACAAATGCATCATTTACACTGCTGTCAAATCCAAAAAGCTGTGTCATAGAGTTTGCTTTGATGTCATTAAATTTCATAGCATCAAACATGGTATTTGACCAAAATTTCATACCATTTGTGTCGCTCGCCCTTATGCCAAATGGGTCAGATTCGTGGTTGATAACTGCATTTTTAAGTATGATGTTTTCTAGTAAAAATGCATTGTGCTGAGCTAAATTTGTCTCATTTGCAAATGTTTTTAGAGTTTGTCTTGCCTCTTTTGGCGTAGTATAGATGAAGTGTCTATATAGATCGCTTGTGATGACTGCTGGTCTGCTTCTAAATGGCGAAGGGAGTAGCGCTGGCTGGCTAGCTGTGCTTTCTATTAGCTGTGCAACTTTCTTTTGGTTGTCATTAGCTGCGATGCTTGTCATTGTATTTTTTGATTTTTTAAGGGTGAGTTCTAGCTTGTCATCACTATAGTTTTTGCCAAGATCAAAAAATGCATACTCTTTTGAAAGGGTATCTTCGTAGCCTTTGAAATTTCCAGTTGCTGTAAATGTTTTTGATTTTGTGGCGTCGTTATAGAGCCTTTGCATGATCTCTAAGCTTGGCTCACTTATATTTATAAACGAGTTTTTCTCAAAGTTTAGATCTAAATTTGAAGCGCCGTTTGAGACGATGTAGCTACCGCCTGATTTGATAGTGGCTTTTACTACGTCATTTGAGCTTTTTTTGGTCACTTCTGCTAATGATAGTTGTAAGGTAAATTTATTTCTACTAACCTTTGGTACGCTCATTTGTCTTACAATTTCTAGTGTGCCGCCATTTTCTACTATCACATCGCTTGATTTTAAAGATTGGTTAAGAGCTGTGATCTTGCCGCCTTTTATTATAGTTTTGCCAGTGTAAGAGTTATCTCCTGCTAGGCTTAGTGTGCCTTGACCTCTTTTTATAAGAGTGCCTTCATAGCCATCGCTTGCTCTTAGCTCTCTTGCTCTTTCTCTAGCATTACCTATCTCAAGTTCAGCTTTTTGCTCTGGTGTTAAATTTGTTATTTTCTCTAGCTCAGCCTTGCGCTCAGCCCAGATTTTAGCCTCTGCATCATCTTCTGTTTTTCTAAATTTGATAGCCACATCGCTTATGTTGTTTGAGTAGATATCATCACTATTTAAATTTACATCAAATACTCCTAGAAGCTGACCTGGTCCAAACATCGCCTTATATAGATCCACTACGCCCCAGCCCCAGCGCTCATCAGGCACCCCAAGCGCAGCAGTAAAGCCTGAAATTTTTCTAGTATCAGCTGGCTCTTTGAAGTCATCATGAATCTGCCTTGCAGTAGTTAGTAGCACCTCTCTTATCTGGGCGTTATTCATATATGGGTATCTTTGCATGATGACACCAAGCGCGCCAGTGACGTGTGGAGCTGCCATTGAAGTACCGCCTTTTGTGCCGTAGTCTGCTTTGCCAGTTTTTAGATCAACGACGGTTGAGTATATAGGTTTTGCAGGTGCTGCCACGCTCCACCATTTTGAGTGACCAGGTGTGTTGTAGCGCTGCGTGTCGCCCTCTAACTGACCAGTGACATTTAGCCAGTACTTCTCAGCATCAGGTCTAAAGTATGGGAGCATCGCTCTTGTATATGACTCTTTCATCCCGTCTCTGTTGCCAGCAGTAAAAATTTGGATGACACCATATCTTGTAGCGACCTCATAGGCTGCATCTAAGAAATTTTTGCCATTTACTACAAATGGATAGTAGCTTTTATAGGCAGCATCAAGATCTTTTATGTCTAGGTTGTTGCCACCATCATATCCAGTAGCACCTTCATAGGCTTTGTAAAATTTGCGATTTGAACCCCAGCTGTTATTTATCGCTCTAGCTCCACTCTTTGCTAGTCCCTCGTAGGATTTTAAAAAGAAGTTGTAGTCTTGATTTGGACCATATGTCATACCGTCAGTGCCACCAGTATTGCCCATTATAAGTCTTGCATCAAATGCTACGCCGTGCATGCCCACACCATCTCTTGACGCAGCTATCGTTCCAGCTACGTGAGTACCATGAGAGTCGTTTACTCCTGCTATCCAGTCACCATCTATGCTAAATTCTTCACCTTTTTTAAAGTCACCAAAGTCTTTTTTATTTTTTTTATCGCTGCCTTTTCCGACTAATGGTGAGTTGCCATGCTCGGTATCTGGGTATCTTTGACCATCTTTATAGTAGCTACCAGAGACTTTTAGCGCACTTACTCTGCCATCACTAAATTCTGGATGGCTAAGTAGCACACCAGAGTCCATCACACCAAGCGTTACGCCTTTGCCAGTTGCTCCAAGAGCATACGCAACGGCTGCGTTCATGCTTACTAAACCCCAGTCGGCTTTGTATTCATCGCTTTGCCAGCTTTTTATATCGCCAAATTTGCCCCTGTTTTGCTCACTGGCACTTAGTTGATTAGCAAGCAAAAGAGTGCAGCAAGCAACGCTTAAAAGGATGCACTTTTTGTTTATAACGGATCTTTTCATATCTCGTCCTTTGCATAAAATTTAAACCAATTCTAAAATTCTTAAAATAAATTATTAATTAAAATAATAATAATTTAATGAAAAATAGTAGGCTAAATTTACGAAAATATACGTTATTTACGCTATTTTTACATTTAGCGAGATATTTTTATAAAAGAGTTTATCTAAAATTAGTTATTTAAATATAATTTTTTTTATTGTCATTCTTAAAACTATTATTTATATATTTTTTTAAGGGATTATTATTTTTCATTAAATTTACAGGACTAAAATTTCGCAAATTTATTCAAGGATGAGATATGAAAAAGAGTTTATTAAGCCTTGCGTTGTTTTGCACTTTAGCTTTTTGTGCCGATGATGAGGTGGTTAGCAAGCAAAATGATCAAGTATGGATAGGAGCTATGGGCGGATGCAAGCTTTATGTATTTTCACTAAAGACGACTGACGCGCCAGTAGATAAGCTAATAGCCAAAGATGAGGCGCAAAAAGAGCTTGTGGCAAATACTAAAAATTTACCAAACAAACACAACGTAATGTTTGCAAAGTGCGAGGACTACACGGCACTCATAGATAGCGGCTATGAAGATAGCTTGAAAATTTTAAAGTATGATCTACAAACTTTTGGCAATATAAAGCCAGAGGATCTAACCTACGTCATCATCACGCACGCTCATCCTGATCACATAGGTGGGCTCATAGATGGCGGTAAAAAGACATTTAAAAACGCCAAGCTTTTTATAGATGAAAAGGAGTGGGACTACTGGATAAAGGGCAAAGATGAGAGGACAAAAGAAATTTTATCTCTTTATAAGGATGATAAGAGCTTTTTTGACCATAAAAAGCCATTATTTGACGGGGCGCTAAAGATCATGGCTATCCCAGCCTACGGCCACACTCCAGGGCACAACATGATAAGCTTTGAGGCAGATAACGACAAGATCATCTTTATAGCTGATCTTCTTCACGTCCTAGCAGTGCAAGAGGTCGAGCCAAGCATATCTATCACTTATGATATAGATCCAGCCCAAGCTGCTAAAACGAGAGAAAAGGTGCTTGATGGCTTGGAGGACGAGACTACAAAGATAGTAGGCGCTCACATGCCTTATAAGAGCCCCATCACCTTGCCAGAGTGATAAATTTCTTTTGCTTTACAAATTTAGGATAAAATGCGGGCTTTAAAGGAGAAAATATGAGCGAATACGCAAATTTGATATTAGCTATCTTGCTAGCTATTTTGGCATTTGCATTTTATAGGTCAAACAAGGCGCTAAAAAAGGCAAAAGACGATAGCGAAAATGTCTCAGTCAGCACTGAAATTTCGCAGCTTAAAAGCATCGGCGAACTATCTGTTTTTCAAGTTTATAGCAAAGAGATCGTCACAAAGACAGATCATGCATTTGGAAATTTTGGCAAAGAGTATCTAAGGTGGCTAGTGAGTGAAAAGAAGCTTTCTATGATATTTGAGTTTGAGATAAATTTCATCTACGATCTAACTAGTCCTAGACTTGAGATCATGCAGATTGCAAACTCTAGCTACAAGATAAAAATGCCCCCATGTAAGTATAAATTTTCAATCGCAGATATGAAATTTTACGATGAGAAAAACGGCAAATTTATACCATTTTTACTGCCTGACTCGCTAAATGGCTTTTTTGGTAGCACTTTTACAGAAGAAGATAAAAATAGGCTCATAGAAGAGGCTAGAAACGAAGTCAAAAAGATGAGCGTTCGCCTTATCTCGCAGCTTCAAAGCAAAATCCACAAATCAGCTCGCGATACGCTTGAGGCGATAGCTAAGAGCTTTGGTGCAAATAAGGTCGAGTTTGTCTTTGATGATAGTGACGAGCAGATAAATGAGCAACTAAATTTAGAAAATATCGCATAAAAATTAAATTTAAAGGAGAAAAAATGAGTGTAAATTCACAAGAGGTCACACAAACACCTGGTAACAACACAGTCTTTCAAACATGGGTCTTAAAAGGCGACAAAAAGGCATGTAAAGAGGGCTTTGCTAAACTTTGTGCTTTGGTTGTAAATTTAAATAAAACTGCCAAAGTTAGATTTGGCGCAAATGAAAATGTAAATTGCGTCCTTGGCGTGGGTCATGATGCTTGGAAAAAGCTTGAAATTTCAAAAGAATTGCCAAAAGAGCTTGTAAATTTTAAAGCTATCAAAGGCGATAAACATGAAGCTGTTAGCACAAAGGGCGATATCCACATCCACATCCGCGCGCTAAATGCGGCTGATTGCTTTGACATGGCGCAAAATATCAAAGAAGTTTTGTTTAAATTTGCAGAGCTTACAGATGAGACTCAAGGCTTTAAGTACCACGACGGCAGAGCGATAATTGGCTTTGTCGATGGCACTGAAAACCCTGATGGCGAAGATAGAGATCTTTTTGCAAAAGTCGGCAAAGAGGACGCTAAATTTAAAGGTGGTAGCTACGTTTTTGTGCAAAAATACTTCCACAAAATGAAAGAGTGGAACGCCACAAGCATAAGTGAGCAAGAAAAGGTTATAGGCCGCTCAAAAGAGTATGACATCGAGATGGACGAGAGCGTAAAACCTACAAATTCACACTCAGCTGCTGCAAATGTCGGCGACGATAAAAAGGTCGTGCGTGGCAATATGCCATTTACTGAAGGCAGCAAAACAGGCACTTACTTCATCGCTTATGCAAGCACATTTTCAACGGTTGAGCTTATGCTTAAAAAGATGTTTATCGGCGAGCCTAAAGGCAACTCAGATAGGCTGCTTGACTTTAGTACGCCAGTGACTGGGGCTTTATATTTTGCTCCTACGCTTGATATGCTTGGTGACTACGAGGGATAAATTTAGCTTGGGGCGAAGTAAATTTGCCCCTTTAAATTTAAGAGGATAAAGATGCCAGAGTGGTTTATCTACGCAGCTCTTTCGGCTGTTTTTGCTGCACTTACAGCGATCTTTGCAAAGCTAGGCGTAAAGGACATCGACAGCGATTTTGCGACATTTATAAGAACGATCGTCGTCATTTTGATGCTTGTTTTGCTTTTAAGCGTGGCTAAAAAATGGCAACCGCTAAGCTCGTTAAGTCCCAAAAACTGGCTTTTTCTCATATTAAGTGGCATGGCGACTGGGCTTTCGTGGCTCATGTATTTTAAAGCTATGCAAGCAGGCAAGGTCTATCAAGTAGCGCTGGTTGATAAATTTAGCGTCGTGCTGGCTATCATTTTGGCTGTCATATTTCTTGGTGAGAGGCTAAATTTAAAAGAAATTTTAGCCGTTTGCCTTATCGTATCTGGCGTATTTCTACTCATTTTTAAATAAAATTTTCTACATTATTCTTAAAATATATTTTTAATTTTAATTTGTAATTCATCAAAAAGCCCCTAGAATTTGACAATTTCATTTTGAAGGGAGAAATATGAAAAAAATTATTCTATCAGCCATCGTAGCTTGTGCTGCATTTGGTGCAGGTATGAACTACACAGATGTCGTAAAAGACGTATATGCTGACGCAAACTCAGCTAAGAGCATAGGCAGGCTGCTACCAACCAACGCAGTTGAAATTTTGCAAACTAGCGGCGACAGAGCGCAGATCAAAGTAAAAGGCTATCAAAACCCAGCCGTTAGCAACGTAGTTTATTTTGCTGATGGCGCGAGGATCATCTCAGTAGCATTTGCAAAAACTGCACCTTTTGATATCAAAGTGATAAAAGAGGGCAAAAACGGCAAATGGAACGAGGTAGAAACGACAGTTTTTGTTCAAAAAGATGGCTTTAGCACTGATGTAAATGCGATGTTTGCAAAAGCTGATAAGATGTATAAAGAGAGCTGTGGCGTTTGCCATGCGTTGCCTCAAACTACGCACTTTAACGCAAATCAATGGCCGTCACTTCTAAAATCAATGATCGGCAGAACCGCAATAGAGAAAAAAGACGAGTGGCTAGTTATCGAGTACCTACAAAAACACTCATCTGACGTAAATTTAGGCAAATAAGTAAAACCTAGCAGGGCTAAATTTAATCAAATTTAGCAAGGCAAAGGGCTTAAATTTAAAGGTTTTACTTAGAGAGAAAACCAAATTTAGTCCGCGTAGTCGGACAAGTAACTTTAGGTGGGTGAACGACCGCCTTTAGAGGATACCAACTGCTTGGTATCCGTGCGGGAGAGAGTGAGCGAAGCATATCGCTAGCG
>JAHAKU010000021.1:0-17853 GCA_018371535.1 Campylobacter concisus
AGAGTGTAAATTTGATGATGCTCGGGGTTTTAACGAAGGCTTTGCTGTTGTTAAAAAAGATTACAAATGGGGATATATAAACACCAAAGGTGAGCAGATCGTAGAGTGTAAATTTGATCATGCTCGGGGTTTTAACGAAGGTTTTGCTAGAGTTAAAAAAGACGGCAAATGGGGTTATATAAACACCAAAGGATGTTTTGTTATTTTTGACAAAAGCAAAAATGAGATAGAGGTGTTTGATAAGGCTATAGACAGGTCAAACAACACTTTCTACTTATCACGACTAGATAATAAATTTGGACTTTTGGATGAAAACTTTAATGCCATTATCAAAAATAGCATTTATGGTAAATTTGAGGTGCTTCAAAGGATAAATGAAACTACTTTTTTGATAAAAATAGCAGAGCGAGAACTCTTTGTGGATAGCGAAGGGAATTTTAGATAAACTAGCTATAAAAAGCTTTACTAGCCAGTTAAATTTAACTTGGCTGGTTTATTTATCTAAGCTTTGTCTCAAAAAATGCACCAAAAAGCGAGTTTATGCCTTGCTTTGTAAATTTCTCCATTATCTTTTCGAGCTGCGGTTTTTCTTGCCAGACGGGCTCATCTACGAGGCTCATTTTTGCTAGTTCATTTTGAGCGTCTATGTAGCTACCAAGGCTATCTATTAGCCCCATTTTTAGGGCATTGTGTGCCAAAAAGACCCTTGCATTTGCCCACTCGTCTTTTTTATTGATGTCCAAATTTCTAGCCTCCGCCACGTCGCTTACAAAGAGCATGTAAGCGTCATTTACGAGCCCTTGCAAGCTCTCACGCTCCTGCTTACTCCAACTCCTCATAAAGGTGCCAGCCTCTTTAAACTCGCCAGCCTTCACCACCTGCTCGCTCACGCCTAAATTTTTGGCTAAATTTTCGATGTTTGCCCCTTGCATGATGACGCCGATCGAGCCTATGAAAGCGCCTGGATTTGCTACGATAGTATCGGCATTTACTCCAGCGTAGTAGCTACCACTCGCCATGTTGCCAGCGGCGTATGCGAGCACTTTTTTACTCTCTTTTAGTCGCTTGACCGCCATGGCTAGCTCTACGCTGGGGCTTAGCGCACCGCCTGGACTGTCGATGTAGAGCAGCACGCCTTTGATGTTGCTATCAGCTCTTGCTTTTTCGAGCTCGTCTAAAATTTCACTAGTATCCACTATCGTGCCGGTGATGTCGATGCGGGCTAAATTTGGCTCTTTTATCTTGCCATTTGGCGCAAATATGAAAAATAGTATCAGTAAAAATATGAGCGCTTTAAAGTAGTTGTTTATAAATTTAAAAATTCCCAAAATTACTCTAAAAATAAGCCTTAAAATTTGCAAATTTTGCCTCCGATATATAGTTTTTTAGCCTCGTTTGTGTGAAGTATGAGCTGAAGTATTAGCTCGCTATCGTCGCACTCTAGGTCGTTATAGACGGCAAGATCAGCCGCACGTCCTGCCTTTATCTCGCCGTTATTTGTCCTAAGTGCCTTTGCGCCTCCATGTGTTGCAGCGACAAAAAGCCTAGTGGCAAGCTCGTTTAGATCAAGGCTAGCGTGGGTAAAAAGGGCGACTCGTAGCTCATGCCAGAAATTTAGGCTGATATTTGAGCTAAGGCCGTCTGTACCGATGTTTAGACTAATATTGTTTTTAAAAATTTCTTTTAAATTTAGCACCTTTTTGCCAAGCAGTCTGTTTGAAACGGCGCAGTGCGTCACGCTATGATGAGGCTTAAATTTAGCAAAATCGCTCACATAAACGCAGTGCGTAAAGAGCGTATTTATCTCACGAAACATCGCAAAGTAGCTCTGCGCGTCATACATCGGCTTTGGGTCTTGGCTAAATCTTAAAAGATGCCTTTTAAAGCCACCGCTGCCACGTTCTAGCCACTGCTTTTCAGCCTTGCTCTCTAAAAAGTGCGTGCTAACAAGAAGATCGTCTTTTTTAGCTATCTCAAGGGCGACTTTGGCGAGCTTTGGATGCACAGAGTAGGGCGAGTGCAGCGAGATGGCTGGGGTGAAATTTTGGCTTTTATAGCCCTTTGTTTTTTCAAATTTGGCTAAGAAATTTTGCAAATTTTGCTGAACCATCTGCTCATTTGAGCCTAAAATTTCACTAAAAAGCACGACTTTTAGCGGACTAGCGGCTAAAATTTCAAGCTCCGAGCCAAAGCTAGATATCTCGCCAATGGTACAAACTCCGCTTTTTAACAGCGAATTTATGGCTTCATTCATCGCCTTTTTAGCGTCCATTTTAGCTAGCTCGCCACCTTTATCGACGATAGAGCCAAGCCATTTTATAAAATCACCATATTTTAGCGTGCTAACGTTTGAGCTAAACTCTAAATGAACGTGTGTATTTACGAACGCTGGGGCGATCACGCTATCACTAAAGTCGCAAATTTTAGCCTCTTTAAATTTCTTTTGCGCCTCTTTTTCGCTTGTAATTTCTAAAATTTTATCACCTTTGATGACAACACAAGAATTTCTTAAAATTTTTGGATTTTCTCCGCCAGTGATGATCTTTTTTGCTTTTAAAATTTCCACATTTGAGCCTTAAATTTTTGTTATTGTAGCGAAAATTTAGGAACGAAAATGTATAATTTGGGCTATTTAATCAAAAAGGAGTGACATGGATAAGAAGCTAAAAATAATGGTTATCCAAGGCCCAAATATCAATATGCTTGGCGCTAGAGAGCCAGGAATTTACGGCGTTATGAAGATGGAGGATATCCACTCTCAAATGAAGATCGTTGCCGATCAAAATGACGTTGAGATCGAGTTTTTTCAAAGCAACCTTGAGGGCGAGCTAGTCGATAAGATCCAAGAGTGCTTGGGCGATGCTGACGGCATCATCATAAATCCAGCCGCTTACACTCACACCTCTATCGCTATCCGTGACGCGCTAAGTGCAGTTGCGCTGCCAGTTATCGAGGTGCATATCAGCAACGTTTATAGAAGAGAAGAATTTCGCCACAAAAGTCTCATCGCACCAGTTGCAGCAGGTCAGATCGTGGGCTTTGGACCAGTTGGCTATCATTTGGCGATGATAGGCATGCTTCAAATTTTTGAGCAAATCAAAGCAGTAAGAGCAAATCAAAAAGCACAATGAATTTCATCTTAAAGGACGAAAACGCCGTATTTTACGAGTGCGGCTACAGCTGCGACAATGAGTTTTTGCTATGCGTTGATGGCGTGAAATACTTTTTCACGGACGCGAGGTATTATTTCGAGGCAAAAAGCTGCGTAAATGCAGGCGTAGTCGTTCTTTTAGCGCAGAGAAATTTAATAAGCGAGGTTAGGGCATTTTTAAGAAAGATGAAACCTAGTAGCCTCGTTTTTAACCCTGATGAGCTAAGCTTAAGCGAGTATAACACGCTTAGCAAGGGTTTTAAGATAAATTTCAAGCCAAAGGCAAATTTCTCTAGGCTAAAGAGAATTTGCAAGAGCGAAGATGAGATAAAAATTTTAAAAAAAGCTAGCGAATTTGGAGCAAAATGCTTTGATGAGTTTGCTAAATTTGTGCGTGAAAATGGCGAAGGGATGAGCGAAAAAGAGCTTCATTTCAACGCCTCGCTCATCTTTAGGCAAAAAAATGAGCTAGGTCTTAGCTTTGATCCGATCGTAGCGATAAACGAAAATGCTGCAAAGGCGCATGCGCTGCCTGGGGATAAAATTTTAAAAAGGGGCGATTTGCTGTTACTTGACGCTGGGGTTAAATTTAAGCGCTACTGCTCTGATCGCACCAGAACTGCTTGCTTTGATGAAAATTTTAACTTCTCAAAGGAGCAAAAATTTAAAAACGCCAAGATGCAAGAAATTTACGAGATCGTAAAAGAGGCTCAGGCTGCTGCGATCAAGGTCGCTAGAGCTGGCGTTAGGGCGTGCGAGATAGACCTTGCAGCAAGAAGTGTGATAGCAAAGGCTGGATATGAAAAGGCCTTTTTTCACTCGACAGGACACGGCGTGGGTGTCGATATACACGAGCTTCCAGTCATCTCAGCAAGGAGCGAAATGCTCATAAAAGAGGGCATGGTTTTTAGTGTGGAGCCTGGAATTTATCTAGAAAATGAATTTGGCGTGCGCATCGAGGATGTGGTGGTCGCAAGAGAAGGTGGGTGCGAGATCTTATGAGGCTAGCTGGAGCAAGAAAGATCGTAAAAAGCCGTTTTTGCCCTAGTTTTTTTCAAAAAAGAGATGAGTTTAAGTATGAGGCGCTAGTTGGTATGGGTGGCAACATCGGCGATAGCGCAAAGAGGTTTGATAAATTTATAAGAGCGATTAGTGAAGATAGGCGTTTTCACGTGGTTGAAGTCTCGCCGATCCTTATAAATGCGGCGTTTGGCTACGAAGCGCAGGATGATTTTAGTAACGCTGTTATAAATTTACAAACATCTGTGAGCCCTAGAAATTTGCTAAAAATTTTGGGGCACTATGAGAGTAAATTTAAGCGCGTGAGGACATTTAAAAATGCGCCACGCACGCTTGATCTGGATATTTTGTATTTTAGTAAAAAAGTCTATAAGACGCCGCGCCTTATCGTCCCGCACCCAGGGGCTAGCAAGAGGCTTAGCGTGATCGTGCCACTAGGGCTTATGAGAGGTTAAAGGATATAAATGGCTACAAAATTTCATACTTTTACAGGCGAAAGCACCATCGAGGCTTTGAAAAAGGCTCAAGAAGCGTGCGGCGAGAAGGCCATACTCGTTACCACAAAGCAAATTCAAGCCAAAACGATAAACAAAAAGCCGCTTTATGAAATTTTAGTAAGCGTCGAAGAAGACGAGGTAAAGCAGCCGCCAAAACCAAATGTAAAAGCAATAAATTATGAAAATGCCTACTCTAAATTTAGTAAAAACTACGAGCCACCAAAGCCGAAATTTGAGATAAAAGAGGAGCCTGCTAAATTTGAAGCAAAGACGACGTCACCTGAGCCTTACGATCCAAATGAGAGCGTGCTTTTAAACATCTCAGACGTCGCAAAAGAGATAAGCGCGATCGCAAATGTCGATATGAACGAGATAAAAGAGCCAAATACAAATGGCATGAATAAAAAAATAGACGACGTAGCAAAGCAAGTAAGCGTGCTAAGCGAGAAAATAGGGCTGATAACTGACATGATCTGGGACGAAAAAGCCCCAAATCGCAACAATCTCTCGATCCCGCCAGAGTTTGCTACTATCTACAAGCTCGCAAAACAAAGCGGCATGAAAGAGGAGCATTTAGAGGCGATCATGCAAACGACGCTTGAAAATTTGCCTGTTTCTATGAAAAGCAACCCAACTGCGGTAAAAAGGTATTTCTACTCACTTTTGCGAAATATGCTACCATGCAGAAAAGAGCTCGGCGATAAAAAACAGCGCATAATGATGCTAGTTGGTCCAACCGGAGTTGGCAAGACGACGACTCTTGCAAAGCTCGCGGCTCGTTTTGCATACGGCAACGAAAAGCGCTATAAAACGGGCATCATCACCCTTGATACGTATCGTATCGGAGCGGTCGAGCAGCTATTTCAATACGCTAAGATGATGAAGCTACCGATCCTTGACGTCATAGAGGTCGAGGATTTTCAAAACGCCATAAAGCAGCTTAGCTACTGCGACGTGATCCTAATCGACACCACCGGAAATTCGCAGTATGACAAAGAAAAGCTTGAAAGACTTGATAAATTTTTAAAGCATAGCGGCGCAAAGATCGATGTAAATTTAGTCCTCTCAGCTGGCTCAAAGGTCGAGGATCTGATAGAAATTTATAATGGATTTTCATTTTTAGAGATCGACACTTTAATAATCACCAAATTTGACGAGACTAAAATTTTTGGCAATGTCTTTTCGCTGATATATGAGACAAATACGCCAGTTAGCTACTTTAGCGTGGGCCAAGAGGTACCTGATGATCTTGTGGAGGCAAGGAGCGAATTTTTAGTAGAGTGCGTGTTTGACGGCTTTACAAAGCAAAAGGCTAGCGATGAATAACCAAGCGCAAAAACTACAAAATTTAGTCCAGTCTCAAAATAAGGCTAAAAATACGCATTTTATAGCGATTACAAGCGGCAAAGGCGGCGTTGGCAAGAGTACGATAAGTGCAAATTTAGCAAATGTCTTGTCGCAAAATGGCTATAAAGTAGGGCTTTTTGACGCTGATATCGGCCTTGCAAACCTTGATGTTATTTTAAATGTCAAAATGGGTAAAAACCTGCTTCACGTGCTAAAAGGCGAGTGCAGCTTAAAAGATATCTTGATACCTATAAATAAAAATCTCATCCTCATCCCTGGCGAGAGCGGTGATGAAATTTTGAAATTTAACAATCAGTTTTTATTTGAGAGATTTTTAGATGAGGCTAGCGAGCTTGATGGGCTTGACTTTTTGATCATCGACACTGGAGCTGGCATAGGCGGCAGTACGCAGCTCTTTTTAGAAGCGGCAGATGAGGTTGTCGTGGTGACTGTGCCTGACCCTGCGGCGATAACCGACGCGTATGCGGTCATAAAGATCGTCTCAAGGTTTAAAAATAGCGAGCTTTTGCTTTTAAATATGGTAAAAAACGAGGCTGAGGCCACTAGAATTTATGAAAATGTAAAACGAGTGGCAAATGCAAATATTGGACCAAACTTAAATTTAGAGCTAATTGGCTACGTAGCTTCTGATAAGAGCGTGGCAAGGAGCATAAAGCAAAGGACACTCTTTACAGATGACGAAGCTTACGGCTCTGCTAGCGTGCAGATAAAGCAGATAGCTTCGAATTTGCTTTATAGGTTGGAACGAAAAGTGCTTAAAGATGAGCAAAGCAGGAGCTTTGGGGGCTTCTTTAAGCGTTTGATAGAACAATTTTAATGGAGATTGAGCTTTGCGTGCAGAAAATTTTATAGCATTTTTTACGGTTTGTGGATTTTTCATAGGCATAGTTTTTACATTGCTAAAGGTGAGCGAGCCTATCGAAATGCTCGTTTATACACTAGTTATTACTTTATTTTTTTACCTTATAATTCACATCGTGATAATGAATTATGTCGATGTAAAAAGGACTTTGAAGAAATTTTTTGACAAGCAAAGGCATGAGGAGATCGCGGACTATCTCATCTCTGAGCTAAACGTTAGGGAAAAACGGATGGAAAATATCATGCTAAAAGTAACCACCGAAAATTTAGACTCTGGTAAGCAAAATGTACGAACTAAAGCAAAAGCAGCTTAACGCTTATAAAAGCACCATTAAAAAAGAGCAAGACGAGATCGTCTTAAAATACATGCCAGCTTTGCGTGCAATGGCGTTTAGACTAAAGGAGCGCTTGCCTTCAAGCATCGACGTAAATGATCTTATAAGTGTTGGCGTTGAGGAGATGATAAAGCTTAGCAGGAAGTATGACAAAGAGCAAAACGACTCATTTTGGGGATATGGCAAAAAAAGAATTTATGGCTCGATGCTTGATTATCTTAGAGCGCTTGATGTTGTTAGTAGAAGCGACAGAAAGCTAGTAAAGAGCATAAATACTGAGATAGATAACTACTTTAACACACACGAAGAAGAGCCAAGCGACGAGTATCTGGCTGAAAAACTAAATGAAGATATCGAAAAGATAAGAGAGGCAAGGGGCGTTAGTGGCATCATCACCATTTTGCCAATCGATGAACAAATGGAGCTAATCGGTCAAAGCGATGTTGAAAAAAGCGTAGAAAAAGAGGATCTTATCTTAAAGATCGAAAGTGCGTTAAAAGACTTTGATGAGCGTGATCAGATGATCGTTCAGCTTTACTACTACGAAGAGCTAAATTTAAAAGAGATCAGCGAGATAATGAACATCAGCGAGAGCAGAATTTCACAAATTCATAAACGTTTGCTTGATCGCATCAGACGCAGCTTGGGGGTTTAATGGCTGATATTTTAAGTCAAGAAGAGATAGATGCGCTACTTGAAGTCGTCGATGAAGATGGCGATACGAGCAATATCGAGATAGAAGAGAGCCCACAAGGCGAGCAAAAGCAGATCATTATCTATGACTTCAAGCGCCCAAACCGCGTCAGTAAAGAGCAGCTCCGTGCGATAAAAGGTATCCACGACAAGCTTGCTAGAAATTTAGCTAGTCAAATTTCAAGTGTCATGAGAAGTATCGTCGAGCTTAGGCTTCACAGCGTCGATCAGATGACATATGGCGAGTTTTTGATGAGCTTGCCAAGTCCAACTAGTTTTAACGTCTTTTCGATAAAGCCACTTGATGGAAACTGCATTTTAGAGATAAACCCAAGCATAGCATTTCCTATGATAGATCGCTTGCTTGGCGGAACTGGTGAAAATTTCGAGGCAAACAGAGAGCTAACTGACATCGAGGTAAATTTACTTGATGCGGTGCTTAGGATGATCATGCAGCGCCTAAAAGAGAGCTGGTCAATGATAACTGATATGTATCCAAACGTCGAGGCCAAAGAGAGCAGTCCAAACGTCGTGCAGATCGTATCTCAAAACGAGATCGTCATCATGGTAGTTATGGAGATCATCGTTGGTGGCTCAAGCGGCATGATAAATTTATGCTATCCAGTCATCTACCTAGAGCCGATCCTATCGCGCCTTGCAAACAGAGACATCATGCTTGGTGAAACGAGCGCTAAAAAGAGTAGAAACAAAGAACTTAAAACGCTCATCGGCCGTGCTGAGGTGCTTTATGAGGCAATCCTTGGCAAGTCGATAGTAAGCGTAAATGAGTTTTTAAATTTAAAAGAGGGCGATATCTTAAGGCTTGATAGAGGTGCTGACGATAAGGCGATCGTTTGTATCGACAAAAAAGAGGTATTTTTGGCTGAAGTTGGGCTTCATAGATTTAGAAAGTCTATCAAGATCGAACAGCTAATCCGCTCTGACAAAGACGAGATCAAGCACATCCTAGAAAAATACGAAGAAGAGCGAAAAGCAAAACTAATGGCTTACGACGAGGCCAACGAACACAACAACGAAGAAGAGAGCGAAGATAATGACGAATGAATTTTTTAACATCTTTTCAAATGAACTAAAAGCGACCATCGAAGGGCTGACGGGCAGAGCGCCAGAGATCGGCGAGAGAAATGAATTTGACGCACCAGCGCAAAATGGCATAAAACCGCCAGTTGTCATGGCTAGTGTGACATTAAGTGGTGACATCAATGCAAAAGCAGAGATAGCCTGCACGCCGGTGCTCATAAGCGCGGTTAGCGAGTGGATGATGGGCGAGGAGGAAATCTCAAAAAATGAAAACCTCGGTAGCGACGAGCTTGACGCTGCAAAAGAGATATTTTCAAACCTTTTTAGCGCATTTAGCACCTCTCTTGGAGCACAAAAAGGCATGCCAAAGATCAGCTTTGAGGTGATAAATGTAAATTTCTTAGATGAAAACTCATCGCTTGATTTTAGCGTTTTTGAAAAGCTTTTTTTGTTTAACATAAAGATCGAGGATCTAAATGAGCATGTGGCTTTTGTCTGCGATCACACGCTTATGAGATTTTTCGAGCCTGCTAAAAGTGAGCCAGTAGATGCTGCAAAAGCTGCAGCCGCTCCTCATGCACTAAAGGGCGAATTTAGCGCAGAAGAGATGAGAAATATCGGCCTTATTATGGACGTTAGACTACCAATGCGTGTTCGTATCGGCTCAAAAAGGATGCTCTTAAAAGATGTGCTCACTATGGATATAGGCTCAGTCATCGAGCTAAATCAGCTAGCAAACGACCCGCTTGAAATTTTGATAGGAGATAAGGTGATAGCCCTTGGCGAAGTTGTCATAATAGATGGTAACTTTGGCATCCAGATCACTCAGATAGGCTCAAAACGTGAGAGGCTTCAGCAGTTAAAATAATGAATGAATTAGTAAATGATCTCTTAAAATTTCCAAGCGTTTTAAAGTATAAAAACAAAAATGTAACCTTCTTTGGCTCGGCTAGATTTGATGAAGAAAATTTCTACTGCAAAAAGGCATACGAGCTAGCTTACAAGCTAAATGAGCTAGGTTTTGCCATTTTAACTGGCGGAGGAGATGGCATAATGAGAGCGGCAAACAAGGGTGCATTTGACAGCGCAAAGTCCCCTAGCGTCGCACTAAACGTGAGGCTTCCGTTCGAGCAGCAAACAAATCCATACGTCACCGCAAAATATCTCTTTTCAAATTTAAGCCCAAGAAAATTTGCCCTAACTGACAGCTCTATCGCATTTGTCGTCTTTCCTGGCGGCTTTGGCACACTTGATGAGCTGTTTGAAATTTTAGTCCTAGCTCACGTTGGCAGCAAAAAAGTGAAAATTTTTCTTTACGGATGCGAGTTTTGGCAGGGCCTTGATGAGTTTATACGAAAGACGCTGATCCCTCAAAAAACGATAAACGAAGAAGATCTAAATTTATATAAAATCACTGATGATATAGAGCTTATCGTAAGTGAAATTTTGGCTATTTAAAAATAAGATATAAAATATCGCCTTTAAATTTAAAAAAGGTAAAAATATGAAAATAATGGTTGCAATGAGCGGCGGCGTAGATAGCACGATGACGGCTAAATTTCTGCAAGAGGCTGGACATGAGGTGCAAGGCTGCTACATGATGCTTCATCAAAAGCCAGGATACCACGAAGAAAACATCAGAAAAGTCAAAAAAGTGGGCGAATATCTTGGTATCAAGGTGCATATCCTCGATCTGCAGGATAAATTTAACGAATATGTCTATGACCCATTTGTCAGGCTCTACAAAGAGGGCAAAACGCCCAATCCTTGTGCCTTGTGTAATAAATTTATAAAGCTTGGAGCACTACTTGACTTTGCAAAGGCAAATGGCTGCGAGAAGCTTGCTACTGGGCACTACGTGCAGGTGGTTGATGGTTTTATAACCTGCGCCAAGGATCCTAGCAAGGATCAAAGCTACTTTTTAGCTCAGGTGCCAAAAGAGGTGCTAAAAGATGTCATTTTTCCACTTGGAGATAAATTTAAAAAAGATATAAAAGAGCTAGCAAGAGGCGTAAAAGTGCTTGAAGAGTTCGCTACGCAGGCAGAAAGCAGTGAAATTTGCTTTGTGGAAAATACCTACATTGAGGTTTTAAATAAGCACTACAACACAAATTTACCAGGCAACGTGGTGGGTAAAGACGGCAATATCATCGGCCGCCACCAAGGCTACATGCACTACACTATCGGCAAACGCCGTGGCTTTGAGGTTTTTGGCGCTCACGAGCCACACTTTGTCATCAAGATAAATGCCGAAAAAAACGAGATTGTTGTCGGCACGAAGGACGACCTTGCTCAAAAAGTGGTCGAGCTTGAAAATGTAAATTTATTTATAGATGAAGATAAATTTGAGTGCGAAACCAAGATAAGATATAGAAGTCCTAAACTTGAGGCTTTTGTAGAGGTTGATAAATCTAGCAAAACCGCAAAACTAACGCTAAATCAAAACGCACTTGGCGTAGCGCAAGGTCAGCTTTGCGTGATGTATGATGGTGATCGCGTCATCGCAAGTGGCTTTATAAAGAACTAAGCGCCTCTTTTATCACCTTAACGTGGCTAAATTCTGGCTCTTTGACAGCGGTCAGAAGCGCCACGTTTTTATACTCTTTTTCTAGCTTTTTAAGCTCTTTTAGCCCCTCTTGCTCCTCTTTGCCATTTAGCTCTTGCCTAAATCTTTTGCAAAACTCATCAAACCTAGCCTCTTTATCTTCATGAAACCATGACCTTAGCTCGTTTGATGGAGTGACTGATTTTAGCCAGATAAAGCTAGAAAATATCTCTTTTCTCACGCCTCTAGGATAAAGTCTATCGATAAAGACACCTTTAAATTTCTCGTCGTCGCTTTTAATAAAGTCGTAAATTCTACATATCTTAAACATGTTTGTTATCTTAGTCCTTATAAATTTACAAATGTAAAATGGTTTAAAAATTTGGTGTAAATTTTGGCTTTTGGAGTAGAAAATTTGACTAAAAATAGTAGGTAAATAAATTTAAATTTAAAGCTCATTTTGATAAAATCCCAACATAAAAATCACTAAAAAAGGTTACTATTATGAGAGGCTATAAAATTTTCTCAGGCACCGCAAACATCGAGCTTTCGAAGAAAATTTCGCAATATTTGTCGCTTCCACTGAGTGAAGCTAGCATTAAAAGATTTAGCGATGGTGAGATCAGCGTGCAAATCGGCGAAAGCGTGCGTGGGAAAGATGTTTTTGTCATCCAGCCAACATGTGCCCCAGCAAATATAAATTTAATGGAGCTTCTTATCTTAACTGACGCTTTAAAACGCAGCAGCGCAAGCTCTATAACAGCGATCGTGCCGTATTTTGGCTACGCTAGACAAGACAGAAAAGCAGCCCCTAGAGTGCCTATCACTGCAAAACTTGTGGCAAATATGATGCAAACAGCAGGCATCGACAGGGTCGTGACGATGGACCTTCACGCAGGGCAAATTCAAGGATTTTTCGATATCCCAGTAGATAACCTTTATGGAAGCATCATCTTTAATGACTACGTAAAAGCTAAAAATTTACCAAATCCAATCGTCGCAAGCCCAGATGTAGGTGGCGTAGCTCGTGCTAGAGCCTTGGCAAAAAATCTAAATTTATTAGACATGGTCATTGTTGATAAACGCCGCGAGAAAGCAAACGAGAGCGAAGTAATGAACGTGATCGGCGATGTTAAAGGCAAAGATGTAATCTTGGTCGATGATATGATCGACACCGCTGGCACCATTGTAAAAGCAGCTGAAATTTTCAAAGAGCGTGGCGCTACTAGCGTAATGGCGTTTTGCACGCACCCAGTGCTTAGCGGACCAGCCTATGATAGGCTGAAACTTGGCTTTTTAGACGAGCTAGTGGTGACTGATACGATCCCATTAAAAGAAGAACTCCCTTGTATAAAAGTGCTAAGCACAGCTTCACTCTTTGGCGAAGTGATACGCCGTGTTTATCACAACGAAAGCGTAAATAGCTTGTTTTAGTAACCATTGCAGGCTGGAGCTCTAGCCTGCTAAATTTATCCGTTTTGACTAATTGATATTTATCTTTTGGGTTAAATTTCTAGCCCAAAAGACTTAAAATCCTGCTTGTAACAAGCCTAAATTTAAAGCCAAATAAACAAAAATCACAATGAAATCTCGCAGCTAAATTTCTACATGCTAGCTACTAAAATTTAAATAAGCCGCAATTAAGATGCAGTGCTGACCAGATCCGTGTGGGAGCTGCGACAAATGCCGTCAGGATCGCACAAAAATGGACCATGATGCAAGAGTAGTTTGCATTAAAATTAATTGCGATTTTGCACCTAAATTTTAAGGAAAAAACTATAAAATACCCCCTTTTTAAATTTCATAAAAAGGGTTTTTATTGCGTAAAATATTCGAGAGAATTTTGCTTGCAAGCAACAGTTTCACGCTTTTCCCAGTGGTCTTTGGACTTTTAGGTGCGATCGTGCTTTTCATCATCGCAAGTTATGATGTCGGCAAGGTGCTTTTAGAGGTTTATAAATATTTCTTTGCTGCGGATTTTCACGTTGAAAATTTCCATTCAGAGGTCGTTGGCGAGATAGTTGGAACGATCGATCTTTACTTGATGGCGCTTGTTCTTTATATATTTAGCTTCGGAATTTACGAGCTTTTCATCTCAGAGATCACACAGCTAAAGCAGTCAAAGCAAAGCAAGGTGCTTGAAGTGCATTCGCTTGATGAGCTAAAAGACAAGCTTGGCAAAGTGATCGTCATGGTTTTAATCGTAAATTTCTTCCAAAGAGTGCTTCACGCAAATTTCACAACACCGCTTGAGATGGCCTATCTTGCGGCTTCTATCCTAGCGCTTTGCCTTGGACTTTACTTCCTTCATAAGGGAGATCACTAAAATTTTAAGCGTTTTTACGCTTAAAATTTCTCCTACATCTTTTCTTTAGCTATTTTTGGATAATATCCATTTAAAAATTTAAAGGAAATTTGATGATTTTCATAGACGCTTGCCTTAAAAAACCGACCCCATATACGCCTGTTTGGATGATGCGCCAAGCTGGTAGATATCTGCCAGAATATATGGCTGTAAGAGCTAAAGCAGGGGATTTTTTATCGCTTTGTAAAGACTATAAAAAGGCTAGTGAGGTCACGCTTCAGCCAGTTGAAATTCTTGGCGTTGATGCGGCGATTTTGTTTAGCGATATCCTTGTCGTGCCTCTTGAAATGGGCATGGATCTGCGCTTTGAAAAGGGCGAGGGACCAGTTTTTACAAAGCCTTTGCGTGATGAGGCCGCACTTGATGCGCTTAGTATCGAAAGATCGGTTAAAGGCTTAGCATACGTCTATGACACGATCAAGCTTACAAGAGAAAATTTGGCTAAAGATAAGGCGCTCATTGGCTTTTGTGGCGCGCCGTGGACGATAGCTACATATATGATAGAGGGTGGTGGCAGCAAAAACTATGCGATCTGCAAAAAGATGCTCTATGAAAATCCAGAATTTTTACATCAAATTTTAGAAAAAGTGACGCAAGCGCTCATCCTTTACGTCAAAGAGCAGATAAAAGCAGGCGTCAATGCGGTGCAAATTTTTGACAGCTGGGCGGCTGCACTTGAAGAGCAGGCATATTTTGAGTTTGGATTTAGCTATATAAACAAGATAGTTGATAGCGTAAAGGCTGAGTTTCCAGAGATCCCAGTCATCGTTTTCCCAAAAGGTATAAGCGGATATATGGATAAAATTTCAGGTAAATTTGACGTTTTTGGCGTCGATTGGAGCACGCCGATAGAGCTAGCAAAAGAAAAACTTAGCCCAAGATACGTCCTTCAGGGCAACATGGAGCCAACAAGGCTATATAGCAAAAAAGCGATCGATGAGGGCGTGGATAAAATTTTAAGCACGATGAAAGGCGTGCCGCACATTTTCAACCTTGGTCATGGGATCTTGCCTGATGTGCCAGTTGAAAACGCAAAATATTTTATAAAAGAGGTTCAAAGAAAAAGTGCAAGATAGCACTCCAGTCTTTGGGCCGATAAATTCGCGCCGTTTTGGCATGAGCCTTGGTATCGATCTAAGCCCAAAGCAAAAATCATGCAATTTTGACTGTGTTTATTGCGAACTAAAGGGCGCAAAGCCGGTTGAAGAGATAGAAAATCCACCAAGCATTGATGAGATCATAAGCACTTTAAAAGAAGCTTTAAAAGCTCATCAAAACATCGATGTCATCACGCTTACAGCAAATGGCGAGCCAACTCTTTATCCGCACTTAAAAGAGCTGATAATAAAAGTAAATGAGATAAAGGGCAAGGCAAAAACTCTCATCCTAAGCAACGGCTCAGGCGCGAGAGATCAAAAAATTTGTGAAGCCTTGCAAGGGCTTGACATAGTGAAATTTAGCCTTGATAGCGCCGTGCAAAGCACATTTAAAAAGATAGACCGCAACAAAAGTGGCATAGAAGTAAATGAACTTATAAAAGCAATGGCTAAATTTCGCAAGGAATTTAAGGGCGAGCTTGTGCTTGAAATTTTGGTCGTAGCTGGATTTAACGACAAAGAAGAGGAATTTATGGTGCTTAATGAGGCCATAAACGAGATAGCTCCGCACCGAGTGGATGTGGGCACGATAGATCGCCCGCCAGCTTACAATTTAAAAGGCGTGGATGCTAGTAGGCTTGAAGAGCTTGCAAGTAAGATAAAAGGCGTGCCAGTCACCATAGCTAGGGCTCACAAGATAGAGCAAAAGTATGAATTTAGCAAGAGTGAAATTTTAGCCATGCTAGAGCGCCGTCCGCAAACTACGGCAAATGTAGAAGAAAATTTCTCAGAGCACTCAAAGCAAATTTTAAACAAGCTCTTGCAAGATGGCGTGGTTTATCAAACTGACGTTGCTGGTGTTAAATTTTATAAATTAAGATAATAGATGAAGCGAATTTTAACTATACAAGACATCTCGTGCGTGGGCAAATGCTCGCTCACAGTCGCACTTCCCATAATCAGCGCCCAAGGCATCGAGGCGTGCATCTTGCCAACGGCACTGCTCTCAACTCACACTGGCTTTAAAAATTTCACTTTTCGTGATTTGACTGATGAATTTGACGCTATAACGCAGGTTTGGCACAAAGAGGACATCAGCTTTGATGGAATTTACACTGGATTTTTAGGTAGTTTTAGGCAGCTTGAGCTTATAGAGAAAGTCTTTGCTGAGTTTGATAGCGGCTCTTTGCTAAGGCTTGTGGATCCTTGCATGGGTGATAATGGCAAGCTCTATCACGGCTTTGATGAGAAATTTGTGGCAAAGATGAGAGAGCTTTGCACAAAGGCACACGTCATCACGCCAAACATAACTGAGGCAAGTTTTATGTGTGAAAAGTCATTTTTAAGCGAGGGATACGGCGAGGACTACATTTTGGAGCTGCTTGAGGGCTTGGCTAGTTTTGGCGCGCAAAAGATCGTTTTAAAGGGTATTAGATACAAGCAAAATGAGTGTGGTATCATAGCTTATGATACAAAGACGAAAGAAAAAGTGGAGTATTTTCACGAGTATTTGCCCTTTCACGCAAGTGGCACCGGAGATATCTTCGCTTCAGTGCTTTTTGGCTCGCTCATAAATGGAGAAAGCATGCAAAATGCTATCAAAAAGGCAGCAAATTTTGTGCTTGAGAGCATCAAGATCACGCTACAAGATAATAACCGCACAAGATATGGCGTGCAGTTTGAAAAGTTGCTTAGAAATTTTTAGCACTTTATGGCAGGGAGTGATTTAAATTTGTGTCATTATAACACCTCAAAGTGACATAGTTAAAACAAAATTTCAGATTTATTTAAATTAATTTTACTTTTATATAAAAAGTTGAATAATTACGTAAATATTGATCAAGGAGTGATTTATGAAGTCTTTAAGGATTAAAATTTCTGTTATTTTGACAGCTGTGATCGTGCTGCTACTAATCGGCGTTAGCCTCATTAGTTACAACATAGCTCGCAACCTATATACAGAAAAAGTTGTGAAAGATGAGCTACCACTAGCTGTCTCTAACGTTGCAGGTGAGATCGGCTATGCCATAGACAAGATCATTAACACCTCTTATCAGATGACTAAAAACGACTATCTTCTCAAGTGGATCGACGAGGGCGAGCCAAAGGACGGATTAGCAACGCTTTTTAACTATAACACCGACCTTATGAAGGCGTTTAACCTCTCAACGGCGATGTTTGTCTCTGATAAAACTCTAAACTACTACACAAATGACAAAATTTTAAAACAGCTTAGCAAGGACAATCCACGTGATAGCTGGTACTTTGACGTTAAAAATGGCAAAGAGGTAAATTCTCTAAACATCCAAGTATCAGAAGCTACTGGCTCACTAACGCTTTATGTAAATAGCAAGGTTGAAAAAGACGGCAAATTTTATGGCGTCAGTGCTATAGGCATGAACCTTGATGACATCGTAAATTTAGTCACTTCAAAAACCATGGGTGAGGGCAGTAAATTCCTAATGGTTGATTCAAGTGGCATCGTAAAGATAGAAAAGAGCGACAGGGTCGGCAAAGTAAATGTAAAAGACGTCCTTGGCAAAGAGAAATTTGATGTCTTGATGAATAAAAATGGCGGCGTCATTCGTCACTTTAACGGCACGAGAAATTTGATAATTGGCTCAAAATATATCCCAAGCCTTGATTGGTACCTATTTGGAGAGATGGACGAGGATGTGCTTTTAAAAGATTTGCATACGCTATTTTACTCAGCTATCGGCGTTATCTTGGCAGCGATCATCATCTCTGTGATAGTTTCACTTCTAATGTCGTCTTACCTCCTAAAAATCATCCTCAAACTAAAAACAGGACTACTATCTTTCTTTGATCTACTAAATCATAAGACAAATAAAGCAGATCCTATAGAGATAACATCTAAAG
>JAHAKU010000008.1:0-90944 GCA_018371535.1 Campylobacter concisus
GGCATTTAGTATCGCTGGACCACTTATGCCTCTATGTGTAAAAAGCACATCGTTACTAAATTTATGGCTCTCGATTTTGGTATTTATCACTACATCCGCGCTTAGACTAACGCCGCTAAGCTCTTTAAACCAAAACTCATCTTTTTGCACACTAAAGCCAACAAGAGCAGGAGTGGTAGGCGAAAGCTCAAGGCCAAACTCGCTTGCCACCTTGTAGCCAACATCGCTTGCTCCAAGGGCTTTGTAGCTTAGTCCGCCACTTGCGATGACTAAATTTCTAGCTCTAAATTTCTCATCTTTTGTGAAGATTTCAAAAATTTCATCTACTTTTTTAGCACTGATAACCTCTTTGTTATAAAAAATTTCTGCATTTTGCCTTTTTAAAAGCAGGCTTAAAACGCTCTTTGCGCCGTTATCACAGAAAAATTGATTTTGCTTTTGCTCGCTAAATTTAAGCTCACTAAAAAATTTCAAAACTTGATCTGGGCTTAATACTTTTAAAATTTGCTCTATAAATTTTTGCTCGCCAAGGTAGTTTTTAGAACTTACAAAGCGGTTTGTGATGTTGCACCTGCCGCCACCGCTTGCTAAGACTTTTTTGCCAGCGCTGCTGTTTTTCTCTAAAATGGCAACCTTTTTGCCCTTTAAATTTGCCCCTAAAAAGAGCCCGCTAGCGCCAGCACCAACGATGATGACGTCGTAGATCAAAACTTCAAGCTCTCTTTTAAGGCCTCCTCGCTTGTTAGGCGAGAGTCAAATTTGATCACTTGATTTTTCTCGTTTTTGTAATAATCAACCACGCCTTTTTGGCTATTTAGTAGCTCTAAATTTAAGCTCGATTCTGGGCTTAGATAGATATTTTTAAAGATTCTTGGATCACTCAAGCTAAAGAGCAAAACAAGCCAGATCACGCAAAGCACCACGCAGACGATGGCAAGCACTTTAAAACTAAAAGCGTGCATGATGTATCCGCCAAACGCGCCCCCAACGAAGCTGCCAAAGTAGCCAAATGAGTTAAAGATGCCAAGAGCGGTGCCTTTTTGTGAAGATTTTACAAATTTTGTCGCGGTTGATTGCATGATTGGCTCGTGAAGGTTAAAACCTACAAAAAATATCGCGATGCCAACCACAAAGATAAATTTTGTAAAGCTCAAGGCAAAAATAGTGTAGGTTATGGCAAAAAGCAGCGTGCCAGCTATCAAGATGACCTTGCTAAGCCCCTTGCCATCGCCCAGCGCGCCAGCTAGTCCCATAGCCAAAAAGCCAAGCACAGCGCCAAGCGTATAGACCTTATAAAGCTCGCCACTCTCAAAGCCATACTCTTTTACTAAAACGATCGGGATCACCAAAAATGCGATGCTTGTGAGCATCTTTTGCATGAAAGAGGTGAAATTTATGATCATGTAGTCTTTTTGCAAAAAAAGCTTGCCAAATGGCACCTTCTGGGCCTTTGCGCTCACTTTTATCTCTTTTGGCACGACGGTGTAGAGTAGCACCACGCAAAGCAGGCTAAGAGCAGCGCTTAGATAAAAGAGGCTTGATAGGCCGTAGCTTCTAGCAAGAAGCGGTCCAAGCACCATCGAAAGCGTGAAGCTAAGCCCTATAAAAGCGCCCATTATCGCCATGGCTTTTGAGCGATTTTCTTCAGCCACAAAGTCGCTTATCATCGCTGTTGCCACGGCTCCTACAGCCCCCACACCTTGTAAAAACCTGCCAAAAAGCATCGTGTAAATTTCACTTGCTAGAGCGCAGACGATAGAGCCAACCACAAAGATCAAAAGCCCGATGGTTAGCGCTTTTTTGCGGCCGATTTTATCTGAAAGAGCGCCAAAAGGCACTTGAAATATCATCTGTGAGATCGCATAGACGCCTACTATTAGCCCAACTAAAAATTCGTTTGCGCCCTCTAAATTTAGGGCATAAAGGCTAAGCACCGGTAGGACTATAAAAAGTCCAAAAAATCTGCTAGCTACGATAAAAGATAGTGGCAAAACGCTTTTTAACATAAATTTTCCCTTATTTTTAAAAGGACTAAGTTTATCATTTTAACACTAATTTAAATTTAAAAATTTAATCTACTTTTTTGTAAAATACGCCTAAAAATCAAGGAGTTTTGCGATGAAAATCGTGCTTGCGACATCAAATTTAGACAAAGTAAAAGAGATAAAAGAGTTTTTAAAAGGCTATGAAATTTACGCACTAAGCGAGGTTGTGAAGCCATTTGAGATCGTTGAAGATGGTAGCACTTTTCAGCAAAATGCGCTCATAAAGTCAAGAGCTGTCTTTGCAAAGCTTAAAGAGCAGGGGCTTGAGGGCGAGTTTATCTCACTTAGCGATGATAGTGGTATCAGCGTGGATGCGCTTGATGGCGAGCCAGGGATCTACTCAGCTCGCTACTTTGACCTTGATGAAAATGGCAAAGTGTGTGGCAAAAACGCAAATGACGCAAACAACAGAGCAAAGCTAATTAGCAAGCTAAAGGCGCTAAATTTAAAGAGCTCACTAGCTCACTATACCGCCTGTATCGCCATTAGCTCGAAATTTGGAGATTACACGACGCATGGCTTTATGTATGGCGAGGCGATAAACGAGGAGCGTGGCACAAACGGCTTTGGCTACGACGCACTTTTTATCCCAAATGGCTTTAACAAGACGCTTGGTGAGCTAGATAACGAGACAAAGCTTAAAATTTCTCACCGCTCAAAAGGACTTGAGCTTGCAAATTTCGTGCTAAAGAGCCTAAAGAAAAACTTTAGTTAAGCTCCTTTAACCCCTTGCTAGCACGCTCCAAAAGACCAAGGGCACGAGGGTTTTGCTCCTTGCTTTTTAAAATTTCAAATACTTCTTTGTAGTTTTTGGCAGCTTCGTCCTTTTGTTCAAGCTTTGCTAGGTCGTTAGCGACTTCTATCAACAGCTCTGATCGCACAAGCTCGTTATTGCTTAGATCTGGCGTGATATCAAGCAAATTTAACGCTAAAATGTGCTTGTCGTAGGCATTTGCAAAGTCATTTTTCATGTAGTAGGCGTTACCGATGGACTTTATGCAAAGTAGCTCGTCGCGCATTGGGGTATTTGGCGTGACGTTATAAATTTTTTGAGCTTCTTGAAAATTAGCAAGCGCCTCGTCATATTTGCCTAGCGCCTTTTTTGCTGCGCCTATGTTTTGATAAGAGCGAGCTAGCAGCAGTTTGTCACTAACGTTTGCCGCAAGCTCTAGGGCTCTTTGTGAGAGCTCTAACGCTTTTTGAGGCTCTTTATTTACCATGCAAATGCTAGCGCCATTTATGAGTGAAGTGATCGCCTGCTCGGTGTTGCTCTCTTTTAAGCAGACATCAGTCGCTTGCTCGGCTAAATTTATGGCTCTCTCCAAATTTCTATCGCTTTTATAAAACTCTCTCACGCTCTCTTGCACCAGCTCGTCGCAGCTATTTGCAAAGAGGCAAATAGGCGCTAAAAATGGCAAAATTTTCTTCATCTTTTTACCTTTAAAATTTGGCTCATTTTACCTTTAGAAGCTAGAAATTTATATTAACTTTGCTAAAATCACTAAAATTTTAAGGAGCTAAAAATGTCAAATATCTTAATCATCGGAGCAGGCGGCGTTAGCCAAGTCGCAACCGTAAAATGTGCGATGAACTCGGACGTTTTTACAAATATCACCCTTGCAAGCCGCACAAAAAGCAAGTGCGACGCGATCGCTAAATTTATAAAAGATCGCCTTGGCGTGCAGATAAACACCGCGCAGATCGACGCTGACGACACAGCGGCCGTGGTGGAGCTCATCAAACAAACAAAGGCTGATTTGCTTCTAAACGTCGCGCTGCCGTACCAAGACCTAACTCTCATGGACGCTTGCGTAAAGGCTGGCATACCTTACATCGACACCGCAAACTACGAGCACCCAGACACTGCAAAATTTGAGTACAAGCTTCAGTGGGCAAAGGATAGTGACTTCAAAAACGCTGGCACCATGGCGCTTCTTGGCTCTGGCTTTGACCCAGGCGTGACAAACGTATTTTGCGCTTATGCACAGCAAAATTTATTTGACGAGATCCACGAGATCGACATCCTAGACTGCAACGCTGGCGATCACGGCTATCCGTTCGCGACAAATTTCAATCCAGAGATAAATTTACGCGAAGTTAGCGCAAATGGCCGCTACTGGGAGGCTGGCAAGTGGATCGAGACAAAGCCTATGGAGATCATGTTTAAGTGGGACTACCCAAAAGTAGGCGTAAAAGACAGCTATCTGCTCTATCACGAGGAGCTAGAAAGCTTAGTTAAAAACATCAAAGGACTAAAGAGAATTCGCTTTTTTATGACCTTTGGACAAAGCTACCTAACACACATGAAGTGCCTAGAAAACGTGGGAATGCTCCGCATCGACGAGGTCGAGCATAACGGCATGAAAATCGTGCCGATACAGTTTTTAAAGACGCTTCTGCCTGATCCTGCAAGCCTTGGCCCACGCACAAAAGGCAAAACAAACATCGGCTGTGTGATACGTGGTCTAAAAGATGGCAAAGAGCGCCAAGTCTATATCTACAACGTCTGCGACCACGAGGCTTGCTACGCCGAGACAGGCGCGCAGGCTGTTAGCTACACCACAGGCGTGCCAGCGATGATAGGCTCGATGATGGTGGCAAAAGGCATCTGGAGCGGCAAAGGCGTCTTTAACATGGAAAATTTCGACGCAAAACCTTTCATGGATGAGCTAAATAAGCAGGGGTTGCCGTGGGAGATGATAGAAATGAAGCCAGGAGAGAGATACGAAGTTTAAAATTTAGACTAGCTAGGCTTGTCTTTTTCTACTTATACTTCGTTGAAATTCGATTTTTAATGCTCACGTATCACATATACGCTCCGCTTAAAAATCGAATTTCGCCTTGTCTAAGCGAAAAATACTTCACCTAAATTTATTAAATTTCACCATTCGAAAGGCTATATGTCTAACCTTGAGGCAAAATTGACTTCAAACATTTAAATCCATTTCACAACACTTCACCTGAGTTCTATTAAATTTTTATTTTGTTTGGTCTTTACCAGATTGGCAGCTCTTGCCTCAAAATTTAAAACCATCTCGTCTAGATAAAAGTCACTTCGCCTAATTTTTGCCTTTAAATTTAAACCTCTTCGCCAAACAAAACCTTGATAAATTTACCTCACTCCACCAAAGCAAATTTTCTAAATTTACGTCCAAAGCTAGTTTTGGGTGCTTGTTGCTGCCAATTTATAAATTTATGCTATATCTACGAAATCTTAATCGCAGCTAAAAAGGGGAAATCTTGCAATCAACAAAAACATCTATCTGGTTTTTAGTCATCTTAAGCGGTCTAATGGCCTGCACCTCGCTATCAACGGACGTCTATCTGCCTGCCATGCCTACGATGGAGCGACAGCTTCATGGCGATGCGGAGCTAACGATCACTGGCTTTTTGATCGGTTTTGCCATCGCACAACTTGTTTGGGGGCCCATTAGCGATAGGATAGGGCGAAAACTCCCGCTATTTATCGGTATGGCGTTCTTTGTCGTTGGCTCCATCGGATGTGCCATGTCACAAAGCATGAGCGAAGTGATAATCTGGCGTATCTTTCAAGCCACAGGCGCGTGCGTGGGGCCTATGCTTAGCCGTGCGATGATCAGCGATGTTTTTGAAAATAGCGAAGCTCAAACTTAGTCATCATCATGGCTGCAGCTCCTATCATAGGACCGCTGCTTGGTGGCGCATTACTAGAGATTGGCACTTGGCACTGGATATTTTGGCTAATGGCAGCTGCAAGTGCTTTTTTGTTTATCCTTATCTTCTTCTTGCCAGAGACGTTGCCACAGCAGAAGCGCTCAAAAGAGCCGATGATAAACTCGTTTAAGAGCTATTTTGTGCTTATAAAAGATGCTAAATTTATGAAATACACTCTAAGCGTGACCTTCTTTTACATCGCAGCATACGCCTTTATCACGGGATCGTCATTTGTTTATATAGACTATTTTGGCATACCGAGCAAGTACTATGGATTTTTGTTTGGCGTAAATATACTTGGTGTGGCGGCGCTTAGTTTTTTAAACAAGAGCTTGGTCAATAAATTTAGCCTAAATTCGCTTCTTATCACCTCAAGCACAGTCGCTTTTGTCGTTGCGGCTTTGCTTTTAGCGCTTACATTTTTTGGTATCGCCGGAGTTTGGGGCGTTATCATACCTATGTTTTTCGTCTTTAGTATGAACGGTATCATCGCCTCTTGCTCAAACGCAGCCGCTCTTAATCAAGTACCTAAAGAGATGAAAGGCAGAGCAAATGCTCTCATTGGCTCACTGCAATATGGAAGCGGCATTGTCTCATCAGCCATGCTAGCACTCTTTGCGACCACGACGCTACTTATCATGTCAGCCATCATCTTTGTCTTTATATTTTTGTGTTGGCTTGCTGCCTATCTAAACAAATAAACTATCAAAAGGGCTTAAATGCCCTTTAAATTTAAAGCTATTTCACCTATAATAAAGCCAAAATTTAAAAGGAAATTTCGGTGCTAACGATAGAAAATTTATATATTTTGGTGGCAGCTCTTGCGCTTGTTTGCGTGATGCTAACAGCTTTTTTGATAAGTGCAAATTTGAAAAATGCAAAACAAAGAGAAGTTTTAGAAAATTTACAAGATGAGTTAAAAGATAGCGAGCGGCTAAATATCGAGCAAAGAGCAAAGCTTGAAGCAAATAGCGACAAGATAAATGAGCTAGCTAAAAATTTAGACGAGTATAAAATTTCGCTCAGACAAAAAGATGAAAAAGAGGACGAGCTAGAGCGCGAGCTAAGGCGCTTAAACGAGGAGCTTGGCAGCCAGACAAAGATGGCTGAGATGGCAAGGTCGCTATCTTTAAATTTGCAAAGCGAGCTTGGCGCAAAAGAGGATGAGCTAAAAAGATCAAACGAGAGTGAAAACGAGCTAAAACGCGCTATCGTCGCACTAAAAAGCGAGATAGAGGCCAAAGAAAACATCCTAAGATCACAAGAAGAGAATTTAAAAAAGGTGAAAAACGAGCTAAATTTAGAGTTTGCAAACCTTGCAAATAAGATATTTGAAGAAAAAAGTGCAAATTTCTCAAAAAACAGCAAAGAGTCGCTTGAACTCTTGCTAACGCCACTTGGAGAGAAGATAACAAGCTTTGAAAAGAGGGTAAATGACGCCCACAGCGACTCGCAAAAGAGCGCAGGCGAGCTTAGCGCACAGCTTAAAGAGGTGGTCGAGCTTGGCAAAAATATGTCAAAAGAGGCAAACTCGCTAAGCACGGCGCTAAAAGGCAGCAACAAGGTCCTTGGTAACTGGGGCGAGATGCAACTTGAGCGCACACTGGAAGCTGCGGGGCTAGAAAAAGGCACGCACTACGCAACGCAAGAGAGTTTTGACGTGAGCGGCAAGAAGCTCATACCTGACTTTGTCATAAATTTCCCAGACGACAAACAGATGATAATAGACAGCAAAGTCTCACTCCATGCCTATGAAAAGGCGGTTGCGGCGGCTGATCCGGCGCAGAGCAAACTAGCTCTTAGCGAGCACATCGCTTCGATAAAAAAGCACATCGACGAGCTAGCTAAAAAAGACTACTCATCGCTTGTGAAAAGCCCTGATTTTGTGCTGATGTTTGTGCCAGTTGAGCCGGCATTTTTGGAGGCTTTGAAATTTGATCCAAATTTATTTAACTACGGCTATGAGAAAAAAGTGGTGCTAGTCTCGCACACGACGCTCATGCCGCTACTTCGCGTGGTGGCAAATTTATGGCGCATGGAGCATGGCAACAAAGAGGCAAAAGAGATCTTAAAGAGTGCAAATGAAATTTATGAGAAATTTTGCACCGTCGCTGAGAAGCTAAATAGGCTTGGAAACTCGGTGAGATCGGTAAATGATAACTTCAATGAGGTCGTTAAAAGCGTGAGTGGTCAAGGTGGGCTTGATAGCAGGCTGGAGAAATTTAAAAAGATCGCTATAAATCCCAAAGATACGCAGATAAAAGAGCTTGAAGCAAGACCTAGAGAGATCTTGCTAGCTAGCTCTAAAGAGTAAATTTAGAAATTTAGAGCAAAGGTTTTTTAGCAGGCGCTAAAGAGCCTTTAAATTTAGTGATGCATATGCATATTAGTTGAGTTATCATCACTCATCTGTTGCATATCCATCATCATCTTGTGGTGATCATGCATCGGCATATCTGCTGGCATGTTCATTGGCATGTTCATCTGCATATCCATCGCGCCATCATTAGCCTTATAGCCTGTTATAGTAGGATCAACCATACCAAATATCATCGCGACGTGTCCGACGATCAAGAAGAAGATAAGCAGGCAAAAGTGAAGCTTTAGCTTTGCCTTTTGGCTTGCGTTTTTATAGATCAAATTTAGCTCTAAAAGGGCGATGCCAAGAAGTGGGATGACGCCGATGAGATATGAGTAGATAGCGATGACATCGGCATATCCGCGCCATTTTATGGTTGGATAAATTTTTGCTATAAAGTAGATCACAAGAGCTGTAAAATAGACCCCAAGCACTATGCCAACAAATTTGCTAACGGCCTTAAAGCCAGCATTTTTGCCGCTATCCATGTGATACATCGTGAAAAACTCCATCGCGACTAAAAGCTCCGCAAGCCCCATAGGTATCACCATGAAGAGGATTAGATTGTATGGTTGATTGAGCGATAAAAGCTCCATGTAGTGTGTCATTACCATTGTAAATCCTTTGTAAAAATTTAAAGGAATTTACTACCAAAGGGTTAAGATAGTTATAAAATATTGAGAATAGTTGTGAGATCTAAGCGAATGTTAAATTTACTCCTAGCTTGGCTAAGAGTAAATTTAAGCTAGTCTTTAAACTCGTGTGAGATGACTGGGGAGAATTCCTCCCAGTGAAGCTTGGTTTTAATAGTTGGCATCTTGCTTTGAAATGGCTCTTTTTTAAGCGCTGCCATAGCGACGCTATCGCCTTGTGGCTTGGCTGGTGCTTCTAGGCTTAAAACAGCTCTTTCAAGCTCGATGAAGTCTTTTAAAATGATCGCATATGAGCGGAAGAAATTTGCATTTTTATGAGCCAAAAGTAGCGAGCCAAACTCATCTATAAATAAATTTAAAGTCTCGCCAAAGAGCTTGTCGCTGATATTTTTTGCGCCGTTAAATTCGTCATTTAAAAATGTTGCCATCGCCAAAAATATAAAGCCAACATAGTCCTCGCTATCCTTGCAAAGCTCCTTATCACGCCTATATGGGCTAAGCTTTAGGCAGTGTATCACCCTAAGTCTAGCCGCGCCGTTATCTCTACCCTCTTCATAAAATGAGGCGCTTAAAGGGATATTTGTAAAGCCAAAAAGAACGTCATTTTGCTCGCTTGTAAGCTCATCAAAGCTAAATTTATCTAAATTTGCAAACGCCTCTGCACTTTGCTCGCTCAAAGGATTTTGCGCTAGGTAGCTAAGCTGCTCTTTCCATCTAGCAAACCCCTCATCGCTCGTGTGAAAAAAGAGTGGATATGCTAAAAATTCGTAAAAATATGACCTTGCTTTTATGATGTTTTTATCCATTTAATAAATCCTCTTTCATCGCATTTAGTTGGGCTTGCACCATGATCTTTGCCTTGCAGTCAGCGCAGCAGTAGAGTGACTTGATCTTGGCTCTGTCGTTGCCAAAACGTGGTTGCATGATCGATGCGATCTTCTCAACCGCCTTTTTAGTCGCAAACTCTTTTCCGCACTCCACGCAGGCAAATAGCTCGTCATGCGCAAGCTCGCTATAAACGAAGCTCTCAGGCTTAAGTGCTAGCTTGCCAACTTCAAGCGAGATGGTATTTTTCTCAGCGCAGCTTAGCTCGCAGTAGCCGCAGGCGGTGCAAACGCTTGGGTTAAATAAAATAGAATTTGTCTTCTTGTCAGCCACCAAAGCACTTACGTTACAAGCTCCAACACAGCTAAGGCAGAGCGTACAGGTATCAGCATTTATCGTGACTTCGCCATATCTTATCATCTCGCCGCTTTTTACGACGCCAAGATCACTCTCTCCTACGATAAACTCAAGCCTTTTGGCAAAAATTTCTCTCTTTGGCAGCGCGTATTCGTTGATAGAGTGCTGTGAGCCATCAATTAGTTTAGCCTTTTTTAGCGCACTCTCAAGGCTAGCCTTGTCTTTTGCGTGGTGTATCGCTTGCTCTTTAAATTTAAGCTCATAAATTTGATTTAATATGCTAATGGCGTCTTTTTCGCCCTTGCCAAGGCTCTTGCTATATAAAATCACACTCGAGCCACTCTCTTGAAGAAGTGTCAAAAAGTGCGTTTGGCTTAAGAAGTGGGCGGCTGAGATGGCAAAAGGTAGGACATTTTCTGGTAGGCTCACGTTTAGCTCATCTAGGCTCATCTCCTCAGGTACGATGAGCGGGATCTTGCCTTTGTAAAGCTTTGCAACAGCGGCAAATGAGCTTTGTGGCATTAGCGTGTAGTCGAGCGCGCCACTAGGGCAGACGCTGATGCAGTTTCCGCAGTTTGTGCAGTCTATTGCTGAAAAGATAAGGTGCTTTGTCTCGTCCTCTTTTAAGATAGCAACCGTTGGACAAACCTCGGCGCAACGACCGCAAATTTCGCTTCTGCGCTCGTGATACTGACAGATTGATGAGTCGTATTGAGTAAAGCTTTTGTATCTAAATTTTGGGCTTTTTGCATTTAAAATTTCAAGCACTTTTTCATCTTTTAGCCCTGAAATTTCGTAGCAGCCGCTTTGTTTTAGCATATAGTCCCTTGCGTTTTCAACCAAGAAAAAGTCGCAATCAACCTCAAATTCGTCATTTGCTCTAAGCACCAAAACGCTTAGCTCACCAGCTGCACCGTATATAAATTTGACTTCAAAGTGCGTAAGTTCGATCACTTTGTAGCCATTTTCTTTTAGTAAATTTGCTAGCTCTTCACGGCCTGAGTTGCTTACAATGACGACATTTTTGCCAACCTCTTTTTCATAATCCACATCCTTTGCCATATCAAAGGCGCTCGCTCTTGCCTCGTAGAGTAAAAGGGTATTTTTGGCTTTTTCTAAGACGCTTGCGGTGGTATTTTTAAGGTAGAAATTTATCTCAGGTGCGACGACATTTGCCTTTAGCTTTGGAGAGTTTGAGACTAGATAGTCACCATTTTCGTTGTTGATCTCTATCTGCTCATTTAGCATCAAAGCATCGTCAAAATCGTTATAAAAGCCAAATTCTTTCATTGTTTCTCCTATTATCAAAAACGGGCTTATTCTAATATTAATGGGATTAATAGACTCTGAAATTTATATCCTCTTTTTTTGCTCTAAGTTTTAATTTATAATATTTTTATGTTAAAATCACGCCTTGGTAAAACTAACTTACTAGGAGTGCAAATTGAACGATTTAAGAAATATCCCACAAGTTGATAAGATCATAAAAAACGAAGCATTTTCGGGGCTTGACATGAGTTTAGTCACTATGCTTGCAAGGCAAATTTTAGATGAGGTTAGGGCTAAAATTTTAAATGAAAATGCTAGCTTTGAGAGCGAAGAGATAATAAATTTGATCCTAGATGAGTATGATAAATTTAATGAAGCTAGCCTTCAAAGGGTGCTAAATTTAACCGGCGTTGCTATACATACAAATCTCGCTAGAAGCGTCATCGATAAAGAAATTTTAAGCCGTGCGACACCTGTTATCACGGGCTACTCAAATCTTGAATATAACCTAAAAACAGGCAGCCGAGGCAACAGATATGACTACGTTGGCTCGCTAATAGCAAGGGCTTTTGGTTTTGAGGACGCCATCGTTGTAAATAACAACGCAAGCGCTGTATTTTTGGTGCTAAACACCTTTGCAAAGGGCAGAGAAGTGGTCGTTAGCAGGGGCGAGCTAGTCGAGATCGGCGGTAGTTTTAGAGTGCCAGAGGTGATGGCAAACGCAGGCTGCATCCTAAAAGAGGTCGGCACTACAAATAAAACTAGGTTAAAGGACTACGAAGAGGCGATCAGCGAAGATACGGCGATGCTTGTAAAGGTTCATAGATCAAATTTTGACATCGTGGGCTTTAGCGAAGAGAGCTCGGCAAATGAACTAAGCGAGCTAGCAAATAGGCGAAATTTGATAGATTATTTTGATCTTGGCAGTGGATTTTACGGAAATTTGCCCTTTAACTTAGACAAAAACGAGCCAGATCTAAAGAATTTAAAAGATGTTTCACTAGTTAGCTTTAGCGGTGATAAGCTACTTGGTGCGGTGCAGTGTGGCATAATAGTCGGCAAAAAAGAGCTCATCGCAAAGCTTAGAAAAAACCAGCTTTTAAGGATGCTTCGCGTCGATAAAGTGATCATCTCGCTTTTGGCTGAGAGTATAAAAGCTTATCTAAACAAAGAATTTGAGCTAATCACAACGCAAAAATTGCTTCACAAAAGCGTAAAAGAGCTTGAAAACTTGGCAAATTTTATAAATAAAAGCCTAAAAACTCCGCTTGAGATAGTGCACACACAAACCTTTGTAGGGGGCGGTGCTATGCCAAATAAAAAGATCCCAAGTGTGGCTTTGGCATTTGGTGGCGACGCAAATTTAAACGAGCTAAAATTTAGGCAAAAAAAGGTGATCGGACGCATAGAAAACGATAAATTTATGCTCGATCTCAGGTCGCTTCTTGATGAGGACATAGAGATGCTAATAAAAATAATAAATGAAACGGAAGAAAAATGAGTTTAATAATAGGAACAGCAGGGCATATCGACCACGGCAAAACTGCGCTTATAAAGGAGCTAAACGGCTTTGAGGGGGACAATCTTGAAGAGGAGAAAAAGCGTGGCATAACGATCGATCTAAGCTTTTCAAATTTAAGCAAAAATGATGAGAATATCGCATTTATCGACGTGCCAGGGCATGAAAATCTCATAAAAACGATGATAAGCGGTGCATACGGCTTTGACGCGTGCTTGTTTGTGGTGGCGGCAAATGACGGGCTCATGCCTCAAAGCTTGGAGCACCTTGAAATTTTAAATCTCCTTGGCGTAAAGTCTGTGATCGTGGCGCTTACAAAGTGCGATTTGGTTGATGAGGCCACCATAAATTTAAGAAAAAAAGAGATAAGAGATGAAATTTCTAAATTTAAAAACCTGCATATTTTAGAAATTTTCGCCGTTAGTATAAAGGATAAGGCAAGCATCGATGAGCTTAGAAACTATCTCTTTACACTAAGAGCCAAAAAGCGCGATGAGGACGGCGTTTTTAGATACTACATCGATAGAGTTTTTAGCCTAAAAGGTATCGGAAATGTCGTAACTGGCACCGTTATAGAGGGAAGCGTTAGCAAAAATGAGAAGCTTTTTAACTACGACGCTGGCAAAGAGGTGCTAGTAAGAAGCGTGCAAAGCCACGATGAATTCGTAGAGCGCGCCGGAGTTAGCAGCCGTGTGGCGCTTAATCTAACAGGTATCGAGCTTAGCGAGCTAAAAAAGGGGCAGCTACTTAGTAAAAAGGGCTTTTTTAGGGGATTTAGAGAGGTTGATGCGGTAGTAACTGCAAAAAATTTGATCCACTCCCAAAGCGTGACCTTTTGTGTGGGCGCTAAAAACGTGCCTGCAAAGGTGCTAATCCTTAGCCAAAAAGATGATAGCTACTTTGTCACCTTTAAATTTCAAAGCGATATGTTTTTGAAATTTGACGAGGCCTTTGTTCTTATCTCAGACGCACGTGTGATAGGCGGTGGTAGGGTGCTAAATCCTGTGCTTGAGCCACTAAAAAAGGCTGGCAAAATTCTCTTTTTAGCCTCGCTTTTAAAGCATGATTTTGTTGAAGCTTTTTCTATCTTAAAAGAGGCTCACAAAAATGGCTTTGGCATCATCTCTTCTTATCAAAGATTTGGTCTAAATCACGAAGAGGCCATAAACGTGGCCAAAAAAGTCTCAAACGTCTTTGTCGATGAAAAGGCTTTAAATATCTACGATCTAAGTGCGGTTGAGCGGATAAAATCAGTCATTAAATTTATGATAGAAAAGAACGAATTTGCTGTATTTTCAGCTCAAAGTATCAGCCTAAAACTTGCTTGGGCTAGCCAAAATTTAGCCCAAAAAGCGCTTGACGAGCTTGAAAGTGCAAATTTGATCGCCAAAGATAGCGGTGTCTATACCAAAAAAGGCGTTGATCTTAGCAAACTAAAAGTAAGGCTTGAAGAGAAAATTTATGAAATTTTAGAAAGTGGTAAGCTTGCTCCTACGGCGCCATATAATATATATGATGAGTTAGAGATCGATAGAGTTAGTGGCGATAATGCCCTTAAAAAACTAACCGCAATGGGTAGGGTCATAAGGCTGGAGCATAACCTTTTTATCACTAGAAATTCGCTCAAACTAGCCCTTGATAAGCTGCGAGCCATCATAAAAGAGCAGGGCTTTGTAAACATCACAAACGCCAAGGATGTACTAAATTTAAGTAGAAAATATATAATCGCCTACCTTGAGCAGCTCGATCTTGAGAGTGACATAATGAAGCAAGGAAATGATAGGGTTTTTCGCAGTTAGTATTCATTTACAAAAAGCAAATATAATCCGCCAAATTTTTAAAAAGGATAAAAATGAAAAAAGTGATCTTAGCCTCAATCATCGCGGCAACTAGCCTAATGGCAGCAAGCGATAAGCAAATAGAGGAGTTCTACTCTCAAATGGTTGATAGCAGCGTAAAAGTAAAGGTAGCTGACCGTCACAAAGTTGCAGGCGACATCGAAGCTGTTGTTGTGAAGTTAAGCAAAGATGGCAACTCACAAGATGAGATAGTATTTACAAAAGGCGACTTCATCTTCCCAGACGTGATCGATCTAAAAGAGCAAAAATCATACCTAGCTGAAGTGAAAAAAGAGGTCATCGCAAAGGGAATTTCTAAAATTTATAAAGATGAGGACAAGGCAAACATCATCGTTCTTGGTAGCGATCCTAAAAAGCCAACTATCATAATGTTTTCAGACCCTGAGTGCCCATACTGCAGAGCTGAGCTAGCAAAGATCGAGACAACACTAAAAGATAACAACGTTGAGATCGTCCTAACTCCAGTGCATGACATCTCATCACTTCAAAAAAGCTCGCTAATCTACAAAGATGTAAAAGCTGCTAAGAGTGACAGCGATAAGGTTAAAATTTTAAGAAAATACTACGCTGAAGACTATAACGTAGATGATAAGAGCGTTAGCAAAGATGATGTCGCAAAGATCGATAATCTGCGCAAAAAATACTTTGCAGCTGGCGTTAGATCAGTGCCATTTATCGTAAATAAAAGCGATCTAAAATAACATTTTCTAGGGAGCTATCCCTAGAATTTCTACTACAAATAAATTTTATAAATTTAAAGTATATTTAACTATATTTTTAATAAATACTTAACATTCTTAATTAAACTTTTATATTTACTTTGCTTAACTTAGAAATATGCTAAATTTACATAGTTTAACTTTAGGGTACTAAAATGCCCTAAAATAGGCTATTTGCGATATTTTAGAAATTATAAATATGCAAATTTTACATATTAATGAACCAAATTTCTCAAAAATTTTTGAGGCATAAGGAGGAAAAATGCAAGGATCAAGAAGAGATTTTCTTAAAAAATCTCTAAAAGTCGGTGCTGCCAGCGGAGTACTCGCAGTCTCAGCCGTAGCAAAAGTGACTAGCGATGACTTGGCTCCTGATGACAATGGCGTTGTCGTAGGCAAGTCTAACAAAAAAGAGGTGCTTTATAAAAAAAGCAAAAACTGGGAAACCTACTATAAAATCGCATACTAAGGGAGATAACCATGAGTGATGCACGTATAGGAAGACGTTCATTTTTAAAGCTAGCCGCATTAGGTGCAGGCACCACAATGGCTTTTGGACAAAATGATACGATAAGACATGCTAGCGCAGAGGAGATAAAAGATCCTTTCCCTGGCTCAAAAAAGGTTAGAACTATTTGTTCTATATGCTCAGCAGGCTGTGGTATCGAGGCTGAGGTACAAGATGGTGTTTGGGTTCGCCAAGATATGGCGATGTTTCACCCGATATCTCAAGGCTCACACTGCTCAAAAGGTATCGATCAGATCGACCTTACACACAGCAAACAGCGCATCAAATATCCTATGAAAAAAGTTGATGGCAAATGGCAAAGAATTTCATGGGATCAAGCTGTAAATGAGATCGGCGATAAGATGCTTCAGATCCGCAAAGAAGACGGCCCTGATAGCGTTATATTCTTAGGATCTGCAAAATTTAACAACGAGCAAGCATATTACTTTAGAAAATTTGCTGCGTTTTGGGGCACAAACAGCAACGACCACGTAGCAAGAATTTGACATAGCGCAACAGTCGCCGGTGTGGCGAATACTTGGGGTTATGGCGCGATGACAAACCACTTTGGAGATATGGCTGCAAATTCAAAATGTATATTTATAATAGGTGCAAACCCAGCTGTGGCAAACCCAGTTGGCGGTATGAAGCACACTTTGCAAGCAAAAGATAGAAACAACGCAAAGGTGATCGTAGCTGATCCAAATTTTACAAAATCAGCCGCTCATGCTGATCTATACCTAAGACAAAGATCGGGCACCGATATAGCACTTGTTTATGGCCTTATCCATATCATCTTAAAAAATGGCTGGGAAGATAAAGAATTTATAAAAAATAGAACTTACGGCATCGACGAGATAGCAAAAGAGGCTGAGCACTGGACACCAGAGGTCACATCTGACGTTACAGGCGTGCCAGTTGATAAGCTGATAGAGGCTGCAAATATCCTAGCTCACACAAAACCAGGCACTGTGGTCTGGGCACTTGGCATCACTCAGCACTCAGTTGGTAGCTCAAATACGAGAATTTTACCTATTTTGCAACTAATCTTAGGCAACATGGGCAAACCAGGCGGCGGCTGTAACATCATCCGTGGTCACGACAACGTTCAAGGCTCAACCGACATGTGTAACCTCTCAGATAGCTTGCCGATGTATTACGGACTAACTGATGCGGCTTGGAAGTACTACTGTCAAGGCTGGGGTGTTGATTATGACGAGTTTGTAAAACGCTTTGCAGTCTCAACCAAAGAGCCAAAACAAGGCGGCACACCAGTTAAAAACACTGTTTTTGAAGAGTATTACTACCACGATCCTAAAAACCCAGAGGATAGAAACTGGAGAAATGAAAAAGGCTGGTCACTTTCAAAATGGTGGCAAGGCGTCTTAAAAGAGGAAAATACCTTTAGCAGTGGTGCGTTAAGAGTTCTTTGGGTTCAAGGAACTGGCCTTACATCTATGGCACACCTAGCTAAAATTCAAGAAGCAGCTTCAAAACTAGATATGATCGTAGTTGCTGAGCCATTTGTAAATGAAATTTCTATCCTTTCAGATAGAAAAGATGGCGTTTATATCTTGCCAGTGGCAACTGCCTTTGAAAACGAAGGTCACCTAAACGCTACAAACCGCTCAGGTCAGTGGAGAACAAAAGTCGTTGATCCACTTTATGAGAGCAAGGGCGATCACGAAGTAATGTTTGCATTTGCTAAGAAATTTGGCTTTTACGATGAATATGTAAAAGGCATGAAGATGGCTGTTGTAGATAGAGAGCTAAAACAAGTAAAAGATGACTTTGTATGGCCAGATGATGCGACAAATGAGATAGCAAGGGTTGGAAATTCTATCGGTTATGGCGGCAGAACTGCTGAGATGTTTAGACGTCACCAAGCAAACTGGGATAAATTTGACCCAGATACGCTAATAGGTCTTGGTGGCGAAGTAAAAGGTGAGTACTACGGCAAGCCATGGCCAGCATGGGATGAAAAACACCCTGGCACACCGATACTTTACGATATGAGTAAGTCTTATGCAGAGGGTGGCTCTGGCTTTAGAAACCGCTTTGGCTTAGAGCATAACGGCGTTAGTCAGCTAGCTAGCGAAGAGGCAACTTTAGTTGGCTCAGCCATAAAAGGTGGCTACCCACAAATAACTAAAGATAATATAGAAAAAGTCCTAGGCATCACTCTAACTGAAGAAGAGAAAGCTAAGATAGGACCAAGCTGGAGCATGGACTACAGCGGTATCATCTTAGAAAAATGCCGTGAAAAAGGCGTAGTGCCGTATGGTAACGCAAGGGCTAGAGCTATCGTTTGGGAATTTCTTGATCCTATCCCAAAACATAGAGAGCCTATCCACTCACCACGCTGGGATCTTGTCCAAAAGTATCCGACATTTGATGATCAAGCTAGAAATTTCCGTGTTTCTACTAAATTTAAGTCAGAACAACAAGCAAAAGACTGGTCAAAAGAATTCCCTATCGTATTTAGCACGCAACGCGTCGTAAATTTAAGTGGTGCGGGAATGATCGAAAGAACAAGTAAATATCTCTCAGCCATCACACCTGAGATGTTTGCTAACGTCCATCCTGAGCTTGCTTTAAAATACGGCATAAAAGATCGCGATATGATGTGGATCCACAGCCCACAAGGCACGAAGATCAAAGTAAGGTGCTACCACAGCTATATGGTCACTCCAGATAGAATTTGTATGCCTTACAACTTCGCTGGCGTTATGCAAGGTGTCGATCTCTCAGCTCGCTACCCAGAGGGCACTAAGCCTTATGTTATCGGCGAGAGCTTTAACACAGTTACTAACTATGGATTTGACCCTGTTACTCAAATTTCAGAATTTAACGCAGGTCTTTGCCGCATAGAAAAAGCTGAAGAGAACACCTTTAAAACATCGTTTTATCACGAGTATGGCGAGAGAGACGCCTTAGGTAAAGAGTAAGGAGAGAAAAATGGCAAGAATGAAATTTTTTGTAGATACTAATAGATGTATCAGCTGCTATGGATGTCAAGTCGCTTGCTCTTCTGCTCACGAGCTTCCAGTAGGAATTTATAGAAGAAAGGTTATCACGCTTCACGATGGTATCGAGGGCAAAGAGGTATCAACCACTATCGCATGCCAGCACTGCACCGACGCGCCTTGCGAGCAAGTTTGCCCGGTTGATTGCTTCTACATTAGAGCTGATGGCATCGTGCTTCACGATAAAAACAAGTGCATAGGCTGTGGATACTGCTTATATGCTTGTCCATTTGGTGCGCCGCAATTTCCTAAAGACGGGGCATTTGGCGTAAAAGGCGTAATGGATAAATGCACTATGTGCGCAGGCGGTCCAGAGCCTACAAACTCACACGAGGAGAGAGAGCTTTACGGTCAAAACAGAATGGCTGAGGGCAAAGTGCCTATGTGTGCAGCTATCTGTTCTACAAACGCGCTTTTAGTTGGCGACGCTGCTGAGGTTTCAAATGTATATCGCAAACGCGTTATGCTAAGAAACACAGGACTAAACGTATAACACTAAGGAGGGCGCTTGCTCTCCTTTTAAATTTATAAATTTTAAATTATTTTTATGATTTTTATAATCTAAAATTTCATCAATAATTTTCTTTACCTATTAAAATTATCAAAAATATATAACTTTTTTATCTCGATATGAAATTTTAATCTAACCCTCTAAAGCCCTAAATTTACGTAAAGTTGATTATTAGATTGTAAAAAATATTATTTATGCTTTCAATTTACATTCTTTTATGATAATCGTTTTTATTTTAATCAAAGTAAAGGCTTGCTAATATTCGGGCAAAATATATTTTACAGGTGGTTTAACTAATGAATAAATTTTTTAAATTTATGCTTATCATGCTACTGCCTATCTGGCTTGTAGCAAAAAATGACGACTACACACAAGTCGCAGCTCAGATAAAAGAGTCATTACAAAAAGTAATAACAGAGTATAGAGCTGGCAACGTCGAGCAAGCAGTTAGCGATACTCAAAATGCTTATTTTGGCCTATTTGAAGATGTCGAAGCTGGCATCAGAATAAATTTAGGTCAGAAAAAAGCTTACTCTATGGAGAAGCAGTTTGGCGAGATCAGAAAGGCGATAAAAGCTGGCGAAGCACCAGATGACGTGCAAAAAAGAATAGATCAGATAAATAGCGAAATCGCTGAAGTTTTGCCAGTTATTTTAAATGGTCATAAGCTTGTTGGTGAGTATTCAGACACTCCAGCACAAGCTGCTACAAGTGGCTATGACACTTCTAAATTTATCCCTGAGTGGAAGGTGGCATTTGAAAATTTATCAGCTACTTTGGATAAAGCCATAGCAAGCTATGAGGGCGATAAACAAGATGATGCTAAAAATTCTATCCAAGATGCTAAATTTAATGATTATAGAAATACTCAACTTGAAATCGCCGTTCGTCAATATATAGAAAATGGCAAAAGCATAGATGCTGACATCCAAAGAAAGATGGGTGAAGCGATCAGTGGCATCGCTAACGGCATAACAAAAGATGATTTTAAAACAAAGCTAGAAGAGATCAAAAAACTAGCTTATGATGCCGTTTCAAAACTCCCAGCTGAGACAGTAAAACTAGCAAAAGTTGATATGAGTAGTGCAGCATCTAGCGATAGCAGCGAAGATAGTGGCACAGACTACACTCAAACTGTTAAAAACATAAATGACAAAATTCAAGCAGCCATCGCGCTTTACAAAGGTGGCAATAGCGCTAAAGCTATGGGCGATATCCAAGACATCTACTTTGATGAGTTTGAAGGTAGCGGCATGGAGAACAAAGTAGGTGCGATAGATGTAAATTTAAAAACAGCTATCGAAGCTACATTTGGTAACCTTGTGGCCCTTATGAAATCAGGTGCAGACGAAAAAACACTTGAAGAGAGTGCAAGCAAGATGTCATCTCAGCTAGCAGCTGCACTTGAGAAAACTAGCGGTTCAAGCTCACCTTGGACGCTATTTATCTGGGCTCTAACTATCATCTTAAGAGAGGGTTTTGAGGCTCTTATAATCGTTGCAGCCGTCGTTGCATATCTTGTAAAAACTGGCAATGCAAAATCTATGGGTAAGGTCGTATATAGCTCAGTTGGCGTGGCTGTCATCTTAAGCTTTGTCATGGCTTGGATAATGAACATCATCTTTGGCGAGGCAGCAGGTCAAAAAAGAGAGCTTATGGAAGGCATCACGATGCTTGTTGCAGTGGGACTTCTATTTTATGTTGGCTTCTGGCTTCTTTCAAATGCTGGCGCTAAAAAATGGAACGACTACATCAAATCTCACTTATCTGAGTCTATCTCAAGTGGCTCAAGCACGATGCTTTGGTGGACTGTATTTTTAGCGGTATTTAGAGAGGGCGCTGAGACAGTGCTATTTTATCAAGCACTTATCTTTGACGCAAAAGACTCAGCTGGCTACTCAATGATCGCAGCTGGCTTTGTTGTAGGTCTTATCGTTCTTTTAATAGTCTATTTCTTATTTAAAATTTTCGCTATTAAAATTCCTATTAAGCCATTTTTTATATTTACATCAGCGATCATCTTTTATATGTCGATCGTCTTTGTTGGCAAAGGCGTTGGCGAGCTAGTTGAGGGCAAAATTTTCATCCCAACTATCATAAAAGGACTCAATTTTCCTGACTGGATGAGAGACTGGCTAGGACTTATGCCATATTACGAGAGCTTAGTACCTCAAATCATTATGGTGCTTGCCCTAATTATAGGCATCGTTATCATGAAATCAAAACAAAATAAAAACTAATCTTAATTTAAAGGAGAGGATATGAATAAAATTCTTAGTTCAGCTCTAGCACTTAGCCTAGCAGCTGGTTTTGCACTTGCTGGAGAGCACCCAATCGGCGAGCCTGTAGAGGCTAATGGCATGGAGATAGCTGCAGTTTATCTTGAGCCAATCGACATGGAGCCAAAAGGCGTTGATCTAGCTCCAAGCTTGGCTGATCTTCACTTAGAAGCTGACATCCACGCTATAAAAGGCAACAAAAACGGCTTTGGCGAAGGCGAGTGGATCCCATATCTAAAGATCAACTATGAGCTAAAAAACCTTGATAATGGTAAAACTAAAAAAGGTACATTTATGCCTATGGTTGCAAGCGATGGCCCACACTACGGCGCTAACGTAAAAATGGATACAGGCGTTGGTAACTATGAGCTTAAATTCCACATCGACAATCCAGAAAAACAAGGCTTTGGTCGCCACGCTGACAAAGAGACTGGTGTTGGTAAATGGTTTGAACCTTTCACAACAACTTATAAATTTCAATGGACAGGTGGTCCTGTTAAATAATCACTTTGGGGCGTTTTCGCCCCTTTTTAAAAATTCTCATAGGGTTTAGTTATGTCAATTTACTTCTATCAGGTCTTTTTAGCCCTCCTTGGATTTACGCTTTTTGCTGCCTTAAATAACAATGGCAAAAGTTTAAAAACGATCTTTTTACCGTCATTTCTTGGTATTGTTGCTGGTGTGCTTATCTTTAAAGCTGCTCGTCATGCGCTTGTTGATGACCAGTTTAAAATTTTCATAGATTCTGTGACACTGGTTTTTTTACTAATTAGCATTTTATGGATATTTTTCGAGCTTAAGATAGCAAAAATCGTAACGTTTTTTATTTTAGGCATCGGCTTTGGCTTTGGTTATAGCTCAAGTAGCGCATTGTTCCCACTTTTTGGCGGCGAGTTGCTTGACACGCTTTCAGTTATTAGCTTCTTTTTGATGATCTTTGCGATGATCTTGATGCTGTTTTTATTTTTCTTCATTTCAAATTTAAAAGCTAGCATCCCATCATTTGTAGCTAAAATTTTAGCTCTTATCACACTAATATTTTTACTAGTTGATAGAAGCTCACAAACTGCACTCGAGCTTTTACGTGCAGGCGCTTTAAAGATAAGTAGCGAGCTAAATTCTCAAATTTTATCTATCAGCGCAAAAGGCATCTACGTCACAGAATTTAGTGCCTATTTTTACATAGTAGTGATCCTACTTTTATGCATCATCGCACTTTGCTTTATGCCAAAAAGTATCGATAAGAGCACGTTTGGCTCTATCAAATACCGCTTTACAAAAGCCATTAGAGAAAATGTCTTTGACAATGCAAAATTTGCATTTTGCAGCGTTTTAATAGCACTTGGCTTCTCTCTTTATTTTGATCTTTACGCATCTCGCCCACCTCAAATTTCAGAGCCAGTTTTGGTTGAGCCAGTGGGAGATAAATTTATATTTGATGTTGATATGTTAAAAGATAATGAACTTCACAGATTTGCCTACATCACAGATGAGGGCAAACAGATAAGATTTTTCTTGCTAAACCGCTTTAGCGACCGCCCATCTCCAGTCATCGTCTTTGACTCGTGCATGATATGTGGCGATATGGGCTACATAAAAAGAGGTAATGACCTTATTTGTATCTCTTGTAATGTTAGAATTTTCTTGCCGTCAGTTGGCAAAGAGGGCGGTTGTAACCCGATCCCTATGGCATTTACCTTTGATGGTAAAAATATCATAGTGGATTACAAAACGATCGTCGCAGGGGCAAACTACTTTAGCAAAGTCGTCGAAAAGATGGTGCTTGACCCTGTAAGCCATAAAAAGGTGAGCAATCTTGATTCAAGATCATATTTATACTACGGACGCACATATTTCTTTGAGAGCAACGAAACTCAGGCGAAATTTGAAGCAAATCCAGAAAAATATGTAGAAACAAATGGAACGTTAAAATGAAAAATATGCAACTAAGAATGATAAAAAGCTCGATCACTGGCTCAAAGGTGCAAAAGACGATGGCGTTTATCACCATCTTACTAGCTGCTCTTTTGATAGCTTGCATGCTAAATATCACGCTAAAAATCGGCGATCAAGTGGCAAGCGAGCTTAGAGGATATGGCTCAAATATCGTCGTTTTACCACGCGGTGAGAGCCTAAGCATCGAGATCGAGGGTAAAAATTTCACCCCACTAAAATCACAAAATTTACTCCCAGAAGCTGATATCTACAAGATAAAAGAGATCTTTTGGCGAAATAACATCGTCGCTTTTGCTCCGTTTTTAGAGACAAAGGTAAAAGACGCTAAGGGCGATGAGTTTAGCTTTGAGGGGACATATTTTGATAAAAATATCGGACTAAAAGATGAGCCAGAATTTAGCACAGGCGTTAAGAGTTTGTATGGATTTTGGGGTGTTGAGGGCGCTTGGCCAAAAGATGAGAGCATGGATGAAATTTTAGTAGGAGATGAGCTTGCAAAGGCTAAAAATTTAAAAGTTGGCGACAAGCTTAGCCTTGTGGGCAAAAACGGCACAAAAGAGGTTAGCGTGGTTGGCATCTTAAAAGGGGCAAGCGACGAGGCACATAAGCTAATAGGCTCGCTCAAACTTGCTGGCGATCTCTCAGGTCACGCTGGCTCATACACAAAAGCTGAGGTCTCAGCCATGACGATCCCAGAAAACGATCTATCGCTAAAAGCAAGAAGAAATTTAGACAACCTTGATAGCGCAGAGTACGATAAATGGTACTGCTCAGCCTATGCAGGCTCGATCGCATTTCAGATAGAAGAAAATTTACCAAATGTTAGCGCAAAAGCAAGCCTTCAAGTAAGCGACGCTGAGAGTAATATCGTAAAGAAAATTCAAAGCCTAATGGGCATCGTTAGTATCATCGCTCTTGTGGTCTCAGCCATCGGCATAACATCGCTAATGACAAGTGAAATTTACCGCCGCAAAAAAGAGATCGGTCTTTTAAAAGCCATAGGCGCAAGTAACTTTGAAATTTACGCTCTTTTTGCTAGCGAGAGCCTTGTGGTTGCCTTTTTTGCAGGCATCACTGGAGCATTTTTAGGATACGCGCTAAGCTACGTGATGTCTTACATCATCTTCTCTCACGGCATAGGCATAGCATGGATCGTGCTGCCAATAAGCGTGGCATTTGCCTTGCTCATCTCAGTCGTTGGCTCGCTAATGCCAATGAGAAACGTCATAAATTTACTACCTGCGGAGGTGCTATATGACCGCAAATAGCAAATTCTTTTACAACCTGATCTACAAAAGCCTAAAAAATGGCTCATCAAGGGTTATGGTCATCGTGGTCTCGATCTTGCTTGGAGCGTGCGTGTGTGCGGCATTTGTCAATGTCTATCTAGATATCGACTCAAAGGTCTCACGCGAGTTAAAAACTTATGGTGCAAATATGATCTTTGCTCCAAAAGATATGGCGACAAGCGATGATATGAGCGAAAAAACTTATAATGAAATGATCGCTAAAGTGCCAAAAGACAAGCTTCTTGGTGAGAGTGGATATCTCTTTGCTCAGGCAAATATCGGTCCGACAAATGCCATCGTCATGGGGACAAAATTTAGCAATCTAAAAAAGGTTAAGCCGTTTTTAGATGTTAGAGATGGAACTATGATAAATGTCGATTTTGACGATAAAAACGTTCTAATAGGCGTCGATCTTGCTCGTCAAGCTGGCTTTAAAGCAGGCGATGATATAGAAATTCGTGCCATTGGTTCAAATGAGAGCATAAATGTAAAGATAAAAGGCGTAGTGGCAAGTGGCGACAAAGAGGACGCTCTTTTAATCACGTCGCTATCTTTGGCTCAAAAAATTTCAAACAAAGTTGGCAAGATAAACTACGCTGAAGCTGTTGTGCTTGGAAATTTTGACGAGATAACATCACTTGCAAAAACTATAAGCAACGATGAAATAGTCGCAAAACCAGTGGCAAAGGTCTCAAAGTCTGAGGGCTATATCTTAGAAAAGATCAAACTTCTAATGGCGCTTGTCAGCCTTGTCATCTTGCTTATCACTTCAATGTGCGTAAATACAACGCTTAGTGCTATCTTGCTCTCTCGATCACGTGAGATCGCGCTTCTTAGAGCCATAGGCGCAAGCAAAAAAGACGTGCTAAGACTATTTGGCTTTGAAACATTTGTGACGGCGCTCATCTCAGCGTTAGTTGGAGCGTTTTTAGGTTATCTACTAGCTCAAATTTTAGGTTATGCGATATTTGATTCTAGTATTGATTTTAGAATTCTAAGCATCCCAGTAGCTGTGGTCATATCACTTCTTTTTGCAGCGATCGCAGCGTTTTACCCGATTAAGCGGGCACTTAATAACAAAATGGCAGATACACTAAGAGGAGAATGATATGCAAAATGCACTAGAACTTAAAAATATTTGTAAAATTTTTGGCGATGTAAAAGCACTTGATGATATAAGTTTTGAGGTTAAAAAGGGCGAGTGGGTCAGCGTCATGGGACCAAGCGGTAGTGGTAAGAGTACGCTTGTAAATATCCTTTCTCTAATGGATACTCCAAGTAGCGGCGTTTATATGCTTGGCGGCGATGATGCGAGCAACCTAAATGCCGATGATACGCTTAAATTTAGACGTGAAAAGATCGGACTTGTCTTTCAGCAGTTTCACCTAGTGCCATATCTTAGCGCGCTTGAAAACGTGATGATTGCGCAGTATTATCATAGCTCAGTTGATGAAGAGGACGCTAAAAAAGCTCTTGAGGCAGTTGGCCTCTCTCACAGGCTCACACACAGACCAGGCCAGCTAAGTGGTGGCGAGCAACAACGCCTTTGTATCGCGCGCTCGCTCATAAATGACCCTGAAATTTTAATAGCAGATGAGCCAACTGGTAACCTTGATGAGGCAAATGAGAGGATCATACTTGATCTATTTTGTAAGCTAAGAAAAGAGGGCAAAACGATACTTCTAGTCACTCACAATCCAGATCTAGGCGAATATGGCGATAAGATCGTCTATCTAAGACACGGCAAGCTAGAGAATATCCGCACTATCGAAAATCCAAAGGTGCCAAATGAAATTTAAATTTCTATATTTGTGCCTGGTCGCAGCTCTAGTTATGGGCTGCGTCAAACAGTATGAGAAGCACCACATCACGCTAAACGACTCAAGTGGCATCGATACGCAGTTTTTCCCCACTGAGAAGCGCCTAAAGATAGGCGACAAGCCATATATGCTCTTTTTCTTTGGCACGGACTGCGGAGTGTGCAAGGCTGCGATCCCTGATCTAAACGCACTTGAAAAAGAGTATGGTAAAGAGGTGCAGTTTATTGGCATTTTAGGACCTAGCAAGGGTTTTGATAAAGACATTGAAATCTTAAAAGAGCACAATATCACCTTTAAAACTACAAGCGATAAGGTTTCGGTGGATTATTTCAGCAAAGCAGTTGGTGGCGTTATGGGTGTGCCAGTTATCTATTTTTTTGATAAAGATGGTAAGATGCGATCAAAATTTATCGGTCTTACACCAAAAAGTGTGCTTGAGGGTGCTATAAGATCGCTCTTATAGGAGTGAAGATGAGAAATTTCTTTTTATTTGTTCTAGCAGTGTTTTTTGTCGGATGTGCTAGCAGCACGCCAAATATCTCGGTAAAAACGAGCGATCCGATATTTTTTACGCTTGGTGAAGCAAACAAAAGCGTATATGTAAATTTTAAAAATAGCGCGACCGGACAAGATGTAAATGCTGAAATTTTAAGCGAATTTGCAAAGGCTGGCTTTAGAAATGAGTCAAATATCAGTAACGCTGACTTCATCATCCTTGGCGACGTGCAGGGCTTTGAGCGCATAACAAAAAGAGATCCTAGATTTACCATGGGGATGGGATATGGCTTTGGTAGGCCAAGCTTTGGTTTTGGCTACTCGATGTTTTTCCCACTTGACTATGACGAGGACGAATTTAATACAAACAGCTACACCTATCACATGCGAGCAAGCGTGCTAGTACGTCCAAAAAATGGCGGAGAAAAAGCGACAAATATCTCGCTCATGCAAGCTGGCAACGTCTACTCACCAAGCTACATCTGGCCATTTTTCAAAGAGCGCCTAGCAAAACAGATTGTTAGCTTTTTCTATAACGTCTCACAAAGGTAGAGAAATTTAGCGAAATTTAAAAGGAGTTAAGATGCTAGTTGATGGAAGCTATGAAATTTTATCTTGTGATGATGTGGAGCTTGGCATAAAAAGAAGCTCTGCTTTATCTTTTTATGCCTGTTATGACGATGTTAAAGAGGCAAAAGCTCTTTTAGTCATCATTCCTGGTCTTGGAGCAGACTCTGACTCTGGATATAGAGCTCATCTCATGCGAACCATGGTAGAGAACTATGATGTGGCATGCATTAGTGTGGATTATCACTGTATAGGCAACCGCCCACAGCTTGGTGCTCAATGTTTGTTAGATGATTTGGACCGTGCGATATTAATAGATGAGTTAGCCAAAATTGGTATAACATTACCAATAGATATAAAGGCGGTCGATAGTTATAAAAAAACATGTTTTTTATTTGAAAGTCTTAGTGAGGAGATCACTCTTAGAAAAAAGGCAAATATTTTGCCTGCAAGTTATAAGCTAAATTTGAGTTGCACAATGTATCCAACAAAAGATGAATACCAAAATTTTGGCATTATGCAAGCTACTGATATATTAAATGCTATTCTTTATACTAAGCATAATTTATGCGCTGGAAAATTTAGTCAAATTCCTGTTATTTTGGCAGGAAGCTCACATGGTGGCTATCTTGCAAATTTATCAGCTAAAATTGCTCCGTGGTTAGTAGATGCTGTGATAGATAATAGCTCCTATGCTATATTTTTATGGCGTCTTATTGGCTTTGGAAAAGAGATTGATTTTACTAAATTTTTTTGTTGTGCGACTGATGACTTTTATCAAGATATTTGCCTCTATCTTTTTGATAAAACCTATTGGACACTAGATAAGACTTCACTATATTATTTTAATGAATCTAGAGAAGAGATAAGAAATATTTTAAATCTGAAACATTTAAAGGTACAGAGTAAATTTAAAAAGACATTTTATATTGGATATCATTGTGTGAATGATGATATAGCCCCGGCAAAGGATAAAACCGAGCTTTACGAGGCTCTTAAGAAGCTTAAATTTGACGCGACGCTTCATATGATAAAAGATGAGAGCGAGGTTGATGGCAAATTTATAAAGTCTCTAACTCACGGCATGGGGATGTCTTATAAACTGCTTTTACAAAGAGAGCTTCCTGGCGTTATGAAGAAAATCTTGTCTAAAAAAGATAAAAAAGATGAGATCAATGAAAAATGCATTGAGTATAAGTGTGGTGATTTGCTTTATAAATTTAGTGAAGTCTCAGATCAGATAAGGCTTGAAGTTACCGATATTTAAATTTTAGAGCCATTTTATCTAAAGCTAGGCTTTTAAAGACCTAGCTTTAAATTTTCTAGTTATCTATCATAAAATCATAAAATTCGTTGTTGTATCCGACGTTTCCTACCTTACTGTATTGTATAAGAGCTGCTTTTATGTTATCGATTTGCTGATACATAAAGCCAAGGGCGGCTCTGTTTTCAACAGCACTTGGATCATTTAGCTTTGTAAGCTCCAAAAGTGCGATAGCATTTGTTATTTTATTCGCTCCAGTAGCTGCTACACTTGCTAAAAAGAGCGTGCCAGCGTCATTTATCTTAAACTCGTCTATGGCTTCGTTATAAAGCTTATAGCTCTCATCAAAGTCATTTGTAAAGATATCCACGTAGGCTAGAGTTTGGATCAAATTTATATTTTTTGGTGCGCTCTTTAGCTCGGCTCTTAGCTTATCGCGCTCCCTTGTTAGCAGGCCTGAGATCTGAAGCAGCTTGATGTATTGCTTTTTGATGATGTCAGCGCCGTGGTAGAAGGCATTTGAGTCGAGATTTTTATCGATGAAGTAAATTTGTATCGCTTTTGCATACTCTTTGACGTTTTGATCTTTGTTTTTAGAGATGAAATTTAAGATATTTGCTATGATATCATTTGGCAAGATTTTTATGAGCTCATCAGCCTTTTTTGACATTAGCTCATCGTTGTTTGAAATTTTAGCGATGATGATATCAAAGGCCAAATTTAGCGTCGTAGGCTCTTTTGGCTCTTCAAGCCACCTTATCATCGCACTTTGGTTGCCGCTTACTAGGCTTAAAAGTGAGGCATATAAATTTACAGGCTTTAGGCTCTTGTCGTTTTCTAAATTTTCGCCGATCTCTTCAACTAGTTTTGGATTTAAATTTCTATTTATATCCATGCAGATAGCCCCAAAGATGCCAGAGAGGTGGTTATTTACATCCTGATGATAGCTTGCTATAAAGTGCTTTGCAGCAAGGCTAAAATTTCCAAGTTGAGCGTAGCTAAGAGCTAGGTTGTACTGCAAGATCGAGTGGTTTGGATAGGCTTTGGCAAGCTCTTCAAAGTCCTTGTTTGCCTCTTTTAAGCGGTAGTTAAGTGCCTTTGCGATGGCTTCGCTAAGTTTGGCATTGACCTTTGAGGCTGCGGCACTTTGGCTAAGATAGTCATTTGCCGCTGAGGTGTCATCTAAAAATACGCTAACTCCGCCTTTTCTTATCTGCTCGATGCTCTGTTTCGCGTCAAAAACCTTGTAAGGTGCGAAGTAAAAGAGCGTCTCATAGCGTCTTGTTCTATCAAAAAACATATCGTCGCTAAAGTGTGCCTGAGCTAGGCTAACGTCAAAAAGATCTGGCTTTAGGATGGTCTTTATCTTGTAAATTTTACTTGGCATCGAGGCGTTGTAGTCGTAGACATCTTTGATAAATGCCGCTGCATCACCATAATCAGCCGTTTTTAGATCGATTAACGCCTCAGTCATCTTGATAAGGTCGATATTTGGCGTGTTTTTAGAAGCCTTTGTTAGATAATCCCTTGCCTTGTCGTATTTGCCAAGTCTTGCGTAGAGCTGCGCTAGCGTAAAGTCAGCCTTAAACGCCTTTTGCCCCTCAAGCTTAGCTATGGCTCTCTCATCATCGCCAAGAAGCGATAAAATTTTAGCGCTCAAGTAGGCATACTCGCCCTTGTAGTCCTCTGTACTAGGGTGCGAGAGAGCTTGCAGTGCCTCATAATAATTACCCTTGTAATAATTAACTAGCGCATAGTAGTAGCTGTAAAGTGGCGAGCTGTTTTCATACTGCAAAAAGGAGTCTGCAAGCCCTATGTAGTAGTTGAAATTTTTGGTGCTATTTAGTTCAAGCGAGCAAACAGCGGCGTTTATGGCGCTAACTGCGGTGTTTTCGCGGTCGGTTATCGCCTTGTTAAACGAGATGATCGCCTCGTCGCACTTCTCTTGTTTCATCTGCGAAACGCCAAGATTGTAGTTTGAAAGTGACTGGTTATAAACAGCTATATTTTCATAAATTTTTAACGCTTCAAATTTATTGCCACGCTCATAAAGCTGGTTTGCCTTGTTTATCATCTCATCGATCTTTGAAGCGCCAAAATTTTGCGTTTGGTAGTTGTTTTCTATATTTTTTACGATAGCTGTAGTGTCTATCTCCTCTTTTTTGTCTTTTTTTAGCAAGACGATTAACAAAACAGCTATCAAGATGACAAGCACCAAAGCAGCCGCACCGATGATGATAAAGAGCTTTTTCTTGCTCTTTTTTACTGGTATTGGCTCTGGGATACTCTCATCTTGAAGCACGCCGTCATTTGCGATGCTATCAAGCGAGACGATCTCTTCAGGCGCCTCGGCTTTTGCCTCCTCAGGCGCTTGCTTTGTTTGCTCGCCAGGTGGTTTTAGAACTACAACCTCGTCATCAGCCACTACATATACCTTTTAAGAACTTCTGGAATTTCGATAGTGCCATCAGCCTTTTGGTAGTTTTCCATTATCGCTATTAGCGTCCTGCCAACTGCCAGACTTGAGCCATTTAGGGTATTTACAAGCATATTTTTCTTACCATCTTTAAAGCGAATTTTCGCTCTTCTTGCTTGAAAATCACGAGTATTAGAGATAGAGCTTATCTCGCGGTACTTGCCCTGACCTGGTAGCCAAACCTCAAGATCCACCGTCTTTGCTGCGCTAAAGCCTAGATCGCCGCTACAAAGAAGCATGTGGCGGTGAGGCAAACCAAGGCTAGTTAGCAAGTCGCTAGCGCAAGATATCATCTCAGCAAGCACGCCCTCGCTTTGATCAGGTTTTGTGATGCTTACAAGCTCGACCTTTTCAAACTGGTGCTGGCGGATCATGCCCCTTGTGTCGCGTCCTGCTGAGCCTGCCTCTTGGCGGAAGCATGCTGAGTAGCAAGTCATCTTTATAGGTAGCTGCTCAGCCTCAATGATGGAGTCATTGTATAAATTTGTCACAGGCACTTCGCTAGTTGGGATGAGGTAGAGGTCCTCGTCACGCACTTTGTAAAGATCCTCTTCAAATTTAGGCAGCTGACCGGTGCCAAAAAGTGCGTTTGAGCTTACTAGATAAGGGACATTTACAAGCTCAAAGCCACGCGCGCTGTTAAAGTCGATCATGTAATTAACAAGCGCTCTACTAAGCCTTGCTCCCATGCCGCGAAGCACGGTAAAGCGAGATCCTGAGAGCTTTGCACCCCTTTCAAAGTCAAGCCAGCCAAGACTCTCACCTAGCTCCCAGTGCTCCTTTGGCGTAAAGTCAAATTTAGTTGGCTCAAGCACCGTTTTTATGCAGACGTTATCGTCCTCGTCCTTGCCAAATGGCACGTCATCGTCGGTGATATTTGGCACGCTAAATGAAATTTGCTCAAGCTTTTCTTCATATTGTTTAACGATCTCATCGGCATCAGCAAGGGCAGCTTTGTTTAAATTTAGCTCACTCTTAAGCTCACTCACGTCCTCACCAGCTCTTGCTTTTACGCCAAGCTCTTTGCTCTTTGTGTTTTGGATCGCTTGGAAATTTTCAAGTGCTTTGCGCTTTTGCTTTAGCTCGTTAAAAGTGTGCAAAAGCTCGTCTAATAGGCTAGCTTTAACGTTTTTACCCTCTAGTTTTTTTACGAATTCATCGTAGTTTGTCTCAAGTAGTTTTAAATTTATCATTATCTTCTCCTTATCCTATCCTTAAACCATAAACATAACTTTTGCAAGCAAGACGATCGCCACCGCAAGCGTAAGTGCGATAGGGTGGATGTTGCCAAGTGGGCTAGGGCGCTTAAATATAAATTTGCAGCTTAAATTTACTATCACCGCAGCCACGATCACCATCGCTAAGCAAAATTTGATCATAAAAGCGATCTGTAAATTTGTCTCAAAGTAACCTCCAGCCTTGCTGCCGACCCAGTTGCTCATCATCATGCCACCAGTTAAAACTAAAAGTAGCACGCAAATAGGCATGATTTTAACAGCTACTGAGCCGATGGCTTGCTTTGCCTTTTGAGCAAGCTCTGGTGGCATCTTTTTGCTCGCCGCTCCTAATATGATCACATCAAAAAATAGATAACCAACAAAAATGATCGCACAAAAAAGATGGATGATCTGCGCGTATGGGTATAAATTTTGCATATTTTTCCTTATCTGTAAATTCCAACCGCTTCACGCACTTTTTTTATCGTTTCGTGAGCCACATTTTGAGCTTTTTTAGCGCCTATATCTAAAATTTTAGCCACCTCGTCAGGGTTGTTTTGATAGTATTCAAATTTCTCTCTTGCATCTTTAAAATAGTCCCAAACAAGCTCGTTTAGATAGGCTTTAAAGTGCCCATGCCCCTCGCCACCACGCTCATATCTAGCCTGCAAGTCGCGCTGTCCGCTCTCATCTAAGAAAAGTTTTGCGATGTTATAGACGTTGCAGTTTTGCCACTGCTTTGGCTCTTCAAGCGGTGTGCCGTCAGTTACGATACTTGAAATTTGCTTTTTAAGCGTCTTGGCGTCTGCGAAGATATCGATCGTGTTGCCGTAGCTCTTACTCATCTTTTCGCCGTTTGTGCCAGGCACGGTAGCGACATTTTCATCGATCTTTGCCTCAGGCAGAGTGAAAATTTCGCCATGTTCGTTGTTAAATTTGATCGCAATATCACGCGCGATCTCCACATGCTGGATCTGGTCCTTGCCCACAGGCACGACCTGCGCGTTATAAAGCAAGATATCAGCCGCCATCAAAACCGGATAGCTAAAGAGTCCATGGTGCGAGCTAAGGCCCTTTGCAACCTTGTCTTTGTAGCTGTGTGCGCGCTCAAGTAGCCCCATAGGCGTGTGCTGGCTTAGCACCCAGTAAAGCTCAAGCACCTCTTTAACGTCGCTTTGCACCCAAAAAATGCTCTTGTTTGGGTCGATCCCAAGCGCCAAAAAGGCACACGCAGCGTCAAATGTGTTTTGTTTTAGCGCCTTTGCCTCGCTAAGACTGGTCATCGCGTGGTAGTTTGCTATAAACATAAACATCTCATTTTGCTCTTGCATATCAACCATCTGCTTTATCGAGGCAAAATAGTTGCCAAGGTGTAGTTTGCCGGAGGGTTGGAGGCCGGTTAATACTCTCATCTTATCCTTTCAAATTTTGGCTTCGTTTTTTTGAGCGCCTTTAAATGAGTTTGTAAATTTTAATCATCGACAGGCTAAATGCCTAGTCTTGATTAAAATTTAACTGCACAACATTTGTCACTTTAGCGTTGCGAACAAAGTGAAGCAAAAACCATCTCAAAACACTTCGCCAAAATGCTTTTTTAAATTTTAACGTTACATTAGACTTTTGTATCTAATCTAATCTTAAAATTTAGCTTGCTAGCCCTCACTTAAAAACAAAATTTCGCCTCGCCTAAACAAAAAATTCTTCGCCAAAATGCTTTTTAAATTTTAACATCACGTTAGACTTTATGTGTCTAGCTTGATCTTAAAATTTGACTACACAACATTTGCTGCTTTAACGCTCTATCAAAGTAAGGCAAATTCATCTCAAAATTTCGCCAAAATTTCTCACTACAAAACGTTAAATTTGGCTCAAACATCACAAATTCCAACATCACGCCAGACAGCCATCTAGCCTGATCTTGAAATTTATCGTTGCAAGCAGCCCTCGCCACTTTGCAACTAAACTTTTAAAAGTATCCTTATCTCTTTTACGATCTGCTTTGGAGTTTTGCCCTCCACTTCAACGATATAATCAGCCTTTTTCTCATAGAGCTTCTCTCGCTCCAGATGCAGTGCCTCAGCCTTTTTTAGGTCGCTTAAAAGTGGGCGTTTAGCGATCTTTTTCTCGCTATTTTTGCTATTTTTTAGCCTTTGCATGATCGCATCAAAGCTTGCTTTTAGATAGATCACGGTGCCTATTTTGTTTAAATTTTTAACCTTTGCAAAGCCCCCACCTGTCGAGATGATCGCATTTTTGACATTTGTGGCTAGAAATTTGGCAAGGTCTTTTTCAAGCTGCCTAAAATGCTCTTCACCAAATTCATCAAAGATAGCTTTTATCTTCATATTTTGTGAGCTCTCTAGCAAGTCGTCGCAGTCAAGGTTCATCGTCTTTAGCGCCTTGCTTAGCGCCCTTGCGGTTGTGCCCTTGCCAACGCCCATAAACCCTATCAAAACGATATTATTGTTCTTTGTCTTCATCACTCTCTCCACGTTTTTTAGGGATCAGCACGATAGGCACGCCAGCTAGGCTAAAGCTCTCTCTAAGCTTGTTTGTCAGGTAGCGTTTGTAGCTAAAGTGCAGGCATTTTGGGCGGTTCATTATGAGCGCTATCATGATAGGTGCGGTTTTAAACTGCACTGCGTAGTAAATTTTCACGACCCTGCCTTTATCTCGTGGCAGCGGGTGCGCTTTGGTCGCTTCGCCGATCACTTCATTTAGCTTTGAAGTTTGAATTTTTTGGGTGTAGTTTTTGTAAATTTCAACTATGAGCGGGTAAATTTTATGCACTCTTTTGCCGCCAAGTGCCGAAACACTGATGATTGGCGCATATGAGAGAAATTTAAACCTATCTTTTATCTCCTTGCAAAGCTCGTCAAATTCTTCGCTGCTTTTGTCCCATTTGTTTAGCACGATGATGACGCCAAGCTCAAATTTTGAGGCGATACCAGCGATACGCTCATCAAGCTCGGTTAGCGGCTCAGAGCTATCAAGCACAAGTAGCGCTACGTCTGTCTCTTCTAAAATTTTCTCAGTTCTATTTAGCGCGTATCTTTCGATGCCCTCGATCTTGCCACGCTTTCTGATACCAGCAGTATCAACAAACTCAAAAACTCTGCCATCATGCTCGTAAATTTCATTGACCGGATCTATCGTAGTGCCTGCCACGTCGCTAACAACGGCGCGGCTCTCTTTTACAAGAGCGTTTAGAAGTGAGCTTTTGCCGACATTTACGCGGCCTATGATGCCAACTCTGATGTTTTTGCTCTCATAGTCTATCTCGTCGCTTAGCTCGCCCTCGTCGTTATAGTTTTCTAAAAAATCATCAAAATCATCGCTCGTATCGGCCTTTATCTGCACTTTATCTTCGATGTGTTTTGCTATCCACATGCTAAGCTCATCGACGCCGGTGTTGTGGCTTACTGAAATTCCAAATGAGTTTTTTGCGCCAAAACTTACAAATTCCCACTCTCTTTGCTCGTCTTTTTTGCTGTCGATTTTGTTGATGACTAGAGCGATTGGTAAATTTAGCTTGCTAAGCTCGTAAAAAATGGCTCTGTCCTCGTCATCTGGCATCATTTTGCCATCGACCATGTAGAGGATAACGTCTGAGTTTCTAGCCTCTGCCAAGGTCTTTGCTTTTACGTTTTTAAAAAGCTCGCTGCTATCATCAAGCCCGCCGCTGTCGATTAATATACACTCTTTGCCCTCAACTTCGATCTTAGCTTTGTTTGTATCTCTTGTGGTGCCGCTAACGTCGCTTGTTATGGCGATTCGTCTTCTTGCTAAGCGGTTAAAAAGTGAGCTTTTGCCGACATTTGGCTTGCCTACTAATATTACTTTTTGCAAATTTTGTCCTTTTTATGATGGTTGATTATACAAATTTTTCTCTTATATAAAGTATAAAATTACGCTTAAAAGCGCCGAAATAAAAGAAAAAATCAACCAAAATTTAAGCCATTTTTTATTAAAATGAGTGCTTTAAATTTAGAGGTTTTGCGATGTTAAAAAGGTTTTATATTTCACATCTTGGCATTTTTTACATGCTCTTTGCTTGCTTTATGTTTGCCGTGACTGGCGCATTTGCAAAGTATTTGAGCAAAGATATGCCTTCTATCGAAGTTGTTTTTTTTAGAAATTTGATCGGACTTTTCATCGTCATCTACGCCATCTATAAATTTCCATTTAAACAAACTGGCGGGCACTTTTTCTTGCTAATGTTTCGCGGTTTTGTGGGCACGGTGGCACTTTTTGCCTTTTTTTATAACGTCGCGCACGTAAATTTAGCCACAGCCTTTACCTTTCAAAAGACAAACCCGATATTTACAGCCATTCTCGCAGCTATTGTTTTTAAGGAGCGTCTAAGCTCGCTTGGCTGGTTTGCTGTCTTTTTGGGATTTGGTGGAATTTTGCTTGTAATCCAGCCAAATTTAGGTATCAATAAAACCGATATCATCGGCATTTGGAGCGGCCTTGGAGCGGCTATTGCCTACACGAGTGTAAAGGAGCTAAACAAGAGCTACGGCACAAACGTGATCGTGCTAAGCTTCATGCTTTGGGGCTCGTTTTTGCCGCTTATTTGCATGGGGATGGCTGAGTTTTTCACCTATGAGCCTCTTGATTTTTTATTTTCTAAATTTGCTATGCCAAGCTGGCACAACGTCGTTTTTATCTTGCTAATGGGGCTTAGTGGCTACTATTTTCAGGCGTTTATGACAAAGGCATTTGCAGTTGGCAAAAAAGCTGGCGTGATCGCTGCGGTTAGCTACGCTGACGTCATTTTTACGCTTATAATTGGCTATTTTATGGGCGATGCGTTGCCAAATCACCTAGCACTCGCAGGTATCGTGCTTGTCGTGGTGAGTGGAATTTTAGTTGTTAAAGAAAAATAAAGGAGAAAAAATGATCTTAATCGCTGGACCTTGCGTGATAGAGAGCAAGGAGCTTGTTTTTGAAGTGGCAAAAAGGCTAGTTAAATTTAATGAAAATCCAAAGCTTGACTTTTACTTTAAGTCAAGCTTTGATAAGGCAAATCGCACGAGCATTAGCTCATTTCGTGGTCCTGGGCTAGAAAAGGGTTGTGAAATTTTAGCCGAAGTAAAAAAAGAATTTGGCTTTAAAATTTTAACCGATATCCACGAGAGCTATCAGGCAGCGCCCGTTGGCGAGGTGGCTGATGTGCTGCAGATCCCCGCATTTTTGTGCCGCCAAACTGACCTTCTAGTAGCGGCTGCAAAGACAAAAGCGGTCGTAAACATCAAAAAGGGGCAGTTTTTAGCAGCTTCTGCTATGAAGCACTCTGTTAAAAAGGTGCTTGAAACAAGGGGTGTGAGCGGCGATGGATACGAGGTTGCAAAGGCAAATGGCGTCTGGCTAACCGAGCGTGGAAGCACCTTTGGATATGGAAATTTAGTCGTTGATATGAGAAATTTGGTGATGATGAGAGAATTTGCGCCAGTCATCTTTGACGCGACCCACAGCGTGCAGATGCCAAGCGCACTTGGCGAAAAAAGCGGCGGCGATGCTAGGTTTGTGCCGTATCTTGCAAGGGCGGCAGCTAGCGTTGGGGTGGATGGATTTTTCTACGAGACGCATATAAACCCTTGCGAGGCGCTTTGCGACGGGCCAAATATGCTAAATTTAGACGAGCTTGAAAAAGTCGTAAATGACACGCTAAAGATAGAGGAAATTTTAAATTTTTAAGCAAGGGATAGAAGGATGAAAAGGATTTTAGCGCTGCTTTTAGGAGTGTTGTTTTTAGTAGGTTGTGGCTCATCTCAGCCAAAGGTGCCACTTGCTGGCAAGTATAAATTTGAGGGCATTAGCTACGCTCATGTGCAGCACCACGAGCCGACAAAATTTCTCTATCAAAGTCCAAAAATGGTCGAGAAAAAATATAATAAGCAAATCACAGAGGCGCTTACAAAAGAAAATTTGCTCGATCCAAATTCTAGCGACGAGCTAAAGATAAAGATAACTCACCGCAGGGAATTTATAGGCGAGGCGACCTTTGCTAAAAGCGACAGGATGGGCAATATCTACCTTACTTACGAGGTAGAAGTCGTTAGAAATGGCGAAGTTTTGAGGCGAGCCAGCATCGGCGAGTCGAGATATGATCCAGGTTTTTTTGGAAATTTAAAGGGGATAGTTGGACAAAATAACGATGATGGCCTTGAAAATAAGGCGATTAGCGCAAATGTAAAAGAGATCGTTGATACCATAAAAGGTTTGAAGTAAATTTATGTCAAATAGAGGCTTTTTGTGGATATTTCTAGGTGCGGTGGCTGAGTGTGGCTGGGCGTATGGGCTAAAGCACGCGTCAAATTTAAGTGAATTTTTGCTTACTACGCTGCTTGTAAGCATAAGTTTTGTCTCGTTTATGAAGGCTTTAAAGTATCTGCCCGTAAGCATCTCTTATGCAGTATTTGTGGGCTTTGGGACAGCTTTTATCGTCATAGCTGAGATCGTTAGCGACTACGTAGCAAGCGGGATCATGCCAAATTTCATTAGGCTGTTTTTCATAGCGACGCTAATTTTAGGCGTGCTTGGGCTAAAAGGCATAAAAGAATGATCCACTTTTTAGCGCTTTTACTAGCTGGATGTTGTGAGGTCTCTGGCGTCTTTTTTATCACTAAATTTTCAAAAAGCACAGGCGTAAAAAAGTGGGCAAATTTCATCCTTTTGCTTGGAAATTTCGCCCTTTCTCTAACGCTGCTTAGCTACGCTATGCAAACTATCGCTATGTCGGTGGCGTATGCGATCTGGACAGGCATCGGAGCGATCGGAGCAGTAGTGGTGGGCGTAGTTTTTGAAGGTGAGAAGATAAATTTTAAAAAAGCCTTGTTTTTAGTGCTCATTATCTTTAGCGTCATCATGCTCAAAATAGTTTGACGAAGGGTCTATTTTTAAACAAGCTTTTGCTAAACTTGCATAAAAAATAAAGGAGCAAATATGAAAATAATCGAGGGAAATTTAGCCCTAAAAGGCAACGAAAAGATAGCGATCATAAACGCAAGGTTTAATCACATCATCACAGACCGCTTGGTAGAGGGCGCAAAAGATGCATTTTTACGTCACGGCGGCGACGAGAAAAATTTAACTTTGGTGCTAGTTCCTGGCGCATTTGAGATACCTATGGCGCTTGAAAAGGTGCTTGCAAGCGGTAAATTTGACGCAGTTTGCTGCGTGGGAGCGGTGATAAGAGGCTCAACTCCGCACTTTGACTACGTAAGCGCAGAGACCACCAAAGGCATCGCAAACGTGACGCTAAAATACGCAAAACCAGTCACATTTGGCGTGCTAACGGTAGATAACATCGAGCAAGCGATAGAGCGAGCTGGCAGCAAGGCTGGAAACAAGGGCTTTGAAGCAATGACTGGCGTTATAGAGATGCTAAATTTATACAAAAAGCTAGGAGAGTAAAATGGCCACACTTCATCAAGTGAGACAAGCCATAGTTTCGCTACTTTACTCAAACGAGATAAACCCCGTAACTGCGGAGTTTGAAGAGGAATTTTTAGAAGAGAAAAAGATAAGAAATGAGCGCAAAAATGAGGCGCAGCAGACCTTTAAAGAGGTGCTTGCAAATAAAGAAAAACTAGATGAAATTTTAAAACCACACCTAAAAGATGGCGACTTTAGCAAGGTTGGCGCAACAGAGCTAGCCATCCTTAGACTTGGGCTTTATGAGATGAAATTTAGCCAGACTGATAAAGCTGTCATCATAAACGAGGCGATCGAGCTTGCAAAGGAGCTTGGAAGCGATCAGGCACCAAAATTTATAAACGGCGTGCTAGATAAGATAAAGGGCGATCTATGAGGCTCTGCGTCGCTCTTGATATGGCGAGCAAGGATGAAAATTTAGCCCTCGTGCGTGAGCTAAAAGGGCTTGATCTTTGGCTAAAAGTGGGGCTTAGAAGCTACCTTAGAGACGGAGCTAAATTTATAGAGGAGCTAAAAGGGGCAGGGGAGTTTAAAATCTTTCTTGATCTAAAGCTTTACGATATCCCAAACACGATGGCAGACGCCGCTGAGGTCGTCTCAAAGATAGGCGTGGATATGATAAATTTGCACGCAAGCGCTGGCGAGAGAGCGATGAAGACCGTGATGGAGCGTCTTAGTTCGCTGCAAAATCGTCCTTTGGTGCTTGCTGTATCAGCACTTACTAGCTTTAGCGAGAGCGAATTTGAAGCGGTTTATAACGATACGTTATCTCGCTCGGTCAGGAAATTTAGCCAGATGAGCTTTGAAGCGGGGCTTGACGGCATGGTCTGTTCGGTCTTTGAAAGTAGGCTCATAAAAGACGTGACAAATCAAAATTTCATCACGCTTTGCCCTGGTGTTAGGCCTTTTGGCGAGAGTGCGGGCGATCAAAAGAGGGTTGCAAATTTAGTTAGCGCAAAGCAAGAGGGCAGCGACTTTATCGTCGTTGGCAGACCGATCTATGAAAACGCAAACCCAAGAGAAATTTGCGAGAGAATTTTGGAGCAAATTTAGCGCCCCAACTTGCATGAAATTTGATCTAAAATCATTTTTAAGCATGGCTTTTCGCGTAAGAAATTTTAATTAAACCACCTCACAAGAAGCTTGGATAACGACTTAGCATAGTAGCAGATAGAATTTAGCTAGCTTTGTAATGCGTGGGGATGAAATTTAAAATTCATTGCAACGAGTTTGGCGGTGCTTAAAAAATTTGAGGTAAATTTGAGCGATTTTAAGAAAATCCCCTATGTCGGAGAGGCGACCGAGACTGATCTGTTGGTGCTGGGCTACGAGGATATCGCTTCGCTAAAGGGCGCGGATATTGAAGAGATGTTTGAGCGCACAAAGGTACTTGGACGCGGTAGCGATAGGTGCATCCTATATGTTTACCGCATGGTTTGTTATTACGCAAACACTCCGCACCCAGATAAAGCCAAGCTAAAATGGTGGCTTTGGAAGGATTAAATTTTTAAAATTTGACCACTATTTATAAACAGCACAAACTTTTATCAACTTTTACAAGCATTGAGCCACGGTTTTAACGTTATTTTAAAGCCTTTATGCATAAAATCACAAACTATTATTATCAGAACTTTTTAGTTGACTTTTTGACTTAGTAAAACAAAAACCATAGATAGCAAAGGGTAACTAATATTTTTAATTATATAAATAAGGTAATAATGAGACTCTGGACGATAAATTTTAAATATCTTGACGCAAAGGGTCTTGTGGCTCTGTGGAGAGAGGCTTTGCTGGCTAAAAATGTTTTAGAAGGGCTGACAAAAGGCTATAAAAACCACCCACAATTAATTAGATTTTACACTCACCAAAACTCTATAGATGTTATAAACGCCTATCTTTTTGAAGTTTATAAAGAGGCTTGCGCTCGTGGATATAAATTTGATGTTGCAAAAGTTGGCAAATTTGACGCAGAAAATTTATCCAAGATCGCTGTTAATAGAGGCCAAATCGAGTATGAATTTAGCTTCTTGCAAGAAAAATTAAAGCAAAGAGATTTAAAAAAATACAAAGAAAATTTAAATGTAAAAAATATAGAAATTTCTACCATTTTTACGAAGATAGACGGCGACATCGAGCTTTGGGAGAAGGTAAAAACGCTTATTTAGTTTTTATACTACAAATTTTTTTAACGATCTCTATCCTATTTATATCCTCAAATTTGATCCTAGTTTTTACGATCATGAGGATTTTATCTTTGAAATTTACATCTGAGACTAGTCCGCCAGTTCTTACGTAAGTAAAGCCGTCGTGGTAGCTCACACGCACTTCGTCGGCTATTTTTATCTCGCTTATCTTTTTTAAAATTTCATCGACCTTGCTCTCATCAAGCTCGAGCTTTTCGCATTTTTCTCGCTCTTTTTGACGCAAGGCTCGCTCTAATGTTGAGAGAGGATTAAACGAGCTAAAAATTTTTGCCCTATCTTTACTCACCGCTCTTGTGCCCTCCGATCTTTTTGTTTCTATCTTGCCCAGTCGCCTCTGGCAGCAGGTCGATCGCGCGCAGGATCGAGTTTTTACCAAATTTCTCTTTTATCAAATTTAGCGACTTTAGCACCGCTTTTTCTTTAGCGTCATCTTCAAATAGGCTAAACTCAACCAAATTTTCTTTTACCACATCGTTTGCAGATATGCCTATTTGCCTGATTAGCCCGACATTTTTTATCTTATTTAAAAGCAGCTCCTCAGCCGCGCTCATCAGTACGCTTGAGACATTTGTGGGCGTTTTAAACCGCACGCTTACACGTTGCTGTGGCTCAAGCTTATCGGCAAATCTCACATTTATCGTTAGCCCACTTGCACTTACATCTTTGTTGATCATCCTAAGAGCGAGCCTATCGGCCATCTCTTTTAGCACGATCACAGCCTCGCAGCGCTCGTAGTCTCTGGGTAAAATTTCTGAGCTAAAGTAGGACTTAGTGCTTGGTTTATAGGCTTTTATATCGGCTATCGTCGTTGGCTCTATGCCGTTTGCGTGATCGATCGTGATGTAGGCATCGACGCCAAAAATTTTTTCAAGCAGGCTTTTTGGCGCATTTGCGATATCTTTCATGCAAAAAATGCCGCATTTTTCGAGCTTTAGTCTAGTTTGCTTACCGATGCGCCAAAAGTCACTTAGTGGCTGGTGCGTCCAGAGCTGCTTTTTATAAAGCTCTTCGTCAAGATACGCGATGCCGTCATCTTGGTGCTTTGCTAGTATATCAAGGGCGATCTTTGCGAGGTATAAATTTGTCCCCATGCCGCAAGTGGCTGTCACGCCAGTCGTTTTTAGTATCTCATCCATCATCATCTTCGCCATCTCTTTTGCGCCAAGAGCGTAAAATTTCAAATAAGAAGTGAGGTCTATGAAGCACTCATCGATCGAATAGACATAAATGTCCTCTTTGGAGACATATTTTAGATAAATTTCATAAATCCTAGCGGCATAGTCGATGTAAAACTGCATCCTAGGAGGTGCAGCGATAAATTTGATATCCCTTGGTATCTCAAAGAGCCTGCAGCGGTTTTTCACCCCTTTGGCACGAAGCGCAGGGCTAACAGCTAAGCAGATGCCACCACTGCCACGACTAGCGTCAGCTACGACAAGATCGGCCTTAAATGGATCAAGCCCACGCTCTACGCACTCAACCGAGGCGTAAAAGGACTTTAGGTCAATAACGGCGTAAATTTTCTCTTGCAAATTTTCGTTTTTCATAAGGGGATTATAGATGAAATTTGGTAAAAGTTAGTTTGCAAATTTTGTTTGAAATGGCTTAAAATTTTAATAAAAATCTTTTAGAAAAAGGCTAAATTTGAGTGCAAAGAGCCAGCACCAAAGGTACCGCCTCCACTCACAGCTAAATAGCTTAGTGATCAGAAACTACGCCAAGATGCGTGCTAGAGAGCCGATGCTTATAAATGTAAATGAAGGCATAGCAACTGGCGACGTGGTGAGAGTATTTAATGACAGGGGCGAAATTTTGGTTGGCGCGCTAGTCACCGACATCATTCCAGAACATGTTATCGCTATCTGCGAGGGTGCATGTTACGATCCTGAAGTGCTAGGCGAGAAGAGCTTTTGTAAGCACGGCTACGTCAATGTCCTAACTCGCGACAAAGCCACATCTAGCACTACTCAAAGCAAGTGCGGACGCAGGGTCTTAGCCGATCTTGAAAAATATAAAGGCGAGATCAAGTTGGTCGCTGTAAATTTCTAAATTTAGCCCTTGTTTTGGGGCTAAGTCAAATTTAGTCGTAAATTTTCTTTAAATTTTCAAGCTTCGTGCTTGTATTTAGTAGGAGCATATCAGCAAGAACTAACCTTATCATCGCGGTTGCAACGACACTGCCACGTATGCCTATGCAAGGATCATGCCTGCCTCTTAGCTCAAAATCAACCGCCTCGCCAGCTAAATTTAGCGTCTTTTGCTCTTTAAATATCGAAGGCGTTGGCTTAAAATGGCTCTTTAGCACGATCTCAGCCCCACTACTTATGCCGCCAAGTATGCCGCCAGCATTGTTGCTCAAAAAGCCAAGCTCGTCCATCTCGTCGTTGTTGGCTGAGCCAAGCATAGAGCTCACATTTACGCCAGCACCGACTTCTACGGCCTTTACGCCATTTATGCCCATTAAGGCCGCCGCTAGAGCACTATCTAGCCTATCATAAAGTGGCTCACCAAGACCAGCTGGCACGCCTCTAGCGACACTTAAAACCACAGCTCCGACGCTATCGTGCTCGCTTCTAGCCTTGCTAACTGCCTCTTTCATCGCCTCTTCGTTGCCAAGAGCGTAAATTTGCGAATTTTTGGCAAAATCAAAATCAATCTTGTCGCTAATGACCTTGCCAATGCCAAGCACGCCGCTTAAAACTTCTATCTTAAGCTCGTTTAAAAGTAGCTGCGCAAATGCCCCGCCAGCAACTCTTACCGCAGTTTCTCTGGCACTCGCACGCCCGCCACCTCTGTGATCTCTAATGCCATATTTTTTAAAATATGTAAGATCAGCATGCCCTGGGCGGAAAATCTCACGTAAATTTTCATAGTCATTTGACTTTTGGTTGTTGTTAAAAATGGCAAAACCTATCGGTGCGCCGGTGCTCATGCCATCAAAAACGCCGCTAAAAATTTCTATCTTATCAGCCTCATCTCTTGCCGTTGTGAAGCTACTTTGTCCAGGGCGACGCTTGTCAAGCTCGCTTTGTATGAAGTCTGCATCGATCTTTAGCCCAGCTGGCAGGCCGTCTATCACGCCACCAATGGCTACCCCATGGCTCTCGCCAAAGCTAGTTAAGGTTAGTTTTTTGCCAAATGTATTCAAAATTTATCCTATTTTTTGATCTTTTCTAGCGCTATCTTTGCTGCGAGCTGTTGGGCTTGTTTTTTCGAGCTTCCAACGGCACGTGAAATTTCCTTGCCATTTAGCAGCAGGGCTATCTCAAATTCTTTCTTGTGATCAGGGCCAAATGAGCCTATGAGCTCGTATGTTGGTATGACGCCAAGGGTTGCTTGAGTGACCTCTTGAAGGGCTGTTTTGTAGTCCTTTTCAAGGTGCGCAAGGTCGATCTGCGGATAGCAAAGCTCAAGCAAGGCGATCGAAATTTCTCGCACTTTATCAAGTCCAGCCTCAAGGTAGATAGCGCCCATCACTGCTTCAAATGCGTCACTTAAAATGCTATCTTTCTCGCGGCCGCCGTTGTTTTCTTCAGCTTGGCTAAGTCTTAAAAACTCGCCCATTTTTAGCCGCCTAGACATATTTGCAAAGCTTTTTTCATTGACAAGCGCGGCACGAAGTTTGCTCATATCGCCCTCTGCGATCTTGCTAAATTTCTTAAAAAGATACTCAGCTACGAGCAGATCCATCACCGCATCGCCCAAAAACTCAAGCCTCTCGTTATTTAACGCCTGCTTGGTGCTTTTGTGAGTTAGCGCCTCTTCTAAAAGCTCAGATTTTTTAAATTTATAGCCAAGATTACGTTCAAATTCTTCTAAATTTTTCATATCTTATTCTCATCTTTTATTTTTAATGCCTCGTCTCTTGCCATCTGGTCGCACTCCTCATTTTCAGGGTGTCCAGCGTGCCCTTTAACCCAGCTAGCCACGACTTTATGTGGCTTTGAAATTTCTAAATACTCCTGCCAAAGTTCGACATTTTTTACATTTTTAAAATTTCTCTTTTGCCAGTTTGCAAGCCACTCATTTATGCTATTTACCACGTATGAGCTATCGGTTATTAGCCTCACTTCGCAGGGCTCTTTTAGCGCTTTTAGCCCCATTATCGCAGCTTTTAGCTCCATTTGGTTGTTTGTCGTATATGCCTCGCCGCCACTTTCTTTTTTCTGCGCTTCATTAAATCTCAATATATACGCCCAGCCGCCAGCTCCAGGGTTTCCAAGGCACGAGCCGTCACTAAAAAGTGTTACTATCTTCACTTGCTTTTTCTGTGATGTGGGATAAAATTTTCACACTTCCTAGCTCGTGACAGACCGGACAGCGGTAAAAGTGCATAGGAAATGAGTTTTTGCAGTTTTTGCAAACGTAGTTAAAGCTTAGTCCTGCTGCGTCAAATTTAGCGTCTTTTAGCCTTTTTATGACATTTAGCTCAAAGCCGTAAATTTTACATGGACCTTCTATATCGCCCTTTGCGTAAAAAAGGGATTTGTATTTTGCATCGTCTAAATTTATAGGTGTTTTTAGGTTGTAAAGTAGGTCTAGCACATCTTCAAATTTGGCAAAATCTTTTAAATTTTCTAAATTTTCATTGTGTCTTATGAAAAGGGCTAAGATCATGCGTTTTAAAAGCTCAAAATTTTGGCTAAGATGTGAGAGGATTTCTACCTTTTCGCTAAAGCTTAAATTTCTATCATCAAGCGTGCTGATCGCCTTTATATAGGCCTTTTGATCTTTTACATTTGTCCCTAGCTCTTCAAGCGAATTTAGCGCATAAAGGGCTTCTTTATAGTTTTTAAGCTTCTCATCTATCATCGTTAAAAAGCGCAGTGCTAGGACATTTCTAGGGCTTAGCTCAAGCGCTTTTTCAAAGACTTCGCTAGCTTTTTTTAAAAATCCAGCCTTAAAATAGACCTCTCCAAGCTCGTTTAGGATAAATTCTTTCTCGTTTTTATCTTTTACCTTTTCAAGTGCGATGAGATAGACGCCGATCGATTTTTCAAAGTCGCCATTTTTAGCGAAGGTCTGACCTAGCATGCTAAGGCTTGGTATATCTACTTCTGGGCTTTTTAGCATCTGCTTGTGCTCGTCGCTTATGCCATCTTTGCTGTCAAATTTCTTTATAAATTTCTCGATGCGTTTTTTCTCATCTTTACTTGAAAATATGCCCCAAGCGTAGCTTAAAGCTGCGATCATCAAGATGATACTAAATAGAATAATAAGGCTAAATATCGGATCTCTGTGCCCAATGAAAAAAATATCCACGCTAACACTTTGTAATAAAATTTTACTTTAATTATAACAAAGCAGTTGTATAATTTTGCTTATGATAGATCCAAAATCCATTGAAAAATTAAAAAACCAAATAGACATTGTTAATATCATCGAGCAGTATATCCCTGTCAAAAAGATGGGCTCAAGCTACAAGTGTGTCTGTCCGTTTCACGACGACAAAAACCCAAGCATGAGCATAAATCAAAACAAGCAGATGTATCACTGCTTTGCCTGCAAGGCTGGCGGAGATGCGGTTAAATTTGTGATGGATTATGAAAAGCTAACCTACCCTGAGGCGATAGAAAAGATCGCTCAAATTTCAAATTTCAGCCTTGAATATACAAATGACAAGGTGCCAACGCAAAAAGAAAATAAGCACATTTTAGAAAAGGCAAATGCCTTTTATAGAAGTGAGTTTTACAAAAACGAAGCTGCCATTAGATATATCAAATCGCGCGGCATAAATGATGCGATGATAGAGAAATTTGAGCTGGGCTGGGCTGGGGATAGTAAAAGCACCATTAGGCTTTTGCAAAATGAAAACATCGAGCCAAAAGAGGCGCTTGAAGTTGGCATCGTAAAGCAAAATGAGAAGGGAATTTACGCTAGTTTCATCGAGCGCGTAACATTTCCCATCTACTCGCACACGACAAGGCTAGTTGGCTTTGGTGGTAGAACGATCTCAGATCACCCTGCAAAATATGTAAATTCTCCTCAAAGTGCGCTCTTTGACAAGTCAAAGCTACTCTATGGCTACCACCTGGCTAGGCAAAGCATCTTTGAGAAAAATCAGATAATAATAACTGAAGGCTATCTTGATGTCATCATGCTTCACTACGCTGGCTTTACAAACGCTGTTGCAGTGCTTGGCACGGCACTTACTACAAGTCACTTGCCACTTTTAAAAAGAGGCGAGATAAGCGTTATCTTGTGCTTTGACGGCGACGGAGCTGGCATAAATGCAGCCATAAAGTCAGCTCATCTACTAAGTATAAATAAGATAGATACAAAAGTAGTCATAATAAATAACGGCGCAGATCCTGCTGATATGGTCTTTGCAGGCAAGATAAAGGAGCTTAATGAGCTCTTTGGCTCAGGCGAGGACGCGGTAAAATTTTATATAGAAAAGATCATGCAAAAGTATGATATAACCCGCTCAATGCAAAGGGATAACTGCCTAAGTGAGATAAAAGCCTATATGGACGAGCTTGGAGAGGAGATAGCAAGCTCGTATGTGACAGAAGTAGCGGCAAGATTTAACCTCACTCCACAAAGCGTGGCAGATAGGTTTGGGCTAAAGCAGAAGCCAAAAAATGAATATAAATTTAAAAGAGAATTTGAAAAAAAAAGCAAAGATGAATTTAGCAACTCTGTCATGGTAGATGAGGTGCCAGCTGTGATGAACAAAGACCCGCTTGAGTTTGCACTTTTTAAAACCATGCTAAACAACCCAAACTACAGAGATGAGATACTCTCAAAGCTTGGGGCTAGATACTTTATAAAGCATCCTGAGTATCTTAACGCCATCCTTTATAGATACGACGTGAGCGATGAGGAGATGGTTAGAGAAATTTTAATGGACGAAAAGATCCATGAGATCACTGATGCAACCACTTTGCAAAAGGCTATTTTAAATATGCAAATCGCCTTTTACGAGAACGAACAGCAAATTTTAAAAGGCTCAGACAACCCAAATAAGATAGAAATTTTAGAAAAACTGCTATTTATCATCAAAGATCTCAAGACTCAGCTTTATAAAATTTAAAAACTCACACTTTTTCAGCTTCAAATCATAAAATAAAATGTAAAATGCTTAAAGTAATAAATCTTTTTAAGATTGGCTTTATATTTTAAGGATTTATGATGATAGACGCTAAAAGATTTGAGAGAAATTTTAACGCTATAAGCGAGTTTGGAGCGCTAAAAGGTGGCGGTCTAACAAGGCTAGCCTTTAGCAAAGAGGACCTCGAAGCAAGAGAATTTCTTATAAATTTGATAGAGAAAAATGGCTTTAAACTTAAAATTGACAATGTCGGCAACATCTATGCCATCTATGATGAGGGTTGTGAGCTAGGCGCAAAGCCAGTTTGCGTTGGCTCTCACATAGATAGCGTGCCAAATGGCGGCTTTTATGACGGCACACTTGGCGTTATGGCTGGTCTTGAATCGCTAATGGCGATAAAAGAGGCCGGCATCAAGCTAAAGCGCCCACTTTGGCTCATAAATTTTAGCTGTGAGGAGTCAAGCCGCTTTAAAACAGCCACTATCGGCAGCAAGATAATAAGCGGCAAACTTGGCTTGCAAAGGCTTCATGAGCTAAAAGATGAAGATGGCATCTCGCTTTTTGAGGCGATGAGCGCGGCTGGATTTAAACCACAAAATTTAGATGAAGCCATCCTAAAAGAAAACTCCCTACACGCCTATCTTGAGCTTCACATCGAGCAAGGCCCAGTGCTTGAGCGAAGCGGCATAAGCGTTGGCGTGGTAAGCGGGATCGCAGCGCCAATTAGATTTGAGATCACAATACAGGGCAAGGCTGATCACAGCGGTGCAACTCCTATGAATATGCGCAGTGACGCCCTGCTTGCTGCTTCACACATCATAATCGCAGCCAACAAATTTGCCAAAAACAAAAAGACAGCCGTCGCAACCGTTGGCTACGTGCATGCAAAACCAGGCGTTTTAAACGTCGTGCCAGGTGAGGCAAGGCTTGGTGTTGATCTAAGAGATATCGACAAAGTTAGCCTTGAAGAGCTAAATTTAGAGCTTAGAAATTTCGTGGGTGAGCTAAGCCGTGAGCTAAATTTTAGCTACGAGATAAGAGAGCTAAGTAGCGACGAGCCAGTAAAACTAAGCGAACATGCCATAAATTTACTTGAAGATGAAGCCAAAAAGCTTGGCGTAAAAACGCTTACTTTGCCAAGTGGGGCTGGGCATGATGCGATGAATTTAACAAAGCTTGCAAGTAGCGTTGGCATGCTCTTTATCCCTTGCGTGGATGGCATCAGCCACAACGTCAAAGAGGCGATAAATTTTGATGACGCCGTAGCCGCAACTAAAATTTTAACAAATGCGCTAATAAGACTTTCAAACGAGGAGTAGTCATGGACAAAATAGCAAATTTAGCACTATCTTTAAAAGAGGATATGATCAAAGATCGCAGATACTTTCACTCGCACCCAGAAACTGGCTGGTTTACCTTTTTTACGACTGCGGTTTTAGCAAAAAGGCTTAGCGAGCTAGGATATGAAGTGAAGCTTGGCGAAGAGGTCGTAAAGAGCGATGCAAGGCTTGGAGTTGGCAGCAAAGAGCAGTGCCAAAAGGCGATCGAGCGGGCAAAAAGTCTTTTAAATCCTGATGAGGCAAAATACCTTGAATGCATGAAAGACGGACTAACTGGCTTAACAGCCTTCATCGACACAAAAAGACCTGGTAAATTTAGCGCATTTAGATTTGACATCGATAGCGTTGATGTGACAGAGAGCGCAGAGGCTGCTCATAGACCTTGCAAAGAGGGCTTTGGCTCAGATATTGCTGGTATCACGCACGCTTGTGGGCACGATGGACACATGGCGATGGGTCTAGCGCTTGCAAAGCTGATCGCTAAAAATTTAGACGATTTTAACGGCAAATTTAAATTTATATTTCAAACTGCAGAAGAGGGCACAAGAGGCGCTGTGGCTATGGAGGCTGCTGGGGTGCTTGATGGGGTTGAGTATCTACTTGGCGGACACATCGGCTTTCAAGCAGAAACAAATGGGGGCATAGTTTGCGGCACAAACAAACTGCTTGCAACTTCTAAATTTGACGTGCATATCACTGGTCGCTCAGCCCACGCCGCAGGAGCGCCAGAAGAGGGTGCAAACGCCCTTTTAGCCGCTGCTCAAATGGCTCTAAATATGCACGGTATCACAAGGCACGCAAAGGGCGTGACTAGGATAAATGTAGGCGTTTTAAGAGCAGGCGAGGGCAGAAACGTCATAGCACCAAACGGCTATCTAGCCTGCGAAACAAGGGGCGAGGATACAAATTTAAATGAATTTATGTATAAAAAATGTATGGATATCGTAAAAGGCGTCAGTGAAATTTATGACGTTGAGAGCAAAGTCGTGATGACTGGTGGCACAAGCGGGGCAAATAGCGACAAAGAGGTGACTGAAATTTTCTATGAAGCAGCAAAACAAAGTCCATTTATAGATGATGATAAGATCGTTAAAGAGCTTGATTTTGGCGCTTGCGAGGACTTCGCTCACTTTATGAGAGCTTTGCAAGACAGGGGCGCAAAGAGCGGATATATGATGATCGGTACAAATTTAAAAGCAGGCCATCACAACAGCAAATTTGACTTTGACGAGGAGTGCTTGGTCGCTGGGGTTGATATCTATCTAAGGGCTGCTTACAAACTAAACGGAGCTAAAAAATGAAAACTGCTTTACTAATCAGCGCTTCAAGCTACCAAGATACTGGCTACTTGAGACACTGCAAAAACTGGGTTAAGGACTTCTTGGGCGAGAGCGGTAAGGAGGAGATTTTATTTATCCCTTACGCTGGAGTTAGACGAAGTAATGACGAATACGAGCAAAAGGTGATCGACCGCCTAAAAAATAAAAATATAAAATCTATCCACCACTACGAGGATAAAATTTCAGCTATCAAAAACGCTAACAGTATCGCAGTTGGCGGCGGCAATACCTTTATGCTTCTTTACACGCTTTATAAGCTAAATTTGATTGAGCCTATAAAAGAGGCTGTGGCAAACGGTGCAAAATACTTTGGCTGGTCAGCTGGCGCAAACATCGCTGGCAAGACGATGATGACGACAAACGATATGCCTATCATCATGCCAAAGTCATTTGATAGCTTAAATATCTTCCCATATCAGATCAATCCGCACTTCATAAGCGGCAAACTAGCAGGCCACAACGGTGAGAGCAGGGAGGAGAGGCTAGAAGAGTTTTTAATAGCAAATCCAAAAGAGACTATCTATGCTTTGCCTGAGGGCACAGCTTTGCTCATAGCGGACAATGAAGCTGAGGTCATAGGACACAGCGAAATTTTAAAATTTGAGTATCAAAAAGAGATAGAAAAAATAGAAGTTGGAACTAAATTTAAAATCTAAACAAGGAGAGAGGTATGGAAACATTCAAGCTAATTGCTGCCATTCTTGGCATCGTTGCAGTTGTAGCACTTCTAGTCTTAAAAAAAGAGACAAGAACGGTGCTAATAGGTGTTGGTTTGGTGCTTTGTATAATCGCACTAAAACCGATGGGGGCACTAAGTGCTTTTACTGACTATATGACTAAAGCAGGGCTTATAAAGGCTATTTGTGCTAGTATGGGTTTTGCTTTCGTTATGAAATACACAATGTGCGATAAGCATCTTGTTGCGCTTCTTACAAAGCCACTTAAAAACGTGGGATTTATCTTGATCCCTGTAACAACCGTGCTAACTTACTTTATAAACATCGCCATCCCTTCAGCTGCTGGCTGCTCGGCTGCTGTTGGTGCAACGCTTATACCACTTCTAATGGCATCAGGTGTTCGCCCTGCGATGGCTGGTGCGGCTGTTTTTGCAGGTACATTTGGCTCAGTCCTAAGCCCAGGCTCTGCTCACAACGTATATGTGGCTGATCTTGTTAAAAAGACAGTTGCAAACTATACAGTTCAAGACATCATAAAAGTGCAAATTCCTAGCGCATTTACAGCTCTTGTTATCGTAGTTGTCATGCTAACTATCGTCGCAATATTATTTAAAGACTATCAAAAAGGTACAAATTTCACTCTTGAAAATGGTGCCGCAAGCGAAGAGAAGTCAGCGTTTAAAGTAAATTTGATCTACGCTCTTATGCCACTTGTCCCACTTGTCATCTTGGTTATCGGCGGAACAAGCCTAGCAAAAGACTACAGCTTTTTGGCATGGACAAAGATGGGTGTTGCTGAGGCGATGATACTTGGTGCTATCATAGCTATCTTTGCTACGCTTACAAACCCACAAAAGATCACAAAAGAGTTCTTTAACGGCATGGGTCACGCTTATGCTGATGTTATCGGTATCATCATCGCAGCTGGCGTCTTTGTCGCAGGTCTAAAGGCATGCGGAGCTGTTGATGTGGTCATAGCGTGGCTAAAAACTGATCAAAGCTACGTTAAATTTGGCGGAACATTTGTGCCATTTATCATGGGTATAGTCACAGGCTCAGGCGACGCTGCTACATTTGCATTTAACGAAGCTGTTACAACAAACGCTGCTGCTCTTGGCTTTGAACAAGATAAGCTTGGTATGGCTGCAGCAATAGCTGGCTCACTTGGACGTTCAGCTTCTCCGATCGCTGGAGCTGCTATCGTTTGTGCAGGTATTGCTATGGTTAGCCCAGTTGAGCTTGCAAAAAGAACGTTTTTAGGCATGTTTCTCTCTGTTGTGGCGATCGCATTTTTCGTCATCTAAGGATGAAAGATGGATATCGTAGAGAGATTTATAAACTATACGAAATTTAACACCACAACAAATAAAGAGAATGGATTAAAAGGCATTATGCCTTCTAATCCAACCGAGTACGAGCTAGCCAAATTCATAAAAGATGAGCTTAGCTCGCTTGGTATAAAAGATATCATCTTGCAAGATAGTGCTATCTTGATAGCAAAGATACCTGCAAACTGCGAAAACGCTCCAAGTATCGCCTTTTTTGCGCACTTAGATACAAGTAGCGAGCAAAAAAACGACACAAAAGCTAAGATAGTAAGATACACAGGCGGCGACATCTGCCTAAACGAAGAGCATGGCATATATCTTAAATTTAGCGACAACCCAGAGCTTAAAAAATATGAGGGCGATGACATAGTCGTGACTGACGGCACTAGCTTGCTTGGCGCTGATGATAAGGCAGCGATCGCTAGCATCGTAAATATGGCTAGCTTTTTCATGCAAAATCCTGATATAAAGCATGGCAAGATCGTGATCTGCTTCGTGCCTGATGAGGAGCAGGGCTTGCTTGGCGCAAAGGCGCTTGATGTAAATTTGCTTGGAGCTGACTTTGGCTACTGCTTAGACTGTTGCGAGATAGGCGAGCTAATATATGAAAACTGGAACGCAGCTGACTGCATGATGGTCTTTAAAGGCGTTTCAGCTCATCCGATGAACGCAAAAGGCAAGCTTGTAAATTCGCTACTTCTTGCGCATAAATTTATCTCGCTTTTGCCAGGTGGCGAAGTGCCAGAGTGCACCGAGGGCAAAGAGGGGTATTTTTGGGTGAAAGAGCTTAGCGGAAACAGCGCAAAAACGACGCTCAAGATCGACATAAGAGAATTTGACGAGGTGAAATTTCAAAAAAGGCTTGAGTTTTTAAGTGAGATGGCAAATTCTTTTAATAAAATTTATGGGGATCGTTGCGAGATCACGCTAAAAACACGATATGAAAATGTCTTTAAGTTCTTAAAAGATGAAAACTCACTGCCTATAAAACTGGCAAAAGATGCCTTTAGCGAGCTAAATATCACGCCAAACATAAAGCCGATGCGAGGCGGATACGACGGCGCTGCGATCTCTGCAAAGGGCGTGCCAACGCTAAATTTATTCACAGGCGGAAATAACTTTCACTCTATCTTCGAGTACTTGCCAGTTAGCAGCCTAAAAGCCGCAAGCGAAGTCATTAAAAAAATCGTAATTAACGCTGCTAAATAAACTTCATAAAAGCCTAGATTTAGTAAATTTAGGCTTTAAATTTTACTTTCAGGATAAAAATGAAGGCTTTAGCTTTGTTTAGCGGAGGGCTTGATAGCATGCTCTCTATGAAAATAATAAGTGATCAAAACATCGAAGTGGTCGCACTTTATATGGATACTGGATTTGGCGTGGATGAGGAGAAGCACGAAGTTTTAAGACGTCGTGCAGCCTTGGCTGGGGCTAGCCTAAAGGTGGTTGATATGAGAAACGAGTATCTTCGCGACGTGCTTTTTAACCCAAAATACGGCTACGGCAAGCAGTTTAACCCTTGCATCGACTGCCACGGATATATGTTTAAAACCGCTCTTAATATGCTAAAAAGCGAAAATGCAAATTTTATCATCACAGGCGAAGTCGTAGGACAAAGGCCGATGAGCCAGCGCAGAGACGCACTCTTTCAGGTTAAGCGCCTAGCTGATGACGAGGATGATCTAGTGCTTCGTCCGATGTGCGCTAAGCTCTTGTCACCAACTAAGCCAGAGCGCGAGGGCTGGGTCGATAGAGAGAAGCTACTTGACATAAGCGGACGCGATAGAAAGCCGCAGCTTGCTTTGGCGAAGGAATTTGGCTTTGAGGACTTTGCAACGCCCGGAGGTGGCTGCTTGCTAACGATCGAGAGCTTTGCAGTAAAGATAAAAGACTACTTGAAATTTGACAAAGAGATGCGAGATATCGACGTTACGTGGCTAAAACTTGGTAGGCATCTGCGCTTGGTAGATGGCGCAAAAATGATAATAGGGCGTGACGAGAGCGATAATAACGCACTTTTGGCTCATCCAAATGATAAATTTGAGCAGGTTAAATTTAAAGAGAGCGACGATATCGTGGGAGCTGTTAGCTTCATAAGCAAAAATGCTAGCAAAGCCGACAAAGAGCTTGCTGCAAGGCTCGCACTAGCTTATACAAAAGCTAGCAAAGATGATGAATTTGAAGTTAGCATCGCTAATGAGAAATTTATCATCAAACCTGAAGATAAAAAGCTAGCACAAGAGTTTTTTGTAAAATAAATCCAAACTTGCAAAGAAATTTGGTTTAAATTTCTTTGCAAACTTCAAAATCTTATAATTATTTCAAACCCCCACAAAATCTAAATTTACAAAATTCCCAGTCATAAATATGTCACAACTGTACCAAAGTACAATGGTTTGATTTTAATAAAACCGTTAAATTTAGGAAAAAATTTAAAAAGGGAGATGCATGTCAAAGGAAATAGGCGTAGTAAAAAATGTAACGCAAGGAAGCGTAAAAGCTGTAAGCCTAACAGGCGAAAGCAGAGAATTAAAAGTAGGTGACATAGTATATCAAGGAGAAAAGATAGTCACTGAATCAACTGACGCAAAAGTAGTAATAGCAAAAGCGGACGGAAAAGAGATAAGCTTAATAGGCAAAGACTCAATAAATTTAGACCAAAGTGTTGGCGAAAATTCTCAAACAACAGCAGATATCGCTTCACTTCAAAAAGCGATCTTAAGTGGTGAAGGTCTAGCTGGTTTAGAAGAGACTGCAGCTGGTGGAAACCAAGTAGGCGGAAACGCTGGAGGTGACGGAGTAAGCCTTGGTACTGCTAGCTTTGCACAGGGTGGTCACTACTCAAATATAAGTGCGAATTTTAATGATCTTGGCGACCTAGGTGCTGCATTTGAAGCCCCTGTTAGCTCAGTCGGCGGCGGACAAAGTGAAAATTTAGGTGACGGCGCGGCTACTGATAACGTAACGCCACAACCACCATTGCCACCACAGCCAAATGGAATAATCAAAATCCCACTCTCAGCTCACAAGGGCGAGGACCCATCGGCTGAGCTGATACCGGCATTTACAACAAAGATACCTAGCGGATATAGCGTGCAAAAGCAAGGTGATGGCAGAAGCTATCTAGTGCCTGATGATGGTGTGAATGAATTTACATATAACAATGGCTGGTATGTGAGCAATGACGGCCAGCTAGCTATCGGTCAAGATGAGGCTAAAAAGCTAGCAGTAACGAGCAACGCAAACGAGGGCAACTACCCAGACGACGGCACAGTGGCAAAGATAGTAGCTCCAAATGCACAACTAAACGTTTTTGGCTCAGATATCAACGATGAAATAGTTGTAGATAATGCTCAGATAAACAATGTCTACGGCGGTGTTGGTGCTGATAAAATTTCAGGCATAAATTCTGCAAAGCTTAGTAATATCTCTGGTGGCTCTGGCGATGACGTGGTCGATCTAAACAAAACTACGATCACTGGCATGGTTGTGGGCAACGAGGGTGACGATACTATAAATGTAGATAATGGCTCAAAAGTTGCTAAAAGCGTATATGGAAATGAAGGAAAAGACACTATAACGATAGATAATAGTTCTGTTGTTAGCAAGAATGTATTTGGTAACGCTGGCGAAGATACGATAGTAGTTCAAGGCGGTGCTAAGGTAGATGGCTGGGTGCTTGGCGATACAAAGACCAAAAATGATACGCATGAAAAACAGGTAAACCCATCTTTGGATATAACAGATAATGGTGCTGGTAATGATAATATAACAATAAGTGGTGCAGGAACTAGTGTAAAAAATATAGGTGGCGGAAACGGCGATGATACTATCATAGTAGAAAAAGGCGCACGTGTCGTACTCATCCAAGCAGACGAGGGCGATGACACCATAACTGTAACTGGTGCTGGCACATTCACAAGCGCAATAAACGGCAGAGGTGGTGACGATACTATATTAGTTAGCGATCAAGCAACGGTTGAAGGCATAGTTGGTAGATGGGGTAATGACGACATAACTGTAACTGGTGCAGGCACTACCGTGACCGAATATGTACAAGGCAATGAAGATGCTGATACTATTAGAATTTTAGACGGAGCCACTGTAAATCAATATGTAAGCGGCGGTCGTGGTGAAAACCCTAATGTATATGGTGGCGCTCAAGACTCTGATAAAAATACAGTGATCATCAAAAATGCCACAGTAAAAGGTGATGTGGAGGGTAGCACTCGCGGTGGTGATAGTGAGATCGAAATTTCAGGCTCTACTATAAATGGTAAAGTAGTTGGCTCTAGCGACGGTACAAAAGCTAGCAAACTTAGCATAGAAGACAGCTCTGTGGACCTTAGTAAGGTTGAGAAAATAACAAGCCTTGAGCTTGGCGGAGCTGATAAAAATTTAAATATCACACTAACTAAAGATGATATCTTTAGAAACAATGAGCTTAAGATAGAGGGCGAAAATGGCGATAGAGTAACACTAGATGGCGGCTTTAGAGAGGCTGGCTCGCATGATGGCTACAAAACATACACAGCAAACCACTCAGGCACTACGGTAAGTGTTGAGATAAGAAACGACGTCGTTGTAGATATATAATAAATTTGGTCTAAAAGGGAAACCTTTTGGACCAAAAGCTTTTCTCTAAATTTATACTCAAATTTTAAAAATACCAATCAAATTTCATTGCTTTGTCAAATTTTTATTAAATTATAAAAATATATTATTTATAAATTGCATATTAAGGCAATAGTATATATTATTTGCAAGTTAAATATAAAAATATATACTTTAAAAAGGAATAAAATGAGAAAAATCTTTACTGTCCTTGTGGTTCTGCTGACTACCTTGAGCATAAATGCCGCCGAGGTTAGAGAGATCAAAGATATCTCTGGCGATATCGTCAAAGTCCCAGCAAATGTCGAAAAGATCGCCACGCTTTGGTATGCAAATAACCAGATCGTCTTGATGCTAGGTGGGGCTGATAAGATAGTAGCGACGACCGATCTTATCAAAAATAACAAGTGGTTTGCGCATATATATCCTAGAATTTCGAGCATACCAAATGGCGTAAGTGCCAAGAGTTTGCAGGTTGAAGAGCTAGTTAAACTAAACCCAGATATCGTCATAGCTGCTGATAAAAACAACAAAGAAGAGCTAGCTAAAAACGGCTTTACCGTTCTTTATCCGTCATTTACCAACCACGCAGACATGAAAAAGAGCATATCCATCATGGCCGAAGTCATAGGTGATGACGCGCCAAAGATAGCCAAGAAATTTAACGACTATTTTGATCAAAACCTTCAAAAAGTACTAAGCAAAACAGATAAGATCGCAACGTCAGATAGACCAAAAGTGCTTCACATAGCAGAAGGTAAAAATTTATTTAAAGTAGATGGCTTAAATACCATAATCGACGAGTGGATCAGCGTTGCAGGTGGCCAAAATGCAGTTTCAAAAGCTGGAAATATGCTTGAAATCAATGCCGAAGAGATCATAAAGATAAACCCAGACGTGATCATCATAGGTAGAGCCAAAGCGCCAGAAATTTTAGAAAAACTATATGAAAATCAAGTCTATGCCGGCACAAACGCTGTCAAAAACAAAAAAGTCTATGTAAATCCAGCTGGCGTCTTTAGCTGGGATAGATACGGCGCTGAGGGGGCTTTACAAATTTTGTGGGCAGCAAAGACCTTGCATCCTGAGCTTTTTAAAGATGTGGATATAGCGGCTGAGACAAAGAAATTTTATAAAGAATTTTTACACTACGACCTAAGCGACAAAGAGGTTGGCTACATTTTAAATGGGCTAGATCCAGAGGGTAAATAGAAATTTATAGCGAGCAAGTTTTTTCTCGCTCGCTAAATTTAAAGCTAAATAAATAGATTTTTTAGAATTTATTTTTTGATATAAACTCTTTTGCTGAAGGCACATAGCGTAATTGCTTTGGCTTTATTGGATGTTTTTCGCTACTTATTATTTTTTTAAAAGGTAGTAGCTTTAACTCTCCATCTGGAGAAAGAACAATAGAGTCAAATTTGTATATTTTCTCTCCTACGGCCTTTGATATCACTATATCATGCAGCTTTTCTAATGCTGTTTTGGAATTTGTTTTATTAGCAATTATTTTATTTATCATATTGCTATTTTCGATGTTGATTTTTGCAAATTTTATCTCGCCACTTTTATCTATACTAAAAATATAGTAGTTTTTTCCATAGTAGCCAATATCTATAAAAAGTTCATTTGACTCGAGTTGATTTGTTAAATCACTTATTTTTATATCTTTCATATTGGTTGTAGCATTTTCGTCATCAGAAAGTATGCCCTTGTCGTTTATAAATATCTCATAAATTTCTTCTATTAGAGCTTTTTTATCATCTGAAATTTGCTGATATGAATATCCGCTATCTAAAACATTTGATAAAAATCTCTCGTTAGCTTTTTGAAAAATATGTTTTTGTTCATTGGTTAGAACTTTAAAATTTCTATCTCTATTGAGTTTAAATATCTGATAGGATTTTTTAAAGTAGTCATACGCTTTAGGATAATCGCCCATATAATCATAAACAAACCCTATATCGCTATAGCTGTTGGCAATATCAATATGATCTTTTTCTAGTATTTGTTTTCTTATATCTAAGGCTTTTGTATGATATTTTAATGCACTAACTTTGTCGTTCATTTCGTCGTAAATAGCTGCTATATTGTTATAAATGCTAGCTGTAAGAGGATGATTGTCCCCTAGCTTTTTCTCTTGTGCCTTTAGCGCTTTTGTATAAAATTTTAAAGCATTTTTATTATCGCCCATATGATTATAGATAAGCCCTAGATTGTTATAGCTAATGATATTTTCAGGATGGTTTTCCTCTAAGATATTTTCTCTTAGTTTTAAAGCTTTCATAGTGTTTTCTAAAGCCTTTTGGTGGTCGCCCATTTCTTCATAAATAAGCCCTATGTTGTTGTAGGCAGTGGCTATATCAGGATGATTTTTGCCTAAGACTTTTTCTTGTATATCTAAAGCTTTTGTATAAAATTCTAAAGCTTTTGTATTGTCGTTCATGTTATTATAAATAATGCCAAGATTATTATAACTGATGGCAGTATTTGGATGATCTTTACCTAAGACTTTTTCTTGTATATCTAAAGCTTTTGTGCAAAATTCTAGTGCCTTAGGATAGTTGCCTAAATAATTATAAACAAGACCTATATTGTTATAGCTATTGGCTACATCTGGATGATTCTTGCCTAAAATATGCTCTTGTATCTCTAAAGCTTTTTTATAAAATTCTAAAGCCATAGAATAATCAGCCATATTTCTATAAACAAAACCTATATTGTTGTAGCAAAGTGCAATATTTGGATGATTTTTATCTAAATTTTTTTCATAAATTTTCAAAGTCCTTTTAAAAAAATCTAGTGCTTTTTGATAGTCGCCCAAATAAGTATAAGTAAGGCCTATGTTGTTATATGTTATGGCAGTTTCTGGATGATCTTCGCCTAACATTCTCTCTTGCACGTTTAATGCTTTATTGTAAAATTCTAATGCTTTAGAGTGCTCGCCCATCTTTGCATAAATAAGTCCTACATTGCTGTAAGATGTGCCAATAGTAGGATCGTTAATCCCTGAGATTTTTTCTAGTATATCTATGGATTTTTTATTAAATTCTAGCGCCTTTGGGTAATTAGCCATGTAGTGATAAATGAGCCCCATATTATTATAGCTAGTGGCAACTTCCGCGTTTTCTTTTCCTAAAATTTTCTCTTGTATATCTAAAGCTTTTGTTGAAAATTCTAAAGCCTTTTCATACTCTCCCATAAAAGCGTAGGCAAGGCCCATGTTGTTATAAATGACAGCATTTTTTATATCATCTCTTCCTAAAATATTTTCCTGAATTTCTAGCGCTTTTGTGTAAGCCTCAATAGCTTTTGAGTAGTTGCCGTTTTGATAGTATTCGTACGCGGCGATGCTGTAGTCATCAGCGTCATCCATAGTAGTAGCACATGCAGCCAAAACTACTAAGGAGATAGCAAATAAAATTTTTCTAAGCATAAATTCGTCCTTTAATGGTATTTAAAATCCGTTACCATCACAATGTATTAGTGTGAAGTTGTTAAATTTTGTTGTTATTTTATTTAAAAAATATAAAAAAGTTCTTATGTGTTAAAAGGGCGAGAAATTAAATAAATTTAATAAAAATTTAGCTGGTTTGGTTAACCAAAATTTAGCACCAAAAACCAAATTTAAAAAGAAAGATCCGCCCCAGATGAGGCGGATATGAGGTTATTTTTTAGTAGGAGGATACATCTTCCAGCTACTATCTACCTTCCAGTCTATCGGGTGGCAAGACATACAAGTATTTAGCTTTTGTGGATGATGCACGGCGTGGCATGACTGACACTGAAGCATCTCGTTGTCTTTATTGTGAGTGCCTTCATGTGGGTTAGATAGGCCGTAGTGTGCGGTTTTTTTCCTGATATCAGCTATCTTGTGACAGCTGGTGCACTGCTCGTTAGTAAAGCCTCTTTGTTTTGTTGGTGTCTCAAAGTCGCCAGTCGCATACATTCTCACCTCATTTAGCTGCTCACCTATGGTTGGTGTATGGCAGTCGTGGCATGTTACATTTGCGTCGTTATGCTTTTTAGCTAACAAATTTCCTTTTGTGTAAGAGTCGTACTCTGGCTGCATGTTGTGACACAAGATACAAAATTCAGCCTTGTGGCTAGCAGCCTCTATTTGGTGAAACGCTATAAAGCCCACGATAGCGGCTACTATTAGTCCTATTATCGTATATTTTTTTCTATTGCTCATGCTTGTACTCCTTTTGCGTTTGCCGCAGCCTGATAGCCTGCTAAGCGTCCGTAGCATAGGCATGTTCCGTGGCTAGTGCCGGCTAAAACTACTGGATAATCTCCCAAAAAGCGTCCGCCCATAACGTTACCGCAGGCGTAAAGTCCTGAAATTTCGTTATAGTCGGTATCTAGCACATTTGCAGTGCTTGGCTCTACGGTGAAGCCGCCCATGACGACCAGGCTCGCACCTACTCCCATTTTGCCAGCATAAAACGGCGCATGGCGGACTGGAAACATCCTCTTAGCGGTCTTGCCAAAGTCATCATCATGGCCTTTGTCGCATAGCTCGTTGTATCGTTTTATGGTCGCCAAAAACTGTGTTTGCGCCTTTTTGTTATCAGGGTAGAGCTTACTAGCAAGCTCTTCAATGGTGTTTGCTTTTATGACATCAGGCATCTCTTCAATATCTTTTACCGATATATATGATGTTTTGCCTATCGCCCACTGGCAGTCAGGTGGAAGCTTTGGATTATCTTCTACACAGTGGTTTACGCTGCCGTGTGATACGCCCATGAGGCCGACTTGCTCTGGAAATTTAGAGTCAAATACTTGCCAGCCAAAGCCTCCTGGTTGGCGAGAGAGCGGCTGAGTGACTTGCTGACCGCTTAGATCTTCATTTGTAAAGCGCTCTCCCTTTGCATTTGTTAGTAAAAACGCATCAACGCCAAGCGGTCCGCCAAGCGTGTGAGCGACTGGTGCGTGCGGTCCGTCTTCTAGCTTTGCACCTATCCATGAGCCAAGTTTGTGTCCGTCTCCCGTGTTGGTCGGATTGTTTTTGTAGTCTCTGTTTGGAAACGGACAGAAGAAATTTGCCACCCACGGCACAAATGTCTTTACCATCTCAGGGTCATTCATATAATCGCCCGTAGCAAGTATCACCGACTTAGCATTTATCTTGATATATGAGCCATCAGCCATATTTTGCGCGATCGCTCCTTGCATTTTGCCAGTCGTTTTGTCGCGAAGTAGCTTTTTTGCACGAGTTTTAAAGATATACTTTGCACCTTGTTTTATAGACTTTTCATAAACTAGCTCCATCATCGGCTCTTGACTAGGTAAAAAGGACATAACAGTTGGATAGCTTGGGCTGTTTTCCTTACTTGGGTCGTATCCGGCCGGGAGTGGATAGTGCATAACCATCAAATTTATCTTACTTCTATCAAGCTGCGTATCGGTCTCTTTCATAAAATGCACCGCAGGAGCAAGCTCTATCATCCAGTCAAAGTCCTCGCCGCTGTGATCCGCCCAGTAGTTCCACACTCGCTGATCGGCGCGATAGCCCATCTGTTTTAAGTGTTCATTTATGGCCGCATTCTTGTCATATTTGATACCAAGCTCTCTTTGAAATTTATTGCCTAGAGTGCCGTACTGACCGCTTCTAACCTGAAAGCGACCGGCTTTTTCTAGGACGATAACCCTTGCGCCTTTTTCGGTAGCAGCGCGCGCAGCGTGAAGCCCTGAAACGCCAGCACCGATGATAAGCACATCGGTTTCAAGCGTCTCTTTTATATCTTTGTCTGAAATTTCAGGCTCAACACCTAGCCATTTTGGCACATCAGGTGCTTTTGTGGTCTCCTTTTCTGGATGGATGAGGTGGTTATTTGGGTTATCACAGCCTGTTAGCAGCGCTGATCCTGCTGCAACTGAGCCAAGTGTGAGTGCGCCACTACGTTTTAAAAACGAGCGACGTGATAGTTCGTTATTTTCTACCATTTTATACTCCTTGTTTCAAATTTATTTCAATATATCAAAGTCATAAGACACTCTTAGCCAAAGCTCTTCATCTCTTGTCTTGCCGTTAGAGCCGCCGTTTGTATACTTTAGCTTTCTATCTAATGTTTCATAGATAGCTGATAGTTTTAGACCCTTAACCGCAGGGACTTTGTAAGTTACTTGCACGTCCCAGCCCTTTACGTCGATTCTAGTTCCTGGTGCTTGACCATGAAGGCCGCCTGATCTGACGTTGCTGCCATTGTGCTGCTTACCATACCAGTAGTCAGCATCCACTCTAAGACCCTCGGCGCCTACATTGCTAAGGTCGTAGCCTGCGCTAAATTTATGTAAATTCATACCAGCAAAATTCATAAATAAAAACGGACCATAGATCGGAGTGGCCGTAAATGAGCCAACGTCGTTTCCTATGCCTTGAAGCGACATCTGGTTTTTGCTAACGGTTGAGTATGCGTATCTAAAATCAGCGCCATAAGCATTATAAAGCCCTATCATGCCTGCATAGTAATCGCCGTTAAAGTCGAAATTCTCTTTTAAAGTACCGTTTGTTCTTGAGCCTTTATACATAAAGTCTATGCCAACGATCGCGTTTTCAAAAAGCGTAGGCGTTTTGTAACCAGCTGCTGCGAAGTAGAAATTTATATCGCCTTTTGAGTTGGCTGCGTCATCATACTCGATGCCTGAGACATTTGCGTAGCCAGCCGTGAGCGAGACGCCAGGGATGCCGCTATATGTTACAAACGAGTTAAAGATGTTGTCAAATTTATAGCCGTAAGGTCCAAAGCCGCCGATAATAACTCTATCTTTAAACCTTGGTGCGCCGTGATCTCCACCAGTTACTGCGCTTGATCTACCTGCAAATTTCCAAAAGTCAGCTAGGCCAATAACGGTATTTATACTATCAAGCTTTATCCTAGCGCTCACGCCCTCAAATGCCTCTTTGTAGCCCACGTCCGTGTTTGTTGCCACGAGCGGCGGCACTAGGCCTGTGTATTTTGAGTTGTAGTACTGGCGACCTAGTTTAAAGTCGATGTAGTCATTCTCATATCCTAAGTAGGCCTCTGAAAGTGCTACACCTTCGCTATTCCAGTCATAGGCAAAATACTCTTTTGCAGCCTTTGACGGAGCAAAATTTACTAAGCCCTGAGCCGTAAGACCAAGCTTAAAGCCATAGTAAGAGCCAGTTAAGAACCTAAGCTCAGCACCTAAACCACCGATGTGCTCGCGAATTTTATTTGTTCTGCTAGCTGGCGGGAAGTACTCTGTCGAGTCCATATCATAGTATGAAAATATGGTCGCACCCATAGTGCTTGCCTGCAAAGCCTCTTCCAAGCTTTCGCTTGCACTAGCACAGGTCGCCATAGCCATAAGCGCAGCTAAACTAAGAGCAAATTTACTCTTGCTTGTAGTTAAAAAAGATGTTTTCACTCTAAACTCCTTAAATTTCTTTTTTAGGCATTTAACAATGCCACCTTTTTAAGCTTGGCTTATCGCATCATCACTTGCGATCATGCCGCGCTATGTAAAATTTGTCTTTTTAGTTTTTGCCATTTGGTGATATGTCTAGAATAATCACATCCTTTTAAAACACAAAGCCACTGTGTTTTATGGCATCCCCCTTGGATTTATTAGTGAAATCATAACACGCAGGCTCACGAAAAACGGTAAGGTTTTGGTAACATTAACTAAAAAAATATTTTTAGTTTCAAAATTTAAAATTTGATATAATCACCACTATGATAGAAGTTTTACTTATAGAAGACGACCTTGAACTAGCCGAGCTTTTAAAATATGCACTTGCAAAAAGCGAGATAAGCGTAGCCATAGTCACAAACCCGCTTGAGGGACTTAGAATTTTAAACGAGAAAAATACCTTTGATGCATTGGTGCTTGACCTTGGTTTGCCTGATATGGACGGCCTTGAGGTGTGCAAGCAGGTAAGGCATAGCTACCCATCGCTACCTATCATCATCTCATCGGCTCGCAGCGAAACGCTAGATAAGATAAAGGGCTTTGAGCTTGGGGCGGACGACTACATGGCAAAGCCCTATGAGCCAATAGAGCTTGCATTTAGGCTAAGGGCGCTACTTCGCCGAGGGATACAAGCTGGCAATGACTCCAAAACCTTTTGCGTAGATAAACAAAGACGCACTATATTAAAAAATGGAGAAGCCATAGCGCTTACAAAGGCAGAATTTGACATCTTTATCTACCTTTATGAAAAAGAGGGGATAGTCGTATCAAGAGAGGATATTTTGTTAAATTTAGGTCAGGCTAAATTTCAAAGTGGGCTAAAAAGTATCGATGTAGCCATAGGGCGCTTGCGCCAAAAGATAGGAGACGACCCTAAAAATCCACACTTCATCCACCCCGTGCGCGGTATAGGTTATAAATTTATCAATGCGTAATATATCTATCATAAAACTCATATCATTTTTCTTTTTTGCCGCACTCATTACGGTAAATTTGGCATTTTTTATCGAATCAAAAAAGCAGATTAGAGACGCAGAGTATCATACTTATGAGCGCTTTATGCTGGGTATGCGTATACGAGGACAAGTAGAAGGCAACGCAGCAAAGCAACTAGCGCAAATAAGTCTTAAAAGTAGCGAGCTTGATCCTATTAAGATCAGGCAAGGTGGCGAGAAAATTTATAGCGACTCGTATGCTGATATGATAAGGTATAACAAAAAGTTTTATTTTGTGCCTAGATTTTCTTCTATCGATCCAAAAATGTTTTCGCGCATTATGGATGCGGCGGGGCTTAATATATCAAGCAAAGATGACATAGCAAAAAACGATGTTCCTTTAGAAAATTTAGAAGAAATTTCTTCAAATAGCATTTGGATACTTTGGTTTGTAGTAAATATAGTAATGGTCGCATTTTTCATAGTCGTTTTGAAAAAACTGCTAAGGCTTAGAAATTTAAAAAATATGATAAGAAGAGCAGGCGAGGAGGATAAATTTAGGCTGATAAAAGTAGAGGCAAACGACGAAATAGGCCAAATCGCTGGCGAATTTAACACGACTATGCAAAAGATAGATGCCATAAAACAGGCTAGGGCGCTCTTTTTGCGCAATATCTTGCACGAATTTCGCAACCCGATAATGAAAGGGCGGATCATGGCGGATATGATCGCTGAAATTTTACAAGATGATAAGGCGGGAGATAGGTTAAAACAAATTTTTATAAGGCTAGAGATGATACTGGGCGAAGTCGTCAAGGTCGAAAAACTAGTATCGAGCGAGTGGGAGCTTAAAAAGAACAAGCACCGAGTCATAGACATCGTCGATCACTCGGTAGATATGCTTTTACTAAAAGATACAAGCCGCATAGAGGTGCTAGCAGATGGCGATATAAGTGCTGTTGAGGTTGATTTTGAGCTTTATGCGACTGGAGTTAAAAATTTGATCGATAACGCCTTAAAATACTCAAGCGACAAAGTCCTTGTGAGCATATACAAAAATAAAATTTGCATAATCAGCGCAGGCAGCGAGCTTGAGCCAGAAAGACTTGAATTTGATAGGGCGTTTAACAGAAGAGTAGAAACTTCAAATTCTGGACTTGGTCTTGGGCTTTACATAGCAAATCAAATTTTTAAAAAGCATGGCCATGTCCTAAAATACAAACACGAAGACGGCAAAAATATTTTTATGATCTGTTTTGGAGAGTGATTTAAATAAGAGCTGCTTTATAAGTCTCCTTAATATATTTAGAATTTCGCTGAGTAGTCTTATATTTTGACAAAAATTTAAAGCAAATCTATTTTTTATGGTATTAAAAGGACGATGGCTTTATAATCATTGGAATTTTTAAGAGACTGTCCCACTTTAGTAACTAAGTGTTCCACTCTTAAAGGAAATTTTAAAGAAAGGGAAAGAACAAAAGCATCACTGCTAGTGCCTAAAATAGGGTGTTATGGTGTCACGGGGGAGACTTGAACTCCCGACCTCCGGCTTATGAGGATTTTTTATATGAGCTCCTGAAAGCCTGAAATACGCACTTTAGACGATTTTTACTTAGTAGTTACATAAAACTGTTCCATTTTTGACCGGTTGGCTATTAAATATGGGACAACACTTAAGGGAGCGAAACGGTATATATTACTACCGAGCCACACTTGCTCCAAGCATTAGAAAATTTTTTAACGAAAAGCGAGAAATTTGCTTCTCCACATCCACTAATCTCTTGGAAAAAGCCAGAAAAAGGGCTAAAATTCTAGACAACAATCTTTACTTGATAAAAAGGGCGGTTCACATGAATCTTGGTGATAGCATAATCCAATCTTTTGTAAATTCGTTTATGAAAGTAAAGCTTAGTAAGAGCATCAAAGAGCACTCTCTTCTTAATAAGAAGATGGATGTAGAATTTCTAAATGCGCTCAATGACTACTTTAAACAAAGTTTGATAGATGGCGGTCTGCCTCAAATTTTAATTAAGGATATAAGTAATATCACTAACACTGCTGGCGCTCTTGGTAGCAAGAATAAAGAGAACATAGGGCAAACTCTTTTAGAGAAAAACATACTAACACTTAACTATCTTGTATCAAAGCTTGAGAAGAGCAGTGTGCTCTTTGATGACAAGCGTGAGCACTGTTTCCTTGAAGATGATTCTAGTGATAACTTAGCCAAACATGCCAAACCTAGTTCGTTTGACGCTAAGGACATAGCTTCATTCCAAGAAAATATAAAAGAGCTTGAAGATAGCGGTTGTTTGCCTATTACGGATGGACAGCTTAAGGCTATGGCTCAGAGGATTAGCGAAACGGTTTATGCCATACTAGATCAAAAGTATGGCTCAACTTCAAATTTAAAGCTAGTAAGAACAAAGAATAGCCATAGAAGCATGGAAGATATCATATTGGATCCAAATCCACCAAAAAATATCAAGATAAAATTAGATGACGATAGTAGCTTTAGTATTTTTAATCCTAGCGCCCAAGTAACACAAGAGTATGAGATCAGGCAAGCATTGCAAGTGGCATCTGGCTCTAGCAATCAATTCTCAGCTTTAAATTTAGAAGATCAAAAGAGCTTAAAGGATGCATTCGAGATATTTGAGACAAACACTAAAAGAGCTGACAAGTGGTCGCCAGATACGCAAAGACTAGTTACTGGCGTAAAAAAGCTCTTATTTTTATACTTTAACGAAGATACGCCAGTTTATAGGATCACAAGAGATAACTTGCTTGAATTTAGAGATCTTCTTTATAAAATTCCAACTAAGCTAGCTCAAAAGAGCAGGTATAAAGATAAAAGTTTATCTCAGATACTTAAGCTAGGAGAAAATGACGATAAACTCTCTGAGCCTACTATCCAAAAATATATGATAAGGGTTATTCAGTTTTTTAACTACTGCTTTGATAGCGGCTATATAAGTAAAAGCATAACTGCAAAAATGAATGTCAAGATAGACATAGACCCTAGCGAAAGGGCAGTGCTTCCATACGAAGCATCAGAAGCTAGAAAGATCTTTGAGATAGTAACTAGTATCAAACAAAGTGGTAAATCACCAAGTTCAAGGATAGAGGCTAGTGAGCTCTACTACGTCACAATGATAGCTGCTTATAGTGGCATGAGGATAAAAGAGATCACACAGCTTCATAAGGAAGATATAGCTTTAAAAGATGGGATTTACTGCTTTAACATAAACACAAATGATGGTAAAACCACCAAGACCAAAAACAGCATTAGGTTTGTGCCTATTCATAGTAAGCTCATAGATCTAGGTCTGCTAGAATATGTTAATAGCAAGAAAAGCGGAAATATATTTAAGGTAAGCAATAAGGACTTCTCTGAAATTTTTAGAAGCCAGATCCAAAGAAAGTTTATAGACAAAGACTCTAAAAAGACCTTCTACTCTTTTAGGCACTACTTTATAGACTATCTAGTGCAACGCGAGGTAGAAGCTAACCTTATAGCCCAGATAGTAGGACATGAAAAGCAGTATAAAATTTTACTAAACACTTATGCCAAGCCTATTAATGCAAACACACTAAAGGCTAAAGTAGAGATGGTATCGTATGATAATGAGTAGGGATAAATTTCAAAGCATAAACTTTTAAGACTATCTTTATATCTTATTTAGTATTATTTTAGGTATTAAATAAAGGATAAAAATGCAAACTATACAAGCAAATTTTACAGCTAGCATAAGTGAGCTAAAAAAGTCTCCAGCTCAAATTTTAAAACAAGCTGGAGATAATGTCGTAGCTATACTAAACCACAATGTCCCTAGTGCCTATCTAGTACCTAGCGCTGTCTATGAAAAAATGACAGAGATAATAGAAGAGTATCATCTAAGTAAAGCAGTAGATACTGCCCTAGCAAGTGGTGAAAAACCAGTAAAAGTAAGCTTAGATGAGCTATGAGTTAGAATTTTTGCCAAGCGCTTTAAAAGAGTGGCAAAAGCTAGACAATAGCATAAAGGTGCAGTTTAAAAAGAAGCTAAGTGAGCGTCTAGAAAACCCAAAGGTTGCAAAGGACAAGTTGCGAGGCTACGATGATGTCTATAAGATCAAGCTAAGAGATGTCGGCTACCGCTTGGCATATCAAGTAAAAGATAGCGAGATCGTAGTATTGGTGCTAGTTGTCGGCAAAAGAGAGAACAACGAAGTATACGAGATGCTAAAGGATAAATTTAACTAAGCATAAAGCTAGAATTTTAGTCATCTGTGATTTACTAGTAACTAATTTCATATTGCTAACTTGTCCTATCTAAAGTGCTCTTTTATGATGAGCATAACCCCTATAAATTTATTATTTTATTTTCTTAATTTCATACTGGACTAAATTTCTAAGAGAAAATTTAAAAGCTACAAAAATTATATTATATATTTCATAGTATTTTTAAAAAACACGCATTTTAGGGGGCTGAAGCCTACCAAATTCCTTGTTTTAGGCTGTGAAATTTTATAAAATAACCTTAAAAGATATTTAAAGAGCAAGTCTGACAAAAATTTTTATGGCATAGGATTTTTTGAGTGGCTTCTTCTTGGATTAGGAGTAAATTTACGTGAGTTCTGAAAAGATAAAAAAACGCAAGGTAACCAAAGTCATAACTAAAAGACTTAGGCTAAGTAATGCAGAATGGTTGGTAATTAATGATAAATTACAAGAAAGTGGCCTAACTTTCTCAAAATTTGCCCTAAGAGCTATGTTGTCTAAGCAGATTTATGCACCAATTAGAAGAGAGCTTTTAGCTGAACTATCTAGACATGGACAAAACATAAACCAAATAGCTGCCAAATTAAATAGTGGGCAAAGCCTAGATAGAGTTGGTATTGAGATCATAGCGGACGATAATGATGTCTTACATAAAGTGTATGAAGCATTGGGTAAATAATATGTTGCTTGATTTACTTTGCATCAATACAAATAAAGGCACTAGTGATGCTAGTTAAATTTCTTCGTACTTATACTGGTGGTGGCCTTGGGAGCATAAATTATCTTTTAAATGAGAGAAAAGCTGCTGGAACAGCAAGAGTTATAAAAGGTGATGAAAATTTAACTAGAGCTATTATAAAAGGCATCACCTATAAACAAAAGACCTGTTTTGGTGTTTTATCATTTGAAGAGAAGTATGACTTTTTGACTGAAGAGCAAAAACTAAAAATCATTAAGGATTTTGAACGTGCTCTTTTGGGTGAATATATGCTTGAACGTACAAATGTATTATGGGTAGAGCATTCTGATAAGGATGGACGGCTTGAGTTAAATTTCCTTATCCCTAAGATAGATCTTGAAACAGACAGGTCATTTAATCCTTATTTTGCTAAATATGATCAAACTAGAATAGATCTAATCAAAAAGATCATTAACGATGAGTATGGACTATCAAGTCCAGATGATCCAGCAAAAGAGCAAACTATATTGTCTAGCAAGAAAAACATCAATCATTATAAAAATTTGGAAGAGCTCGACCAAAAGCTGCACGATCTGGTTAAGCAAGGCTATATTAAAAATAGAGACCACATGATTGAACTTCTTAAACAAAATGGTATCGAAATAACCAGGATCAACAAAAAAGGCATAACGATCATACTGCCTACTAAAAAAACAAAAAATCGTCTAAAAGGAGGAATATACGATGCAGACTTCACCAGTGCTCAAAGACTTGGAGAACTCAGCCAAAGCTCAAGCAGAAGAATTAGAGAATTCCATGATAGAAATACACAAGCAGAGTGCAGAGAAAATAGGCGAAAACTTGAGGAGCTTATTGTTAAAAGAGATAGATTTAATCAAGAAAGATATGTCGAAAGAACTTCAAAAAACAATATCCTTGCATCACAAGGACAGATCGGTGATAATCTCGCTATCAGTTGCTACCGCACTAATTTTGGGAATAGCAATTGGCTGGGTAGTGCACGCAATGATATTAAAGGAAGAAGTAGCTTGGACGATACCAAAACAATGGAGATACAGCCAACCTACTGCAGACAAGACCCAGAGGGAATATTACATATCAATTCCAAAAGACGAAGAGATAACAGAGAACGAGCGCAGGAAATTTATATTAATGAAAATGGAGTAGAGGATGACAGCATTAGAGAAAGCATTGCTAGAAGAGAACGAGCGCTTGACCAAGATGATCGAAGACGAAAGGAACAGACACGAATTAGAAATAATGAATTTGCAACAAGACTGCGAGAAGGAGCTTGTGATATTACGGACAAATGTGACAGCGCTAATAAAGAAAGTCAAGAGCTTGAACAAAGATTGCAACGACGCCTTAACGGAATCTTTGCAGCAACAAAGAGATATGTACGAGAGTTCAATATCTTGCTTGGAAGAAAAATTAAAAAATTCAGAAGAAAAATTCCAAAATTTGAGAGAAGCATACGAGAGCTTACAGATAGAGCACAAGATGCTACAAGAATATGTAGAGAATTTATAGAGGAGCGTGAATACTCCAAAAAAACCAGCATACATCACCATGTAAGTGATGTATGCAAGGAAAAAACTCAAAGCCTAGAAGATATGTTTTAAATTTAGCGACTATATTAAGTTTATTAGACAAACCATCTCATTTATTACTTCCAAAAAACCTTATTTGTTACGTTGCCATTTTAAAAATCTACTAAAATATATTTTGCAGACCACAAAAAATAATTTAGTCTAATTATTTTTTATACTTATGGCTACCCTTAGTAAACTTAATATTTTATTAAAAATAGCCTATCCTGCATGGCCATTTTTAATTAAGAAAATATTTTTTAGCGTGGGTCAAGGGAGCGGCAAGCTCTCCTTGCGAGCCTCTATGGAGCAACAAATGGTAACATTTTGTAGCTACATAGAGTATGCTCGCCCTAATATCTGAATTGAATTTTGGCGCATACTGGAATTAAATCAGTCCCACCAAAGAATGACTTAGTAAAAGTAAATTTTTGTAATTTTTGTGATTGGCATATTTGTCACTTGTTTATTTTGACTGATAAATTTGGATAGTCAATTATTTTATGGTTACTTTAATTAAAACTTAAAAAGCAAGAAGCTAGGAGGCAAACCACGAATGATATTAGCATCTTAAGCACCAATATAAATTCATACACTAAGCAACAGCACAAACAAGGCAGGTCTGCAAATTTTAGTGATATTTTTAACCAAAAGACCAAAGAAAAGATTAGCGAGCCAAACCTGTAACAACTTGTCAAGGACTTTCTAATCATTTTTATCATTTTTTTGATGTTTTTCACTCTCAATTTCTCTAAGCATTATGCGTTTCAATTTGTCTTGCATTGTTTCAGTAGTATTTTTATTAAAATGTACAACAACTTCATAGGTAGTTTTTCCAATCTTCTTTATTGTTTTTGTTTCTGTATTATTTTTTTGCATATCATCATTCCTTTTCTTGCAATTAAAAAGCGATTAGAATTTTTTACTTTTCCAATCGCTCTCATTCATCTATTAAGTTTTGTGCTTTCTTCAGCTTTTCTTTGCTCTGTATTTTTCTTCTATCAAGTCCCGTTATCCTAAGAGGTAAACATATCTCGATTATCCTTGAATAAATCCTGCCAAGCATTATATCTTCCTGTTCTTTTTCTATATCTTTGAAATTAAGATTAGTAGTTATAATGGTTGGTCTTGCCTTTAGGTATCTTGCATTGATTACATTGTAAATTTGCTCTAAGGCATATTCTGTATTTCTCTCTATTCCAAAATCATCAAGAATTAGTAGGGTAGGGCTTGTTATCTATTCGATATATTCGTTTCTATCAAGATTAAAGCCGCCTTTTTGTAAGTCGTTTAATATCTGTGCAAAGTTCCTCATTTTTACTGTATGGCTATATTCTGTAATTATAGCGTTGGCAATAGCACAAGCTACATAGGTCTTGCCACTTCCTACATTTCCGTAAAGTAACAGTCCAACATTATCTTTTCTCATTTCTTCAAAATGTTTTACATAGTTCTTTGCTTTTTTGATGATTTCCTTATCTGTATCTTCATCGGCATTTTTAAAGGTGTAGGCTATTTGATTTTTGGATATAAAGCAGCTTTGTCTCAACCTATCTTGTTTTAACAGTTTTTTCTTGTTCAGCTCTATCTCTATCACATTTACAAGCCGTTCTGATAATCATAGGCTTATCCAACATCGGAATTACCTTACCGTCTATTCTTTCATTACAAATCTTGCAATAGATATGTCCGTCTTCTTCATAGTGAGTATCTTTGTTGTAGATAAAATCTGTCCCTTGAATTTTTGTAGTAATCATATTTTCTTTATCATTCATAATTTTAGTCTCCTTTTCTACATCAGGCTCTATAATGCGTTTTTAAGGCTTATTTTTATCTTAACCATAGTCTGACACCTCTTTTATGATTAAACCCTTAAAAACACCTTTTATAGGCTGTCGCTGTCTTCATAGTTGGTTGAATAGGTTCTATGGCTTTTATTTTGATTATTTTTCTGTGATAGCTTTTCTTTATCCTGTTCATACCAATTCATACCAATTAAGGATTGTTACATAGTGGTCTTTGTAGTCTGTGCCTTTACTTTTGATATATCTTAATAGCTTTTCAGTCATTGTATCTGTATGACCTTTCAGCCTATCTTTTAGATTTTGGTATTTTTCATCGGTTAAATGAATATTTTGATACTCTCCATAAAGGGACACTGGGGCAACCTGTTCTATTCTCCTCTTATCTAATCTACCCTTAACTATACTATGCGGACAAACGGTTGACACTTGGTTGTCATTTGGTATACCAAGATTTTCAACCTTGATATATGCTCCATTTTCCGTTTGCGTTATACTTTGCTTTTCTTCAAGATACATCGTTTCTTTTCGTCTGTCATTTCTGATGTAGTTATTTATCTTCCAATAGGTAATGACTATAACCCCTCTTTAAAAGACAATTACAAAACCTTTTGTAATTAGAATTTTTAAGTCATCATCATCTGCCCTCATAGATAGATGAAAATACAGGCATTGGCTACTTAATGGCATATCCAAAAATAAGTCGCTATCCACTATCTTTATTGAAAACATCCTTTTATCTGCCATTTTTCTCTCCTATCTTTTGTTATGAAAATGTAGCAACAAATCGTTACTCCTTTTATCTTTTAAGGAAGTCGTGTTTCACTACCCCCTTTGATTAGTACTGTCTTTGATTTAGGTACACTCCCATTTTGGGAATGTGGCATTTGTCATCTTCTTATTTTTCTTTTGTTGTTTTAGATGTCGGTCTTAAAAATACTTTTGCTTTTCTATAAACTGAATGAGCGTTTTGAAACGGTACAATAGAAAAAGCCGACTATACTTTTAACTTTTGTTGTTTCAGTATGTCGGCTTAATGTAAGCTATCTGTTTCAAATTTTTATTGTCAAGGGTGAGCGATAGTGAATGCGCTTTACCCTTGATGATAAAAAAGCGAATGAATTATATTCAGTTGTCTTTTGCCTTTAATACGGAAAAATGCTTCGGCTTTTTTCTTTGCTCCCCGCAAGGGTAAAAGCACCGCAGGTCGCAAGGACACCTAAAGGGTGTATAATTGCGCCCTTAGAAAATCTAAGGGAATTACAATTATACTATGTCCTTGCGTTTCTTAGTCTTTTTGAAATGCTCTTTGCAAAATAGCCTTTATTTCTTCATTACTTTTCTCGCTTGCTCCCTCAATTAAACTTTCTAAGATTGCTCCTCGCTCTATCAATCTATGGTTTCGCTTTTTTCTTTCTTCAAGGCTCGTTTGCTTTCTGATTTTCTTTTCCTGATTTTTAAGCTGAGATAGTTTCTTTTCATATTTTTTTTCTTCTTACTTGCTTTCAATCTTTTCTTTTACTTTTTCTAATTCTGTTTTTATTGTCCATAAATTTCATCTCCTTTCAAGTTTTTTTCATAAGAAAAGACGATAGATGTTTTACTTTCTATCGTCTTGAATCTGTATTATTCAGCTCGACAAACTGAAATTTGACTTACTTCTTGTATTTCTCAACGATTATGCCTGCTACAATACCTACAATAAATCCCGCCGTAGTAACAGCCGAAAACTTAAACTTACCCCAAAGAGAAGGAAGCGCAGAAATCGCAAGTGCATACCAAAACAGATTACTACTGAGCAACCAACCATATAAATAACTATGCTCACCAGTTGAAATATTAGTAAATAGCCAACCAATCAAGTTGCTCTCACCAATATATCACCAGATATACAGCTATGTATCCCAATGTTATATAAACATTTTTCTTTCTCAAGTATAATCACAATCCTTTGTCAAACGGGAATTTTATTTTCCTGTCACTCGTTTATAGGATCATAGTCGGAAGGGACAGGTGCTACTATACTTACAAAGATGATATCCTCATCTCCAGTATTTTTTGCTCCGTGGCAGGAGTCTTTCTTCGATACTATGACATGGCCTTTCTTGAATGGAACCTCTTCATTAGGCTGGGGGTAGAATATTCCCTCTCCCTGAAGGACGATCCATATATCGTCGGAATTGTGGTGATAGTGCTTTTGCAATGTCTGACCGGGTTTGATAACCCAGACCGATCCGCCTGTAGATTCTGTCTGATAAAACGGTGTTCTGACAGCCTTTTCCGGATCCTCTTTTTTTACAAGGTCCATGCAATAGATTCTCTGTTCGCTCATGATTATTTGCTCCTTTGTATTCCATAGTTTAATCGAAAAAATTCGATTTAATGATATACCGACAAATTCTAATTTGTCTACTTCTTTATGTTTTTTAATCGCTCATCATAATATTCTTCTACAAATTTATGATTTTGGTGTTTTTCAATTTGCTTAGTGATAAGCTCTATCATTTGCTCATTTTGTTCTACTGTGTAGTTGAAATTTTTCCAATGAGAAACATTGTCTAAACATATTTCAACCAACTTTTCAAAGGTTAATACCCTTTCATTATCGGAATAATATGTTTCTTTTATATTTTTTGTTGTTGTAACTTGTATATTAGCCTCATATAGAGTGTTCAATACATCAGAGCTAATAGAAGTATCAAGAGTTGCTAAAAACATTTCTCTTGCACCTGTTCTTCCCATTTCTTCAGGTACTTCTTGCCATCTTTCTCTTAATGTGGTTTTTGCACTAATTAAGACAGTATTTCTCTTATTTACAATGTATTCTAAAACACCCGGAGAAACTAAATCTACCAATTTACCAAGACCTTTATTGACAAACTCTTGTTTACCTATATTACCTTGACTGTCAAGTGGAATCCCTGCACCAATCAAAATGAGTTCTATAATACTTTCAAATTCTTTACCTGCTCTACTCCTCCTACTTTGAGTATTTGACAAAGTCAAAGCATATATATGTTCCGGAAATTCTTCCACAAACCAAGTAATTGCCTCTATTGGTGTAAGAGTTTTGATATACTCATCATCAACTAACTCTTTTAGCATTTTTGAAGTAAAGTCTTTTTCTAATGGCTGAAATTCACTCCAACAGCTATTTCTAAGTTTTTCAACAACTTCACTTGCATTACTTAAAAAGAATTCTTTAGGGGCTTTGTCGTATCCTAATGTAATAAAATTATCATAAACTAAGTCATAAGGCTGTTTAAAGCCTTCTTTCCTTTTTTCTTTAACTAAGTTTTTATATTCATCAAGAGAAATATTTGCCATAACTCTTTTCCTTTCTTGAAAAATTTTCTTCTATATGGTACAATAGTGTCAAATAGAGGACAGTTAGTCCTTGAAATAACATATATAAATATAAACTTGAAATAACATATATAAAAAGGAGAATATATATGAATATTATACCACAAGTCATAGATAATTCCCCTGCTATTTTAATAAAAAATAAGCGTATCAGATTACAAATGACTCAAAAAGAATTAGCTGATGCTGTTGGTATGTCCAAATTCGGAGATAGGACAATTCGCAGATGGGAAAATGGAGAAAGTCAGCCATCGTCCATTGAGCTGAAACATATTTTATCATTTCCTGAAAAAGTACCTTTCCCCAATAATGAAAATGCCCCCTATAAAATCATTGATTTATTTGCCGGAATTGGTGGTACAAGGCTTGGATTTTACCAAACAGGTAAAACAAATGTCGTATTCAGTAGTGAAATTGATAAATTTGCAGTAAAAACATATAAGGCAAATTTTGGTGAAACTCCTTTTGGAGATATTACAAAAATATCTGAAAAAGATATTCCTAATCATGATATTATTGTCGGTGGTTTTCCTTGTCAAGCATTTAGTCAAGCCGGTAAAAAGCTTGGTTTTGAAGATACTCGTGGAACATTATTTTTTGAAATTGCAAGAATTATTAAAGAGAAACGACCTAAGGCATTTCTTCTTGAAAATGTCAAAAACCTAAAATCTCACGATAAAGGTCGTACCTATAAAACAATAGAAAAAACATTAAAGGATTTAAACTACGATGTTCATTCTATTATACTTAAAGCAAAAGACTTCGGTGTTCCACAAAATAGAGAGCGTATTTACATTGTTGGATTTGATAAGGATAAAATAGATAACTATAAAGATTTTTCTTTTCCAATTCCTCCCTGCCCAGATGTTTCTGTGGGAAATATTTTAGAGCAAAATGTTGATACTAAATACACCATTTCAAATGCACTTTGGCAAGGTCATCAACGACGAAAGAAAGAACATAAAATAAAGGGAAATGGATTTGGTTACACATTGTTCAATGAAAACAGTCCTTATACAAATACATTATCTGCAAGATATTATAAAGACGGGAGTGAAATACTTATTGAGCAAAAAGGAAAAAATCCACGAAAACTAACACCTCGTGAAGCTGCAAGACTTCAAGGCTTCCCCGAAAACTATATCATTCCTGTAAGTGATACTCAAAGTTACAAACAGTTTGGTAATTCTGTTGCCGTTACTGTTATCCATGCAATTGCAAATAACATAATTGATATACTTGATACCTGTACTAAAAAAGAGATTAACTAACTTCAATCTCTTTTTTCTAACTTATTAACTTGTATACCTGCCCTTTTCAGAACCTTTAATTTTTCTTGTTTTCTCTGTTCTCTCCTTGCCTTATACCTTTCCTCATATTCCTGTTGTTTTCCATTTACTTTACGCTTTAAGTAGTTTTGATGAAGTCTATCTTTTCTTTCCTTGATTTTTCTCTCTTCTTCCTCAATTTTTAATCTTTCTTCTTCTTCAGTCAATTCTTCTTTTGGTGGCTCATAGTTACCGATAAAATTAAAATATATCTCTATTTTTTTGCTTTGATGTTTGACTACTTTTTCTATTCCTTTCATGAACAATAATCTTTTCTACAAACTCATTTATCATTGTAGTTGTAAGTTCATCAAAATTTTCATATCGGCTTATTAGAGATATAAACTTTTTCGCCTTATCTGTTTCTTTTTCATATCTTAATATTGCAAACTCTAAGTCTTTAATTTCTTTGCTTAAAGCTATTTGCTCTGTTTCATATTGACTGTTAAGTATCTCATATCTATTACTTGGTATTTTTTCAAGTATCATATCTTCGTAAATACGGCACATCAATCGTTCAAGTTCCTGAAGCCTGTTTTTACTTTCCATTAATCTTATTTTTGTCTTTTCTATCTCTACTTTTTCCTTTTCTTCCATTTCATTTTAAATGGAACGGATAAAGGCTTCGTGATCTTCATCAAGATATTTTTTAATGTCTTTTAAGGTTTCCTGTATAAGGTTTAAGACTGCTTCCGCTTTTATCCTGTGAGTAGATGGACAAAGCGTTCCACAGGGTACTTTCGTGTAAGCACTGCAAGTGTAGTAGGGAATATTTTTGTAATTACTTGTTCTATGAACATACATTTTACTGCCACAATCTGCATAATACATAAGGCCCAGTTAAAGGGTGATATTCTCCCCAACCATCGGGATACCTTTTTACATTTCCTCTTATCCTTTGCACATTATCAAAGGTTTCTTGGTCTATAATTGCCTCGTGGGTATTTTCAAATATCAGCCAGTTTTCTTCAGATACATATTTGCTTTTCTTATCCTTGAAATGCTTTCTTGTTTTGAAGTTTACAGTATGACCTAAATATTCCTGTTTCTTTAAGATACTTACAATTGTAGAACTGCACCAACGATAAGGATGTTCAAACACTTTGCTTTGATGTAGTCCATATCCTAATTTTTGCTGATGGTAAGCAGGTATATCTACTTTTTCACTTTCCAATATCTTTGCTATTCGATACGGACCATTGCCTTGCATGGTCAGATTGAATATTCTCCTTACTATCTCCGCTGCTTTTTCATCTACAATCCACTTATCTTTGTCTTTTTCATCTTTGATATATCCATAAGGTGGAGAGCTTGCCGTATGCTTTCCGCTTTCCCCCTTTGACCTGAATGTAGATTGTATTTTTCTTGAAGTATCTCTTGTATACCATTCATTCATAATATTTCTAAAAGGGGTAAAATCATCTTCTCTATAAAAGCTATCTACATTATCATTGATAGCAATGAGCCTAACTCCCTTTTGTCTTAAGATTTCCATACATTGACCGACTTTAAGATAGTCTCTGCCAAGTCTACTCATATCTTTTACGATTATACAACCTATTATATTACCTTGATTAACTCCGTTCATCATTGCCATAAAGCCCGGTCTATCAAACTGTGTTCCGCTTATTCCATCATCTGTAAAATGTATGATGTTGCTTAAATTATTTTTACCTGCATATTCTTCAAGGATTTTCTTTTGATTTACAATAGAATTGCTTTCTCCTTGAAGTTCATCATCACGACTTAATCTCTCATAGAGTGCTGTTATCTTTTCATAATTCCTCATTTTTACCCCCTTTCTCTTAGTTTCTTAAATAAAAAAGAATTAAGAAGTACATATTTCACTAATATAGTGATTAAGTGTTCTCCTTAATTCTATTACTCCAAGAACCAGCTAAATTTACTTATACCACTTCTTCACAAAATAGCCTTATCTCTTTAAATTTTAATGATCTTCAAGCTTATGGCTACACAGTAGATAAAGCTGGCTTTATGGGAGCTGATTTTAACAAAGCAGCAGGCTTGCCGCAAGACTTTAAAATCCATAAAAGCACGCTTGATGAACTTAATAGATTTGCCGAGCGCAACCATGTGCTAAATCGTATCAAGAGCAAAGACGAGCAGATAAAGATCTTTGATAACATCGATATGGCTGACACCATAAAGCACTACTACAGACTATTTGATCAAATGACGTCTGCTTTAGGTGATGATAAAAAGAGCTACACCCTTGCAGATATAGGCAAACTACCAAAAGGCTACAGCACAAAAGGCACTCACTATGATGCCAAAGGACATTTGCTAAAAGATCTATCAAACTCTACTATCTCAAACATCTACTCTAGTAATGATGAGCTAAATAGTGCTAAAACTCTTAGTAAAGAGCTTTCAAGTGCAGGCATTAGGCTCATAGTAAAAGAGGTTGATTTTACCATGAGCGAAGCAGGCGATGAGTTTAGTTTTAACCCTGATATGTCGGTATATCAAGTAGATGAAGGTTATAGCAAAGAGGCTCTTTTTATGGGATTTTTACGTAGCTCTAGACCGCTACCAAGTGATAGTGCAAAGACTAAGCTAAGTAGCGCTGCCTTAAATGATATCTCAAGCACTGGAGAGCATAAAGAGTATTTTGTGGATTTTGAAAAAGTGGGTAAAGATAGTGAGAGCATAAAAGCGCTCATCAAAGAAAGGCTAAAAGAGCTAACTCTTTTAATGTATGCAAGATCAAAGAACACTAGCGCAGAGAGTGTCACTTCAAACGAATATGAGAAATTTAAGCCAACTAGCGAGGATATAAATTCTCTAGCAAATTCTTGGAGTGAGAGGATAAGCTCTATCAGCAAGACTTTTGTGTAAAGATATGCTATATATAAACTAAATTGTTGAAAGGTCGATTTGGTTATTAATTATACTCTTGCTCACAAAAGCATTATTAACCTAAGTAGGTTGATTAATTATCCACTAGTAATGGATAAATTCATATTCTTTGGCTGAATGTGTGTTGGTGTATAAAACAGCACTGCTGGATAGGTGGTAATATGCTCTAATGCAAATTAATACCATTAAAACCTATGAAAGAGATGCTGGAATATCTAAATAAAGCGAGACCTTAACAATGCTTAATAATATAACCTATTCGCCAAATCTCAATAACGATTCACTATTTGAAGGAAAAGAATTTGCGAGTAGAGTTAATTATAAGAAAGTGATGGGCAATGGCACAAACTTTACTGGAGCTTTTAAATCCAACAATGATGACAAACAAACCATTTGGGGCAAAACATCAGATAATGATTTAGAAGGACAAAAGATACGTCAAACTTTAGAAAGATTTGGTGTGTCTTTTAGTAATGAAGGTCGTGAGCTTCTCGAGTCGTCTAATATAAGTGTAGATGAATTTATTGAGAGGTATTCTAAAATTATAAATAGGAGTATGCCGCAAGAGATTGGTGATTATGGGCTAATAGATCAAAAAAACGATCATGAAGAACAAGACAATCAAACTGACACGCAAAAACAAGAAGCCTTTAAGCCTATGCAAGTAACTAAGAAATTTAAAACTTATGATATGCAAGCTGATGAGAAATTTAAAGAATTTTACAAATTTATAAAAACTGAATTTGATAATGGCGAAAGCATATTTGAAATTTTAGAAAAAGTCGCAAATAAAAAAGTGGATAAAACCGCATAAAAGGACTAAATGTAGAGCAATCATTGCTTTCTACAATAAAACAAGGTAGCTATCTTTAATCCATTAAGCCATCTTATTTAAAATTTGCTTCTTATCTATCTTTTGCATAAGCTCTAAGACGTCTATACCTCTTTTTTCTTTGAAATTTAAAAGTTCTCTTGCATAGAGAAATTTTTGATCCTTATTTATGTCATAAGTCTCATACTTCTTCTTAACCTGCATAGGTTTAAATTTCTTCTCACTTTGCTCTTTAGCAAAATTTGCATTGTATTCTTGTTCTTCTTTGTGTAGCTTGGCCAGAAATTCTTTATGCTCTTTTGTGGTTTTTTCTACATCTTCTCTATAAAGCTTCTTAAACTCTTCTATGCTTAGATCTGCTCGGCTAAGTAGAGCAGAGCCTTTTTTACTTGACATCGCATCATCAGGCAGTGATCTCATAAAATTCTCTAGCTCCGTTTCTTCTTCTTTTGTACCGATACCAACCATCAGTCCAGATATTGTTGGCTTGCCATCTACTGAGTAGGTAAGTAACCAGTCCATGTGTCCTTGTAAGACACTAATCTCAAGCTCTTCCATGTTTTCTGGATATTTTGCTATCAGCGCACGTCTTTGCTCGATAGTAAAATCATATTTCTTAGAAAGCATGGTATCTATCTCGTTTATAGCATCCGTTATCCAGCCCTCTTTACTTTCATCTATATCAATAAATTTTGGCAATACTTCTGCAAGGGGTTTGTGCATTAATTTATCAATTAGAGCCTTTTCTTGCTCTTTTGACATTTTTGCATTTTCTTTTTGGATAGTGTTATCTTGTATTGGTGTGTTGCTAATTCCGTTTATGCTAGTTATCATTTAAACTCCCCCTTACGCCTTTATATCAACATCTCTTTTTATACCAAGCATATCTACTAGATATTTTCCAGCTGGGTTTTCATTTAGCTCTTTTACTAAATTTAAAGATGGCATACTAAATTTTAAAAAGCTATCCATAAAGTCCTTGCTCTTTTTACCATCTTTGTCTATCTCGCCAAAGAGTAGCTTTAGCATTTTTAGATTATGCTCCATCATCTTTTTAAATGAGAGTTCATCTTCTTGGTCGCTAAATTTATCAAGGCTTTGTCTGTGTCTTACATAATCTTGCATATAATCAGGCAACATAGAGACAGCTCCATCATCTGCTTTTGAGAAATTTACCCCATAAGCCATTTGCCACATAGCATTAAAGGCATTAAATGACCTTTGAAATTCTTTTGCGTTGATATTTTTATCATAGCCGCCATATTTTCCTATCGCAGTGGTTTTGCCCTCGTATATGTCTAGGTTGTGATTTAACACGCCAGCTATAAGACCGCCTTTGGTTATAGAGCCATCTTTATTAGTATATTTCTCTCCATGTGGATCCATAAATATACCAATGACTGTGTTTTCTTTGCCGCCATTTGCGTTGTTAAAGATGTATGTTACGTTTTTTGGATGTATCTGCTTGTCTGGTCCGATAGATAAAGAGCCATTGTAAAATAGTGTGCTTATGGTCTTTGTTGGCGTATGCACAAAGCTATCTTCTACCGCAGAATACTCACTAGCACTAGCATATCTTTTATCTACTTGCAGACTTTGACGATCATAAGAAAAGCCTTGAGGGAAATTTCTTATATCTTCTGGGCTAAAGCTATCTTTTGAGCTTAGTGTATCTTCGCCAATGACTTGAGCTAGCAGCCTATAAGCGTTGCCAACTGTTTTAGCTATATCGATGTTTTTAAAATTCTTGATGTCTGGATCCATTATGTCGTTTGATCTGACTAACGACTCCAGCGTGCTTGAGTGAATTTTATAATCACTTGGTATGCCAGCTTGTTTATTAAACTCATCTGTAAAGTAGCCATCCTTATCTACCTTGTAGCCTAAAACCTCAGAGCTGGTTTGGTTGGTAGAAACTTTGGTTGATACCTTTATGTTCCGCTCTAAATTCAAGGGGTAGCTACCAAGTGCGTTTATCATTTTATATCCTTTAAATTTAAGCTATCTTATTTAAAATTTGCTTCTTATCTATCTTTTGCATAAGCTCTAAGACATCTATGCCTCTTTTTTCTTTGAAATTTAAAAGCTCTCTTGCATAGAGAAATTTTTGATCCTTGTTTATATCATAGGTCTCATACTTCTTTTTAACCTGCATAGGTTTAAATTTCTTCTCAGCCTGCTCTTTAGCAAAATTTGCATTGTATTCTTGTTCTTCTTTGATTATCTGCTTTCTTTGTTCTTCAACATCTTTTGTAGCTTTTTCTCTTGCTTTGGCAAATAATGTTTTAAATTCATCTATGCTTAGATCGGTTCTACTTAAAAGGCTAAGCGACTCCTTGTTATTATTTGGATAAAGAGAGAACATGCTATCCATAAATGCTCTTAGGTCAGCCTCCTCTTCTTTTGTACCAAGACCTATCATCTTACCTTCTATTGTTGGTTTGCCGTCTATAGAGTTATCCCTCAGAAAATCCATATAGCCTTGAAGTTCCCAATCTATCGCTTTTTCTATGGTTTCTGGATATTTTCCGTATAGAGCTCTTCGCTCTTCTGGAGAGTATTTGTTTGATAACATACTATCTATTTTATCTATGGTTTTTGTTATCCAGTCTTCCGTTCCTTCTTCTATACCGATTATCTTATCTAGTCCAACACCAAATGGTCCTTGCATATAAGCATCAACTTTAGCTTTCTCATCTTCTGCAGATAAATTTTTATTGCCGTGAGCTATGTAGTCATCTAAAATTTCTTTATATTGCATCGATCCATTATAGGTAGTAATAAACATTTCAGCCCCCTACGCCTTTATATCAACATCTCTTTTTATGCCAAGCATATCTACTAGGTATTTTCCAGCTGGGTTTTCATTTAGCTCTTTTACTAAATTTAAAGGTGGCATACTAAATTTTAAAAAGCTATCCATAAAGTCCTTGCTCTTTTTGCCGTCCTTGTCTATCTCGCCAAAGAGTAGCTTTAGCATTTTTAGATTATGCTCCATCATCTTTTTAAATGATAGTTCGTCTTCTTCATATCCCCTACGTCTATCTTCAGGAGTGCTGACAAAGCCACTTTCTAAGTCGATATAGACAAAGTCTCTTTTAGATCTGATGTAGTCTTGCATATATTTAGGCATGCCAGCTATGTCATTATCAGTAGCATTTATAAAGCCAGGTCCAAATTTCATCTCGCCCATAAGTTCAAACAGCTCAAAAGCTCTATTAAATTCTTTACTATCTACGCTCTTATCATAGCCTTCTCTTTTGCCTTGTAATGTTGTCTCGCCCTCTCTCACATCAAGGTTGTTGTTTATAACGGCTGCTATAAGTCCGCCTTTAGTTATTGAGCCATCTTTATTAGTGTATTTCTCTCCATGCGGATCCATAAATACACCACTTCCCACACTCTCCTTGCCGCCATTGTTGTTGTTAAAGATATCTGTTGTTGGCTTTAGTGGCTGTCTGCCGTCTCCTCCTTTAAAGCTTGGGTTGAAAAAAAGCGTGCTTATCATCTGCTTATTTGACTCTTTGCCGTTAAAATCAGCCGCAGCCGAGCCAAATTCATGAATGGAGTTATGGATCTTGGTTACTTGCATACTTTGGCGGTTATACTCAAAGCCTTGAGAGAAATTTCTTATCTCATCTAAGCTAAAGCTATCTTTTGAGTTTAGTGTGTCTTCGCCAACTACTTGGGAGAGGATTTTGTAGGCATTATTTACAGTTTTTAGTATATCGATGCTGTCAAAAGCCCTTTGCATATAGTCAGACTGCGTCTCTATCCTGACTAATGACTCCAGCGTGCTTGAGTGAATTTTATATTCGCTTGGTATGCCAGCTTGCTTGTTAAACTCATCTGTAAAGTAGCCATCTTTATCTACCTTGTAGCCTAAAACTAGAGAGCTAGTTTGGTTGGTAGAAGCTTTGGTTGATACATTTATGTTCTGCCCTAAATTCAAGGGGTAGCTACCAAGTGTGTTTATCATTTTAGATCCTTTTAGCTTTAACTCACACCAAAGATATCGTCTTTTTTATGAAAAGATTTATTTTACAAAGGTTTTTAGTCTGCATAAATTTACTCCTAAACTCTTGTATCTACCTTTTTATAAAGCCTATCTTTGCTAGATAGTTCTTTAAATTTTAGATCATTTTCAAGGTAGGTGATGTTATAAATTTCTTTGGTGGTGATACTTTTGCCGTTTTCAAGTCCGATTAGGAATTTACTTGTAAATTTATCAGAGAGGTTTTCAACGAGCTTTGCTCCAAGCTCTTTTAGGCTAGATATCTTATCATCTTGCTTTATGCCTATATCCTTAAAGTCAAGTCTATTTAGCTCGATATCGTTCATGCTCTTAGCATCTAAATTTATACTTGCTCTTTTACTATCTTTGTCATCTTTGCTTATTAGCTTGCCAGTGTCGTTATAAATTTCTTTTACTTCTAGCTCTCTTCCACTATCAAATTTAAGCGTGATTGTGCCATTTTTGTTTAGCTTCATAGCTATTACGCTGTCTGTGTCCTTTAGAGCAGCTGCTGCCTTGCTCGTATCACTCTCAAAAGCATGCTTTACTTTTTCTAAATTTTCTAGGCTAAAATCAAGCCCAGTTGCTTTTTCAAACTCACTCTCCATAGCGATCATATAAGATGACTTTGTGGCTTTTAGCTTTGAGATGAGATCATCTGCGTCTTCTACATCATTTTCTTTTAAATTTTTGCTTATCCACTCTACATCTTTGCTGTGAGCGCTAGACTCTTTTTGGTAGTCATTATAAAATTTCATAAAACTATCTTTTTGATAGCCTGCGTATGAAAAGCTCTCATCTTGTTTAGACCCAGCAGCTTTTATGATGGGGTTAAACTCGCTAAGCCTTTTCTTGCCATCAAAGCCGACTTTCTCATAGGCAAAGTTGTTTAAGCCACTCTCTTCGTTAAATATCTTATTATCCCTAAGATCTACCCAGCCGTCTTTGCCTGCATGGTCTTTGAAAAATTTATTAGTCTCTTCTTTGCCTATCTTTTGGTAGCGATACTCGGCTGAAAATAGAGTATAAGGGTTTGAGTTGTTTAAACTAACTCTGTAATCAACCGTGTTTTTGCTAGCAAAGTCCATAGCCTCATGGCTTAAATTTCTAATATCCTTTTTAATAAAGTCGTTAAGGTTTATCTCGCTTACAACTTCGCTTAGTTTGAAAATTTTCTCATTTCCGTCTTTATCGTAGCCTCTAACCTTTAGCTTGTCAAAGTATTTATCACCAGAATTTATCACTCCGTCCTTATTGCTATCAAAGTTAAATAAAAATCCATTTGCATCTAGCTTGCCTATGCCTAGTTTGTCATTATCGTCATAAAGATCCAAAAAGACCTCCACGTCACCCAGTGAGGTTTTTATCGTTTTTTCATAGGCATAGTCATTTAAATTTGTAAATTTAGTATCTGCTACCGCAATGGGCTTAATGGGAGTTTTTGAATTTATAGATGAGAAATAGGTTCTAGTTTGATCCACTTTCCTTAGTGCTGAGGCATCTTCGCCAAAGAGATATTTGTTTTCAAAGTCTTTTTTATCCCAGTTTCTTCTTTGTATATCCACATAAGAAAAAGCATCGTTTGTCCCACTATCTGCTCTAGCATACCCCGACTTCACGCCACTGGTGCTGGCGCTTTGGATGATAGAGTAAGTGCTATTTGAGATAAGCTTAGTAGCGATGTCTTTAAGCTCAGACTTTAAATTTGTATTGTCTAAAGTTTGCACTCTATCTACGCCAAGAAGGACCCTTGAATAGATCATATCTTTGGGTAAATTTATATTTATGGGCTCTAATTTTGGTGATACATTCATTTTAAATCCTTTTAAAATATATAGCTTATATCGGCAAAAGTAAAAAATGTTTAGTATTATGGGAGCTAAAAGGGCTTAGAGCGAATGCCTACTATGTTATATTTTTTAAAGCTCTCTTGTTTTCGTCCTCTCATCAAATTCTTTTAAAACGTCCATTATTTTATTTGCTAGCCCCTCAAGCGTTTGATCTTTTTTAAGCTCTAAATTTCTAAGCTTTAAAATCCTAGCTAGTATATCTTTTAGATCTTTCTTGCCAGATAGTATCTCATCATAATAAGCCTTTGGTATGCCTATCTCGCTTCTATCTTGTTTTGTAATGATTTGATAGTTTTTATATACACTAAGAGCCTCGTCGGTTATCCTTGTTGTGCCACCTTGTAGCACAAGACCTTGCTCGTTTTTCAAAAATGCAACAAAGATTTGCTCCTTAGTATAGCCTTGTTCATTGTCATATACAGACATATCGGGCTTGAAGTCATATCCAGCACTACTAACCCACATATAAGGGATAGTATGCTCAGTTGTCATCACTTCTGGAGAGAAGTCAAGGAAATTCCCATTGACTTCTACATTTATATCACTTAGATCATTTATTAGCTTGCGTGCATTCTCTACGTCTTGAGTCGTTCTAAAGATATGAGTTATCTTTTCATTGCTCCTATCAGTTAGCCCATCTAGCTCATCACTTGACATCCTACCCATTAGGTATTCAACATGCTCTATTTTTTTATCTTTTGAAAAGTAACCCTTTGGCATCTTTGCTAGATCTTCGTTTGAGTAAAACTCTTTACCCTTGCTAATAACTCCAGCTGAAATTTGATCAAAAATTTTATAGTATTGCTTTATAGTGTCTGCTAAATCAATATTTGCAAAGCTATCCTCTCCAAATAGAGCATTATCCTTTCTTGTATCCATTGAAATAGTTGTATAGTTTGGGTGTTTTTGATTGTGTAGCACTATCGCATCAAGTGTGCTTTTGTGGATTTTAAAGTCCTGTGGTAAGCCTGCAGCTTTGTTAAAATCAGCTCCCATAAATCCTTTAGCATCTACACTATATCCATAGCCCTCTTGTGAAGTAAATTTAGCCTGATAAAGAGAGTCGATACTACTAGATGAAACAAAGTCATTCTTAGGAGTAGTGGTTTGGCTGATCGAATTTATATTTGGAGTGTTAGGTAAGAAATTTGCAAAGCCTTCGCTTTTTGTCTGTTTTTGGTAGTGCTGTTTTGTTAAGATGGAGTTATAAGAGACTTTCATAGCTTACTCCTTGAATTTA
>JAHAKU010000022.1:0-15952 GCA_018371535.1 Campylobacter concisus
AATATATGTGCTGGAGTATTAGGAAGCTCTGTTGGATTTTCAGGAGGAGTTGGATTAGGCTATGCAGGATTTAAAGCAAGAGCATATCAATCAATGTTTTTATCAGCTCAGCTTGGTCAAGATGGAGCCTTGGAGGCATTAGCTGACATGTTTGAATACTCTACCTATTTAGTAGGTCTAAACAAAAATTTACAAATGGCTGAAGAATTTAGAAGACTAGCTAAAAATCCCCCACTAGATGAATATGGAATGATACCTTATCTAGATGAAATAGTAGGTAGCTATTTCGTGATGGATTTTAATAGAGGCGGGGTTATACTTGATCCAATAGCTGATACCGTTCATCACTTAAGAGAAATGGTGGAAGATAAAGGCAAGCTACTGGACCCTAGAGATCTTGACGCAAATGAGACTACTAGAGAAGAATTTTTGAAATATGCAAAAGAAACCTTGCATGATTTTCAAGCCCCTTATGATGTCGCAGAGCCCGACGATACTGAATTAAAACAAGTTATGTTAAATAGAGACTCTGGTATATTAGAAGCTAAAATAATGTCCCTAACCCCACCAGAGGGATATCCTAATGCACCATACTACAACACACCAGAAGAGCTAACAAGACTATATGAGGCTGGTAAATTAGATAAAAAGCTAAACCCTCTAACACCAGTGATGTATAGAGATAGCTTCCCTGAAGATCTTAGGCAAAAGATATTATCTTACGCTAAAGAGCATAATATAAAGGATTAGATTTAACATCAAGCAATAGATTATGGTTTATAGAAGAAAAATGTATCCATATAAACCATACATCCAATATCTAATAGCACACCATTTCAACTTTTGCTTTTAAAACACTGGCATTTATATTTGTAGCATATGTTCCGAGTAAAATTTTATACTGCTTCTCATGTCCTACTATTTGAGCTATGATATTTGGCTCTACTTCTTGTTGGACAAGCGTATCTATAAAATAGTGCCAAAATATCGTTATACACAACTTTTTGCTGTTTCTGCAAACGACGCTAAAAAACGACCGCAAGCTATTTTATAGAAAAATTTATGTTTTATTAACTAGAAGCAAGGAAAATTTATACATTCTGACTTCTGAAAAGTTTGACGAAAATTTGCCTGCCGAGATCAAAAACGTAATAGAAACGATAAAAAAATACGCAAGCATAGCAAAAGCTGCCGAAGGGCCGAGCAAAGACAAAAAACCGCAAGCTCAAAAATAAAACTAGCCTCCATAAAACCCGTGCTAAGAGATATAAAATACGGAGCCGAGCTAGTGGTAGCCGGAAGCGAACTCTTTGTCATAATAGCGGGGCTATTTGAGTATAGCTTTAAATTTGGGCTTGCGACTACCAGTCAAACCGAAAAACCGATTTTATACCCATGTCTACATACTAAGTTTTATCAAAATTCGGCAGATTACGGTGTCTTATTTCATTTTGCAGTCATGGCGATGGGTTTATTTTTTGTTTTTCTAGATTTTCTAGGCTTTACGTGTCCGATTTGATTTTTTGGGATATTCAAATATTCAAAAATATATTCAAAGGCGTCAAGTCCTTGTATCGCTAAAATTTTCGCGTCCATGTATTCGGACTTCGCATATGTACCCTGTGTCATATCTGGTGCATAACCCAGTATAGTTTTGGTTATTTTATATTTTACTTGATCTTCGATATCATCTTTTTTTAAATTTTCCGAATGCCCGAGCAATTTCTTATCCGTACCTACATAGTCCTTAAAGCCAGCAAGAACCAGCCACTCATCGATCGCGTTAGCAAAATTTCCCCTAAGTCTATGGACGCTTACCGTATTATCTTTTATTACCTTATCTATTTCGGCATTGAGAGCTTTTGACAAAGTTCCTTTATTTGAATATATTTTTTTAATTTTTGCAATCCAGTCGTATTTGTAGAGATCTTTTAATAATTTATGCAATGGTATGTTTCTATAAAATATCTTATCGGCACCTTGCTTCGCGGTTTTTACCTTCAAAAACGGATGATTGCAATCCGTATAAAAACTATCTTTATTTAAGTTATAAAATTCCTCCGTTCTTATGCCAGTTGTTAGTAGAAATCTTAAACAGTCTAAAATTTCTTTGCGCGCATTATCATATTTGCCGCTAAATATCTTTTTGAGCTCTTCAAGGGTAAAATTTCTTTTATCCGTTACGTTTTTATTTACCCCGTAGTTACTAAGTTTTTCAAACGGATTAAAGCTCATATACCTTTTTGATACCACATAATCAAAAAATGTTCTTACTCTACCTATTATATTATTTACGGTTTTTTCACTTATTGGGTTGCCTTGTTTACCCTTTTTTGCACTTATGTATTCTTGAAACTCCTCTACATCTAGTTTTTCGATCTCATATATGTTGTTATCTTCCATATATTTGATGAATTGATTTATATCGTTTATATATCTTTTTTTGGTTTCCTCCTCATACTTTTGCTTCTTGCCTTCTCTTTTTATAAATTTATCACGCATATCCAGCAAATTTATATTTATTTTTAGTTCTTGATTTTTCGGTAAAAGCTCTTTTTGCTTTTTCGGTAATTTTTTAAGCGTTTCACTCTCTAAGTACCCTGCAATATTGTCGGGTACAAATTGTTTATTGATAAATCTGCCGCCTTTTACTTTTTCATCCGTGAAAATGCCGTACTTTATTACTTCTTCTGGTATATTGTAAGTTTCAAGATCTATTACGCCTGTTTTTGGCTCATTTTGCATATCAAGTTCGTTAACCGAATTTATGATGCTTTTTTGAATTATCATTGCAGTATCTTTGAAAATGACTTGCATGTAATATTTGGTAGGCGTTGAGTCGTTTAATTTTTTTAAAATATCCGCTCTTTTTCGCCATTTATATTTGTCTTTTTTATTTCTGGCATAATTCTTTACGCAATGGTCCATATCTCTCTCAAGCTGCTCCTTATCTAGGGTGTTTCCGATAAAGCCCATCTTGATATTGTCTGTTTTGTTTATAAAATCCTTTTTTATGCCAGAGTAAAACTCAAAAAGCCTACCGAAGTCTACGTTTTCTTCGTCAAGTAAATTTAAAATCTCTTTATTCATATTTCACCTCTTTTTGCCAAATTATACATAACTAGCCAAAGATATTCAATAGAATTTCATCGCTAGAGATTGGAAAATATATTTAGACCATTCATAGCTTTTAGCTTTGCTTTTAGCGAGATATCCTTGGCGTATACGTCTGTTGCTAGATCGGTAGCGTGCCCGAGTAGTACCGAGGTAACATCCGTAAAACCATTTTCTAAGGAGTAATTTTTAATAGCGGACGCAAAATTTGCCCTTAGCCTATGAAAGCTTACGTTGGAGTCCGGTAAAACGGCATGAATATGTTTGTTAAGCCTTTTTCCAAGATAATTACAATCGCTTTTGCCTTTTTTTATTTTCGTTAACCACTTCATATCGCTTAGACGATATATATTTTTATGTATCGGCAGCTCTCTAAATTTAACATCTCCGCCTTTTTGCTTGGCAGTTTGAACTTTGATAAATTTAATACCGTCTCGCTCGCTTACGCTACTTTCATCTAAGCTCCAAATTTCGCTAAGCCTAAGTCCAGTGTGCAAGGCAAACGCCATATAATCTTTAAGCTCCTTTTTATCGGTCTTAAAAATCTTAACCAGTTCGTCCATGCTAAAATTATCCTTCGGCGATTTTTGATCTTTGGAAATTTTAAACGAGCTTAAAAGCTTAAACGGGTTTTGAGATATAAGGCCTATTTTGATAGCATAGTCAAACATTCTACTTGCGTAGCACGTGTAGTTATTGATGGTCTTTTTGTTAAGCCTTTTATTATTTAAGAGATGTAATTGAAAATCCTCGCAGTCCTGGTAAGAAATTTGGGTTATCTGCTTGTGCTTAAAATAAATGTCAAGTGCTTTGGCTACCCTTTGATAGTATCCGGTATTTTTACTATTTGACTTCTTACTTTCGTTTTGAGCGTATCTGGATGCTATATCCGTAAATTTTATCGATTTTCGTGTTTTATTTGGCCTATCGTTTTCTTGACATTCTTTTCTATTGACAAACATATCGTTGTCGGCTTTGGTAATCCCATAAATACCCGATATAACTTTTTCAAATATTTCTTTATATTCGGTCGTCGATAGTCGATGCGATTTGTTTTTAATATTTTTTTGAATGTTGCGTATCTTGTATCTTAACGGTAAATCAATAAATTTTTTGGTTTGAACAGAATTACGTCTATTATCGGCTTCGTTTTTTATTTTTAAAGCGATGGCTTTGGCCTCAAACTCATTGTCCGTAAATAGACAATATTTGACGGTGATAATTTTATCATTTTTCAAGGCCTTATCGAAATAGTAGTAGCTTGGTCTATTTTTGATTCGAGTTATTAATTTAGAAGTCATTGCAAACTCCTAATCTAATAAGCAAACGATGTAACAGAAATCCAAATTCAGTGTAACAAAATAAAATCGTCCGAAATTTGAGACGAAAATATAGTGATATAGGCTGCTTAAAAATGCTGAAATACAGATATCTGAAGATATATTTTAAGAGTGGTTGTGGCCGGGAGATAGGGATTCGAACCCCAGGAGGCTTTCACACCTCAACGGTTTTCAAGACCGCCGCTTTCGACCGCTCAGCCATCTCCCGAATTAAAGATTTGTGATTATAGCCAACTTTGCTTAAAATTTGCTATAACCACTAAGAATTATTCTGTTTTTTCTTTAACGTAACTAGCGCCGCTATTAACCTTTTCTTTGGTCCATTCTTTAGCATTGTGCGTATCTTCTTTTACGCCGTGCCAAGTGTTTGAACAACCTATTGCAAAAAATGCCATACATACTATTAAAAGCAATTTTTTCATCGTTATCCCTTTATGTAGTTATTTTTGAAGTTGGAGGCGACACCCGGATTCGAACCGGGGATCAAAGCTTTGCAGGCTCATGCCTTACCACTTGGCCATGTCGCCGTTTTGGTGGTGCCCGAGACCGGACTTGAACCGGTACGGTAAAAACTACCGAGGGATTTTAAGTCCCTTGCGTCTACCATTCCGCCACTCGGGCAAAATTTAATGGAGCGGGAAACGAGATTCGAACTCGCGACCCCAACCTTGGCAAGGTTGTGCTCTACCCCTGAGCTATTCCCGCGTTAAAGGTTGCAATGTTAGCCAAAAGTTGCTTAAAAATTTATTTTATAAAAACGACTTTCAAAAAAATGTAAGCCATAAAAAGATAAAATACCAAATCTTTTGGGGTTATAGCTCAGCTGGGAGAGCGCTTGAATGGCATTCAAGAGGTCGGCGGTTCGATCCCGCTTAACTCCACCATGATTTTATTTTCTTTTTTACTTACAAATATTTTTACGTTTTTCATGAAATTTTAAGTAAAATATATAAAAATTCAGAATTCTTCCGATATATTACGAAATGATGAATTTAAAACAATATGTAAATGAAATTTTAAAAGATCATAACGACGAACGTGTTTTTAGCTTTGAATTTGATGGGCAAAAATTTTGGTTAAAACGCATTGAAAAGACCATTAAAGGTGGCTTTTTAACTAAAATTTTTAAACCAAACCCTTATAAGTCATTTGCGGCCGAGATAAAAAAGCTTGAAATTTTAAACGAGGCAAATGCTCCTGCGCCAAAACTCGTGTTAAAAAGCGATGAATTTTTCGTTATAGAAGATGTTGGCGAGCCAGTTGCTAGACTATTTAAATATAGTAACGATGAAAAATTTAAACACGAAATTTTGCTAAAAGCAGCCCGCGCACTAGCTGGACTTCACGCTCTAAATTTTGCGCACGGACGCCCAGCTCTTAGGGATATCGCCATAAAAAATGACGAGATAAAATTTCTAGATTTTGAGTCAAAATTTTTTAGCAAACACTTGGAGCTTCAAAAGTGCCGTGACCTACTAGTTTTCATCCACGAGCTCTACCGACAAAAAATTTCAAACGAGCTTGTAAAAGAGGCGATCAATGAGTACATTAAGGCTAATGGCAGCGAAATTTACGAGCACTCTTTGCGCTTAATAGTGAAATTTAAACCACTTTACTACCTGCTAAGACCGTTTAAATTTTTAGACAAAAAAGATCTAAATGCGGCTATTTCAACATTTGAGCTACTTTTGCCAGCCACAAAATCCAAAATCACTTCTTGATAACTAAAAAATAATCTTCTAAATTTTATCTCTGCTTAACAAAAAATAAATTAATATTCGTTATTAAAATCTAAAAGGAGATATATGCTTTTCAAGCGTAACAAAATCATTTTCAACATCCACCTAATAATCGGCCTAATCGCGACTATACCGCTACTTATCATGACACTTGCAGCGCCATTTGCCTCTTATAGAGAGGAGATAAAATCTGCGATAAATGAAAAATATATAAATTTAGCACCTAGCGAAAAGCAAAATTTAAGCTTAAGCGAGATCCTCGCCAAGGCAAAAAGTGAGATCAAATTTGACACGCTTGAAAACGTACAAATCGGCGGTGAAAACAAAGCTTATAGCATCAGCGTCACTAAAGATAAAAAGCTCTTAAATTTCTTTATCGATCCAAGAAATGGCGAGGTGATCAGCGAAGATTTGGGCGAGAAAACTCGCATGATAATACTAAGCCTACATAGAAATTTAGGCCTTGCCCTGCTTGATAGCAAAGTCCCAGCCAACATCGGCAAGCAAATAGTCGCCATTAGCTCGATCATCATGGCACTTCTTGCCATCAGCGGGCTCATCCTCTACGCCCCAACGATCAAGCGAAATTTGCTAAATTCGCTCAAAATCAAGCCAAGCGCAAAGGGCTATGCCTGCTTTTACAACCTCCACACGAGCCTTGGCACATACGTGGCGATCCTGCTTGTCGTGATGTCGCTAACTGGCCTTTACTGGTCTTATGGCTGGGTCAGAAGCGGCGTAAATAGCATATTTTTTGAGCTAAAACCAAGCCAAGCACAAAGAGCAATGCCACAAAGAAATTTGACCCCGATAAGCGATGAAAAATTTAAAGAGATTGAGGTTGCAGAGCAAATTTTTAAAGAAAATGTCACGCTAGAGCTAAAATCCCTCACGATAAACGTGCCTGAAAACAACCAAAGCACCTACACCATAAACTACGAAACTAGCGAGAGCCAAGTGGGCAAACTAAAGCTTGACGCGAGCGCTGGCAAGATCAAAGAAAATAAGCTTGTTAGTAAGAGTGATAGCATCCCAGAGGCTAAAAAAGCTGGTCGCAAGGTGCTTAGCCTGCACACTGGAGAGATGTTTGGCGAGGTCGGTCAGATCGTCTTTGCCATCTCTTGCGTGATCGCAGTTTTACTAATAATAACTGGCTTTTTGATGACCATAAAAAGGAGCAAAGCCGTCTAAATAAAAGTAAATTTTTACCTTGCTTTGGGTAAGATTTTAAGAAATTTTTACCACAAACAAGAGAGAAATTTATGAACAGAAAACGCATCTACAACCCAAGTTCAAATGAAAATTTGACTGACAGAAGAGTCTTTAACGGCAACCCACACGGCATTTTAAATTTCACCAAGGCAAAATACGAGTGGGCGTTAAAGCTTTGGGACCTCATGGAGGCAAACACATGGTTTCCAAAAGAGGTAGACACCACCGACGACGTGCGCGACTATGCCTACAACCTCACAGAGGCTGAAAAACGCATGTACGACCTTGTCTGGAGCCAGCTCATCTCGATGGACAGCTTTCAGACAAACAACCTAGCTGACAACATCAACCCTTACATCACCGCACCAGAGATCAACGCCGTGCTAAGCCGCCAAGCCTACGAAGAGGCAAACCACAGCAAGTCTTACGCTGTCATGGTCGAGGCGATCTGTGACAACACCGACCTCATCTACGAGATGGAGAAGCACGACGACGTCTTGCGCGAGAAAAACGACTACATCTCAAGCGTTTATGAGGAGCTTGCAGGCGAAGTGACTGACGAGAAGCTACTTCTTGCGATGGTTGCGAACCAAATTTTAGAGGGCATCTACTTTTACAGCGGCTTTACAGCGATCTACGCTCTAGCTCGCGCTGGCAAGATGCTAGGCTCAGCGCAGATGATACGCTTCATCCAACGCGACGAGATCACGCACCTGCTTTTGTTTCAAAACATGATAAATTCAGTCCGCAAAGAGAGGCCTGATCTTTTCACACCTGAGACTGAGGCAAAAATTTATGATATGTTTGAAAAAGCTGGAAATTTAGAGATAAAATGGGGCAAATACATCACCCAAAACCAGATAATGGGCTTTACAGACGATATCATCGAGCAGTATATCCACTATCTCATCGACCAACGCCTAGTTGCGATCGGTCTAAAACGCAAATACAATGTCGCTCACCCGATCAAATGGGTCGATGACTTTGCTAAATTTAACGACCAAAAGTCAAATTTCTTTGAAGCAAAGGTGACAAACTATAGCAAGGGAAGTATCAGCTTTGACGACTTTTAAAAATAGTATCTTATCCCTTGCCTGCGCGCTTTTTATAGGGTGTGCTAGCAGTAGCAATGAAAGAGCCATTAGCATAGCAAATAAGGATTTATTAAATAGTTTTAACCCTTACATACTTGCTAAAACAAACGAAACTAAAGATGCCGTCACTTACCAAAGCATGCCAGCTGGCGATGTTTGGCCAAGTCTGGCGCCTATTGGCTCTGCGCTTGTTGTTGATGTTTTTAAAGAGATAAACAAAGTGTGCAACTTCAAATATAGTGACCTAAAAGAGACTAGGATGGTATATTTTGACGATAAAACCTCATTTTCTTACGAAGTCTGGGTCTTTAACGACCCGCTCTCGCAGCGTGATGATAAGATCACAGCTATAACTGTTTTGCTAAAGCCAACACCTGATATCGGCGGAACGGATATGGATTTTAGGATACCAGCAGATTGCCATGCGCCAAAGCAAACTACATTTGTTTTCGGAAAATAAATGAGCGAAAATTTAAACCTAATAAGTCTAACTTTAAAGGCAAAAAGTGCTACCGAGCGCCTAGAAGAGCTTGCAAATTTAGTTGAGGCTGCACCTGCAAATTCACTCCTGCTTGCAAGCGAGCTTTGCATCAGCGGCTATGATTTCGACGGCTTTTTTGCTGGGGCGAACAAAGCTATGCTTGGTGGCATGATAGGCAGCTTTGATGCGATGCTGCTTGAGCGCTTGCAAGAGGCGCTTAGCCCAGATAAATTTCTAGGTTTTACTCACCTTAGCAGCCTAAACAAAAGCGCAGGGCTCGCTCAAATTTCAAATCTAAATCCGCACCAACCAAAAATTTATAACGAATTTTTACTTCTTAACTCAAACAATGTCTTTCATTCGCAGTTTAAGGCTGAGCTTTTTAGGCCAAATTTAGAGCATGAGATCTTTGCTGCTGGCGAGGTGAGCGATATAAATGTATTTACATTTAAGGGGCTAAAGCTTGGCGTACTGATATGCTTTGAGCTGCGTGATAGCAGGCTTTGGGCAAAGCTAAAGGGATGTGACATCATCATGGTGCCAGCCATGTGGGGCAAGGCCAGAGAGGAGGCCTACCTTAGCCTTTGCAAGGCGCTTGCGATCGCAAATAACTGCTACGTCATGATATCAAGCTCGCTAGATCTTGAGACCGCTGGGGTCTTTTTGCCAGATGGCACGCTAGAGCAAAGCGCGGTTTTTGACGCAAATTTGATCACACAGATAAAGAAAAATTTAGGGCTTTTATAAATTTTAAGATAAGCTTTAAATCGTATAATAACGATTTAAAATTTGTTTAGGAAAGAAATTTTGACCCAATTAGAAGCGATAAAATGCCAAAATTTAGCTAGCGACATAGCCGATGAGATCACGCTCAGTCCGCTTTTGTTTGACGCGATATCAACAACCGAGCGTGAAATTTTCGTGCCTATCCCTGCGCATGCTTACAAGCTTGACGCGCAGCCGATACTGGGTAATCAGTGGATCAGCTCGCCACTAACGGTGGCAAAGATGACGATGGCGCTAGAGTGCGAAAATGTGGATAACATCCTAGAAATAGGCTGTGGTAGCGGCTATCAAGCAGCGATATTAAGCAAGCTCGCACATAGAATTTTTAGCGTCGAGCGCATAGAAAAGCTAGCCATGGAGGCCAAAAAACGCTTCGAGGCGCTAAAGATCAAAAACGTACACGTAAGATATGATGACGGCAACAACGGCTGGCGAAGCTATGCGCCGTTTGATAGAATTTTACTCTCGGCTGCTGCTGATGAGATCTCGCCAAATTTATTTAGCCAGCTAAAAAATGGTGGCATCTTGGTCGCTCCGATGAAAAAAGATGGCAAGCAGTTTATCGCTAAATTTAGAAAAGATGAGAGTGGAAATTTAGAAAAAGAGTTTTTAGACGAGTGCCTTTTTGTGCCACTTCTTGAGGGCAGAGAGTAGAAATTTCGTAGCTATTGCCACCTAACCAGCCACTCGCCGCTAGGGTGCTGCGTAAATATAATATCATCAAATTTTGTAGTCTCTTCGCCATCTGCTGTGATAAATGTAACGCTAAAGCTAAATGCGTTTTTGGCGATAAATTTCACATTTTCTATACTCAAGATATCGACGCTGTCGCTACAAGTGCCACTATCCCTTTTTAAATGGCTATCATCTCTTCGTAGCGCAGGTGCCCTTGTGCCACCTTCCATAAATTTATCATTTTTATTAGCCCTGTAGCTTGCCATATTTGCTAAAAATTCCTGCATCCTAGGCTTTGCGCTATCAAATTTCGCTTGGTACTCTTTTGGTACCTTAACGCCCAAAATAGCGCCTGGCACCGTCTGACCAACTAAATTTCTACTTTTTGTTAGCGTTGGCTCGCTTTTTGGTTCGCAAAAGGCAAAGCTACTAAAAACGACACAGAGCGCAATGGCAAGAAGCGATTTTGTTTTCATTTTTCTCCTTTTTAGACAAGAGCCATTCTATCTCGCGTCGCTTAAAGGTTACTTGAGTTATAAATCTAAAGAATAAATGTGAGTTTTTTGGGGGGGCAAAGCCTAAGCCTTGCCATAAATTTAGAATTTATAAGTGTAGCCTGTGTAAATTCCAACACTTGTATCTCTTAGCTGAGCGCCGCTATTTTTCTTATAAAATGTCTTATCAGCTTTTAGACCAAACTCTAGTGCGTTGTGAGCGTCAAATGAGTACTGACCGCCAGCTTTTGCACCGACTAGCAAACCTTTAAAATTTTTCTTGCTAGTTTCGTTTTCAAAGCTTTGTCTAACACTTAGATAACCAAGACCAGCGTAACCACCAAGCACAGCTTTAAAGTTTTCTGTGATGTTTGGAGTGTAGTCAGCGCCTGCTAAAAGCTTATGTTTGCTCCATTTTGCATCGGCTTCGCCAGCATTTTTTCTGGCTTTAAAGTCATAGTAGTAGCCACCATACGCTCTATAGCTGTCAAAATCATAACCGCCATAAAAGCCAAGTCCGTAGTGACCTTTGTTGAAGTTATTTTTTTCGCTTTTTGCGATATTTTTAGTTTTGATCTTTGAATTGAACGAATAATCGCCCTCGCCACCGACAAATGCACCTTGCGCAAGTGCAGCTGAACTAACTAAAGCTAAAACCAAGCTTGATTTTACAAGTAAATTTTTCATACTTCTCCTTTAAAAATTTTCGTGATTTTACTATTACGCGTTTAATCTATATGAAATTTAAATTTAACAAAGCCCTATTTTTCGCTATTTTTGACCTTTAAAATTTAAATTTATTTATATTTACTATTAAATTTTAAAATTAGAAGAAATTTTCATCAAAGGAGAGAAAATGGCACTAGATAAAGAGCTAGTAAATTTCGGTGAAGAGCATGAGCTAAATGCGATCCTTTCAAAATTTGGCAAATCACAAAGCCAAAAAAATAGAGCAACACTTGGCGAGCTTGGCAAAAAATGCAAGGAAAAACTTGCTAAAAGAGTGCTAACTCAAGACGAATTTGGTGAGTTTGTAAAAGCGCACCTAAAAGAGCTTGAAGATAAAAAAGCTTAAATTTCTGGGGGCAACCCCAGAAAATTTACTTGCAATCCTCTCTTGTCAAATTTATCACAGTAAAGTTCTTGCCGTTCTCGTAGTTATATATCCACGAGGCTTTGTCGATAAGAGGATTTTTACTACTACAAAAGTCCTCTTTTAGCATTTCAGTCTGCATCTTTTTAAACTCATCTATCTGCTCTTTAGTAAATTTACTAAATTTAATATCCTCGCTATCATTTATAACAAAGGTGGTTTTTAGGGTCTCATTTTCACATGTAGCACCCGTTATTACGCTATTTTCATCGACTCCTGTGGGAGCTGGCTCATCGATCATGCTTACAACAGCTTTAATAAATGCATTATCACAATCAACCGCAAACGTAGCCGTTAAGAGCATAAATAAAGACAATATTATTTTATTCATTTTGTGTCCTTTTTGAAAAGTATATTAAATTTAGTGGTAAAAATACTAGAGATAAATTTACGCCCAAACTAGGGCGCAAATTTCTTAAGGAGGGAATATTTAATATTAAAATTTATAAGTGTAGCCTACGTAAAGACCGATGTTGCTCTCTCTAACTTTAACTTCTTCAATTTTTCTATAAAAAGTATAGTCAGCCTTAACGCCAGCCTCTAAAATATTGTTTTGATCAAGTAAGTACTCAGCACCGAATTTTGTGCCCAGCACAAAACCAGTTGAGTGTTGTGCACTATCTGAATTATCTACCTTAAATTTTATTCTTGAAACGCCAGTATAAGCACCTGCTACAAGCTTAACATTGCTGGTAATGCTTGGAGTATAGTCGACACCTGCTAGAAAGCTGTGTTTATTCCACTTAATTGTATATTTTTCACCATCATCTTCTAACTCTTTTTTAGTCTGAAAATTATAAAAATAAGCACCGTAAGCTCTGAAGCTGTCAAAATCATAACCAGCTTTTATGCCACTGTTAAATTGACCTTTCCTAAGTCTTGCTCCATCGTTAGCCTCAGATAACTTTACATTTGACGCAAAAGAGTATCCGCCCTCGTAACCAATAAATGCTCCCTCTGCCATAGCAAATGAGCAAACCGCACATGCAATCATGCTAGCTTTCAAAAATGAACTTTTCATTTTCAATCCTTTAAAAATATAATGTAAATGTAATTTTACGGATTTTTATTTAAAATATTATTAATTTATAATATTAAATAAGTATTGATAAATTTACTTTGCTTATAAAGTTCGTATTTTAGGGATTTATAAAAATAAATTTATGAAATTTTGAATTATTAAAAAGCAACACCTAGTCGTTAAATTTCAAACGACTAGGCAAAATGCTATAAAATTTCTCGCACGAGAAGCTGCGATATAAGAGGTCAGCTAAATGATTTTTAGAGATAAACTATTTCTAAAAAAGCTTAAATTTCTAGCTTTTCTGTATTTTTATCAAATAACCCATTAAATTTAATAGATAAAATTTATAACTTTCAAAAAATATCTAAAAATTTGGCATTCCAAGAAGCATTTGCAAGTGTAATGCAAGAGAGCAAAGAGCTAGTCGAAGTATTAAATTTACCATCCTCTTCTATGATGTATATAGTGATGCTCGTAGCTGCTTTCAGCACCACAGCCAGCCTTTAAAAGGCCACGCACTATACCGCCGCCGCCAAGCGCTTCTGGTCCTAATGATCTATCCCAGCGATCCTCGCATTCATGTTTTTTAGCCTCTTTATAAGCTACCTCGCAAAGGGCCAAGAAGATGCCAAGCGCAATCGATATTATAAATTTATGAGTAGTGCTTAGTTTAGCATTAGAAGGATCTGCCTCTTTTTTATTTTTAACTTTACTTGTTCTTTTTCTTCTTAGTTTGCCCATCTTTTTACTTTAATAAAAGAGCAAAATTTAAAGCCATTTTCATCTCAAATTTACAAAATTTCTCTTATAAGAAGCTGTGGCGTAACAAGACCGCGGAACGAATTTTTAGATACGCAAAAGATGATATCTATCATTTCGCCTACTCTAACGTGCTTTGTAAAGTTAAAAAATAGCGCCTCAAGCGTCTTGTTATCTTTTTGCAAGATAAGTTTTAAGTGGTTTTGATCCCTGCCTATGAGCCTCTCGTTTTTCACGATAGCGTTTTCTATCTTAAAGACTGGGCGCGGATTTTTCTGTCCATACGGCTCATAAAATTCCAAAATTTCAAGTAGCTCAAAGTCGATCTCGCTTGGCATTATGTCGCCAAGTAGCTCGTCTGAGCTTTTGCACTCTTGCATATTTAGGCATGAGCAGCTTTTATTTATAGCATCTTTAAATTTTTCCAAATTTTCAGGCGCAAGAGTTAGCCCTGCTGCACCTTTGTGACCGCCGTAGCTTGTTAGCAGATCTTCGTGGCTTGCGATGAGTGATAAGATATCAAGCTTGCCAACGCTTCTAGCACTGCCTTTTGCGCGGCCTTTGTCTATGCTAAAGACGATAGCTGGCTTTGCAAAGTGCTTTGCAAGGCGGCTGGCTACGATGCCTATCACGCCTTCATGCCACTGCTCTCCCCAAGTGATGATGACCTCGTCATCCTCTTTTACGTCCTTTAGTGAGCACTCAAAGAGTTGGCGCTCCTCCTCTTTTCTGGAGTTGTTAAACTCGATAATCGTATCAAGGTAGTTGTAAGCCTCTTCGATGCTCTTTGCGCGCAAGAAGTTAAATGAATTCATCGCATCATCCATGCGTCCGGCTGAATTTATAAGAGGTGCTATAAGAAAGCTGATATCATCACACTCAAATTTATCCTTGCCGTAAAACTCTTTTATGACGCAAAATGCCGAGCGCTTCGAGGCATTTAACTTGCAAATACCCATGCGAACGAGCATCCTGTTCATATCTCTTAACTCCATCATATCAGCTATTATCGCGATGGCTAAAAGCTCTAAAAACTTGCTCATATCGTAGTTTAACTTGCAAACATCCTTTAGCGCTCCAACCAAATACCAAGCCACTTCAGCACCGCAAATTTCGATATTTGGAAAGCTGCAGTCCTCTTGTTTTGGATTGATTATGGCGTAGGCTTCTGGCAAAATGGCTGGTGGCATGTGGTGATCTGTGATGATGAGATCGATGCCTTTTTCTTTGCAGATGCTAGCTGCCTCATTAGCTGAGATACCGTTATCTACGGTGATTATTAGACTCACATCGCTTGCAAGCTCGTCGATGATCTCAGGGTTTAAGCCGTATCCGTCCTTAAAGCGATTTGGGATCTTTACTAGGTAGTTTTTTACGCCAAGATCATCAAAAAACTCGGCTAAAATCACACTTGAAACCACGCCATCAACGTCATAATCACCAACAATAGCGATGTGTTCATTTCTCTCGATCGCTTCTTTGATGCGATTAGCGCCTTTGTAGATATCCTTTAGGGCGCTTGGCGTTGGAATTTCACTAAGTTTTTTGTGTATGTCGTTACAAAATCTACGTGCTAGTAAATTCCTAATATCCTCTTTAGTTAACATAGCTTTGGCAAGGACCTTTTGACGCCCTGCCAACTTTTACTAATGCTATTTGCTCACTTAAATTTATGCCCAAACTGCCAAAAATTTGGCAACAAAAATGCTTTTTTTTCATCGTAATCTTTCGTCTTTATTTTGAATGCTTTGATTATATCTTTTTGAAATTTAATTTCTTATAATTTTCAATGAAAGTAAGATTTTTAGGGCAAAAAACTTTTGTTAAATTGATACTCTTTATAAATTAGCCATTGTAAATTTGAAGTAAAAATAAGGGGTCATAAGACCCCAAAAATTAAAATTTATATGTGTAGCCTAGGTAAGCGCCGATATCTGTTGATTTAAGATTTTTAATTTCATCTGTGTCATACCAAGATCTATCAGCTTTTACACCAAACTCAAGTGCATTGTGTTCATCAAAACTATACTCAGCACCAAGTCTTGCACCAAACAACCATCCAGCTTGTGTAAGGTCATAAG